>NZ_CP053085.1:1294773-1942159 GCF_013004105.1 Gemmatimonas groenlandica
CCGCTGACGCGTTAACGCAGGCCATTCGACGCTTGGCCGCGCACGAGTCGCTCGATGCGGAGAGCGTGCGTCGCGCGTTCGGTGTCATCATGCGCGGCGAAGGCACGCCGGTGCAGGTCGCGGCACTCCTGATGGCGCTGCGCGTGAAGGGCGAAACGCCCACGGAAGTGGCCGGGGTCGTCGAGGCGCTCCGTGAAGCGATGGTCGTTCTGTCGGCTGATCGCCCTCACGAGTTGGTCGATACGTGCGGAACAGGCGGGGGAGCACTCACCACCTTCAACATCTCGACGGCCGCGGCACTCGTCGCCGCCGGCATGGGTGTGCGCGTCGCCAAGCACGGGAACCGGTCGTTCACGTCGCGATCAGGGAGCGCCGACGTGCTCGAGGCGCTCGGCGTCGTCATCGACACGACGCCACCGGCAATGGCCGCCACGCTGGCCGACGCGGGCATCGTTTTCATGTTTGCCCCGCTGATGCACCCGGCGTTGCGGCACGTTGGCCCCGTCCGGCGCGAGCTCGCCGTCCCGACGGTGATGAACATCGTGGGCCCGCTGGCCAATCCCGCGCGCGCCGGTCGGCAGGTCGTGGGAGTCGCGGAACGTGCACGTCTCGAACTGTTGGCCGACGCGCTGTCTGAACTGGGAACGGTCCGGGCCATGGTCGTGCACGGCGAGCCAGGCCTCGACGAGATCTCGCCGCTCGGCCCGACGCACGTCATGGAGGTGCACGACGGTCGCACGACGCCCTGGACGATTGATCCCTCAGCCTATGGCATTTCGGGGATTGCGCTGGACGACCTGGCCGGAGGTGATCCGGCGCACAACGCGACGCTGATCGAAGACGTCCTCAGCGGCGGCGGCTCGGTGGGCGCGCAGTCGGCGGTGTTGCTGAATGCGGCCGCGGCGCTGTACGTGAGTCGTGAGGCTGGCAGCTACGCGGACGCTGTCGACACGACGCGGCGGGCGATGGCCGACGGAGTCGGTCTCGCCGCGCTGCAGCGCCTACGCGTGGCGTCCAACGCGACCCGAGGGTAATCGGGTCGCGCCCTCAGTAGCGACGCAGCACACCGACGACAATGCCTTGAATGCGGACATCGTCTTCGTGCACGAAGAGCGGCGACATCGTTTCGTTGGCCGGCTGTAGGCGAATCCGGCCGTCGCGCTCGCGATAGTAGCGCTTGACGGTGGCGCCGGATCCGTCGAGCATCGCAATCACCATCTCGCCGTTGTCGGCGGCATTGCGATCGTTGATGACCACGTAGTCCCCGTCCTTGATCTGCTCCTCGATCATCGAGTCGCCGCGAACCTTCAGGACGTAGTGGCTTCCGCTGCGACGCAGGAAACCATCCGGCACCGACATCGTTTCACCCGTGTGCATGGCCTCGATGGGGGCACCAGCTGCCACGGAACCGAGCAACGGAAGCTCCACCGACCGCTGAAACAGTTCGGAGGGAAGAATCTCGATGGCACGACTCTCGTTGTACGAGCGCTTGATGTAGCCTTTGCGCTCGAGATTGGTGAGGTGCTCGTGCACCGTAGCCAGCGAGTTATAGTTGAATCGCAACGCGATCTCTTCGAAACTCGGGGCGTAGCCGTTCTCTTCGTTGTAATCGGAGAGAAAGGACAGAATTTCCCGCTGTCGCTTGGTGAGCGGCATGGTTGCTCCACGAAAGGGGACCTACAGATCCGGACCCCGAATGCAGGCCGAATCCACCAAACGCCACGCTAACCGAACACAGGCCGAAGTGCAAGCATTTTCTTCACGACCGGTGTGGACCTTCCCGTCAGGGACCCTCGGCGACCTCACCCGTGCCTCCCACGAACGGGCCCATTCCGTCCTCTCTACCTTACCGGAGCTCCGGAGCGTGGCGCGCGACCTTCCGTCGGCGCCCGACGCCGCCGAGCTGTTTGCCAAGGCCCTCCGCGGTCCCACGATCCGGGTGATCGCCGAGGTGAAGCGTGCCTCGCCGTCGAAGGGGGCGATCAACCTCGGGATTGATGCCGCAGCGCAGGCCGCGCGCTACGTCGAGGGCGGGGCGGCTGCCATCTCCGTGCTCACCGAGCCCAGTCGATTCGGTGGCGCGCTCGGCGACCTCGCCGACGTCGCGGCGCGCGTGGCCGTACCGGCCATCCGCAAGGATTTTCTCGTGCATCCCGTGCAGCTCTGGGAAGCCCGGGTGCGGGGCGCCGCGGCGGCGCTGTTGATCGTGCGTGCCCTGTCGCCATCCGAACTGCCGCTGCTGATGGACGCCGCCCGTGAGTGCGGCTTGGCGACCCTCGTCGAGATCCGCGACGAAGCGGAGTTGGAGCGCGCGCTCGAGGTCGGGGCCACCGTGATTGGCGTGAACAATCGGAACCTCGAAACGCTCATCATCGATCCGACCACCGCGCCCACGCTGATCCCGCGAATTCCGGCGCACTGCGTCGCCGTGGCCGAAAGCGGAATGCAGACGCCCGATGATGTCGCGCCGTCTGCGCTCGCCGGTGCCGATGCGATTCTCGTCGGCAGCGCCATCTCGGCCTCGGCTGATCCGGCATCGGCGGTACGCGCCCTCGCGGCAATTCCACGATCAGCCTCGACGCGGCGGTGACCACCGCAACCGCATCGGGCCGTGATCGCGCCCTGCCGGTCGAGGTCAAGATCTGTGGGCTGACACGGGAGCGTGACGCGGCGCACGCCGTGCACGTCGGCGCATCCTACGTGGGCGCGATCATGGCCGGCGGTCCGCGACTGCTCACCGTGGATCGCGCACGTGCGGTCCTCGGCCCTCGTCGTCACGACGTGCAGCGGGTTGTTGTGTTCGGCGACCAGCATCTCGATGATGTGATCGTCACAGTGCAGACGCTCGATCTCGACATCGCCCAATTACACGGCCATTGCTCGGTGGCATCAATCGACACGATTCGTCGGAAAACGGGTCGTATGGTCTGGCCCGTGCTTCGTGTCGCGGGAACGACGCTGCCCGTCGATGCCGTCGCACTTGGTGCGGCAGCGGGCGCAGTGGTGCTCGATGCGCACGTGGTCGGACAGCTGGGAGGAACCGGGGTCACCTTGGACTGGTCCGGACTTCGGGACGCGGTCGAGGCACTTCGGGAGTCCGTACCGGGGATTCGTATCATCCTCGCGGGCGGACTGCGTCCGGGAAATGTGATCGAAGCCATTCGATTGCTTTCTCCGGACGTCGTAGACGTATCTTCAGGGGTGGAGTCCGAGACGGGTGTCAAGGATTCGGTGTTAGTCGAACAGTTCGTCGCGGCCGCACGCTCGGCCGCAGGGATGCAGCGATGACCATGGTGGATACAACGACCGGCGCGGTTGCGCCGACAGATCGTTTTGGCCCGTTCGGCGGACGATACGTTCCGGAAACGCTCATCCCGGCGCTCGATGCGCTCGAGGCGGCGTTCGAAGAGACGCGGCGCGACGCAGCATTTCAGGCGGAGCTCGATGCGCTGCTGCGTGAGTATGTCGGACGGCCGACAGCGCTCTCGTTCGCGCCGCGCCTGAGTGCGCGGATTGGCGCACCGGTCTGGATGAAGCGCGAAGATCTGTGTCATACCGGCGCGCACAAGATCAACAACACCGTCGGGCAGGCGATGCTGGCGCGACGGATGGGGAAGCGCCGCATTATCGCCGAGACGGGCGCCGGACAGCACGGTGTGGCCACCGCGACGATCTGCGCGCGCTTTGGCCTGGAATGCGTGGTGTACATGGGCGAGGAGGACATGCAGCGTCAGGCGCTGAATGTGTTCCGTATGCGTCTCCTCGGTGCCACGGTGGTGCCGGTCCTGTCCGGGACGCGCACGCTCAAGGATGCCACGACCGAAGCGATTCGTGATTGGGTCGGCTCGGTGAACGACAGCCATTACATCATCGGATCGGTGGTCGGCCCGGCACCGTACCCGCGCATGGTGCGCGAGTTTCAGTCGGTCATCGGACGCGAAGCTCGCGCCCAGATGCTCGCGCGCGCCGGGGTGTTGCCGAAGACGGTCGTGGCGTGTGTCGGCGGCGGCTCCAATGCGATGGGTATCTTCGCCGGCTTCGTCGGCGACGCGGGTGTGGAACTCGTCGGCGTCGAAGCGGCAGGCGAGGGGCTGCACACCGAGCGTCACAGTGCGTCGATCACGCGCGGGACACCTGGTGTGTTGCATGGGTCGCTCAGCTATCTCCTGCAGGATGCGAACGGACAAGTGCATCCGGCGCACAGCATCTCGGCTGGCCTCGACTACCCCGGCGTCGGCCCCGAGCACGCGTGGTTACATGACAGCGGTCGCGCCGAGTACGTGTCGATCGACGATACGGAAGCGCTGCGCGGCGTCGCCTTGCTGAGCCGACTCGAGGGCATCATCCCCGCACTCGAAACGGCGCACGCCGTGGCATGGATCGAACGGGAAGCGGGGCGCTGGTCCGAGCAGGAGCCGGTCTTGTTGTGCGTAAGCGGCCGCGGTGACAAGGACATCGGTACGATCAATCAGTACACGCTGCCCGAGGTATGACGACGACGGGGCACGAAGTGGCCGTCTCGCCGCAGGCGGTGGCGGCGATCGAGGATGCGCTCCGCGCATTCGCGAAGGCGCTTCGTGCCATTCAGTTGTATCTGCCGAATAACCCAACGCGAGCGACCGCCATCGAACAGGCCCGGGGGGCGTTCGGCAAAGTGTGGCGGGTTGCGAACCCGCTCGAGATCCAGATCAAAGACGCGTCATTCGTGTGGGAGGAGCGCACCGTGTACCTCGATGCGGAGCGCGGCACGGACGGGTTGCCGTGGCTGTTGTATCGCGATGGTTTGCGGTCGCTGCACCTCCACAGCGGATTCGAAACAACCGACCTCGAGGCACTGCTCGCCATTCTGCACAAGGCGCGCACCGCGTTACCGGATGACGATGATCTCGTGACGCTCCTCTGGGTCGCCGACTTGGCCACGATCGAGTATCGACACGTCGAGCACGATGCGATCGGTGATATGCCGGTCATGAGCGGCACGGATCGCCCAGGAGTCGCGGTATTCGCGAGCGGTGTGGCGCCGCTGGCGGTGCCGGCGGCGGAATCGGCGGCGCCCGGCGAGGGGCCGCCCCCAGGCATGGTCCGAGTGGAGGACTTCGACACCACGCTGTATTTCCTCGACACGCGTGAGGCGACGTATCTGCAGGAGGAACTCAAGCGCGAGTACGGCGAAGACCATCGAAAGCTCGTGCTCGCAAGCCTGTTCGATGTGATCGAAGGACAGTCTGTCGCGGATTCGCAGTTGGAGGCGTTGCGCACGGTCGATCAGCTGTTGATCGAATTTCTCACGCTCGGGGAGTACGAGCTCGTCGCGTTTGCGTTGCGCGAAGCGTCCGTGGCGTCGCGACGGCTCGCTGCGGACGAACGCGTGATGACGGCGCTCCGCGACCTGCCGGCGCGCCTGAGTGAACCCGCCGTGATGTCGCAACTCCTGCAGGCGCTCGATGAAAGCGCGCGCACGCCGGTGGCCTCGCTGTTGGAGGGGCTGTTCGTGGAACTCCGTCCATCTGCGCTTGAGCCGCTTGTTGCGTGGCTCGGAGTCGCGACTGCCTCGCCGGCGCGCGCATCGATCGAACGCGCCTCGGCACGATTGGCCGGGGCCCACACGACGGAGCTCGCACAGCTGCTCGAACACGAGAACGAGTTCGTGGTGCGTGGGGCGCTGCGACTGGCGGCCCAGTTGGCGACGCCGGCTGCGGTGCCTGGCTTGGCTCGATTGCTGCGCGGACGCGACCCGAAGCTGCGCGTCGAGGCGCTGAGCGTACTCGGCGAGATCGCCTCGCCAGCCGCACTGCAGGCCGTCGAGCGTGGCATCGAGGATAGCGATCGCGATGTGCGAGTCGCCGCGTTCCGCGTGATTGCGACGCGGTCGCATACGGCTGCGCTTCCCCGACTGCTCGACGCCGTGCGGCGCAAAGAGCTTCGCGCGGCGGATCTGAGCGAGAAGATGGCGTTGTTCGAGGCGTTCGGCAGCATGTGCGGCGACGCGGGTGTGCCCGAGCTCGACACGTTGCTGAACGCCCGCGGTCTCCTGGGCGCACGCGAGCCGGCCGAGCTTCGTGCCTGCGCGGCCCGCGCGCTCGGCCTGGTGTCGACGCCGAAAGCCGCTGCCGCGCTGCAGCGCGCAGCCGACACGAAGGATGTCGTCGTGCGCAGCGCCGTGGCGCGCGCCATGCGAGGCAGCGCGTGAGCGTACCGCTTCCAGCCACCGGCAATGATCAAGCCGGTGATCCCCAGGCGCAACGGACCGCGCGCGCGTTCGTGGTGGCGTTGCATGGGGCGGTGCGCGCGGTGCGGCTGTATCCCATCGAGAACAGCGCCGTGCAGAAGGCGATCGTCGAGTTGGGGAACGCCGCGGAGCGCGTCGAACTGGCCGACGGACACTGTCGTCTGCGACGGATTGGCGACTACCTGTTCGTCAACGAAACGCGACTGCGGCTCACGCTCGACAATTATGCCGCCGTCGCATATGTGCTTGGTCTCCTCCGCGAAGCGGGGCTCGGCGGGTTGGCCGTCATCGCCCATACGACGCCGCGGGACTGGGTCGTGCTGCTCTCGTTTCTGCAGTCGCCGCCCCTCGAGTATCCGGAAGAGGATCGACTGCAGCAGTTGTCGACGCGCGTGGAACAGGCCGGGGTCACCTGCTTCGAGTTCTATCCGCCCGTCGACGAAGCCGACCAGCAGGAGACGGAACTCGACGCGAAGGAGCGCGCCCGGCAAACGTACGTGCGGTCGCTCGATGTCACTCGCGATGTCATAACATCGGCGCGACTCGGACGCAGCGCCGGACTCAAGCGCGTGAAGCGGGCGGTGCAGGGGATTGTCGATGCCATCCTCACCGATGCGGCGTCGCTGATCGGCTTGACCACCCTTCGTGAGTTCGACGAGTACACGTTCGTGCACAGTGTGAACGTGAGTATCCTGTCAGTGGCACTCGGCCGCCGTCTCGGACTGACAAAACCGCAACTGTTGGACCTCGGGCTGGCGGCCCTCCTGCACGATATCGGCAAGTCGCGGGTCCCGCTCGAACTGCTCAACAAACGAGGTTCGCTCGACGACGACGAGCGGGCAATCCTGCAAACGCATACCTGGCAGGGCGTGCTCTCAATGTTCGCCATGCCGACCGGGTCAGCGCGTCCGTGGCGCGCGATGACCACGGCGTATGAACATCACATGCGCATCGACCTCACCGGCTATCCCAAGCCGTTTCGGTCGCGCCGTCTGACCTTGTACAGCAAGATCATCGCGGTGGCCGATGGCTTCGATGCCGCCACGACGACGCGCGTCTATCAGGACGTGCCATGGACGCCGGCGGACGTGTTGCGCGGCATGCGGGACAACACGCGCCTCGGACTCGATCCCGTGGTCGTGAAGGCATTCATCAATCTTACGGGCATTTATCCGGTCGGCACGCTCGTGGTCCTCGACACCTTCGCGCTCGCGATGGTGGTCGCGGCCAATCCTGATCCGACCGCGCTGTCGCGTCCGCTCGTGCGCATGATCACGGATGCCCAGGGCAACCGTCTTCAGGATCTCCAGATCTATGACCTGACATCATGCGACGCATCGGGCCAATTTTCCTATACCATCATTCGGACCGAGGATCCTCAACGCTATGGCATCAACATCGGTGATTACTTCGCCTGACGTTTCCGTCCCGTCCGCCTCACGGCTGTCCGCGCGCTTTGCCGCGCTGGCGGCCGAAGGGCGTCGGGCGCTTGTCTGCTATGTCACGGCAGGACATCCCGACCCCGAGCAGAGTGTCACGCTCCTCCGTGGCATCGCCGCGGCGGGCGCCGACGTGATCGAGGTGGGCGTACCATTCTCTGATCCGATGGCCGACGGTCCGGTTATTCAGCAAAGCTCGCAAGTAGCGCTCGACCACGGTGTGAGCCTCGAGCGCACGCTGCAGATCGTGAGCGAGGCCGCGCTCGACGTGCCGGTGGTGCTGTTCAGCTATCTCAATCCGATCATCGCCGGTGGACCGGACGTGCTGGCGCGCGCGCGCGCCGCCGGTGTCGACGGCGTCCTCGTCACCGACCTCCCGGTCGGTGCCGATCCCGCGCGTGAAGCATGGTTTGGTGAGAGTGGACTCGACTTCGTGCGCTTGGTGGCGCCGACCACGCCGGCCCCGCGCATGGAGGAGATCGCGCGACACGGCGGCGGATTCGTGTATCTGATCAGCCGACTCGGTGTGACCGGGGAACGGGCGTCGCTGCCCGACGATCTGCCGGACACGGTCGCGCGGCTCCGCGCGTCCACGTCGCTGCCGATCTGCATCGGCTTTGGCATCTCGACCCCGGAGCAGGCCAAGGCCGCGGCGCTGTTGGGTGATGGCGTCGTCGTCGGAAGCGCGCTCGTGCGCGCCGCGGGGCGTTCAGTGCAGGACGCCATCGCCCTGACAGCAGCGCTGCGCGCTGCAATCGACGAAATCTGACGACCGCTGTGACGTCTGATTCGCACCTCGACGGGTCGCACCTCGAGCTGCCGGCCTGGTCGATCGTCACGGACAAACGGCGTGCGCACATCGCGCGCGTCGTGGCCGTGTTGCGTACGTGGGCCGCGGCGCTGGCGCTCTCGCCGGCCGAGGTGCAGGCTTGGGTGGATGCCGGCACGTGGCATGACGCATTGCGGGACGCCGACGAACCGATATTGCGCGCAGCGACCGGCGATCACACGCGGCCGTTCGGCATGCTGCACGGCCCGGCGGCCGCGATCCGGCTCGCCGCGCTCGGCGAAGCGCGTCAAGAGGTCCTCGACGCGATTCGTTGGCACACTGTTGGGCAGCCCGACTGGGCTCGCGTCGGTCGCGCGCTGTACATGGCGGATTTTCTCGAACCGGGCCGCTCGTTCATGCAAGCGGATCGCGCATTTCTCGCCAGCTCGGTGCCTTTCGCCTTCGACGATGTCTTCCGTCAGGTGGTTCGGATGCGGCTCGAGTGGGCGATTCGTGAAGGGAAGGGGCTCGCGCTCGAGACGGTCGCGCTGTGGGAGACGGTGCGATGAGTACGTCGCCCGGGTGGCCGTCGATGCCCGCGCCGGACGTGCCGCGTCGCACGCGGCGTGGCTGGTTGATTCTCGCGCTGTTGACCGTTGTCGTGGTCGGCGCCGGCGCGGCGTGGTGGCTAGATCGGGGCGCGCCCGTGGTCGCGTCCGCGAACGGCACGATGGCGGCCGTCGATGATTCGCTTGCTCGTGCGCCGAACGACAGCCGCGTGCGCGTGCGCGTACTCAATTCATCGGGCACGCGCGGCTACGCGCGACGCGCCACCCTCGAGCTGCGCGACCGGGGGTTCGACGTCGTCGAGTACGAGACCGAAAGGGGCAAGCCTCGCAATGGCACGCTGATCGTATCGCATACGGGCCATGGGGACTGGGCCGACCGACTGCGCCGCGCCGTAGGGACCGGCAGCATCGAGGCGCGCCCCGATTCACTACGCTACGTGGACCTCACCATCTTCGTGGGTCGTGACTGGAAGCCGTCGTCCGAGACGCTCCGTCCTTAACTGACCACAGGCCGCGGCGATATCCAGTCCGCGGCTGCGACGGACGGCGGTTTCCACCCCACGTGCACGCAACGCCCGTGCGAAGGACGAAATCGCCGATGCCGTCGACGGGACGAAGCCCATCGTTCCGCCGGGGTGCAGTGGAATCAGATTCACGAACGCGCGGCACTCGCGCGCCAATTGCGCCAGCTGAGCCGAGTGCGACGGCTGGTCATTGACGCCGCCGAGCATCACGTATTCGAAGGTCACGCGTCGATCGAACTTGGCCGCCGCGGCAATGACGTCAGCAAGCGGATACTTCGTGTTGACCGGCATCAACGACTTGCGCAGCTCGTCACTGGGCGCATGAATCGAGATCGCGAGTCGGAACTGCTCGGGACGCTCGGACAATGCCACGATGCCCGGCAGCACGCCGACCGTCGAAATCGTGATGTGGCGCGCGCCGATGCCCAGCGCGCGGGGGTCGTTGAGCAGCGAAAGCGTCGGATCAACCGCCTTCCAATTCATCATCGGCTCGCCCATGCCCATGAACACGATGTTCGTGGGAATGATCGGCGGTGACAGCAGTCGCAACTCGCGGACCTGTCCGGCGATTTCCGATGGCGTGAGGTTGCGCTGAAAACCCATCGCGCCAGTGGCGCAAAAGGCGCACTGGAGCGCGCACCCAGCCTGTGAGGAAATGCAGAAGGTGATCCGGTCGCCGTCGGGAATGGACACCGTCTCGATGAGCTGACCGTCCGCCATTCTGAACAGGAACTTTTCGGTGCCGTCGGTCGATGTCTGTCGCGTCGCGAGTTCGAGCTGGGGAAGCGCGAACGACTTCGCGAGTGCTTCTCGGAGCGCTTTGGGCAGTTCGGTGATCTCGTCGAACGAGCGGACCGGACGCTGCCAGAGGCGCGCAAAAATCTGCGCCGCCCGATACGACGGCTCACCACGATCACTCAGCCACGCCAAGAGACGAGACAGGGCAGCGTCGGGCGAGAGGTCGAGCAGGTTTTCGGTCGCGATCGTGTCTGACATCATTCCTTGAGGATCGAACTGAGCGTGAACTGATAAACGGGTCCGAGCCCGGAGATGCCTTCCTCGCGCGCGACGCCGACCACGTACCGTGCATAGTACACCGCCAGCCCCGAGCGGATACGCGTCACCGTGCTGCCGCCGGCCGAGGCGCGTACGATGGCTGCGCGGGCCTCCAGTCGATCCAGTCGTCCCGACAGGAACGGTCCGCGCTCGGTGGCCCCTCGATTGACGTCGTTCTGGCTGAGTCCGAGCCGCAGCTCGCGCGACGCCGAATCGCCGATCACCCTGGCATCTACCGCGGCCACGAACGCGGGTCGATCGTCAATCTCACGACCCGGACGCCACAGAAAGCTCGAGAGCGCGACGCGCGCGTTCTGCCACGGCAGATCGTGGATGACCACGCCGAGATCGGCTGCGATCGCCGTGTTCACCGCCTGGTCGGCACGACCTTCGCGCCAGCGCACCGCCAATCCGCCGGTGACATGCGGCATCAGCGTCTTGGCCGCTGTGGCACTGACCAGCACGCTGGCGTAGCTAATGTCACCGACGCTCTGCGGATCGCTCTCGGTGCGCACCAGGCCCGCAACCGAGGTTCGGGCCACGGACAGACCGAGCGTCGTCCCAGACGCGCGCCGAATGGACGCGGAGAGCAATTGGCCGTCGACGCCCTGCTGCGCGCCGGTCGACAACGACGCCACTCCGAGTCGAATCCGCTCTCCAGGTCGGAGCGCGGACGCCGCCGGATTCCACAGGCCGGCACCAGGCTCCGCCGCGAGCGCCGCCGGCTCGAGCACGGCGCCGAGCGGGAACTCCCAAAGATCGCGAGCGGGTACTGGCTGCGCGGCGAGCCCGCGGGCCCAGCAACACGCGGCCATCCCGCAGATGAGCAGGCGTCGCATAGGGGACACTAACGGCCCTCGCCTTGGCGGGTCAAGCGAATGCGCATGGCCAATCGCTACCGAGACTGACGTAAATCGTTTAACTTTGACCGTTTGCGGCCGTTCATCGGCCCATGAACTTCCCTGATTCGCCCCGTCCGGAGCGCCGCGCGTAATGTCGTCTTCGCCAGAACAGTCCGTGCTCGCCACGTCCCTTCGTACCGACACCTGCGGCCTACTGCGCGCGCAGGATGTGGGTCGCACCGTTCGCCTTGGCGGATGGGTGCACCGGAGCCGCGATCTGGGCGGCCTCGTGTTCATCGATCTGCGCGACCGTACGGGTCTGGTGCAGTTGGCCTTCGGGCCGGCATGGAGCGATGCGGAGACGTTGCGCATCGCGGCGGCCGTGGGTGTGGAGTCGGTCGTGTTGTGCGAGGGTGAGGTCGTCGCGCGTGAGCCGGAACGTCAGAATCCCGATATGCTCACCGGCACGATCGAAGTACGCGTGACGTCGCTGCGTGTGGTCGGTCCCGCCGTCACGCCGGCGCTGCCGGTGGCCCGTGGACGCGGCGAAAAGATGGCGGCCGAAGAACTGCGCTTGCGTCATCGGTATCTCGACCTGCGCCGTCCGGAATTACAGGAGAATCTGGTACTGCGCCATCGGCTGCTGCAGGTCTCGCGTCGGTTTCTCAGCGATCGCGGCTATCTCGAACTCGAGACGCCGATTCTCACCAAGCCGACACCGGAAGGCGCGCGCGACTACCTCGTGCCGAGCCGTGTGCACCCGGGTGAATTCTACGCGTTGCCGCAGTCGCCGCAGATCTACAAGCAGCTGTTCATGTGTTGCGGCTTCGATCGCTACTTCCAGATCGCGCGCTGCTTTCGCGACGAGGATCTTCGTGCCGATCGGCAGCCGGAGTTCACGCAGATCGACATCGAAGCGTCGTTCATCGAGCGCGAAGATATTCTGGCGCTCGCCGAAGGGTTGATCGGCGCGCTCTGGACCGAGGCGGGCCACAGCATCCCGGCGCACTTCGATCGGATGAGCTATCGCGATGCCATGGAGTTCTATGGCTGCGATCGCCCTGATCTGCGATACGACCTCAGACTCGCCGACTACACCGCCGTCTTTGCCGGCCTCGATTTCGCGGTGACCACGAGCGCCATCGCCAACGGCGCGCGCGTGCGCGGACTGATCGTGCCGGGCGGTGCCGCCTGGAGCCGCAAGCAGGTGGACGAGTTGGAGGCGCTCGCCAAGAGCGCGGGCGCGGGTGGCCTGCTGCGGCTGCGGCACGCCGACGGCGCCTACGACGGCCCGTTGGCCAAGTTCCTCACCGACGATGCACGCGCGGCCTTCGCGCTCGCCGACGGCGATCTCGCCCTGTTCGTGGCCGCACCCGATCGCGTCTCCAGTCCCGCGCTCGATCGCGTACGGCAGGAGTGTGCGCGACGCCTCGAGCTGGTCGACGACAAGCTGCAGCGCTTCATCGTCGTGATGGACTTTCCGATGTTCGAGGAAGATCCCACCACCGGTTCGCTCGCGGCCGTGCACCACCCGTTCACGGCGCCCCATGCCGAAGACATGCAGACGTTCCCCGACCAGCCGGCACGTTGGCGTGCGTTGGCCTACGATGTCGTGCTCAACGGCACCGAACTCGGTGGTGGCAGCATCCGCATCAGCGATCCTGCTATGCAGTCGCGCATGTTCTCTCTGCTCGGGATCGGTGATGTCGCCGATCAGGAGCGGCGCTTCGGCTTCCTGCTCGAAGGTCTCCGGGCCGGCGCACCGCCGCATGGTGGTATCGCCTTCGGCTTCGATCGGATCGCCATGTTGCTGTCCGGCGCGCCATCACTGCGCGACGTCATCGCGTTTCCGAAAACGACCGCGGCGCGCTCGCTCTTCGAGGGGGCGCCGGTTGCCGTGCCGCCGGAAGATCTGGCGGAGTTGCACCTTACCGTCACCGGGAGCGACGCGTGACGGGCAATGATCGCGCACCCGAGACAGTCACCACGCGCGTCTCGGTCGAGGGCGCGGATATGCAGGTGCTCGCGGGCGCCAACGACGCCAATCTCGTGGAACTCGGGCGCGCCACCGGCACCCGCGTCGCCCTACGCGGTGACAGTCTCACGATCACTGGTGATCTCGACAACGTCACGCGCGCGGAGCCCATCGCGACGGCGATGGTGACGCTGGTGCGCGAGGGCAAGTCCCTGAACGCCGACGATGTGCTGCGGTTGTCGCTGACCGAACGACCGGCCGACGCACCGGCGGCGACCAACGGCGCACTCGTGCTGCCGGGAGCGCGGCGCGGCGTCCAGCCGAAAACGCCTGGACAGGCCGAGTACCTCAAGCAGATCGGCGAGCATGACATCGTGGTCGGCGTCGGCCCGGCAGGGACAGGCAAGACGTATCTTGCCGTCGCCGCGGCGGTCGATGCGCTCATGCGGAAGCGCGTGCGGCGCATCGTGCTGGCGCGTCCCGCCGTCGAGGCGGGTGAGAGCCTTGGCTTCTTGCCAGGCGACATGCAGGCCAAGATCGATCCGTATCTGCGCCCGCTGTACGACGCCCTCGATGATCTCATTCCGGTGGAACGCCTTCAGAAGCTCATTGAAACGCGCACCATCGAAGTCGCGCCGTTGGCGTTCATGCGCGGTCGTACACTCAGCGATTCGTTCGTCATTCTCGACGAAGCGCAGAATGCGACGGGGCTGCAGATGAAGATGTTCCTCACGCGTCTGGGTGTGAACTCGAAGATCGTGATCACGGGCGACAAGACGCAGGTCGACTTGCCGCGACGAGAAGACTCGGGACTCATGCAGATCGAACGCATTCTGCATGGCATCGAAGGGATTTCGTTCCACTACTTCACCGATGCCGACGTGGTGCGCCATCGTCTGGTGCGAGACATCATTCGCGCGTACAACGCCGATGCGGCCGGCGCATGAGCCGTATGCGTGAGGATCCCCGCGCCGTGTCGGTGCAAGCCGACGGGGTTCGCGTACCGGTCGCCGCCGATCGCCTCGCCGAACTGTCGCGCCGCGTCCTCCGCGCGCTCAAGGTGTCGCGCGCCATGATCAGCGTGACATTCGTCTCGTCGCGCGCCAGTGCCACGCTCAATCGACGGCATCTCGGTCATCGTGGACCCACCGACGTGATTACCTTCGCGTTGGGCGCCGATCCCGCGGGGACCGTCATCGCCGACATCTACATCTGCCCTGACGTTGCGCGTCTGCAGGCGAAAGACTTCGGGGTTGGCGTACGAGAGGAGATTGCGCGCCTCGTCGTACACGGAATGCTGCACGCCTGCGGGTGGGAACACCCCGAGGGCGACGCACGGATGACGTCGCCGATGTGGCGGCGCCAGGAGCAATTGCTGCACCGCTTCTGGATCACGCCGACCCGTACCGCATGAGTGTAGTCGCGTGGGGGCTGGCGACAGGCGGTGCCGTCGTTGCCGCACTCGCCGCCGTCGCCGATGGTGCGCTGCTCTCCGAGCCGCCGCTATCGTCGATCCCGGTCGAGCGTTCCACGCTCGCACCCCCGGCTCCGGTGGTGCCGCGACCTGTGCCCTCTCGCGAACGAACCCACCGCGCACTGGCGTTCGCGCGGGTGCTCGGACATCTCGCGGCCGGATCCGGTATCGCGGTGGGCCTCGACCTGTCAGGCCGCGCCACGCTGTCCACCGTCGCCTTGCTGTTCGGCTTGGGCTTGGTCGTGGTGCTTGCCGCCGAAACCACGGCGCGCGTGGTCGGCGATGCCCTCGGCGAAGATGCCGAAGATCGCCTTGCCTGGTTTTCCAACGGAGCGGAGAAGCTGTTCGCGCCGGTTGTGCGCCTGGGTAATTGGGTCGATGCCGCGTTCGCCGAGGTGGTCTCCGACGCCGAGGCCACGATCGAGCGCCGGGAGGAAGCGGCGGCCCAGTTCCGTGAAGTGATCACAAGCGAAGCGGACGTCTCGCGTGACGAGCGCGACCTGCTGCTTGGCGTCTTCGAGTTCGGCGAGACCACCGTCGAAGAAGTGATGGTGCCGCGCGTGGACATCGTCGGGATCGAGCAGGAAACGGCGTGGTCGGAGATGCTCGACCGCGTACGCAGCGCACAGCATTCGCGCGTGCCGGTGTTCGAGGACACGATCGATGAGATCGTCGGCATCCTCTACGTGAAGGATCTGCTGCCCTCGGTTCTGGCCGACGAGGAGCCGGACGGTGGATGGCAGACGCTGCTGCGTCCGCCCGCGTTCATTCCGCCGTCGAAGCGCATCGCGGATCTCCTCCGCGAGTTCCGCGTCGCCGGTCGGCACATCGCGGTAGTGGCGGACGAATACGGCGGCACCGCGGGACTGGTGACGATCGAGGATGTGCTCGAGGAGCTGGTCGGCGAGATCCGCGATGAGTACGACCAAGAGGAGCGGCAGGTCGAAAGTGAAGATGGGGTGCGCTTCTGGGTTTCGGGCCGCCTCACACTCGATGACTTGTCGGAAGCCCTGTCGCACGACTTCCGGCGCGATGACGTGTCGACCGTCGGCGGGCTGGTGCTCGAACTACTGGGCCGCGTGCCCCGCGCCGGCGAGACACTGGCGGTCGGCCCGTTCAAGGTGATCGTCGAGCGCGTCGTGCGCCGCAAGATCGAGCGGGTCTACCTCGAGCGTGTACATCCGCTCGACACCAGCGTGGGAGAGAGCTGATGCCACTCCTCCTCACGCTGCTCTCGGTCGCGCTCGTGGCGACCCTCACGCTCGCCGCCACGGCGGTACGCGCCGTGAGTCGCCTGTGGTTGCGACATTGGATCGAGCGACGTCACGGCGGCACAGGCGCGATGGCGCGTTACCTCGAGCGTCCGGCTCGCCTGCTTCACGCCGCCGCTACGGCGAGCATGCTGACCGTATTCGCGACCGGTTCCATGATCGCCATGGCCGACGGACTTCGCGCGTGGGAGTTTCTGGTCGACGTCCTGCTGTATCTCACGTTGTTGGTGCTTGTGGGGCAGCTGCTGCCGCGCGCCGTGGGTCGTCGCTGGGCACCGCAACTCGTGCCGGTCCTCGTGCCACTGCTGCGCCTCGTCGATCTTCTCCTGACACCGTTTCACGTTGTCGCCGACCTCGTACGCCGCCTGATGACGTCGGGGCCTGCGTCGGCCACCGACGACGATGCGCGCGAAGGGCTCGAGGAGCTGCTGCGCGATGGCGCGTTCGACGACATCAGCACGACCGAGGAGATGGCAATCATTTCCGGCGTGGTGCAGTTCGGTGACAAAGTCGTGCACGACGTCATGTCGACGCGCGCCACCATCTTCGCGTTGCCCGATGGATTGCCGGCGGCGGAGTTGGCGTCGCGCGTCGCGCAGGCCGGCTACAGTCGCGTGCCGATCTATCGCGACACGCCCGATCAGATCATCGGGATGGTGCATGTGTTCGACGTGTTCGTACGCAGTGGTGAGACGTTACCACCCATTCGTCCGGTCACCGTCACCACGTCCACGAAGTCCGCAAAAGAATTGCTGTTCGAGCTGCTGCGTTCGCGGCGACAGTTGGCGATCGTGCAGGATGACGCAACGGTCGTCGGGCTGGTGACGCTCGAAGATCTGCTCGAGGAGTTGGTAGGCGACATCCGCGATGAACACGACGACGAGTGATGATGACTGAAGCGATGGCTCGACTGATGGACCAGTTTCGTGCAGGGAAGCCCGCGGCGCTCGCGCGTGCGGTCAGCATTGTGGAGAATCATCGTCCGGGCTTTGAGCAGATTCTCGCCGTCGTGCATCCCACGCTTGGTCGCGCGCGTCGCATCGGCATCACCGGCCCGCCGGGCGCGGGCAAGAGCACGCTCACCACGCGCCTCGCCCGACGCTATCGCAACGCGGGATGGCGCGTCGGCATCGTGGCGGTCGATCCCACGTCGCCGTTCACCGGTGGTGCGCTGCTGGGTGATCGCATCCGGATGGAGGAAGTCGCGCTCGACCCGGGCGTGTTCATTCGCTCCATGGCCACGCGCGGATCGCTGGGCGGATTGGCCACGGCGACGCGCGAAGTGTGCGACGTGCTCGACGGCTTCGGTATGGATGTGATTCTGCTCGAGACCGTGGGGGTGGGACAGAGCGAGCTGGATATCTCCAGAGCCGCCGACACCACGCTCGTGGTGCTCGTTCCGGAGTCGGGCGACTCCATCCAGACGCTCAAGGCCGGTGTGATGGAAATCGCCGACGTCTTCGCCGTCAACAAGGCGGATCGCCCCGGGGCGGATCGCCTGCGCAACGACATCGAACTGATGCTCGGCCTGCGGGCCGGCGCGTCGATGCAGAACGTTCCGGCCCACCATGGCGTAGATCTTCGGAACCTGCCGGACCGGGACGCCCTCCGGGACGCCATGAATCCGGCGCGCGCCGCTCGGGCCGCAGCCAGTGCCGAACAGCCGGAGCAGTGGACCCCGCCCGTGCTGCGCGTCATCGCCGCCCAGAACGAGGGGGTCGATGAGGTCGTCGACGCCCTCGATCGACACGTGCGCTATCTTGAGAGCAGCGGAGAGCTCCGGTCCCGTCGACGGGCTCGCCTGCGTGAGCGCGTCATGGAAGTGGTGGAACAGCAGCTCCGTCGGCGATTGTGGCAGGATCAGGACACCCTCACGTGGGTGGATGAACGACTCGATGCGCTCGAGGCTGGCACGCAGGTTCCGTTTGCGGTCGCCGATGCCCTCCGGGCCCGCAGTGCAGCACTTCTCACCGGCGCCGAATACGCGCCGCTTCAGGATGGATGAGCGCATGACGACCATTCAGGAACTCGAGGATGTAGTCCGCCAGCAGCAGGAAGAGCTCGAGGGATTGCGCCGTGAAGTCGGTCAGTGGCGGCAGCAGTACGACACGGGTCGCAAGCGCGACATCGCGTTCACCAATTCCGCGGACGAAGTGCCGCCGCTGTACACGGCGCTCGACCTCGAGGACACCGCCGGTTCCGCCTTCGAGCTGCCTGGCCAGTGGCCATTCACGCGCGGGATTCATCCCACCGGCTATCGCGGCAAGCTCTGGACGATGCGCCAGTTCGCCGGGTTCGGTACGGCGCGTGAGACCAATCAGCGGTACAAGTTTCTGCTCTCGCAGGGACAGACCGGCTTGTCGGTGGCCTTCGACTTTCCCACGCTGATGGGCTACGACGCCGACCATTCCCGCTCGGAAGGCGAAGTGGGGAAGTGCGGTGTGTCGATCTCCTCGATGGCCGACATGGAGACCCTGTTCGAGGGCATTCCGCTCGACAAGGTGTCGACGTCGATGACCATCAACGGCCCCGCCATCATCTTGCTGTGCTTCTACATCGCCGCGGCCGAGAAGCAGGGTGTCAGTGCGGAGAAGCTGCAGGGCACGGTGCAGAACGACATCCTGAAGGAGTACATGGCGCAGCACGCCTGGTGCTTCCCGATTGAGCCGGCGCTGCGCCTGGTCGTCGATGGCTTCGACTGGTGTGCCAAGCACACGCCGAACTGGAATACGATCTCGATCTCGGGGTACCACATCCGCGAAGCCGGTGCGACGGCGGCGCAGGAACTCGCCTTCACGCTGGCCGACGGCTTCACGTACGTCGAGCGCGGTGTCGCACGTGGACTCGATGTCGATGAATTCGCACCGCGCCTCTCGTTCTTCTGGGACATCCACAACGATTTCTTCGAGGAGATCGCCAAGTTGCGCGCCGCGCGTCGCATCTGGGCACGTCACCTCAAGGAGCGGTTCGGCGCGAAGAATCCCCGCTCGTGGATGATGCGCTTTCATTCGCAGACCGCAGGCGTCACGCTCACCGCGCAACAGCCGACCAACAACGTCGTGCGCGTCGCCTATCAGGCGCTGGCCGCCGTTCTGGGCGGCACGCAGTCGCTGCACACGAACTCGATGGACGAGACGCTGTCGCTGCCGACGGAAGAGGCGGTGCAGGTCGCGTTGCGGACGCAGCAGATTCTCGCGTACGAAACGGGCGTACCGAACGTGATGGATCCGCTCGGCGGGTCGTACTACGTGGAAGCGCTGACCGACCAGATGGAACAGGAAGCCGAAGCGCTGTTCGCGCAGATCGATGAGTTCGGCGGCGTCGTGAAGGGCCTCGAAGAAGGCTGGTTCCAGAAGAAGATCGCCGAGAGCGCTTCGCGTCAGCAGTGGGAGATCGAGCAACGCCGTAAACTCGTCGTGGGCGTGAACGAATTCGTCACCGACGAACCCGAACTCACGATCCCGATTCTGCGCATCGGCGAGTACGCCGAGACCGAGCAGCGCGAGCGCTTGGCGGCCCTGCGGGCCTCGCGGGACAACGCGCTGGTCACGGAGCGGCTCGATGCCCTCCGGAACGCGGCACGGGGCACCGAAAACGTGGTGCCCCGCATTCTCGACTGCGCGCGCGCATACTGCACGCTGTACGAAATTCGCGCCGCGCTGGAAGATGTCTTCGGTGCGTACCGCGAGCCGGTGTTCTTCTAGCGCCGACTAGTCGGTCAGCAGGCGTTCCATCGCGGCGACTTCGCGCAGAAACGCCGACGCCTGCTGACCGCTCATGTTCGCGGGATCGAAGTGGCGGGAGCCGGAATGTTTGAGGAGCACCGTCTGTCGCGCCGCTGTGACGGCGTCATTCCAGTCCACGATCTTCATCGACCATTCCGCGAAGTCGCGCGTACTGATCTCCTCGACGCTCAACACTTGGCAGTTCGAGTGTCGCGGATCGGTGGCGATGTGATGGTACAGCGCGTTCACGGCGAGCCGCTCTCCTTCGAGCGCCTGCAGGAACTGGCCACCGCCGTAGCACAGGATGCCGGTGATCGCGCGCTCGCGGTTCGTCTCGGCCGCGGTGTCCATGATCGTGATGAAATCACGGTAGCGCAGGTCCTCACGCGCATCGCTTGTATAGATCAGACGGATTGTATGCACGGCATTCCCACTCACGTTCGAGATCGGTCCTTCCCGTCAGCGACCCCGGCGGCGGGAGGCTAGGCGACTTGTGTGGGACCGTGGGGTTATCTAGCGTGTCCAGATGAAGACGACCAGCCCTTGGTGGGCAACACACTTTGACGCGCAGTACCTCCACGAGTACGAACCCCTGTTCAATCTCGTACAGGATCGTCGCGAGGTATCGCGTCTGCTCGACGTGCTCGAGCTGCCCTCGGGCGCGCGCCTGCTCGACTGCCCCTGCGGTCAGGGGCGCCACGCGCACCTGCTGGCCGAAGCGGGTTTCGATGTCGATGGACTCGACTACTCCAAGCCGCTGCTCGAGGTCGCCAAGCGCCGAGGCGCTGGTAAGACCCTGCGATACACCCAGGGCGACATGCGGAAGTTGCCGGCCAAGTGGACCGGCCGTTTCGATGCCGTGCTCAACCTCTTTACGTCCTTCGGGTTCTTCGACGATCCCTACGATGACCGGAAGGTCCTGGCCCAGTTTGCGCGGGTCCTGAAGCCGGGGGGCGTGCTGATCTGGCACGGCGGCAGTCGTGACGGCGTCATGGCGCGCTTTCTGTCCCGTGACTGGTGGAGCACCGAGGACGGGACCGTGTTCGGTCAGGAACGGCGTTTCGACCCATTGTCGGGCTTCCTTGAGATCACGTCCACCTGGCGCGGTCCAAAGGGAGACGGGGAGCGCACGCACCGCATCCGCCTGTATTCGGCGTCGGAGTTGGCGGCCCGAATGCAGGAGGTCGGTCTGGTGGTCGAGCAGGCGTTCGACGCGTGGACCGAGCGCCCGCTGACACGTAAATCCAGCGAAATGCTGCTGGTGGCGCGTAAGGACGGGTGAGTAGCTTGAAGGGCTGCCGCGCGGAATCCTCGCGTCGGCGGCGCCCGACCCCGGGTCCTTTCCCGTTTGCCCTCCGATGACTCGACCGATTCGCGTGCTCGTGGCCAAGCCTGGCCTCGACGGCCATGATCGCGGCGCCAAGGTGGTGGCTGCCGCGCTCCGTGACGCCGGCATGGAAGTGATCTACACCGGTTTGCACCAGACTCCCGAAATGATCGCCTCGGCGGCCATTCAGGAAGACGTGGACGTCGTGGGCCTCTCGATTCTGAGCGGCGCCCATATGACCCTCTTCCCGCGTGTCCGCGACCTCCTCGTTGAGGCAGGACGCGACGATATCCTGCTGACTGGCGGTGGGATCATTCCGAAGGAAGACATGGATGCCCTCCAGCAGCGCGGCGTGGCCCGCCTGTTCGGTCCGGGGACCAGTACGCAGGACCTCGTCGAGTACATCCGCGACTGGTTCGCGTCCCGTCAGCAGCAGGACGCGTGAGCGGGCGGCTACGCCAGCTCGCTGACGACGTTCGCGCGCTGGAAGCCCGCCTCCGACTCGGGGGCGGACCGGACAAGATCGAGAAGCAGCACAAGCAAGGAAAGCTGACCGCCCGCGAACGTGTCGAGCGCCTCGCCGATCCCGGAACGCCGTTCCTCGAGATCGGCCTGCTCGTCGCCTACGACCGCTACGAAGGGCAGGCACCCGGTGCCGGCGTAATCACCGGCATTGCGATCGTCGACGGGCGTGAGGTGGTCGTCGTCGCCAACGACGCGACGGTGAAGGCCGGCTCGTGGTGGCCCGAGACGATCACCAAGATTCTGCGCGCGCAGGAAGTTGCGATGCGCTGCCGGATCCCGATCATCTATCTCGTCGACTCGGCGGGCGTGAACCTGCCGTATCAGGGCGGTGTGTTTCCCGGCCAGTTCGGTGCCGCGCGCATTTTCTACTACAACTCCATCATGCGGCGCTATCTGCGGATTCCGCAGTTCTCCGCAGTGATGGGGCAGTGTGTCGCTGGCGGTGCCTATCTCCCCGCCTTGAGTGATGTGATCCTGATGGTGAAGGGCACGTCGTTCATGGGCTTGGGCGGCCCGAACCTCGTCAAGGGCGCGACCGGGCAGACGGTCGACGGCGAGACGTTGGGCGGCGCGATCACGCATACGGAGATTTCGGGCGTGGCGCACTACGCACTCGACGACGATACGCAGTGCCTCGACAAGCTGCGTGAGCTCGTGGCGCGACTGCCCAAGCCGTTTCGTGGTGTGCCTGCGACGTATCGGCCGCCTGCGGTCCCGCCGTCGGCGCTGTACGACGTGCTGCCGGCCGATCACCGCATGTCATACGACATGCATGCGGTGCTCAAGGCGGTTCTCGATGACGGCGCGATCGACGAGTTCCAGCCGCACTTGGCCAAGGAAATGATCTGCGGCGATGCGCGCATTGAAGGCATTCCGGTGGGCATCGTGGCGAACCAGCGTGGTCTCATCAAGGGGCGCGCCGGCGAACGCCCGCGCTTCGGTGGCATCATTTACGCCGAGAGCGCGGAGAAAGTCGCGTACTTCATCGAGCGCTGTGATCGGCAGGGTCTGCCCATCGTCTTCGTGCAGGACGTCTCGGGCTTCATGGTAGGTCCCGACGCCGAGCACGAAGGTATCATCCGCGCTGGCGCGCGCTTCGTCGAAGCGATGGCCTGCGCGCGCGTGCCCAAGATTGTCCTCACGGTCAATCACGCGAGTGGTGCCGGATACTACGCGATGGCCGGGCAGGGATTCGATCCCGACTTCATCCTCAGCTGGCCGACCGGCCGCATGGCGGTGATGGAGGGCGAAGCGGCCGTTGGTGCGGTGCATGGCCCCGCGCTCGATGCGGCGAAGAAGGCCGGCGTCGATCCGTCAGCGGAAGTGCTCGAGTCGGCCGCACAGATGCGCGCAGACTACGAAACGCAACTCGATGCTCGCTACGCCGCCGCGCGTGGCTTCGTCGATGCGATCTGCTATCCCGAAGACACCCGCACGATATTGGCGCTTGCGCTGCGTGCGGCGGCCCAGAATCCGGGGCCGCATCTCGGTGCCTTCGTTTTGCCCCCCATGCCGACCTACGGCGCGCCGGTTCCCGGCACGGAGTACTGATGTCTGATTCATCGCGCGTGGTGCGCGTCGCCAGCGGTCAGGGCTTCTGGGGCGATTGGCTCGAAGCCCCTCGTCGCCAGGTGGAAGGTGGTCAGGTCGATTATCTGATGCTCGACTACCTCGCGGAAGTCACGATGTCGATTCTGCAGAAGCAGAAAGAGCGTGATCCCCGAATGGGCTACGCGCGTGACTTCATCGGCGCCATGGAAAGCGTGTTTCCGGCCGTCGCCGAACGTGGCGTGAAGGTCATCGCAAACGCGGGCGGCGTGAATCCCGTGGCATGCGCCGAGGCGCTGCTCGATGCGGCCGCGAAGCACGGCGTGCGCGGCAAGATCCGTATTGGCGTGGTGACGGGCGATGATATTCTCGCCAGGCTCGATGACCTCATGGCCGCCGGCCATGAACTCAAGAACATGGACACCGGTGAGCCACTCTCGACGATTCGCGATCGCGTGATGTCGGCGAACGCATACATCGGATCTGAGCCGATCGTCGAAGCGCTCGCACAGGGTGCGAACGTCGTCGTGATCGGGCGCAGCACCGATACGGCGCTCACGATGGCACCGCTGCGTCATGAATTTGGATGGGCGGCAGACGACTGGAACAAGATGGCCTCTGGCATCATCGCCGGGCACATTCTCGAGTGCGGTGCGCAGTCGTCGGGTGGCAATTGCATGCACGAGTGGCGCACCATCCCCGACATGGCGAACGTCGGCTACCCGATCGCCGAGGCCTCCGAAGACGGCACGTTCGTCATCACGAAGCACGCCGGTACGGGCGGACGCGTGAGCGTGCCGAGCGTGTCCGAGCAGCTGGTGTACGAGATGGGCGATCCGCATGCGTACATCACGCCCGATGTAGTCGCCGATTTCACCAGCATTCAGCTCGCGCCCGATGGTGAGAACCGCGTGCGCGTGCACGGCATCACCGGCGGTCCGCCGACCCCGTTCCTCAAGGTGTCGATCGCGTATCGCGCGGGGTACAAGGCCGTGGGATCGCTGGTGTACTCGTGG
This sequence comes from Gemmatimonas groenlandica, assembly GCF_013004105.1. NCBI lineage: Bacteria > Pseudomonadati > Gemmatimonadota > Gemmatimonadia > Gemmatimonadales > Gemmatimonadaceae > Gemmatimonas > Gemmatimonas groenlandica. Next base: position 1,319,063 of record NZ_CP053085.1, read on the forward strand.
CCCGACGCGATGGAGAAGGCGCAGATGGCTGATCGCATTCTCCGCGAACGTCTCGACAATCTCGGACTGAAGTTCGATCAGGTGCTGACGGAGTTTGTCGGCGCCACATCGACGCACGGGGCATTGGCGGGCGACGGCCATGACGCGCCCGAAGTGATGTTCCGCATCGGCGTGCGCGGTGAAAATCGCGCCGACATCGAGCGGTTCACCCGTGAGATCGTGCCGTTGGTGCTGAATGGCCCGCCGAGCGTGACCGGTTTTGCTGGCGGTCGCCCGAAGGTGGAAGAGATTGTGGCCTACTGGCCTGCGCTGCTCGACAAGCGAGCCGTGTCCACCGCCGTCACGATCATGGAGTAACGGCCATGCACATTCGCTTGCTCGATATCGCACATGCCCGCAGCGGCGACAAAGGCGACACCGCCAATGTCGGCGTGATTGCGCTCAAGCCCGAGTGGTATCCGACCCTCGTGACGTACGTGACGCGCGACCGCGTAGCGCAGCACTTCTCAGGACAGATCAACGGCGGCGTCGACCGCTTCGAACTGCCCAACCTCCACGCCCTGAACTTTCTGCTGCATGGCGCCCTTGATGGCGGCGGGACGCTGTCGCTCAAGACGGACGCCCAGGGCAAGGTCTACTCGACCGCGCTTCTGCGCATGGTGATCGACGTGCCCGACGCCGAGGCCGTCGCGGCAGGGCTTCCGGCTTTCGCATGATGGCCCTGCGATTGGCTCTTATTGGTGCCGGTGTCATGGCGTTTGTCTTCGCCCTGCGCACCGGGACCGAATGGGTCCGTTGGGTCGGCATCGGCTGCCTCGCAGGTGCGCTGATCATCAGGTTGGTGGAACGCCTCCGGTCGCGGCCGCGGTAGCGAACGCGGGATTGCCCACCGGAAGCTGTTTGGAGGGCAACGTGTGTGGGGCGCGGGAAGTACTACGGCGAACAGTTCCCCCGTCGCCACCGGTACTTCCCCCGCCGCCCACACGTTCGCCACCGCCGGGCTTCCGGTCGGAAATCACGCGTTGGCCACCGTGGTTAGGTTTGAGGGATGTCTCGCACCCCCGTCCCTGAACTCCTCGCCCCGGCCGGCACACTCGACGCCGTCCGCGCTGCCGTCGCCAATGGCGCCAACGCGGTCTATCTGGGCGCCTCGATGTACAATGCCCGCGATGAGGGCGCCCAGCTCTCGCTGGATGAGCTCGCACTCGCCTGCGCGATCGCGCATGCTCGCGGCGCCCGGGTGTACCTCACGTTCAACGTGCTCATCAAGCCCGAGGAGCTCGGGGAGGCCCTCGCCTATCTCGGCGAATGCGTCGACCGCGGGATCGATGCGGCCATCGTGCAGGATCTGGGCGTGGTGCGGCTCATCCAACAGGTTTATCCGCAGCTCGAGGTGCACGGCTCGACGCAGATGACGGTGCACGACGCCGCCGGCGCGCGGGTCATGCAGCGCCTCGGCGTGGAACGCGTCGTACTGGCGCGCGAAAACACGCTCGAGGACATTCGGGCGATCCGGCAAGCGGTACCGGAACTCGGCCTCGAAACGTTCGTGCACGGTGCGCTCTGCATTTCGTACTCCGGCCAGTGCTTCATGTCCGGTATGATCAGCGAACGCTCGGCGAACCGGGGCTCATGCGCGCAGTCGTGCCGCAAGGACTACACGCTCACCGACGAAGCGACCGGCGCCACGCTCGACAGCGGGTACCTCATCTCGGCGAAGGATCTCGCGGCACATGATCACCTTGAGCAACTCGCTGAACTCGGGATCGGCTGCCTCAAAGTCGAAGGGCGAAAGAAGAAGCCGGAATACGTCGCGACCGTCACGAAGGCCTATCGCGGGTGGCTCGATGCGCTGGCGCGTGGCGAACGCGAACTGGCGCCGTCGATCGAGGAAGTCGAGCCCCTCGTGCAGATCTTCAGCCGCGGCAACACCGGCGGTATGTACGGCGGACGCGAGGGACGGGAGTACATCACGCGCACGCAGCCGGACAATCGCGGATTGCCCATCGGTAAGGTGGTCGGCCATGAGGGCGCGGAACTGATCGTCGAGACTACGCACGCGATCGCGGTCGGTGATGGTCTCGGCTTCGAATCGCCGGAGCTGACATCGTCGGCCACGATGGGCGGCTCGGTGCAGAATGTTCGGCACGTGTGGACGCGCAATGGTACCCATCGACAGGTCGTGAGCGTACGGTTGAGCGCCGCACGATCGCGGGTGCCCGACGGATGGCGCGTCGTGCGCACGAGCGATGCCACCCTGCTTCGGCAGGCACAGGAATCGTTCGCCAGCGTAGCGGTGCCCGAGCGTGTCGGTGCCCTGCGTATTGATGTGCGTGTGTTCGGGCACAGCGGCGGCCCGCTCAAGACGATCTGGAATTCCGGCGAGATGGAAGTCACGGTGCGTGGCGAAGTCCCGCTGAGCGTCGCCAGCAAACGTGCGCTCGATGTGCCGCAGCTTCGTGAACAGCTCGGACGACTGGGAGGCACGGCCTTCAAGCTGGGAACGGTTGACGTGGCCGGTTTGGCCGACGGACTGTTCCTGCCGGTAAGCGAACTGAATCGCATCCGTCAGGACGCGGTCGCGCAGCTCGAAGAGCAACTCGGCTGGGCGCGTCAGAGTGATGTGGCGGTGCGTGAAGCGCGCATCGCCGAGGTGGTCGACACGGTTGCGTCGTCGATCCCGTCGGCGGTCACCGACGCGTCCTTTGCGCTGCGTGCCATCGTGTGCGATCTCGACACCGCGCGCGAGGCCGCCGCGGGTGGCGCAACGGAGATCGTGCTGGATCCGTTCTTACGCCATCCCACGCCACCTCTCGCCCGCGTGCACGCGCTACGCGAGGAACTCGCCGCGGCTGGCGTTACGCTGCGTCTCCGCACGCCAACGATCGTGCGCCCCGAGGAACGCAAGCGACTTGAGAAGTGGCTGGCACTCGACCTGCCGCTGCTGACCGGCCATCTGGGCCTGCTCGCCGAGTTTGGTGGGGCAGGGCGAGATGTCATCGCCGATTACGCGACGAACGTGTTCAACCAGCACACGGCACAGCTGCTGTTCGAGCTCGGGGCGTCGCGACTGGTTGCGTCGATCGAGCTGACGACCGAGGAACTCGGGCAGCTCACCGACCCGTGGCGCGGCCGCAATTTCGACGTGCTCGTCTACGGGCGTACTGAGGGCATGACCATCGAGCATTGCGTCCTGTCGGCGGCGTTCGATCGCGAGCCGACCACGTGCCGCGATCTCTGCGTGCAAAAGCACACCAACGTGTCGTTGACCGATCCAGCCGGTTACACCTTCGCGGTGGCCACCGACTCGGCGTGCCGCAACCGACTGCTGCATTCGCGCCCCATCGATGGATCTGAGTATCTGCCGGACCTCTGGGCACAGGGCGTGCGCGGCTATCAGATGGTCTTCAACGTTCCTGGTGATCCCGTGCAACAGATTGTTCGTGCCTATCGCGACATGCTCGATGCGCTTGCCGGCAACGTCTTGCCGGAGATGACCGCGACCCGCCGCCTGCTCGACGGCGCGTTTACACGCGGGCATTTTGCGAGGGCCGTCTGACATGAAGCGACTGTTTCGCACTCTCATGCCGCTGCTGCCGATCGGGCTGGCGATCCTCGCCGGGATCGACGCCGTTACGGCCTTCCAGACTGAACGTACGGGGCGTGGCGCGTTCAAAGTGCTGAGCGTGCTGGTGTGGTTGTTCATCGCATACATGCTGTACGAGACCAACAAGCGCATTCCGACCGACGAGAAGTAGTTGGCGTTGGCGTGATGACGCGCGCGTTCTTTGGATGACGTGCGCGACGGAGGGATGCGCTAGCGTGCGGCATGCCGATCGCACGCACCACATCAGCCGGTTACGGCACGCTGGAACTCGCCCGCGTCACGCTGCGTGAGACGTTTGGCTATCCGGATTTCCGGCCGCCGCAGATCCGTGCGGTGCAGTCGGTGGTCTCCGGTCGCGATGCGCTGCTCGTACTCCCGACCGGCGGTGGCAAGTCACTCTGCTATCAGGTGCCCGCGCTCGTCCGAAACGGACTGACGGTGGTGATCTCGCCGCTGATCTCGCTGATGAAGGATCAGGTCGATGCGCTCCAGCGCAAAGGCGTGTCGGCGGCGTTCATCAATAGCACGCTGAGCGTGAGCGAGGTCGCGGACCGTATGGCGCGGGCGCGCGACGGCTCGCTCAAATTGCTCTATCTCGCGCCCGAGCGACTGGAGGCCGGCCGCGTGCTGCAGCAACTCGTGGAGGTCGGCGTGCAACTGCTGGCCGTCGACGAAGCGCACTGCATCAGCGAATGGGGACACGACTTCCGGCCGAGCTATCGGCGAATCGGCCTGATTCGCGAGCGACTGGGTACACCGCAAACCGTTGCCCTCACAGCAACCGCCACACCCGATGTCCGGAGGGACATCGTGCGTCAACTCGCGCTCCGTGACGTCGAGGTGGTCGTGGCCGGTTTCGATCGTACTAATCTCACGTATTACGTGACACCGGTGCGCACGCAGCCCGATAAGGACCGAGCAGCGATCCGTCTGCTTCGCACCTTCGACGCGCCCGCGATCGTGTACGCACCCACGCGCAAGGCGGTGGAACGCGTGACGTCGGTCTTGGTGCGCGGTCGAATCCGCGCCGTCGCCTATCACGCCGGATTGGATGACGCGCTGCGCCAGCGCGCGCAGGATGCCTTCATGCAGGAGCGCGCCCGCGTGATCGTGGCCACCAGTGCGTTCGGTATGGGCATCGACAAGCCGGATGTCCGCCTGGTCGTTCATCACTCCATGCCCGGCTCTCTCGAGGCGTATTATCAGGAAGCGGGACGTGCCGGTCGCGACGGCGAGCCGAGTACGTGCGTGTTGCTCCACGCATATCCCGATCGCTTCACGCACGAATTCTTCATCGGCAGTGCACACCCGGAGCGATCCGTCATTGAGCGCACATGGCGGATGCTGCGATCGCTCGTCGACCGGCACGGACTTGTCGCATTCACCGTTGACGAGCTGGCGAAGCGGGCGCCGGCGTCACTAGGCGAGCGCAAAGTCGGGGCGGCCCTTCGCGTACTGATCAAAGCCGGCGCCTGCAAAGCCGAGGCGGCACCTATGGGTCGCGTCTCCGTCCGGCTCCTCGCATCTCCGGAACGGATCATCGGCGAGCTCACGGGCGACCGCGCGTTCGATCGGGAAGTGCTCCGGGCGCTGTGGCGTGCGGTCGGCAGCAAACTGGAGCTCGGTGCGACCATTGACCTCGACCGGCTATCTCGAGGGCTCGGTGGATCGATGGCGCTCGTCCCTGTTTTGGAGCGGCTGGCAGCGCAGCAGTTCGTCACGTGGACGCGAACGGGGGCAGCTGTGCGCCTCGATCCGCGCGCGAAGCGCGCGGACTGGCTGCCGGTCGAGTGGACGGCGATCGATCGGCGGCGCAGATCCGATCTGAACCGTCTCGATGCAATGCAGCGATATGCGCAGACGCGCTATTGCCGAAGAGCGTTCGTCCTGCGCTATTTCGGAGACCCCGAAGTGCGCTCCCAGTGCGCTGCCTGCGATCGTTGCTTGGGCACCACTGAAGTCCTTCCACCGGCCAGCACGAAGCAGTCCGATCGTGGCCGGTCCCGCCCGCTCTGACCTCGACGTCTTCCATGGACGATAGTCTTTATTTCAACGAGCAGCATCTCGCCGTGCGCGACATGGTCCGCAGTTTTGCGCGAGAGCAGGTTGCCCCCGTCGCCTCGCAACACGATGAGGACTCGACGTTCCCCTGGGTGAATGTGAAGGCCATGGGTGATCTCGGACTCCTCGGTATTCCGTGGTCCGAGGATGTCGGTGGTGCCGGATTCGATACGATCAGCTTCATGATCGCGATCGAGGAGCTCGCGAAAGTGTGCGCCTCGCATTCCATCACGATCAGCGCGCACACGACGCTGGGCACCTCGCCCATCGTGAATTTTGGTACGCCGGCGCAGATCGCGCAGTACGTGCCGCTGCTGGCCAGCGGCAAGGTCCTTGGCGGCTTCGGTCTCACCGAAGAGAGCGCCGGAAGCGATGCCGGCGGCACGCGTACGACGGCGGAGAAGAAGGACGGCTACTACCTGCTGAACGGCTCCAAGCGGTTCATCACGCATGCCGGTGTCGGTGAGGTGTTCGTCGTCACCGCGGTGACCGACCCGTCCAAGGGCACGAAGGGCATCTCGTCCTTCATCCTGAACAAGGAGAGCTGCGATCTCGAGCAGTGCCGTGTGCTAGGCGTCGGTCACGACGACTCGTTGAAGCCGATGAAGGGCTTCACGTCGGGCAAGAAGGAAAACAAGCTCGGATGGCGCGCGTCCGACACGCGGGAACTGTTGTTCGACAACGTCGAAGTGCCGGCGGAGAATCTGTTGGGCACCGAGGGCCTCGGCTTCATCAACTTCATGAAGACGCTCGATGCCGGACGTATCGGGATCGCTTCGCTCTCGATCGGCATTGCGCAGGGAGCACTCGAGGAGTCGCTCAAGTACGCGTCGGTCCGCAAGCAGTTCGGGGCGGCCATTGCCACGTTTCAGGGCATCCAGTTCCAGCTGTCCGACATGGCGACGGAGATCGAAGCCGGCCGCCATCTGGTTTATCACGCGGCGTGGCTGGCCCAGCAGGGCAAGCCGTTTGGCAAGGAAGCCGCGATGGCCAAGCTGTTCTGCTCGGAACTGGCGATGCGAGCCACGATCAAGGCTATCCAGATCCACGGCGGGTACGGCTACACGAAGGACTATCCCGTTGAGCGCTACATGCGCGATGCGAAGATCTGCGAAATCGGCGAAGGGACGAGCGAGATCCAGCGTATGGTGATCGCGAGGCACCTGCTGAAGGGACTGATGGACTGAGTCACCGGGACGGACCGCCCTGGGTGTATTGCGGGAGACGTTCGGTCCCGTGTACTCTTCCTTGGTAGTTCGTTTTGGCAGGACCCCGCAGTTTCCGTAGCCGTCGCTTCCGGCGCCGGCGGCCCGTGCGACTCACGGGCCGTTTGCGTTTGTGGTGGGGGCGGATCGGCGCCAGCGTGCAGCCATCCGACGCCTTCCACACGTCCCACCGCACGACACACCCCGTGTGTCGATCGCGGGCAATCGCGTTTGTCCTGAGGCCTGCGCCTCCCGCCGCTATCGAAGCGCGGGACGGTCCGCGGTATTCGGGCGCGAGTCGCCCGTCCGATCAGTCGTGCTGGCTGGGGGAGCCCCGTGACGTCGTCCGTGTCGCCGCCTTCTGGCGCGCTCGGGCAGCCTCTGTTCGATCACCGTGTTCGTCGCCGCATCGGTCCAGTGGGGTCGCCACCGCCGAGGCGCGCGGCACGTCAGAATGAAGCGAGAAATCCTGGTGAACGCGACGCCGCGCGAGACGCGCGTCGCTATTCTCGAGGACGGCCAGTTGGTGGAGTTGCTGGTGGATCGACCCGATGCGCGTCGCATGGTTGGCGATGTGTATCTCGGGAAGGTCGAAGCCGTGCTCCCCGGTATTCAGGCCGCCTTCGTGAACATCGGCACCGAAAAGTCCGCATTCCTGCACGCCGCCGACGTGGTGGTGGAGGATGCGCCGGTGGCCGACGACGAAGATGATGACGAGGACGAGGCCGGCGAGGATGCCGGTGGCGGGAGCGCCGGCGGTGGTCGCCGCGGTCGCCGCGAAGTCCGCCCCATTCAGGACCTCCTGAAGCGCGGCCAAGACATCCTCGTGCAAATCACAAAGGAACCGATTTCGACCAAGGGCCCGCGTGTGACCGCACAGGTCTCTCTCGCCGGTCGGTTCCTGGTGTACATGCCGTTCGCGTCCAAGGTCGGCGTCAGCCGAAAGATCGACGAGCGTTCCGAGCGACAGCGCCTGCGGGCGATGGTCTCCGAGATGCTGCCCGATGATGTGGGCGGGGTCATCATCCGCACCGTCTCGGAAGACGCGACCAAGGAAGTGTTCGAGCGTGAGCTCAACACCCTCATCAACAACTGGAAGCGGATCAAGCGGAAAACGCAGTTCACTCGGGCGCCCGCGCTGGTACACCGCGAGACGAACGTGACCCGCGGTCTCGTGCGCGATCTGTTCAGTGCGAAGGTCGAGGGCGTGACCGTCGACTCCCGTCAGGTCTTCAACGAGATCACGGAGTATCTCACGGGAATCGCCCCCGAGCTCGTCGAGCGCGTCAAGCTGTACGAGGATACGGTGCCGTTGTTCGACAAGGCGGATATCGAAACGGAAATCCGCGATATCTTCAAGCGGCGCTGTGACCTGCCGAGTGGCGGCTACCTGATCATCGAGCCGACCGAGGCGCTCGTCTCGATCGACGTGAATTCCGGTCGCTACACGGGCAAGCGTGACCCCGAGAAGACGGTGTTCAAGACGAACACCGAGGCGGCACGTGAAATTGCCCGTCAGCTCCGGTTGCGCGACGTTGGCGGCATCATCGTCTGTGATTTCATCGATATGGAAACGCAGGGGAATCGCGACAAGGTGATTCACGAGCTGCGTACGCACCTCGGTCGAGATCGCGCCCGTACCAAGGCGCATGCGGTCTCCGACCTGGGCCTGGTGGAGATGACGCGCCAGCGCGTGCGGCAGAGCCACTGGCAAAGCATGACCGAGTCGTGCCCTACCTGCAGCGGAACCGGTCGTGTGTTCACGCCCGAAACGATCGTCCGGCGGACGGAGCGGGCCGTGCGCCGTATGTCGGCGGAGGGACGCCGCGAGCCGGTGATCCTCCGGCTCCATCCGGAGGTCGCCCTTCACGTGCTCGAGCAGGAACACGACTTCGTGAAGCGCTTGGAGAAGCTGGCCGGATTCCCGATCGAGCTGCGGGACGATCCTTTGCTCCGACCGGATGAAATGAAGCTCGTTATGCGGGGCGCCCAGCGGGACGTCACGCAGCAGTACGCCCTGGCCTGAAACCGGCCAAAAACTCACGTTCCCACATGCGCCTGAGGCTGGTCTCAGGCGCTTGACAGCTAAAGCGAAGCCGGATAAGCTTTAAGGCTACGTTTGAAGCCTGCAGAATACGATTTAACAGATAGAGCCATGAGCTACGCGATCATTCGCACCGGCGGCAAGCAGTTCCGTGCCGAGCCGGGCAAGTCCCTCAGGATTCCCTCGTTGCTGGGCGATGCCGGCACGGCCGTCGAGTTCAACGACGTCCTTATCGGCAACGACGGCACCGGTGTCCGCATGGGCGTGCCCACGCTCAGCGGTGCCAAGGTCACCGGCGAGATCGTGAAGCACGGCCTCGAAGACAAGATCATCGTCTTCAAGTTCAAGCGCCGTAAGAACTATGCCCGCAAGCAGGGTCATCGGCAGAAGTTCACGGAAGTCCGCATTAACGAAATCACCCTCGGCTGATCGCCGGCGGCGCGCCTCACTGTCGCGCCTCCTTTTCCGGAGTAAGAGCAATGGCACATAAGAAAGGCGTCGGCTCATCACGCAACGGTCGCGATTCGAATCCGAAGTTTCGCGGCATTAAGAAGTACGGTGGTGAGTTCGTAACGGCTGGCAACATCATCGCGCGTCAGTGCGGTACGAAGTGGCATCCCGGCAGCAATGTCGGCATGGGCACGGACTACACGATCTACTCGCTCGTCGATGGCGTCGTGCAGTTCCAGCACCACAACAAGAAGAAGTACAAGATCAGCGTGCTTCCCGTCGAGTTCGTCGAGATGATCGTCGAGGAAGTGGTCGAGGCCTGAGCCTCACCGCGCGTTCGTTGTATTCAGGAAGCCTCCGCCTCGCGGGGGCTTCTTGCGTTCTCCGGCGTAACTTCTCCGCGTCGCTTCACGTAGGTTCTCTGCATCACTCACACTTTGCGGAGAAGCGAGTCATGGCGATCTGGGATAAGGTCAAGCAGGGGATCGATAAGGCCGGCAAGGCCGCGCAGGACGTCTTCGACGAGGGCAAGCTGCGCCTCGACGCCTATCGCGCCCGCGAACAGACTGATAAGGCGGCCGAGGCGCTCGGCTACGCTGTGTTCCGTGCCGCTGATGCAGGCGGTGAGCTCGCCGCCGATGCGCGCGAGCGGCTCATCGCGGCCATGCGGGCGCTGGATGCCGAGGCACGTCGCCTTGAGACTGAGCTGGCCGCGGCGCGCGCCGCCAACGGCACGACGGAGGCTGACACGGCCGCCGGATCGGTGCCGACGGCCCCCGTGCAGCCGCCTGTGCAGCAGTCCGCGCCGCCGACGGATACTCAGGGATAGAACGCCGCCCGGATGGTCGCTGGCACATCGGTGCAAAGGCCATCCACGCCCCATGACGCGAGCAGATGCGCGCGCACCGGATCGTTCTCGGTCCACGCGATGACCTTGGTCCCGCGTTCGTGAGCCGAGATCACGAGCGCTTCGTCGATGAGATGGGTGTATTGCCAGAGTGCGCCCGGCGCGGTGGGGCGAAGCATGCCGGCCGGGTCAATGAGATACGAGTCGGACAAGAACCCGATTTCGGTCGTCGGACGAATCATCCGGACCGCCGCGGGAATGCGGTGGTCGAACGAATGCACCGCCGTTCGCACGGTGGGGTGGCGGTCGAGCAGGGCGGCGACCGCCGCCTCGATGCGCGGGGCCTTCACCTCGATGTAGACCGTGGCCTTCGTCCCGACCAGCGCGAGCACGTCGTCGAGCAGCGGTACCGGATGCCCGCCGCGAAGCTGTGCGCGGCGGAGCTCAGGCAGGGTCAGCTCTCGGATCGCGGCGGCGCCCCCGGCGTCGCCACCCCGCTCGAGGGTGAGCACCGGGTCGTGGTGCACGACCACGTGGCCGTCGGCCGTGCCGTGTACGTCGAGCTCGATGCCGTCCGCCTGCTGTTCGAGGGCACGGGTGAAGGCGGCGAGAGTGTTCTCGAGGCACTCGCGTGACGAGCCGCGATGGGCGATGATGTCTGGTATATGCATGTCTGCTCTCCCTGTCGCGTCGTCGTTGCCCGAGTCCCAGCCCGAACCGCTCCGGCGGCCAAGCTGCGGTGCCCGACCTCGTCAGGTCAATGGCGTGCCACGGCCTTAACGATACCCGCCGGGCGTCGTCCAATAGGTCGAAGCGTATGATCCAAGCCGAACAGACCGATGACGCGTCCGTCGATAGCGCCCTCATTGCGCAGTGGATAGCGGGTGACGAGCGGGCCGCCACGGCGATAGTCGAACGGCACGCGGGCGCTCTGGCGCGCTTCGCGGTCCGTTTGGGGGTCGAGGAGGATGTCGACGAGTTGGTGCAGGACACGTTCATCAGGGCATTTTCGGCGCTCGGCTCGTTTCGGTCGGATAGTTCGCTTCGCACGTGGCTGTTCACCATCGAACGTCGTCTCGTCATCGATCGGCGACGATCGACGGCCAGACGGGGACGCGAGGTCGAGGTAGACGACGGTCATGCGGCCACCGAGTACGACGCGCTCGACGCCTTGGTGGCTGACGAAGCGGCGCAGCGGATGGCGTCGGCGATCGGTCGATTGACACGCATGCAGCGTGAGGTGTTCACGCTGCGTGTGCAGGAAGGGCGGAGTTACAAGGAAATCGCGGAGATCCTCGACAGTTCCGAGGGCGCCGCCCGGGTGCACTACCACAACGCGATGCGAGCCGTGAAGGAGTTTCTCGATGACTGAGTGCCGGACACCGGAGATGCAGGACCTGTTACCCGACTATGTGTCGGCGTCGCTCGATGCGACCGCCGCGGCATTGGTGGAGCAGCACCTGTCGATCTGCGACCCGTGTCGCGACGACATCGCCCTGTTGCGCCTGGCGCGCGCGGTTCGCCCAACGGCCGTGACGGTCGACGTTGCGAAAATCGTGGCGAATCTGCCGCGGCCTACGCCGACGTTGAGACTCGTCCGCTCGTCCAGCGATGCGTCGACGGAGTCCACCTCGTCGCGAGCAACAGCGGCCGCCATCGTGTCGCGTCCGCGACGTCGCTGGTCGTCCTCGGTGTGGCAGGTTGCGGCGGCGGTCGGGGTGATGGTCGTCGGTGGCACCTCGCTGATCGTCTCGCGGAGCAGCCCGACCAGTCTCACCGGCGCCCGCTCGAGCGACGCCCAGTTGGCGGAAGCTGCCGAGAGTGCCTTGGCGCGGACGCCGGCGTCGGCGACGCTGCCCGCGGCGACGGTGGCGGTACTGGATTCGCCCTCGAACATCGGCACCGCTGGTCGCGACACAAAGGTCTCGGTCTCGTATGGCGATCTCGGTGATTACTCCGAGGCTGAGCTGCAACGCATGCTCGATCGCCTCGAGAAATGGGATGGTACCAGCTCGGCCGAGCCGTTGCCGACGTTGCCTGTTGTTTCGACTTCTGGAGGTTCCGCACCATGATTTCGCCGCGATGCCGTTGGCTGGTCGCCGTCGCACTTGTCGCGATGAGCGGTTCGCCCGACGTGGCGTTCGCGCAGGGCATGCCGCCTCGCGCGAACGATCGCGCGGGCGCGTCTCGCATGAATGATCAGCAGCGCGAGGTCCTTGAGAAGCGCTTCAAGGAACGCATTGATGCGATCGTCAAGGCGCGTCTGCGTCTCACCGACGATCAGCAGGTCAAGCTGCGCGAGGTGGCCTCACGCGCGGAGGAATCGCGGCGCGTGTTGCGTCGTGAGGAGTTCGTCCTGCGGACCTCACTGCGCGAGGAGATGAAAGCCGGCGACAAGGCGAACGAGTCCAGGGTCGGAGAACTGCTCGACCAGATGCCTCGCTTGGAGCGTCGAAAGCTGGATTTAATGGAGTCCGAGCAACGCGATCTGGCGAAGTTCCTGTCGCCGACGCAGCGGGCGCGCTACTTCGGGCTGCAGGATGAGCTGCGCCGGGGCATGCAGGACCTGCAGCGTCGACGCATGGGTATGGACGATTCGACGTCCGGCCCGCCTGACAGTCGCGGCTACCGGCGACGCGGGACTCCACCGCCGATATAATCGCCCCCCGTGGCGTCGCTTTCGCTAACCGTGTACACTTAGCCGGGCAGGGATGGTGTACGCCCAGATGGCGGAACTGGCAGACGCACGGGACTCAAAATCCCGCGCCCGCAAGGGCTTCCGAGTTCGACCCTCGGTCTGGGCATCGTTGGTGGGTTACGTGGCAAGTGTGCGGGATTAAGCGGATCACGTATTGGGAATGGCCAGCGCCGCCGGAGATTTCCTCGAGCGCAAAATGTCCAGCAGGATCGCGATCTTCAGTGGCTTGACGGTGTGCGCATCGAAGCCAACCTCGCGCGACCGACGAACGTCTTGATCCTGGCCGAACCCCGACATGGCGATGATTTGCACGTCGGCAAGGCCTCGCGCGCGCGTTCGGCGACACACCTCGTAGCCATCCATGCCCGGGAGTCCGATATCGAGCAACATCACATCGGGCGTCTCCTGGTCGATCATTTCCAGCCCCGTCTCGCCATCGTAAGCCACGCGCACGTGATGACCATGCAGCGTGAGCAATGCTGCCATGCTTTCTGCGGAGTCGCGATTATCATCGACGATGAGCACGCGTGCCCCGCGCGGAGCTGCACCATCGGCCAGCGCCGTTTGGCCGCGTTGGACTACCCGTACGCCGGTGGTGATGGCCGGAAGCTCGATCGTGAATTCGCTGCCCATACCCAGCCCGTCGCTACGTGCACGAACCGTCCCGCCGTGGAGCTCCACCAGCGTACGCACCAAGGACAAGCCGACACCAAGTCCACCCTGCGAGCGTTCCACGGAACGTTCGCCCTGAGCAAACAACTCGAAAATTGATTCGATCGTGACGGGCGTCATGCCGACGCCTCGATCACGAACGTGCAGTTGCGCGCGATCTCCAACCCGCTCAACAACGATGTCAATGACCCCGTACGGAAGCTGATATTTGGCCGCGTTATTGAGCAGGTTGGCGATAACCTGCGTGAGTCGCGTCGGATCACCGAGCAATCGCACTGGTCTCTTGGGCATCGATACGTGCAACTGATGATGGTGCGCGTCGATTTGCGGTCGACAGGTTTCCACTGCACTTGTAACCAGCGCCGAGAGGTCTACCTCTTCGGGTCGCAGCACGATCTTCCCGTGCGTAATGCGCGACACATCGAGGAGGTCATCGACTAAACGCGCCAGTTGATGCGACTGACGCTCAATGACATCGCGGCACCAGCGCAGCTCCGCGTCTTCGATCTGCTTGTATTGCATGATGCTCACCGCGTTCTGCACCGGCGCCAACGGGTTTCGAAGCTCGTGCGCCAGCAGTGCGAGGAACTCATCCTTCTTGCGATCGGCGTCGCGTAATTGCGTGGTGAGCTCGACTTGACGTGTCATGGCCGCCTCGAGCTCCGCCGTGCGTTCGAGCACGCGCTGCTCGAGCTCCCGCGTGAGGCGTTCCGATTCACGTGTCTTCCGATACAGTTCCGTGAACACGCGCACCTTGGCCCGCAACAGTTCGGGTACGACCGGCACCGAGACGTAGTCGACAGCACCTGATTCATAGCCCTTCAGCTGATCGATGTCGGTGAGATGCACCGCCGATACGAAGATGATTGCGGTTTTTGAATAGCGAGGATGATCGCGAATGATCCCGGCCAGCTCGAAGCCGTCCAGATCGGGCATACTGACATCCATCAGAATCAACGTGACGTCATGCTTGAGCAGCAGGTCGAGTGCGGCCCGGCCCGAGTTGGCCTTGAGCAAGTGCTCGCCAAGCGACTCCAACATCGCCTCGTACGTGAGCAACTTCCCCGGCTGGTCATCCACCAGCAGGATGCTGACCGGGTCTAATGAACTCGACGCGGATGTCGGTGGAACGGCGGTCGGCGTCATGGTCATCAGCGGTGGAGCCAGAGTCGCAATGCCGATAGCAACTGCTCGGTGTTCACGGGCTTGGCCAGATAGTCGGACGCACCCGCTTCCAAACACTTCTCCCGATCACCCTTCATGGCTTTCGCCGTCAGCGCCACGATCGGAAGCCGACGCATCTCGGGCTTGTGACGGATGGCCTGCATGGTCTGATACCCATCCATCTCCGGCATCATGATGTCCATGAGCACGATGGAGACATCGTGCGTGCGCTCGAGAATCGCGATGGCCTCGTAGCCAGTCCCGGCCGTCAACACCTGCATGCCACGGCGCTCGAGCACGCTGCTCAGCGCAAAGATGTTGCGCACGTCATCATCGACGACGAGCACCTTTTTGCCGATCAGATCATCGTCGGAACGATGCAGGCGATCCAGCATCCTCTGCTTTTCCGGCGGGAGATCGCCGACAATACGGTGCAGAAACAGTGCGGTCTCGTCGAGCAGGCGCTCTGGCGACTCGACGCCCTTTACAACTACGCTGCGTGCCAGCGTGTGCAGTCGGGCATCTTCGTCGGGCGACAGTTCTTGACCGGTAAATACGACGACGGGCAGGTCCGCCAGGCGGGCATCATCGCGGATGTGTTCGAGCACGGCGAATCCAGACATATCCGGGAGGCGTAGGTCCAGCACTGCACAGTCGAATGATTCGGCGCGTAGTCGTTGCAGCGCATCTCGCCCTGATTCGGCTATCTGTATCTCCAGGTCTTCGTGGCCTAGTAACTCGCGGATGCTGAGGGCCTCTCCAGGGTTGTCTTCGATCACCAGTAGTCGGCGATGCCGTGGCTCCGCGAATTCCTTGATGCGCGCAAAGGCGACATCAAGTCCGCTGGTACTCGTCGGCTTGGTAAGAAAGCTGAACGCACCGCGTGCGAGGCCGTGTTGCCGGTCCTCATCGAGCGTGACCATCTGCACGGGGATATGGCGAAGCGATGGATCTTGCTTGAGTTGATTCAATACGCTCCACCCGAGCATGTCGGGGAGGAACACGTCGAGCGTGATGGCCGTAGGCCGGAAGGTACGCGCCAGCACCAGTGCATCGGCTCCGCGCATCGCCACCAGAACCTTGAAGCCGTGAAGTCTTCCTTGGTCGAGCAGGATTCGTGCGTAGTGCGGATCATCCTCGACGACCAACAGCACGGTATCGCCCGCGAGGATGTTGTCGCGATCATCAGGGAGCTGGGTAACCATCCGTTCGGCTCCCCGACCGGCACCGTTGCCCGCGCCGAGCGCGGCGAACTCTGCGCTATGCACTCGCTGGGCATGCATCGACGGCGCTGGTGACATCGTCGAGGTCGGACCGACGTACGCGAGCGGCAGGAAGAGTGTGAATGTGCTTCCCACCCCAACTGTACTGCGTAGCTGAATCTCACCGCCCAACAACGCGGCCAGCTCGCGACTGATGGCAAGGCCGAGACCCGTGCCGCCGTATTTACGGCTCGTACCGGCGTCGGCCTGCTGAAACGCCTCGAAAATGATACGCTGCTTCTCGAGCGGGATGCCAATGCCGGTGTCAGACACCGAGAACGCCATGACACCGGAGGCGCGACTCAGTACTGGATGATCGGTCGACCACCCGGAGGTCACGGGTGCCACGGAAAGGCGTACGGCTCCTTGTTCGGTAAACTTGAAGGCGTTCGATAGCAGATTCTTGAGCACCTGCTGCAATCGCTTCGCGTCGGTGACGATGTTGGGCAGTGAATCGGTGGACACTTCGTCGGCGACCTCAACGTCGAGGACAAGCTTTCTGTTGTCGGCCTCGTGGCGGAACGGTCGGGCCACCGCTTCCATAAGATTCTGCAGCGCGACTTCCTCGGCTACTACGGTGACCGTACCCGATTCGATCTTGGACAGATCAAGAATGTCCGTGATCAGATTGAGCAGGTCGGTACCAGCGCCGTGGATAGTGCGCGCAAATTCGACCTGTTTCGGCAGTAGATTGCCTTCCGAGTTTTCGCCAAGTTGTTGGCCAAGGATCAGAATGCTGTTGAGCGGCGTGCGTAGTTCGTGCGACATGTTGGCCAGGAACTCAGACTTGTACTTCGAGGTAAGCGCCAGTTCCGTGGCCTTCTCTTCCACGGCGCGACGAGCCTGCTCGATTTCCTGGTTCTTGCGTTCGACCTCGGCGTTCTGCTCGGCCAACTGTTGTGCCTTTTGCGCAAGCTGCTCATTCGTTTGCTGCAGTTCGCGTTGCTGTGTTTGCAGTTCGGTTGCGAGCTGCTGCGACTGCTTCAGCAAGTTTTCTGTTTGCATCGTGGCCTCGATGCTATTGAGCACGATGCCGATACTCGTCGTCAGCTGTTCAAGGAACGACAAGTGTGCCGGTGCAAAGTCTCCCAGCGATGCCAGTCCGAGCACCGCCTTGATTTCCCCCTCGAAGACCACGGGAAAAACGACAAGGCTTTTGGGCAGCGCGTCCAGGAAGACGGTGCCGATCCGTACCGTTTCAACCGGGATATCCGTCACGAGAATGAAGCGCTTGTCCTGCGCGCATTGGCCAAGGAACGATCCGCCAAGCGGCAGTCGATCGGGATAGCCGTCCACGTGCGCGTTCGCGTATGACGCCAGGAGCGAGAGTGCGGTGGCGTCGTCGCCGGTACCGACTTGGTAGATGACGCCTTGCTGACCATTCACGAGCGGCACCAGTTCGGAGAGCAACAGCGCACCCACCGTACTCAAGTCACGCTGGCCCTGTAGCATGCCGGTGAAGCGCGCGAGGTTGGTCTTGAGCCAGTCTTCTTCGGTGTTTCGCTCCGTTGTCAGGCGAAGATTGTCAATCATGGTATTGATATTGTCCTTCAGCTCCGACACCTCACCGCGTGCTTCGACCTGAATCGATCGCGTGAGATCGCCTTGCGTCACAGCGGTGGCGACTTCGGCGATCGCGCGCACCTGTGTCGTCAGGTTCGCGGCCAGCAGATTCACATTGCCCGTCAGGTCTTTCCACGTACCGGCGGCACCAGGCACATTGGCCTGTCCGCCCAGTCGGCCTTCTACGCCCACCTCGCGCGCGACCGTGGTGACCTGGTCAGCAAAGGTGGCCAGCGTACCGGTCATGTCGTTGATGGTTTCCGCGAGAGCCGCCACCTCACCTTTGGCATTCACGGTGAGCTTCGGCTTGAGGTCGCCATTGGCCACGGCGGTCACCACCTTCACGATACCGCGCACCTGCTCGGTCAGGTTCACCGCCATCACGTTCACGTTGTCGGTGAGATCCTTCCACGTACCAGCAACGCCAGGCACCTGCGCCTGTCCGCCCAGCTTGCCCTCCGTGCCGACCTCTTTCGCCACACGTGTTACTTCGGCCGCGAAGGCATTCAGCTGATCCACCATCGTATTGATGGTCAGCTTGAGCTCGAGGATCTCGCCTTTCACCTGCACGGTGATCTTGCGAGACAGGTCACCTCGGGCCACGGCGGTTGTGACTTCGGCGATGTTTCGCACCTGCGTGGTGAGGTTGGCGGCCAGCAGATTCACGTTGTCGGTGAGATCCTTCCACGTTCCCGCTACGCCGGTCACGTTCGCCTGGCCACCGAGCTTGCCGTCCGTACCGACCTCGCGCGCAACGCGCGTGACTTCAGCCGCGAACGATCGCAGCTGCTCCACCATCTTGTTCAGCGTTTCCTTGAGGTTCAACAGCTCGCCGCGGACGTCTACGGTGATCTTCTTTGACAGGTCGCCGTTGGCGATGGCGGTTGCGACTTCGGCAATATTTCGAACTTGTGCGGTGAGGTTGGAGGCCATGGAGTTCACGGAGTCGGTGAGATCCTTCCACGTTCCCGCAACACCGGGCACCTCGGCTTGTCCGCCAAGCTTTCCTTCGGTACCGACTTCGCGCGCGACACGCGTCACTTCACCGGCGAATCCGTTCAGCTGATCGACCATCGTGTTGATGGTGTTCTTGAGCTCCAGGATCTCGCCTGACACGTTCACGGTGATTTTACGCGACAGGTCACCGCGTGCGACGGCCGTCGTGACCTCGGCGATATTCCGAACCTGCGCCGTGAGATTACCGGCCATGAAGTTCACGTTGTCCGTGAGTCCCTTCCACGTGCCGGCCACACCTGGTACTTGGGCCTGTCCACCGAGCTTCCCCTCAGTACCGACTTCACGCGCCACGCGCGTCACTTCGGAGGCGAAGGCATTGAGTTGATCGACCATCGTGTTCAGCGTGTTCTTCAACTCGAGGATTTCACCGCTCACGTCGACGGTGATCTTCTTCGACAAGTCACCGTTTGCGATAGCCGTCGCTACTTCGGCAATGTTGCGCACCTGCGCGGTGAGATTCGACGCCATGAAGTTCACGGAGTCGGTGAGGTCCTTCCAGGTACCGCCCACTCCCGGTACGAGTGCTTGTCCGCCAAGGCGACCATCGGTGCCGACTTCGCGGGCCACACGCGTGACTTCCGACGCGAAGGCGTTGAGCTGGTCGACCATCGTGTTCAGCGTGTCCTTGAGCTCGAGAATCTCGCCCTTCACATCGACCGTGATCTTTCGTGACAGGTCACCTCGCGCTACGGCGGTGGCGACTTCTACGATATTACGAACCTGACCTGTCAAATTTGACGCCATCGAATTCACAGAGTCCGTGAGGTCTTTCCACGTGCCGGCGACACCGGGTACTTGCGCCTGTCCACCGAGCTTTCCTTCGGTACCGACCTCACGTGCCACGCGAGTGACTTCAGCGGCAAATGCGTTGAGCTGGTCTACCATGGTATTGATGGTGACCTTGAGCTCGAGCACTTCACCTTTCACGTCAACCGTGATCTTTCGCGAGAGGTCGCCGCGCGCCACCGCGGTCGTGACCTCGGCGATGTTGCGCACTTGCGTCGTGAGATTGGCCGCCAACAGGTTCACGTTGTCCGTGAGGTCCTTCCACGTGCCGGCAACACCGGGCACTGCTGCCTGTCCGCCCAATCGACCTTCGGTTCCGACTTCGCGCGCCACGCGCGTGACTTCTGACGCGAATCCATTGAGCTGGTCCACCATCGTATTGAGCGTTTCCTTCAACTGCAGAATCTCGCCGGACACGCTAACCGTGATCTTCTTCGAGAGGTCACCTCGGGCAATAGCCGTGGCCACCTCGGCGATGTTTCGCACTTGCGCCGTGAGATTTGACGTCATGAAGTTGACGTTATCTGTGACGTCTTTCCATGTACCGCCCACGCCGGGTACGTCGGCGACGCCGCCGAGTTTGCCTTCGGTGCCGACTTCGCGCGCGACGCGCGTCACTTCGCCGGCGAACGCGTTGAGCTGGTCCACCATCGTGTTGATGGTGTCCTTGAGCGCCAGGATTTCGCCGCTCACATTGACCGTGATTTTGCGAGAGAGGTCGCCGCGGGCCACAGCCGTTGTGACCTCGGCGATGTTGCGGACCTGGGCCGTCAGGTTTCCGGCCATGGCGTTCACGGAGTCGGTGAGGTCTTTCCAGGTGCCAGCCACACCGGGGACCACCGCCTGTCCACCGAGCTTACCTTCGGTGCCCACCTCGCGGGCCACACGAGTGACTTCGGAGGCGAACGATCGCAGCTGATCAACCATCGTGTTGATCGCTTCCTTCAGCTGCAGGATCTCGCCGCGCACATCTACCGTGATCTTACGCGACAGGTCGCCGCTGGCCACGGCGATGGTCACCTCGGAAATATTGCGAACCTGCGCCGTGAGGTTCGACGCCATGGAATTCACCGAGTCGGTGAGATCCTTCCACACACCGCTTACGCCCGGCACTTGTGCCTGACCGCCCAGCTTTCCATCGGAACCAACTTCGCGCGCCACGCGCGTGACCTCAGAGGTGAACACGCCGAGCTGCTGGATCATCGTGTTTACGATGGTCGCGGAGCGCAGGAATTCGCCTTCGAGCGGGCGACCTTCAACATCCAGTCGAATCGTCTGCGTCAGATGCCCGCGTGCCACCGCGGCGATGGCGCCGGTGACTTCGATGGTGGGGCGGAGCAGGTCGTCGATGAGGGTGTTTACGGAGGTCTCCATCTCGCCCCACGACCCGCGCGACTGATCGAACTTGGCCCGCTCTCGCGTCTTGCCCTGAATGCCAACCACTTCACCCACGCGCTGGAGCTCGCTCGCCATCCGTTGGTTCTGGAGCACGATGTCGTTGAACGCGTCAGCGATCTTCCCGTTCAGTCCGGTCCAGTCGCCGGGTAGCTGCACCGAGAAATCGCCGTTTCGCATGCTCTGTAATGCGAGCAGCAGCATGCGACGATCGAGCTGCGCAACATCCGTCGGCTCGACGCGGTCTCTTCTCCGGCGCGCCGCGGCGATTGGACCATTGGCGACGATGACGTCGCGCTCGGCCTCGAGCGCCTGTTCAGGCACTTCGGAATCATCCGCCAGTAATGTCTGGCTCCCGCCATTCTGTCGACTTGCTCTGGGCATGCGTGCTTTCTCGTGGTGAGCGCAGCGGAAATGCAAAAAGCGCCCTCCGCCGATGCGCGTGAGCACGCGCATCGGTGAAAAGCGCCTTCGACTGTCGGGGTCCGAGCCCCCGACCGACAAGACATACGCCTGAGACAGCCAGCGTTCGAACCGAGTCCAGACTACACTTTTGCGATTAATCCCGCAAGCGTGACGGTTTGGCGTCGTTTGACTGTTGACAAAGCCCCTTCGGAGTCTTCTCCGCTGGGCGAAGAATCTTCCAGACCAAGCATTGCCTTTGGCCGTCGCTGGAGTCGATATTGTCCGTGTTGGGCTGGTACTGGGTTGATGGGGTGTAGCTCAATGGCAGAGCACTCGACTGTTAATCGAGCGGTTGTAGGTTCGACTCCTACCGCCCCAGTTGTTGCTGCATGGAACGCCCGGTTTTCCTCTCGGAAAGCCGGGCGTTCTGTGTTCCGGGCGTCATTCGTTGCTGGTGGCCGCTCGCCTCGCTTGCCGCGCCCGCCGGTGAATGCCTAGCTTCCCGTCTTCTGATGGTGCACGCCCCACGACTCATGGGTGATCCGCGACGATGCGGTATCGCCACCCCCCTCTGCGCCGATTGCGTCCATGCCTTTTTCGCTCCAGCTCAGTCACGCCGCTCCGGCCTCGGTCGACTCGCCGTTGTTGGCGATCGTGCTGTCTCAGGACCCGTCACTCGACGACGCCCTACGCGCGGTCGACACGCCGTTGGCTGGCGCGATTCAGCGGTCGATCGCCCGACGCGATTTCCGTGGCGGACGCGATGAGACCATGCTGTTCGTTGGTGGCGACACCGGCGCCCAGCGCGTTCTGCTGGTCGGGCGCGGATCGGCACCGCTGACGCGTGCCGTGGCGCGGCGTGCTGCGGCTATCGCGGCCCGCCAAGCGGGTAAGCTGGGAACGGGCGCCATGCACATCGTGCTCGCTGGCGCGAACGGTGACGCCGATGCCTCCGAAGGGCTCGCGCTTGGGGCGGCCGCTGGTAGCTGGGCCTATCCCGATCTGCAGACTCAGCCGCCCGAGAAGGATCGGCGGGCGCGACTGGAGTCGGTCACGGTGCTCGGGGCCGACACCGATGCGGTGCGGGCGGGCTTCGCGGCCGGCGCCGCGGTGGCTGAGGGGCAGGCGATCGCCAAGCGGCTCGGCATGATGCCCGGCAACGTGTGCACGCCCGAGACGTTCGTGGAAGTGGGCCGCGATATCGCCGCGCGGCATGGGATGACCATCACGGTGCTGGGACGCGCCGAGATGGAGCAAGAGAAGATGGGATCCTTTCTGTGCGTCGCGCAGGGGACGCCGGAGGAGCCGCGCCTCGTCGCGCTGGAGTACCGGGGTGGCGCGCCGGATCAGCAGCCGGTGGTGCTGATCGGCAAGGGACTCTGCTTCGACACCGGTGGCATCTCCATCAAGCCGGCGCCGGAGATGGAATGGATGAAGTTCGACATGTCGGGCGCCGGCGGTGTAATGGGCGCGATGGAAGCCATCGGTCGTCTCAAGCTGCCCGTCAACGTGGTGGGCATCATCGGATCGACCACCAACATGCCGTCCGGAACGGCCGTGAAGCCGGGTGACGTGGTGCGGGCCTCGAACGGTAAAACGATCGAGATCATCAACACCGACGCGGAAGGCCGCCTCGTGCTGGCCGACCTGTTGGTGTTCGCCAAGCGCTTTAACCCGGCGATCGCGATCGATGCGGCGACGCTCACGGGAGCCATCGTGATCGGTCTGGGCGCGAATGCCGTGGGTGTCTTCGGCAAAGACCAGTCGGCGGTCGACGAAGTCCTGGCCGCCGGATCGGCCGCGGGTGAACCCGGATGGCCCCTTCCGTTGTGGGATGAGTACAAGGAGCAGATCAAATCCGATGTGGCCGACCTGAAGAACACGGGCGGCCGCGCGGCGGGCGCCATTACCGCTGCTCTCTTCCTGCAGGAATTCGTGGACGGTTATCCGTGGGTGCACCTCGACGTTGCTGGTACGGCCTATTCGCAGGTCGATCTCGGTTGGATTCCGAAGGGACCGACGGGTACGCCCGTGGGCACGTTCGTCGAAATCGTACGGGCGCGCGCGCGTCGGTGATCCGCCACGTTCGGCTTATGGCCGCCAGCCTGCTGGTGGCCATCGCGGTGCCGGCGTTCGCGTCGGCACAGGTTCGTCCCGACTCGGTGCGGAAGGACACGGTACGAGTATCGGTGCCCGTGCCACCGCCGCCCGGTGTGGACACGCTGCCCAAGCGCACGATTGCCAGCGACTCGGCGGTTTTCCGGCGTGAGGTCGCGCGTACGGATAGCATCAAACGCGCGATCGCGGGCGACACGATCAAGGCGCCGCTTGCGCGCTTCGAGCGACCGGACGATTTCGAGACGTCGCCGAGACTGCGCTTTTCGCGTGAGGAGATTCTCTCGTCGGGCGCCGTGAACCTGGCGGATCTCCTCGATCGGGTACCGGGCGTCACGACGTATCGCAGCGGCTGGATCGCCGGTGTGCACGCCGCCTCTTTCGCCGGAGACACGCGGCGGCTCCGTCTGTTCGTCGACGGCGTCGAGATGGATGCGATCGAGCCGCGCAATGGCGGCACGATCGATCTCACCGATGTGCCGTTGTGGACACTTGATGAGTTGGTCGTGGAGCGAGCGGCCGGCGAGGTGCGCGTCTGGATGCGCACGTGGACCGTCGAGCGCACGACGCCATATACACGGGCCGACATCTTCACGGGTGACCTGAACACCAACGCGTTCCGCGGGCTCTTCGCCCGCCGATGGCGCAACGGCGTGCTCCTACAGCTCGGTGGACAGCAGGTGGCGACGCAGAGTGGACGCGTCAATGCGTTTACGGGCGCGGAGAGCTCGGCCGGACGCGGTGACGGAACGGTGCAGGGATTCATGGCGCGCATCGGCTGGTCGAAGCGTCGCGTCAGCGTCGATCTGTTCGCGAACGCCAGCGCGCGTGAACGCGATCCGCACACGGCGCGCGAAGGATTCACCGACCTGCTGGCGTACAAGGGCTCGCGTCGGGATGCGTATCTGCGCGTCGGATACGGCGACACGCTGCGCGGGTTCTGGTCACAGGCGATCATCGGCGTCGTGCGCACTCGCCTCGAAGGAATCGGCGAAGCGGTTGCGGAAACCGACTCGACGCCCGCCGTCGTAACGGACACGATTCGTGGGCGCACGCAGCAGCTGTTGGCGGCAGGGTATCGCACGTCGCGCTGGTCGGTGTCGATGACGGATCGCGTGCGACCGATCGACGGCACGGCATTCCATGCGCCCGCGGTACGTGGTCGACTGGGTGGCTCACGCTACGCGATCGGTGCATTCGCCGAAGAGAATGGGGCGGACTCCACGCGTCGCATCGATTTGTCGGCCCGTGCGCAGCCGTTTTCGTGGCTGATCCTCACCGGCGCGCAGAGCACACGCACCCCGGACTCGGCGACCGGTCGCGTGAGTGGAAACACGTTGCGGGCCGAGGCCGCGCTCAAGGTCGGCCGACTGTGGATCGGCGGCGGCGTCATCCGGGACAACGCCAATCGCTTCGAGTCGCCAGTCATTTTGGGCACGCCCGCGGCGCTCGTGTCGTCGGTCGATGCTCAGGGTGTCCTGGCCTCGGCCGCCGGTCGTCTCTACAAAGACGTGCGCCTCGATGTGCAGGCGATTCGATGGGATGGATCGCAGTACAATCGGCCGCAGCTGCACGTGCGTACGGAGATCGCGTTGATCAGCGATTGGCGCCGCCGATTCCCTCGTGGTGAGTTCTCGATCAACGCGCGAATCTGGCATGAGTTGCGCGACGGCGTGCCGTTCTTCTACGGCACGGAGGCCGGCAGCAGTACGCCTGATGTGCGCATCACCGAGCGCGCGAATGTCATGACCGGCTTGCTCGAACTGCGCATCCAGCGCGCGACACTGTTCTACCAGTACCGCAACCTGACCGGCGGTGCGTACGAGCAGATTCGCGGCATTACCATGCCGCCTGCCGTGCAGATGTACGGCGTGCGTTGGGAGTTCTGGAACTGA
This sequence comes from Gemmatimonas groenlandica, assembly GCF_013004105.1. NCBI lineage: Bacteria > Pseudomonadati > Gemmatimonadota > Gemmatimonadia > Gemmatimonadales > Gemmatimonadaceae > Gemmatimonas > Gemmatimonas groenlandica. Next base: position 1,344,249 of record NZ_CP053085.1, read on the forward strand.
TGCGGTTGACCTACTCGGACGTGCGCGTTTCATTGCCGATCGCATGATTCGTTCAATGACGGGCTTCGGCCAGGCGGAAGGCACAGTCGGCACCTCCCGGGTGCTGGTCGAAGTGCGCACGGTCAACCATCGCTTCTTCTCGCCCAGCATCAAGTTGCCGGGCGCCTATGGGCGCTGGGAAACCGAGGTGCGCGAGGCGATGCGCCTCAAGGTCAGTCGCGGGCACGTGACGTTGACCGCTCGGAGCGAGCGACTGGCCACCCAGGCCATCGCCATCGACGACGAGCGGTTCGCCGCGGTCGTCTCGCAGCTGCGCGATCTGCACGATCGGCACGGACTCTCCGGGGGCATCGATCTCGCCACGGTGTTGCGGATGCCTGACGTCATGTCGGCGCCGCGCGAGGAGGAGGACACCGGCACCGTGGCGGACCTCATCGCCGTCGTGGACCGGGCGCTCGACCACCTGGGGCGCGCCCGAGCCGAGGAGGGCGCGCGGCTCGCGGCGGTCTTGCGGGAGCGGTTGGATCTGGTGGACGCGGCGTTGCAGCGCATTGCGCTCCGGGCGCCCGAACGCCTGCTGGCCCAGCGGGATCGCCTTCGGGCCGCCGTGAAGGAGCTGGCCGATGGGCTGGCCGTGGACGAGGTCCGTTTGGCGCAGGAGATCGCCATTCTGGCCGATCGCATGGATGTGAGCGAAGAGCTCGATCGGTTTCGGTCGCACATCACCGCGTTTCACGGCGTTCTGGCCGACGCGGACGCGGGCGGGGAACCGGTGGGCAAGCGCTTGGGCTTTCTCCTTCAGGAAATGCTCCGGGAGGCGAATACCACCGGCAGCAAGGCGGCCGATGCCACGATCCTTCACGACGTGGTGGGCGTGAAGGAAGAGCTGGAGCGTATCCGGGAGCAGGTCGAGAACCTCGAGTGAGCCCATTTCCGGTCATCCTGTCCGCCCCCTCCGGGGGTGGAAAAACCACAATTGCGCGTCGCGTGCTGGAGCGGCGGGCCGATGTGGGTTATTCTGTTAGCTGTACGACGCGTGCTCCACGGGATGGTGAGGTGGACGGACGCGACTACCGCTTTATCAGTCTCGAAGCGTTTGCGGCCGCGCGCGATGCGGGCGAATTCGCGGAGTGGGCTGAAGTGCACGGCAATTTCTACGGAACGATGCGATCCGAAATTCAGCGGGTGCTGAGTGGCGGGCAGCATGTCCTGATGGACATCGACGTTCAGGGGGCACGACAGTTCCACATCGCGTTTCCCGATACGGTGCTGATCTTCGTGTTGCCGCCGTCGGGCGAGGTGCTGAAGTCACGGCTCTCGGCGCGGAAAAGCGAGAATCGTGAGCGGTTGCTCGTACGCCTGCGGAACGCCCGTGCGGAGTTGGGAGAAGTCGGGCGCTACCACTACGTGGTGGTGAACGATGATCTCGAGCGGGCGGTCGATCAGGTCAGCGCAATTATCGATGCGGAAGGACTGCGGCACGACCGGGTAGATGAAGTCGAGGCGCAGGTCGAGGCGCTCATCGCGCAGCTCGAACAGGAAATTCACGTTTTCAGCAAGGGCGACTGACGCATGCAGGTTTTTACTCCGTCCGACGTGTCGAAGCACGCGGCCAACAAGTATCTGAGCGTGCTCATCGCGGCGAAGTTCGCGCGCGTGCTCAACGAATTCCCCCGCGATCGCTCGGCGCACGAAAAGAAGCTGACGACGCGCGCGCTCGAAGAGCTCGCTCACGGTGAGATCGAGTATCGCGTGGTGCCGCGCCGACGTCCGGGCTGAGTTCACACCGCTTGCTGGACCCCGCGCCGCGCCGTGACGATCGTCCCGGCGCGGCGCCTTTTCTCTCCCCTCAGCGCCCTCGCCTGCTCCTGTGCGTCCTTTCGACCGTCAGCGCATTCTGCTCGGGGTCACCGGCGGCATCGCGTCCTACAAGGCCGCGTGGCTGGCGCGCCTGCTGACGCAGGCTGGTGCCGAGGTCGACGTGGTGCTCACGCGCGCGGCATCGGAGTTCATCGGCGCAATCACGTTCGAGGCCCTCACCGGCCGGCCGGTGCACACCGCGCTCATCGCGCCGGGGCATGCGCTCGATCACATTAAGCTCGCCCGCGCGGCGCAGCTCGTGGTCGTGGCACCAGCGACCGCTGATTTTCTCGCGCGCGCGGTCGGTGGGCACGCTGATGATCTGCTGTCGGCCTGCTTGCTTGCGACGAGCGCACCGGCGCTGCTCGTTCCGGCGATGAACGATCGCATGTGGGCGCATCCCCAGGTGCGGCGCAACGCTGACGCGGCGCGGGAAATTGGATACCACGTGCTCGATCCCGACAACGGCGCGCTCGCGGTCGGCGAGGGCAGTGGCCCCGGCCGCATGCCGGAACCCGAGACCATTGTGGCGTACTGCGCGCGATTGCTCGAGCCGCCGACGGTGCTGGAAGGTCGCTCCATCGTCGTCACGGCCGGTCCGACGCGTGAGCCCCTCGATCCGGTGCGCTTTCTTTCGAATCGGAGTAGCGGAAAAATGGGCGTGGCGATTGCCGCTGCGGCATGGCGACGCGGTGCCGATGTTACGCTGATTGCTGGCCCACTCGATGTCGCCACGCCTCCTGGTTTACGAATCATCACCGTCGAGACGACGTCGCAGATGCGTGACGCCGTGTCGCAGGCGCTGCCTGGCGCTGCCGCGCTCGTCATGGCCGCAGCTCCTGCGGATTTTACCGCGGCGTTGCCGGCAAGCACCAAGATCAAGAAGGCAGACGCTGGCGATGCACTCGCGCTCGTGCGCACCGATGATATTCTCGCCACAACCCGAGAGTCGCGCCCAGCGTCCTGCGTGACCGTGGGTTTCGCCCTCGAAACGGGCGATGCCCGGGTCGAGGCGCGTCGCAAACTGGTCGACAAGGGGCTCGACTTCATCGTCGCCAATGACGCGCTCGAAGACGGTGCCGGTTTTGGCGTTGATACGAATCGTGTGACGATCGTGCACGCGGACGGACGCGAAGAACAGCTTCCGCTGCAAAGCAAAACGCAGGTAGCGGATCAGATTCTCGACCGCGTTGAGGTGCTGCTGCATGGACGCTAAGGATCGTCTCCGCCGGTATCTCGAGCAGCGCCGTGAGCTGGGCGAGTCTGAGCTCGTGCTGGATAGCCTCTCCGTCGAGGACGTGATGAAGATGGTCGGCGCGAAGTCGTCCGCGCCGAAGATTGCCGACGCGCCTGCAGCGCCGGCTACAAAATCGAAAGTGCGGACACCGGTCGAGCGGGACGCCGACGCGCCACCGCCCGAAGCGCCGAGTGATCTGCCGTCGGCGCCGGTCGCGCCGCCGCCCGAGCCCGGCGTGCGCTTCGATCGAGGCGCGACGACCGACTGGCGTGAGGCGTTGCGCAATGCCGGCGCAATGCGGCCAAGTGATGCGTTGGCTCCGCCCCCAATCGTGCCGACGACGTCTGCCGCGACTGCTGCTGGGGCTGGTGCCGGAGCAACCAATCCAGTTCCGGCCGCGAACACGACGATGGCCGATACGCCGGTGAAAGATCTGCCGGTGTGGTTGTCGGCGCTTGAACTCCCACTCGGGATCGAAGCCGGCCGACTGCGTGTGATCGATGCGGCACCCGAGGTGGCCAGTCTGCCCACCCTCGAGGAGATCGCCCAGCACGTGGCCAGCTGCACGCGCTGCGCGCTGTACAAGTCAGCCAAGCATCACGTACCGGGCGAAGGAAATCCACAGGCCGAACTGCTCTGCGTGGGCGAAGCGCCGGGAGCAAACGAAGATGAACAAGGTCGGCCATTCGTCGGCGAGGCCGGCCAGTTGCTGACCAAGATTCTTGGGGCGATTCAGCTGTCGCGCGAGGACGTCTTCATCTGCAACGTGCTGAAGCATCGGCCGCCAGGCAATCGCGATCCGCTGCCGGATGAAGTCATCGCGTGCCAGCCGTACCTGCTGCGACAGATCGAACTCGTGCGCCCGCGCGTCATCCTGGCGCTCGGTCGATTCGCGGCGCAGACGCTCCTGCAGACCACCACCGGTATCGGTGCGCTGCGGGGCCGCATACACCGGTTTCACGGCGTCCCGCTCATCGTCACGTACCATCCGGCGGCGTTGCTGCGCAACGAAGCGTGGAAGCGTCCCACGTGGGACGATGTGAAGCTCGCCCGTCGCATTCTCGATGCATCGCGCGCTGCCAGCGCGGACTCAACCGCTCCATGACCAGTCTCGTCGTCCCCAATACTGCCACCCCGGCCCCGCGCGATCCGTTCAAGGAACGCCGGCCCCCCTGGTCTGAGGAGGCCGAGCAGGCCGTGCTCGGCGCCATGTTGCTCGACGCCGACGCCGTGATGCGTGCGGCGGAGCATGTCGACGACACGATGTTCTACCGCGAGGGACATCGTCGCCTCTTCCGCGCCATGATCTCGATAACGGAGCGCGGCGGCGTCATCGATCCGCTCACGCTCGCCGATGAACTGGAGCGCCGCGGTGAACTCGAACACGCCGGTGGCCGCGAGTATCTCGGATTTCTGCTCGATGCCGTGCCGACGGTCGCGAACGTGGAGTATCATGCGCGCATCGTCAAAGAGCGCGCCCTGCTGCGCCGACTCATCGAAGTGTCGACCGAAATCGTATCGGAGGCCTTCGAAGGACGCACGGCTGCGTCGGATCTGCTCGACTCGGCGGAATCACGCATCTTTTCGTTGAGCCAAACGAGAGAACGGACCGGCTTCTCGCGCATCAAGGAGCTGCTCTGGCCGGCGATGGAGAAGTTGGAGCTGCTCGCGCAACGCGAGGCGGCCATCACCGGTGTGCCGAGCGGGTTCAATGAACTCGATTTCATGACCTCCGGTTTTCAGCCGGCAGACCTCGTGATCGTGGCCGCGCGTCCGTCCATGGGTAAGACCGCCTTCACGCTCAACATCGCACAGCACGCTGCCATAACGGCCAAGGTGCCGGTGGCGTTCTTCTCGCTCGAAATGAGCAAGGAGTCGCTCGTGCAGCGTATGCTCGCCTCGGAGGCGCTCATCGACGCGCAGGCGTTGCGTAAAGGCGGTAGGGCGCTCGACGAATCGATGCCACGTTTGGCGCAGGCCGCTGGTATCCTGAGCCATGCGCCCATCTTCATTGACGACACGCCCGGCATCACCCTGCTCGACATGCGCGCCAAGGCGCGGCGACTCAAGTCCGAACACGACCTCGGGCTCATCATCGTCGACTACTTGCAGCTCATGACGGGGCCTGCCGGTGTCGAGAACCGACAGCAGGAAGTCTCCCAGATCTCGCGCGGCCTCAAGGCGCTCGCGAAGGAACTCGGCGTGCCGGTGGTGGCGCTGTCGCAGCTGTCGCGTGCGCCGGAGCAACGCACCGGTGATGACAAGGGACGTCCGCAGCTCTCCGACCTTCGTGAGTCCGGCGCCATCGAGCAGGACGCCGACGTCATCATGTTCATCTTCCGGCAGGAAGTGTACGCTGAGCGCGACGAGAATGGCCGACTCAAGGATCCGGACCTCGAGGGACGTGCGGAGATCATCATCGGCAAGCAGCGTAACGGTCCGATCGGCAGCGCGCGATTGTACTTCCACAAGCAGTACACGCGTTTCGACAACTTTTCGGCCCGGCAAGCGCCCAACGATTTTGGTGGACCGAAGTCGGATTTCGGCGGACCGAAGCTGGTGAAGGGCGCCGATGATTTCGGCGGGACGCCCTTCTGATTTCGCGGTAATGGCTAAGGCGAAGACGGTCTATCGTTGCACCGAATGCGGCGCGGAGTTTCCCAAGTGGGCGGGACGCTGCGAGAGCTGTGACGCGTGGAATACCCTCGGCGAAGAGATGGTCTCCAACGCGCCGACCAGCAAGCGCACGGCAGCGCGGAGTGTGCCCGGCATCGCCGCCGCGACGGTCACCCTCGGTCGAGTTACGGCGGCAGATACGCCGCGCTGGACCACGCAGCTCAACGAGTTCGATTTCGTGCTTGGTGGTGGCCTTGTGCCCGGCAGCATGGTGCTTGTGGGCGGCGAGCCCGGTATCGGCAAGAGCACGCTGCTGCTGCAGGTGGCCGCTCGACTTGAGAACGCCGGACTGGCCACATTGTACGTGTCCGGCGAAGAGAGCGCGCTGCAGGTGCGACTGCGCGCTGATCGGTTGGCAGAGGACGCATCGTCGGTCGCGCTGCTCACGGAAACGTCACTCGAAACGATTCTCGCCACGGCATCGCAGCCGGCGGCCGACGGTCGGCGCATCAGTGTGCTGATCGTCGACTCGATTCAGACTGTGCACACCGAGCTGCTCGAAGGCGCACCGGGCAACGTGGGACAGGTACGCGAGTGCGCTGCGCGTCTCATGCGCTTTGCGAAGGACACAGGGACGGCCGTGTTCGTGATCGGTCACGTGACCAAGGGCGGCGGGATTGCCGGTCCGAAAACGCTCGAGCACATCGTCGACACCGTGCTGTACTTCGAAGGCGATGGGACGCTCGATCATCGCGTGCTGCGCGCCACGAAGAATCGCTTCGGCTCGGTCGACGAGATCGGCGTGTTCCGCATGGTTGGCACGGGACTGATTCCCGTGGAGAATCCGTCGGCACTCTTTCTCGGCGATCGACGTGACGTGGCCAGCGGAAGTGCGGTCTGCGCTCTCATGGAAGGCACGCGACCAGTGCTCGTGGAAGTGCAGGCGCTCGCTGCGCGGGCCGGGTTCGGTACACCGCAACGCGTCGCGAACGGCATCGACGCGCGCCGACTGGCACTGCTGCTGGCCGTGCTCGACAAGCGTGGCGGCTTTTCGTGTGCGCATCTCGACGTGTTCTGCAACATCGTCGGCGGTATGCGCGTGCAGGAGCCAAGCGTGGATCTTGCCATCGTGGCCGCCATTGCCTCGAGCGTGGTCGACAAGCCGCTCCCGGCGCAGGCCATCTTCCTCGGCGAAGTCGGGCTGGGAGGCGAAGTGCGTCCGGTGTCGCAGGTTGAGCGGCGCCTGGCCGAAGCGGCAAAGCTCGGTATGACGCGTGCCTATCTCTCGGACCGTGCGATCCCGCGACGTGTGCCGGGTGACATCACGCTGGTTGGCGTGCGGACGTTGGCGGATGTGCTACAAAAAACGGTCGGTAAGGATGCAACATGAGTGAGTCGCCAGCAGCGCCGCGCCGCGTGATTCCGCCGCCAGTGATCACGTCACGAGGCGACGAGGCCATCGCACATGATGGTGTCGTTCGTGACGTCGGCGTGGTGATCGTGGCCGGTGGCTCAGGCTCGCGCACGGGCAGTGCGGAGCTCAAGCAGTTCCGTTGGGTGGCGGGAAAGCCGGCGCTGCTGCACAGTGTGCAGTCGTTCATGGCGCGCCCCGATGTGGCGATCGTCGTGGTGGTGCTGCCGAAGGCGTACGCGGCCGATCCGCCGCCGTGGCTGTTCCAGTGCGATGTGGACCGGTTGTTGGTATCGGTGGGCGGTCGCGAGCGGCACGAAAGCGTCGTGAACGGACTCGAAGATCTCCCCGAGGAGGTGGTCATCGCCGTTGTCCACGATGCGGCGCGACCGCTGGTGACGGATGCCACGATCGACCGGGTGATCGCCGAAGCTCGCAAAGGGCACGGCGCCGTAGCGGCGCTTCCCGTGGTCGATACGCTGAAGGAAGTCGACGCCGACGGCCGCATCGTACGCACGGTGGATCGCACGAATCTGTGGCGCGCGCAAACACCGCAGGCGTTTCCGCGTACGATGCTCGAGCAGGCGCACATCGCGGCGCGGCGCGATGGCGTCGGGGCGACCGACGACGCCGGGCTGTGTGAGCGCCTCGGGTTACCCGTCGTTGTGGTACGTGGTAGCGAACGCGGCATGAAGATCACCGAGGACGTCGATTTCGCTCGCGCCGACGCTCTCAGCCTGCTGCCGGAGTAGGCGGCCGTGTCGGTGCATCGTGAGGCGCTCACCGTGCCCTTCTGGTCTCCTGTCGAGGTCGAGGGGGCGCTACGTGATGCGATTGTGCACCTCAGCGAACGGCGCGTCCTCGCGTACCCGACCGAGACCGTATACGGCTTCGGAACGGCCGTCGACCACGAGTCCGTCGAAGCGCTGGTGCAGCTGAAGGGTCGGCCGCCGGGAAAGCCATTCCTGCTGCTCATCAACGATCCGGCGCAGATTGCGCGACTCGATCTACATCTGCCGACTTATGCCTCGACGTTGGCGGCTCGTTTTTGGCCTGGACCGCTCACGCTGGTGCTCCGCGGGGGCGATCAGCGCGTGTCGCCGCGCTTACGCGGACCGGAGGGTGGTGTGGCGGTACGGTGGACGCCGCACGTCGGGCTGCAGCGCCTCCTCGCAGCCTACGGCGAGCCGATCACGAGTACGAGCGCGAATCGACCCGGGGTTCCGCCGGCGATGACGGCCGCTGAAATTGTACAGCAGTGGCCCGACGCAATTCATCGCGGACTGCTGCACGTGCTCGACGGGGGTCGGCTGGCGCCGTCGCGCTCGTCTACGGTGGTGGATTGCACCGGCCGTCGCGCTCGTGTGATCCGCCCTGGAGTACTGACAGCGATCCAGTTGCGTGAATGCGTGCCGGATCTCGTGGGCGATACCTAGCAAACGCCGAGGGGCGCGCTACGCATGCATCTGCTCTTCGTCTGTACCGGTAATACCTGTCGCAGTCCGCTCGCCGAGGCAATCGCGCGGCGGATGATTGCCGATCGTGGCATCACGGATCTCACGGTGGGAAGCGCCGGCACCAGTGCGTGGGCCGATGCGCCGGCGTCCGACGGCGCGCTGTTGGTCGCGCTCGAGCATGGCATCGATCTCGGCGATCATCGATCGCGCCCGCTCGCGCAAGAACTCGTGAGCGGCGCGCAGCTCATTCTCACCATGGGCCCGCATCATCTCGATCGGGCGGAGGCGCTTGGCGGCACGGGCCGATCGTGGCTCCTGACCGACTTCTCCGGTGGCACGCCTCGTCCGGTAAGTGATCCGTTCGGTGGTGACCTCGACGTGTACCGTGCCACGTTCGTGGAGCTCGAGCAAGCCATCGGCCCCGTGCTCGATCGGATCGTCGCTGATCGTTCCCGCAGCGCGCACTGAGTCGTTGCCCGTGACGGAGCATCGTCAGGAGCGCGTGGTCCGTGCGGCGGAGCGCCCGTCGCGTCTGGTCATCCTCGGTCACCCGGTGGCGCACTCGCTCTCACCGGTCTTCCAGAACGCGGCGTTGCTCGAGACGGCTATTCCCCTCGTGTACGACCGGGAGGACGTCGCGCCCGATGGGCTGGCCGACGCGCTGAGACGACTCGCGGCGGAGGGGGCAGGCGGGAACATCACGATCCCGCACAAAGAAGCGGCGACCGCGCTGGTCGCGAGGTGCACGCCAGTCGCGCTTCGAACCGGCGCCGTGAATACGTTCTGGACGGAGCAGGGCGATCTCATCGGCCATAACACCGATGTCGACGGCGCGGCCGCCACGATTCGTGCGCTCCTCCCGGTGGACAGCTCCGCGGCAGGTGACACATCCGTCGTGCTTCTCGGCGCCGGTGGGTCGGCGGCGGCGACATTGGTTGCGCTCCACTCCCTGGGCTATCACCGCCTCACGATTGTGGCCCGGACCACCGCGCGTGCGCACGCTTTGTCGGAACGCCTATCCATTCCCGCCGAGATCGTGCCGCCCGACGCGATCGAGCGAGTCGTTCGCCGTGCGGGCCTGGTCATCAATGCGACGCCGATCGGCCTGCGCGACGACGCGCTTCCGATGCCGGTCGCATTCCTGCCTGCTCGCTGTGCCGTCTTCGATCTGGTGTATCGACGCGGACTCACGCCGTGGATCGCCGCCGTCCGCGAGGCCGGACATCGTGCCGAAGACGGGCTCCGCATGCTCGTGGAGCAGGGGGCCTCGGCTTTCGAAACGTGGTTCGACGTACCGGCTCCGCGTGAGACGATGTGGGGGGCGCTCGACGCCGCACCACCGACCCATGGCAGTCCATGACGGGCCGTGACGAACCGCGGCGCCGTCCCGAACGCCGGTTCGCGGCGGTCGCACGTGTGGCGCGAGAGACGGCGCAGGGCATGGTGGACCTGCTGCTGCCGTCGGCCTGCGCCATTTGCCGTTCGTTGCACCGCGCAGACGCCGATGGCATCGTCTGTCAGGCGTGCCTGGCCCGGGTGGTGCGCCTCAGTTGGCCCCAGTGCGGACGTTGCGGGCAGCCTCGCCTGTCGCCGTCGATGCCGTTGCCGGTCGAGGCCAGCCCCTCGGGTGTGATCCCGCCGTGCCGTTGGTGCAGCCGGCTGGCGCCGACCATCCGTGCCGTGCGCTCCGTGTGCCGTATGGACGAAGGGACGGGCGCGGCGCTGGTCCACGCGCTCAAGTACGACGGATGGCACGCCGTCGCGAAGCCGATGGCCCGACGCATGGCCCGTCTGGAATGGCCGCCGGATGTGGTGCGCGAGCGCTCGGCGCTCGTACCTGTGCCGCTCTCGATCACCCGACAGCGTGAACGCGGCTACAATCAGGCGGAACGACTCGCCAGTGCCCTGTCCGACGAATGGCGGATACCAGTGTGGACCGACGTGCTCGAGCGCAATCGCAACACCAGATCGCAGGTGCGGTTGACACCGTTGGAGAGGGCAAGCAACGTTTCCGGTGCGTTCGTGGCGGTAGGTCGCGCCCATACGCGTCTCCGGGGGGCACACATCGTGCTGGTTGACGATGTGATCACCACGGCGGCGACGATCAACGCGTGCGCTCAGGCTCTGGCGGACGGCGGCGCGCGCATCATCTCCTGTGTGACGTTCGGACGTGCGCCTGAACCGGGCGACCGTGCCGTTTCTGACTACGACTTCCTCCGGAACTGACACGAATGGCTATTCGCGTAGGCATCAACGGCTTCGGCCGCATCGGCCGCCAGGTGCTTCGCGCCGCCAAGCAGCAGGGCGTCGCTGACCTCGACTTCGTTGCCATCAACGACCTCACTGACACCGCCACGTTGGCGCACCTCTTCAAGTATGACTCGGTGCACGGGCGCTACGACGGCGAGGTCAGTCATGATGCCGAGAGCATCACGATCGACGGTGATCGTATCCGCATTCTGGCCGAGCGCGACCCGGCCAAGCTTGGCTGGGGCGAAATGGGCGTCGACATCGTCCTCGAATCGACCGGCCGCTTCACGGTGGCCGCCGATGCCAAGAAGCACATGGACGCGGGCGCCAAGAAGGTCATCATTTCGGCACCGGCCACGAACGAAGACATCACGATCGTGATGGGTGTGAACAGCGACAAGTACGATCCGGCGTCGCATCACATCATCTCCAATGCGTCGTGCACGACCAACTGTCTCGTGCCGATGGTCAAGATCATCCGTGACAATTTCGGCTTTGTGCACGGATCGATGGTGACGATCCACAGCTACACGAACGATCAGTCCATCCTCGATCTTCCGCACAAGGACTTGCGTCGCGCCCGTGCAGCCGCCGTGTCGATGATCCCGACGACGACGGGTGCCGCCAAGGCCACGTCGCTCGTGATTCCGGAAGTGAAGGGCAAGATCGATGGTATCGCCGTGCGCGTGCCGACGCCCGATGTCTCGCTCACCGACCTCACGTGCGTCGTCGAGCGCAAGGTCACGAAGGAAGAAGTCAATGCGGCGTTCAGGAGCGCCTCGGAGACCTCCCTTGTTGGCATCGTGGGCTACAGCGAGGTGCCGCTGGTCTCCATCGATTATGTCGGCGATCCGCATTCGTGCACACTTGACGCGCTCAGCACGATCGTCATCGACGGCACGCTCGTGAAGATCTCCGGCTGGTACGACAACGAGTGGGGCTACTCGTCGCGATGCGTCGACATGCTTCGCTTCGTCGGCGCTCGCCTCTAAGCGCTCCGGGCGTTCGCACGCGGTCGTTCGTTCAACCTGTTCGCGTGTTCGTTCACGAGCCCCGGTGCCTGCGTGCCGGGGCTCGTGCGTCGCTGGGCCGTTCGCTCGCGACATCACTTCCGTCGTAATTTCCCGCCATGACGACTCGCACCATTCGCGATCTTTCCGCTGCCGACCTTGCTGGCAAGCGCGCCCTCGTGCGCGTCGACTTCAACGTGCCGCTCGACGAGGCCGGTGCGGTCAGCGACGACACCCGTATCACGGCCGCGCTGCCCACGATCACGACCCTGCTCGATCAGGGTGCGAAGGTGGTGTTGCTGGCGCACTTCGGACGGCCCAAGGGAGCGCCGGAGGCCAAGTATTCACTGGCCCCCGTTGCTACTCGGCTGAAGCAATTGCTCCCGCGCCCCGTACACTTTCTCGGCGAGACGATCGGTGCGGCTGCCGTCGCGGCGACACATGCGCTTGCCGACGGGGAAGTCCTGTTGCTGGAGAATACCCGCTTCCTCGCCGGCGAGGAGAAGAACGATGACGCGCTTTCGCAGCAGCTTGCCGAGTTGGGCGATCTGTACGTGAACGACGCGTTCGGTGCGGCGCATCGCGCGCACGCGAGCACCGCCGGCGTGGCGAAGTACTGCCGGCCTGCGGTTGCAGGTTTGTTGATGGAGCGGGAGCTCGCCTATCTCGGCGGCGCGCTCGCGGCGCCGGCACGTCCGTTCGTGGCCATTCTCGGCGGTTCCAAGATTTCGGGGAAGATCGACGTGGTGGAGGCGCTGCTTCCGAAGGTCGACCACCTGCTGATCGGCGGCGCGATGGCCTGCACGTTCTTTCGCGCGATGGGCTGCGAAACCGGCAACTCGCTGGTCGAGCCTGATCGACTCGAGATGGCGAAGGACTTGCTGGCGCGAGCTGGTGACAAGCTGGTGCTGCCGGTCGATGCGATGATCGCGCCGTCGATGGACGCGGGAAGCGACGCGCGCGTGGTCGGTCGTGAGTCCATTCCGGCCGGCGAGGCTATGTTCGACATCGGCCCGGCCAGCGTCGCACAGTACCGCGCCTTGATCGAGTCGGCGCGCACGGTGCTCTGGAATGGACCGATGGGCGTGTTCGAGAAGCCGCCGTTCGACGCGGGTACCTTCGCGGTGGCGCGGGCGATGGCGGTGGCCACCGATCATGGGGCGACCACGATCATTGGCGGTGGCGATTCCGCCGCTGCCGTCGCCGAAGCCGGGCTCGAGTCGAAGATGTCGCATGTGTCGACGGGTGGCGGCGCCTCGCTCGAGTTCCTCGAGGGGAAGGACCTGCCTGGCGTCTCCGCGCTCGACCTTCGCTGATCTCCGATCCGCGATTCGCGCGCCTCCCCTACTTCACACTTCATCGGTCTTCTACCGCTCATGCATCACAAGCCCGTCATCGCCGCCAACTGGAAGCTGAATCACGGCCCGACCGACGCGAAAGCGTTTCTCCAGCGCTTCCTCGCGCAGGCGCCGAAGATGAACGACCGCACGCTGGTCTTCTTTCCCTCGGCCATCACGGTGACGACGGTCGTGGATGGTCTGCGCGAGCGACCGGACATCTGGGTGGGCGTGCAGAACGTCCACTCCGAGGCGCAGGGCGCGTTCACCGGCGAAAACTCGGTGCTGATGGCACGTGATGTGGGCGCTCGCGTGGTGCTGGTCGGTCACTCCGAGCGTCGGCACGTCTTCGGCGAAACGGACGAGATGACGACCAAGAAGATGGCGTTGATCTGCCAGGCGCGTCTCGTCCCGATGCTCTGCGTCGGCGAAACACTGGAAGAGCGCGAAGCGGGGGCTACGGCGTCGGTCGTCGAACGTCAGTTGACCGCGGGTCTCGCCGAGCTCGACGACAGTCAGGCGGCTGGGATCATGCTCGCGTATGAGCCAGTGTGGGCCATCGGTACCGGGCGGACGGCCACCCCTGAGGACGCCAGCGCCATTCACAGTGTGCTCCGCGCCGCACTTGGCAGTCGCTTGGGAGAGAAGGCGGCAGCGGGCGTTCCCATTCTGTACGGCGGGTCGGTAAACCGAGGGAACGCGGCGACGCTGTTGTCGGCAGCGGATGTTGATGGGCTTCTCGTGGGCGGTGCGTCGCTCGACGCCGACAGTTGGGCGAGCATCGTTCGTAGCTGAGTCTTTCCCACTACCTACCCAATTCGTCGCAACTGTTGGGTGGGGAAGGACTTGCCTCGGCACATTTCCTCAGCCATGTTTGAAGGCTGGCGCGACTTTCGCGCACTCAGAACGCACTCGATTCCGGCTTCGTGACATGTACACGTTCCTGCTGACTCTGCTCATCCTCGACGCGATCATTCTGGCGATCGCCGTGCTCCTTCAGTCCGGTAAGGGCGGTGGGTTGGCGGCCAGCTTTGGCGGGGCCAGCTCGTCGTCTGACTCCGTAATCGGCACGCGTCAGGCGGGCAACCTGCTCACGAAGGCGAGCTGGTGGTGTGGTGGCCTGTTCCTCGGCCTCGCGTTCATTCTGCAGATCATGTCCTCGCGTGGCACGTCGCCCAAGTCGGTGCTCGACAAGCTGGCGACGCCGAGCGCGCCGTCGTCCGCGCCCGCTGGCGGTGCCGCTCCCGCCGCGCCGCTGACGCAGCAGCCCGCCGCTCCGGCCGCGCCGGCGGCACCCGCCAAGCAGCCGTAACCGACGCGTGAGCACGTTGCCTCCCAAGGGGTTCCTCCTCCTCGAGGACGGAACCCTTTTTCTCGGCCGACTCGTCGGACCGACAGCGCCCACCGTGGCGGAAGTGGTTTTCACTACGAACATGACCGGCTACCAGGAGGTCTTCACCGACCCCTCGTATCGCGGACAGACGGTCGTGCTGACGGCTCCGCAGATCGGCAATTACGGCGTGAACACCGAAGATCCCGAATCGGCGAAGCCCCAGGTCGCGGGCGTCGTGGTTCGTGAGCTCTCGCCGACCTACTCGAACTGGCGCGCCACCGGCGGCCTGCGCGAATGGCTCGAGGAGCATCAGGTACCGGTGCTGACCGAGGTCGACACGCGTCGCCTCACCAAGCATCTCCGTTCCGCCGGAGTCATGCGTGGCGTCATCGGGGTTGGTGACACGCCGTCCCGCGAAGCGCTGGCGGTGCTGGAAGGCTGCCCGAGTATGGAAGGGCTCGATCTGGCGACGGTGGTGTCTACCCGGGAGGTCTACTCCTGGGGGAAACCCGACGCCACCTATCACGTCGTGGCCTATGACTATGGGATCAAGCGAAATATTCTGCGCTTGTTCGAGGCACACGACTGCCGTGTGACCGTGGTGCCGTCGGATACCCCAGCCGACCGCGTGCTCGCGATGAACCCGGACGGGGTGTTCCTGTCCAACGGTCCGGGGGATCCGGACGCGGTGATCTACGCGCCGGCAGCGATTCGTGAGATCGCGGCGACCAAGACGCCCATGTTCGGTATCTGTCTCGGTCATCAGCTGATCGGTTTGTCTTTCGGGGCACGCACCGAGAAGATGCCGTTCGGACACCGGGGGGGAAACCAGCCGGTCAAGGATCTGGAAACCGGCAAGGTGCTCATCACCTCGCAGAACCACGGCTTCGCCGTGGTGGGTTCAGTCGAGGGAGTCGAGGGGGCACCGGATCTCGCGATTACCCACGTCAACCTCAACGATGGCACCGTCGAAGGGTTGCGTCACCGGACGCTGCCGATCTTCGCGGTGCAGTACCATCCTGAGGCGGCGCCGGGACCACACGATGCGGTCCCCCTGTTCGATCGGTTTCTCGAGGCCCTTAGAAATCGTCGTCAGTGAAGTGACCCAAACGCTTGACTGATAAGCACTAAGGTCATACGTTCGCTTCCTTCGCTTGATCTTCGATGCGTGCCAGCAGCTCCCGACACTGGGACGGCACGTCGACCCCTTGGTAGAGTCCATGACGAAAGCCGATCTGGTTGAGAACGTCACGGCGCGTATCGCGCGGACGGCCGGACCGACCATCTCTAAGAAGGATTGTGCGCGGGTGGTTGACGCCTTTCTTGACGCGATCAAGGAAGCCCTTCAGGAGCAAAAAAATATCGAAGTGCGTGGTTTCGGCACGTTCAAGATCAGGCAGCGCAAGACGCGGATGGCGCGAAATCCGCGCACCGGCTCCCCCGTCGAGGTGTCAGCGCGTCCTGTCCCAGTCTTCAAGCCGAGCAAGGAGCTGCGGGCGATGGTGGCCGGCGTGGACGAGAGCATGCTCGAGGACGAAGAAGGCGACGAGATGAACGAGGCGTAACTCGCCGTCGTCGCACGATCGCATCGCCATGCAACGCCCCGCCGCGCGTCACGCGAGCGGGGCGCTGCTGTTTGTGTAGTTTCACGGAACCGAACGCGGTACCGAGGGCTATCTTGTACACGACATGAGCATTCCCGTCCTGCTGTTCGCTTCGTATGCCGACGCTTTTGGCGCCCGTCGCCTCGAGGTACCTCTCGAGGCGCCCTGCCAAGTGGCCGACCTCGTGCGCGTCATCCGAACGATGCCCGGTGGGGATCGGCTGCCGGCGGCGCCATTAGTTGCCGTGAATCGCACCTGGGTGCGCGAAGACTCGGCCGTGCAGGTCGGCGATGAGATCGCGCTGATCCCACCGGTGGCGGGAGGATGACGATGTCTGCGCATGGTGTGTTGCATGTGGCGATCGTCACGACGCCGATCGATGTGGGAGCGCTGTTGTCGCGCGCGCAGGCGCCGGGTGTCGGCGCCGTGTCGATGTTCCTGGGCACCGTGCGTGATCTGAACGACGGACGACCGGTAAGCGGTATGGAGTACGAGGCCTACGCGCCCATGGCGGAGTCGGAGCTACGGGCAATCGCGGAAGAAACGTGCGCGCGTACCGCCGGCCTGCGGTTGGTGGTTGAGCACCGGGTCGGTACGCTCGAGATCGGTGAGGCAAGCGTCGCGATCGTCGCAGCGCACGCGCATCGCGCGCAAGCGATGGACGGAGCACGCGACGTGATCGAAGCGCTCAAGCAGCGCGTACCGATCTGGAAGCGCGAGCACTACGTGAGCGGTGATCGCGAGTGGATCGATCCGACGAAGGTGCGCGCATGAGCGCACCCGTTATGCCGACGCCCGTGCTCGGTGAGTCGCATGATCAGTTCGGTCGGAAGATCGAGTATCTGCGCATATCCGTCACCGATCGCTGCAACTTCCGCTGCCAGTACTGCATGCCGCTGGAAGGACTCCCGTGGCTGCCGAAAACGGAGATTTTGCGCTACGAGGAGATCGCCGATGTGGTGCGGCAGCTCGCGCCCATGGGGTTGCGACGGCTTCGCATTACGGGCGGCGAACCCACGATCCGACCGCAACTTGCCACGCTGGTACGCATGTTACGCGACATCCCGGGGATCGAGGATATCGCGCTCTCCACCAACGGCGTAAAGCTGCCGACGATGGCCGCTGAACTGGCTGACGCGGGTCTCGATCGCGTCAACATCAGCGCCGACTCGCTGCGTCCCGATCGTGTGGTCAAGATCGCGCGTCGCGATCTCCACTTCGATTTGGTCGCATCGGCCAAGGCCGCGCAGGACGCAGGACTTGGACCGATCAAGATCAATGTCGTCGTGATGCGTGGGATCAATGACGACGAGATCGCCGACTTTGCGGCGCTGACCCGCGAGAATCCTTGGCACGTGCGCTTCATCGAGCTCATGCCGGTGGGGGAATTGCGCGAGCTGACCTTCGATCACGTGGTCCCGACGGATGAGGTGCTCGCCCGCATTCGTGCCGTCGACGCGTTGCAGCCGGATTCCGGACCGGCGCGCGGGAACGGACCGGCGGTCTACTACCGCTATCCCGACGCGGCCGGCACCGTTGGCGTGATCACGCCGATGACACACACGTACTGCGAGCGGTGCAACCGCGTGCGCCTCACGGCCGACGGGAGACTACGCACCTGTTTGTTCGGCGACCATGAAGTTCTGCTGCGCGATGCGATCCGCAGCGGTACGCCGCTCGCGCCTTTGTTTCTCCAGGCGTTGGCCGAGAAGCCAAAGGCCCACGAGCTCCTCCAGATGCGCGTAGGCGGTCTGCGGGCGCTCAGTCAGGTCGGCGGCTAACCGCTCGGCGGGCATTCTCGGTATCAGCGTGGCCGCTCGTGTTGCTCGCGTCGGTGCAGCCCTCTATGTTGCGATTGCTGTCCTCTTCGCAGCGACGATGTGTGACTAACCGTCTAACCGCGATTTAGCTCGCGCTTCGCCCTCCGCATCATTTCACTTCGCTCGGACACCCGTTCGGAGAACCGGCACAACATGGTCAATAAGATCACGGTCGTTGGCGCGGGCAATGTCGGCGCCACGACGGCGCAACGCATCGCCGAGAAGTCGCTTGGACGCACGGTGGTGATGGTCGACGTCGTCGACGGCATCCCGCAGGGCAAAGGACTCGACCAGTGGGAGTCGGCGCCCGTCGAAGGATTCGATACGCGCGTCATTGGCACGAACGGCTACGAGGAAACCGCCGGATCGGACATCGTCGTCATCACCGCTGGTATCGCCCGCAAGCCGGGGATGTCGCGTGACGACCTGCTGAACACGAACGCGGGCATCGTGAAGTCGGTGTCTGAGCAGATCAAGGCCACGTCGCCGAACGCCATCGTCATCGTGGTCTCGAACCCGCTCGACGTGATGTGCTACGTCGCGAAGCAGGTGACGGGCTTCCCGCGCGAGCGCGTGATCGGCATGGCCGGCGTGCTCGACACGGCGCGCTACCGGTCGTTCATCGCCGAAGCGCTCGATGTGTCGGTGCGTGACATTCAAGCGATGGTGCTTGGCGGACACGGCGACACGATGGTGCCGCTCATTTCCTACACCACGATCAGCGGCATCCCGGTCACGCAGCTGATGCCGCGCGAGCAGCTCGACGCGATCGTGCAGCGCGCGCGCGATGGCGGCGCCGAGATCGTGAAGTATCTGAAGACGGGCTCGGCGTACTATGCGCCGTCGTCGGGTGCTGTGGAGATGGTCGAAGCGATCGTGCATGATCGCAAGCGCATCTTGCCGTGTGCCGCGTGGCTCGAAGGTGAGTATGGCTTGTCGGGTCTGTTCCTCGGCGTGCCTTGCAAGCTCGGTTGCAACGGTCTCGAGAAGATCCTCGAAATCGACCTTACCGACGACGAGCGCGCCGCACTCGAACGCTCCGCACAAGCTGTGCGCGAGCCGATGTCCGTGATCTCCCTCTGATTCTGACGGGACCGGCGCGATCACCACGGTGAACGCGCCGGTTTCTTCTTCTGACCCAGCCTATGTACGTTCTCTCGCGTTTCTGGCAAAGCACGATCGGCAAGAAGATCGTGATGGCGGTGACCGGGATCATCGGGATCCTGTTCGTCATTGGCCACATGTCCGGCAATCTGCTCATGTTCAAGGGGCAGGAGGCCATGTATCACTACGCGCTCCTGCTGCGCACGAGCATGCCGTTGCTCTGGGCGGTTCGTGTGGCGCTCATTGCCGCGGTGGTTCTCCATGCGGTGGCCGCGTACCAGCTCACGATGCTGTCGCGCGCCGCCCGCCCGGAAGGGTACGCGGATCGCCGTCCGCAGGTCACCACGTTCGCCGCGCGCACGATCCGTTGGGGCGGCGTGTTGCTGCTGGTCTTCATTGTAGCGCACCTGCTGCAGCTCACGATCGGCGCGATTCATCCGGACTTCACACACCTCGATCCGTACAACAACGTACGCATCCTATTGTCGAATCCGCTGATGGCGGCGTTCTATGTCCTGGCGATGGCCGCGCTCGGCTTGCACTTGTATCACGGCAGCTGGGCCGTCGTGCGCACGCTGGGTGTAGCCCGACCGTCGGCACATCCGCTGAAGCGTCGCGTGGCGCTGGCCATCGCGATCATCGTCGCCGCCGGTTTCATGATCATCCCGATTGCCGCCGTGCTCGGCAAGTTTGCGCCGGCACCACCGCTTGCCGAATCGTCGGCGGCCACTGCGCTGGCGACGCCCGCTGCGGAGACCCACTGATATGCTCGACCTGAACGCGAAGATTCCGAGCGGTCCCCTCCAGGAAAAGTGGGACCAGCATCGTTTCTCGATGAAGTTGGTGAACCCGGCCAACAAGCGACGCCACAGCGTGATCGTGGTCGGTGCCGGCCTCGCCGGTGCGTCGGCGGCGGCCACCATGTCGGAGCTCGGGTACAAGGTGTCGTGCTTCGTGTACCACGACACGCCGCGCCGCGCGCACTCGATCGCCGCGCAGGGTGGTATTAACGCCGCCAAGAACTATCAGAACGACGGCGATTCCATTCGTCGGCTGTTCTACGACACGATCAAGGGCGGCGACTTCCGCGCCCGTGAAGCCAATGTGTATCGCCTCGCGCAGCTGTCGGTGAACATCATCGATCAGTGCGTTGCCCAGGGTGTGCCGTTCGCGCGTGAGTACGGCGGTCTGCTGGCCAACCGCTCCTTCGGCGGTGCCCAGGTCTCGCGTACGTTCTACGCCCGTGGTCAAACTGGTCAGCAGCTGCTGCTCGGTGCGTACTCGGCGCTCGAGCGTCAGGTGTCGCTCAAGGGCGTGGAGATGCACACGTTCGAGGAAATGCTCGATGTCGTCGTCGTCGACGGGCATGCACGCGGTATCGTGACGCGTAACCTGCTCACCGGCAAGATCACGTCGCATGCGGCCGATGCCGTGGTGCTCGCCACGGGCGGGTACGGCAACGTGTTCTACCTCAGCACGAACGCCATGCTCTCGAACACGACAGCGACGTGGCGCGCGTACAAGAAGGGTGCGGCATTCGCCAACCCGTGCTACACGCAGATTCATCCGACGTGCATCCCGGTCAGCGGCGATCACCAGTCGAAGCTGACGCTCATGTCAGAATCGCTCCGGAATGACGGCCGCGTGTGGGTGCCGATCAAGCGCGGCGACAATCGCGAGCCCTCGGCGATCCCAGAGGCGGAGCGGGACTACTTCCTCGAACGCAAGTATCCGAGCTTCGGCAACCTCGCGCCGCGTGACATTTCGTCGCGTGCCGCCAAGGAAGCGTGCGACGATGGCCGTGGCGTTGGCCCGGGCGGCCTCGGCGTGTATCTCGACTTCGCCGATGCCATCAAGCGGCTTGGCAAGAACACGATTGCCGAACGGTACGGCAATCTGTTCGACATGTACCAGCGCATCACGGATGAGAATCCGTATGAGCGGCCGATGCGTATCTATCCGGCTGTGCACTACACGATGGGTGGCCTGTGGGTGGACTACAACCTCATGAGCAGCATCCCCGGCCTGCATGTCGCCGGCGAGGCGAACTTCTCCGATCACGGCGCGAACCGTCTCGGTGCATCCGCGCTCATGCAAGGACTGGCCGATGGCTACTTCGTATTGCCCTACACGATCGGTGATTACATCGCCGGTACGAAGCTGGCCAAGGTCGATAACACGCACGCCGAGTTCAAGGCGGCGGAAGAGTCGGTGCGCGCGCAGACCAAGCGCTTCCTCGACATCAAGGGTAAGCGCTCGGTCGACTCCTTCCACAAGGAACTGGGCAAGATCATGTGGGAGTACTGCGGCATGGCGCGCACCAAAGAGGGACTGACCAAGGCGCTGGAGCTTATCCCGGCGCTCAAGGCGGAGTTCTGGAGCAACCTGAACGTGCCGGGCAGTGGCGATAATTTGAATCAGGCGCTGGAGAACGCCGGACGCGTGGCGGACTTCATCGAGCTCGGTGAGTTGATGTGCCGCGATGCACTGGCCCGCGAAGAATCGTGCGGCGGTCACTTCCGCGTCGAATACCAGGACGCTGGCGAGGCGAAGCGAAACGACGACGACTTTGCCTACGTGGCCGCCTGGGAATTCGCGGGCGAAGGCAACGCGCCGATTCTCAACAAGGAACCCTTGGTGTACGAGAACGTGCACCTCTCCACCCGGAGCTACAAGTAATGAAGCTCACACTGAACGTCTGGCGTCAGCCGGCCTCGCAGGCTCCGGGCAAGCTCGAGACGTACACTCTCGATGGTGTCAGCGCGGACATGTCGTTCCTCGAGATGTTCGATCTGCTCAACGAGCAGCTCACGACGGAAGGGAAGGTGCCGGTCGCCTTCGCTCACGATTGCCGCGAAGGCATTTGCGGTTCGTGCTCGATGATGATCAACGGGCAGGCGCATGGGCCATGGGCCGGTGCGGCTACGTGTCAGTTGCACATGCGTGCCTTCAAGGACGGTGACATCATCACGGTCGAGCCATGGCGCGCATCGGCGTTTCCGATCGTGAAGGATCTGGTAGTGAATCGCGGATCGTTCGACCGCATCATTCAGGCGGGCGGATACGTGTCGGTGAATACCGGCGGCGCGCGTGATGCCAACTCGATTCTGATCGGCAAGGACACGGTCGAGGAGGCCATGGACGCCGCGGCTTGTATTGGTTGCGGCGCCTGCGTGGCCGCGTGCCCGAACGCGTCGGCATCGCTGTTCACCGGGGCCAAGATCACGCACCTCGGCATGTTGCCGCAGGGGCAGCCTGAGCGTGACACGCGCGCGCTGGCCATGGTCGAGCAGATGGATATCGAGGGCTTCGGACACTGCACGCTGGTCGGTGAGTGTCAGGAAGCGTGCCCGAAGGAGATCAGTATCGACGTGATCAAGAAGATGAATCGAGACTATCTCGTGGCGAGCGCCAAGCGGCAGGAGCCCAAGGCGGCTAGCGCCAGCTGATCGATTTGGGTCTGAGTGGCTGCGAGATCGGGGGGGCGTCGCTTCGGCAACGCGCCCCCGATTTTTGTCGTATGTTGGAGTATGCGAGCTCCCTCTCTTTTTCGCTCGATCGTCTCGTTGCTGCTGACGCCGCTCCTGATCGGGTGCGCCGAGCACGCTCCGGCTCCCACCGCAGGCAACGCGGAACGCGGCCTCGCGCTGGTGACGGCTTTTCGCGACTCGCTGCCGGAGCACAGCGGCAATGCGCTGCGCTGCGTAAGCTGCCATCTCGACAACGGCACACGGCCGACCGCGATGTCGTGGCAGGGGACCGCCGCGCGGTATCCGCGTTATCGCGCACGTCCCGGCTATGAAGAAACGTTGGCGCGTCGCGTGAACGAGTGCATCGCGCGCAGCTTGGCGGGGCGCATGCTGCCGGAAGACGGTCAGGACATGCGTGACATGTTGGCGTATCTCGAGACGATGCGGTCGTCACCTCGTCCGGCGCCAGTCGATTCCGTGAAGCTGGTTGGGGTCGCGGCGCGCGGCGACATCGGCTACGCGGGGCAGTGTGCCCGCTGCCACGGTGCCGGCGGGGCGGGGGTGCCTGCGATGGCGGCGCCAGCGGTGTGGGGAAGTGAGAGCTACGCCATCGGCGCCGGCATGGCGCGGCAGTATACGCTCGCCACATTCATTCGCCATAACATGCCGTTCGATCACGCGGACACGCTCACCGCGCAGGAAGCCGCCGACATCGCCGCGTTCGTGTTGACGCGGCCGCGCCAGGATCATCCCGGCAAGGAGCGCGACTGGCCGAAGGGGGACCCGCCGGTCGACGTGGCGTACGCGACGACCGCAGCGGCGGCGGCCGGAAAGCCGATGCCGCCGGATCGTCCGCTCTTGGCTCGTCGGGTTTCTCCCGATTCACTCCTCTCTCGTCGCTGAGCACTGCTATGACGCACGACACTCCCTCGACCTCGGGTCGTCGCACGTTCCTTTCGCGTGTGGTGACGGTCGGTGCCGCGCTCGGTTTCGCGGCTCCTCGTTCTGCTGACGCGCTCGAGCGGCCGCTCGCACCCGGTGCTCCTTTGCTCGCGGCGACGGATGATCCGTGGATCTCACGTCTGAAGGGCAAGCACCGCGTGGTGTTTCATTCGCACCTGGCGAGTGACGGCATCGCGTTGCGCTGGGCGCAGACCTTTCTCGATACGCAGAAGAGCGCGTATGGCCTCACCGATGCCGACAGTAGCGTGGTTGTGGGCTTGAACGGCCGAGCCATCGGTCTGCTGTTCAATGATGTGCTCTGGGGGAAGTATCCGATCGGCGAGACGCTTCAGATGCCTGGCTCGCGGAACGCAAACATCGCTCTCGTGGCACAGCTTGTCGCGCGCGGCGTGATCATTCTGGCCTGCAATAATTCCATCCGCGCGTCCGGACAGCGCTTCCTACCGGAGGCGCAGCGAGGGGATGCCACGCTGCGGACGGCCTTCGCGGACGAGGCGCGGGCGAGTCTCCTACCCGGCATCGACGTCGTGCCAGCCATGATCGTGACGCTACAGCAGGCGCAGGATCGGGGCTGCCGATACATCTACGGCGGCGGCTGAGTCCGTCGCGAAGTCAGCCACCGCCCAGCCCTGTCAGCTCAGATGCGCGGCAGTGTGACGCCGTGCTGCCCCTGATACTTGCCTTTCTTGTCACCGTACGACACCTCGGGCGGCTCGTCCCCCGTGAAGAAGACCACCTGTGCGATGCCTTCGTTGGCGTAGATCTTCGCCGGAAGCGGGGTCGTGTTCGAAATCTCGAGCGTGACGTAGCCTTCCCACTCGGGTTCGAAGGGCGTCACGTTCGTGATAATGCCGCAACGGGCGTAGGTGCTCTTGCCGACGGTGAGCGTGAGCACATTGCGCGGAATGCGGAAGTACTCCACGCTGCGGGCCAGCGCAAAGGAATTCGGCGGCACGATGCAGACGTCGCCCTCGAACTCGACAAAGCTCTTCGGGTCGAAGGCCTTCGGATCGACGATCGAGCTGAGCACGTTCGTGAAGATCTTGAACTCCCGGGCGACACGCATGTCGTAGCCGTAGGAGCTGACGCCATAGGAAATGACGCCTTCGCGGACCTGACGGTCTTCGAACGGTTCGATCATGCCGTGCTCACGCGCCATACGCGTGATCCAGCGGTCAGAGCAGAGCCCCATGAGGCGGGAGGGAAGAGGGTGAGCCGTGCCGGATAGGACCACCCGGTCCTCTCCGCAGCGCACGATCGGCGCGAAACATAGTCGAAAC
Source organism: Gemmatimonas groenlandica (assembly GCF_013004105.1). Taxonomy (NCBI): domain Bacteria; kingdom Pseudomonadati; phylum Gemmatimonadota; class Gemmatimonadia; order Gemmatimonadales; family Gemmatimonadaceae; genus Gemmatimonas; species Gemmatimonas groenlandica. Next base: position 1,369,001 of record NZ_CP053085.1, read on the forward strand.
TGCCGCGGAAAATACGGACGCGAAGCGCGACAGGCCAAACTGGCTTAGTCGGTTAGTTCGTCCAAGTCGGGGTGCGACTTGCAGTTGAGCGCGGGCGGTCCTTCTGGTAGCTTCCGCATGCTGCATTGTGAATTCTTTCACGAGCAAAGGACGCGCCTTGGCGCGGCCATCCGTTCGCACCTGCGATGCTACGAAACTATCTCCCGGTTCTGCTTCTGTTGGGCTTCGTGATCATCAACGCGGTGCTGATTCTCGGCATCGCGCATCTCACGGTGCGGCCGCAACCCACGATGGTGAAGTCGCAGCCGTACGAATCCGGTATGAGCCCGCTCGGTGATGCGCGTGAACGCGTTTCGGTGAAGTTCTATCTCGTCGCCATGCTCTTCATCGTCTTCGATATCGAGACGGTGTTCATGATCCCATGGGGCGTCTATTACCGGCAGCTCTCTTGCCACGTCCCGATGGTTGCCGGGGCATGTCCGGTCGGGCAGCTATCGTTCTTCGGCCTTGGGGAGATGCTCGTGTTCGCGGCCATTCTCGTCGTCGGCTTCGTCTATGTCTGGAAGAAGGGAGCGCTCACGTGGGATTGATCTCGCCCGCGGATAACCGCCTCGTACAGGTCGATCCCGGCGCGCAGGATGGCTGGATCACAACCCGTCTCGATTTCCTGGTGAACTGGGCACGTGCTGGCTCGCTCTGGCCTATGCCTTTCGGTACGGCCTGCTGCGCCATCGAGTTCATGGCGACCGCCGCGAGCCGCTTCGACCTCGCGCGCTTCGGCATGGAGCGACTCAGCTACTCGCCGCGACAGGCCGACGTGCTGCTGTGTGCCGGTCGCGTGCCACTCAAGCTCGCGCCGGTGATTCGTCGTATCTACCAGCAGATGCCGCAGCCGAAGTGGGTCATCTCCATGGGCGCGTGCGCATCCACGGGCGGCATGTTCGACAACTACGCCGTGGTGCAGGGCATCGACACGATCATTCCGGTCGACGTGTATGTGCCGGGCTGTCCGCCGCGTCCGGAAGCGCTCATTTACGGCATCATGATGCTGCAGAAGAAGGTGATGCAGGATCGCATGAAGGACACCACGCGTCACGTGGAGATCGTCCCCGACACCGAGAGCCAGCTCTACATTCCGCCGTCGCGCATCGATGAACTCTCGGAGCCGTTCGGCAACTCGGTGCATCAGACCCGGTCGGCGCCGTGACCGCGCCGATCGTTCCGGCGGTCGAGCCCAGCACGCCCTCCGTGGCGCTGCAGGCCGCGATTGCGTCCGACGCCAACGGCGCACCGATCACGCCCACGAATATTGCGCATCGTGGAGGTCCGGTGAATCCGACCGCCGCGGCGCTCGTCACGCGGTTCGGCGCCGCCGTCGTGCGCACCGAGGTCACGTGGGGCGAGACCACGGTGTTCGTCACGAACGAGGCGCTGCATGACATCGTGCGCTGGCTGCACGACGAGCCGAGCGAACGCTACGACTATCTGGTCGACGTGACGGCGGTCGAGTATCGCGACGCCGATCGTCCGATGGAGGTGGTGTGGCATCTGCGTGCGCTCGCCCATCGTCGATTTCTGCGGCTCAAGGTCGAACTCGTGAAGCGCGCGACGTTGTCCGTCGCGTCGATCATGGACATCTACAGCGGAGCGGATTGGCTCGAGCGCGAGTGCTTTGACATGTTCGGCATTCGCTTCGATGGTCATCCGGATCTGCGGCGTCTCCTGATGTGGGAGACGTACAAGGAAGGCCATCCGCTCCGCAAAGACTTTCCGTTGCGGGGCCGGTTCAGTCGCGCCGAACAGCTCAAGCAGGCGCTCGCCGCCGATCCGGAAGCGCGCTATTCCATGGAAGAGCTTTCCATCGCCGATGCCTTCGATTCGTTACCGGAAGACATGAAGCGCCGACTCGCTGAGCGCGCGGAACGGCACGATGTCAACCACGTCACCGACCTCAATGACGAGGTGGGCGAATGAGTTCACGCCGTACGATTGAGGTCGCACTCGGCACCAGCGGACTCGATGCGAACGGGATGCCGTTGCGCGCGCCGCTGGTCGCACAAGGTGGCAGGGCGGTCGCGCTCGAGACACCGGTGATGGTTCCGGAGCCCGAGATGGACTCCGACCACATGCTGATCAACATCGGCCCGCAGCATCCCGCCACACACGGTGTGTTGCGCCTCGTGCTCGAACTCGATGGCGAAACTGTGGTGCGTTGCATTCCGCACATCGGCTATCTGCACTGCGGATTCGAGAAGATCGGTGAGTACCGCCAGTACAACCAGATCATCCCGTGGACGGACCGCGAGGACTATCTCAACTCGCCGGGCAACAACGTCGCGTTTGTCCTTGGCGCCGAGCGACTGTTCGGCGTGGGGATGACCGATCGCTGCAAAGTGCTGCGCGTCATCCTCATGGAGCTGTCGCGTATCATTTCGCATTTGGTGTGGCTGGGCACGACGTCCGTCGACCTCGGCGCGTTCACACCGTTCCTGTGGTTGTACCAGGAACGCGAGAACGTGTACAACCTGCTCGAGGGGTGGGTCGGTGCCCGCCTGACCACCACCGCGACGCGCGTTGGTGGCATGGCGGCCGACATTCCCGACGGCTGGCTCGACGGACTGCGGGCATTTCTCCGCGGCTTCCCGAAGACGCTGGAGGAATCGGTGCGCATGCTCGAGACCAATGCGATCTGGGCTGGACGCACCGTTGGACTGGGGGCGATGAGCGCGCAGGAGGCGGTGAACGCCGGGCTCTCCGGCCCAATGCTTCGCGCCTCGGGTGTCGCGTACGATGTGCGCAAGGACTTCCCGTATCTCGACTACGAGACGTACGACTTCGACGTGGTCGTGGGCACCGCGGGCGACGTGTACGATCGCTTCCTCGTGCGCGTGGAAGAGATGCGTCAGAGTGTGCGCATTCTCGAGCAGGCGCTCCAGCGTTTGCCTGATGGCCCGGTGAACATCAACGATCCGCGTCTCATCCTACCGCCCAAGCATAAGGCGACGAGCGAGATGGAGTCGATGATCCATCACTTCAAGCTCGTGATGGAAGGCCCGCGTCCGCCGGCCGGCGAATGCTACGTACCGGTGGAAAGTCCGAAAGGCGAGAAGGGCTACTACATGGTCAGCGACGGCACGTCGAAGCCTGTGCGTTGGCGAATCCGTCCGCCCTCGTTCGTGAATCTGTCGGCGATTCCGAAGATGGTGGAAGGCCATTTGCTGTCGGACGTGATTGCGATCAACGCCAGCATCGACATCGTGATGGGAGAGATCGACCGGTGAGTCATGGCCCTTCAGCCAGCGGCGGCGCGCTTGTCGCGGCCCCGCCGCATGGCACGCACCACGACGAGCCGCATATGCCGGTTTTCGTCGGAGACACGCGCGTCGAACTCGATCGTATCCTGTCGCGCTATCCCACCAAACAGGCCGCGTTGCTGCCGGCTTTGTGGATGCTACAGGACGCCCGTGGCTGGGTGAGCGAGGGTGGTATCGAAGAAGTCGCCGCTGCGCTCGACATCACGCCGGCGTACGTGAAGGGGGTCGTCAGCTTCTATACGATGTACCACCAGCATCCGGTTGGACGCCACTTCATTCAGGTGTGCACCACGACGCCGTGCAACGTGTGCGGCGCCGAAGACGTGGTGAAGTCGCTGCTCGAACACACGGGATGCGGAGACCTCGGACTCACCAGCTCCGATGGCCGCTTCACCGTGATCGAGGTCGAGTGCCTTGGCGCCTGCGGTTTCGCCACGCCGATCATGATCAACAACGATTTTGTGGAATCGGTGACGCCGGAGTCGGTGCCGCGGATTCTGTCGGAGCTGAAGTAATGGGGTACCCGCATCCGTCGCATCCGCGTGAGACGCCAATCCTGTCGAAGTACTTCGGTGATCCCGAGGCACGCACCCTTTCGGGCTGGCGCGCGCGCGGGGGATACGAGGCGCTCGAAAAGGCGCTGAATACCGATCCGCAGGAATTGCAGACCGTCGTGAAAGACTCCGGGCTGCGTGGCCGTGGCGGTGCCGGTTTCCCCACGGGCATGAAGTGGTCGTTCATGAAGCCCGACGGCAAGACGCACTACCTCTGCTGCAACGCGGACGAATCGGAGCCGGGCACGTTCAAGGATCGCGAGATCATGCGCTGGACCCCGCACGGGCTCGTGGAGGGCGTCGCGCTTGCCGCGCATACGATCTACGCGCAGACCGCATACATCTACATCCGCGGTGAATTCACCGAGCCGTACGCACGCGTGTGCGCGGCCGTCGAAGAGGCATATGCGGCCGGTATACTCGGTCCGAATGCGATGGGCTCTGGCAAGCACGTCGATGTGCACGTGCATCGTGGTGCCGGCGCGTACATCTGCGGCGAGGAAACGGCGCTCATGAACTCGCTGGAGGGGCGGCGCGGCAATCCGCGGATCAAGCCGCCATTCCCCGCGGTGGCCGGACTCTTTGGCAAGCCGACGACGATCAACAACGTCGAGACGCTCGCCACGGTCCCGTACATCATCAAGAACGGCGCCGAGTGGTACAAGCAGTTTGGACGTCCGGACAATCCCAAGAGCATCGGCACCAAGCTGTTCTCGGTGTGCGGCAACATCAGCCGTCCGGGCAACTACGAAGTAGCGCTCGGGTTTCCGTTCAAGGATTTTCTATACGATCTCTGCGGTGGCCCGCTCGAAGGTCGTGAGATCAAGGCCGTGATTCCCGGCGGTTCGTCGGTGCCGATCCTCACGCGTGAGGAGGCGGAAGGCGCGGTTATGGACTATGAAGGAATGGTCGCGGCTGGGACCATGCTGGGCTCCGGCGGCGTGATCGTCTTCGACGATCGACAGGACATGGTGCGCCAGATCGCGCGCCTCACCCGGTTCTACGCGCACGAGAGCTGCGCCCAGTGCACGCAGTGCCGCGAGGGAACGGCGTGGATCACGCGCATCATGGAGCGCATCCGCGACGGGCAAGGCACGGCCGAGGATCTCGATACGCTGGTCGCCATTTCTGACGGCATGAGCGGCAAGACGATCTGTGTGTTGAGCGATTCCTGCGCGACGCCCGTGATGTCCGGTCTCAAGAAGTTCCGACACGAATTCGAGGCGAAGATCGCCGCGAACAAGTCGGTGGTCACCGTACCGGGGGCGTTCCGCGCCTCCGCCGCGTGAGGAACTGATGGCTGATGTGAAGATGGTGTCGCTCACGATCGAGGGCCGCCCGGTCACCGTGCCGGACGGCATGTCGATTCTTGAAGCGGCCAAGACCGCCGGCGTGCTCATTCCGCACTATTGCTACCATCCGGGACTCCCGGTGGCTGGCGTGTGTCGCATGTGCCTCGTCGAAGTCGAAAAGTTTCCGAAGCTGGCGCCGGCGTGCGCCACGTCGGTCGGGGAAGGGCAGGTCGTGCACGTGCACTCCCCGAAGGCGCTCGAGGCCCGCAAGGGAGTGCTCGAGTTCCTGCTCATCAATCATCCGCTCGACTGTCCGATCTGCGACCAGGCCGGCGAATGCGAATTGCAGGACTACACGTTTGCCGAAGGACGCGCCGACTCCCGCTACCGTGAGCCGAAGCGTTTCAACCCGGTCGAGGATTTCGGCGGCGATGTGTTATACGTGCAGAATCGCTGCATTCTGTGCACGCGCTGCGTCCGCTTCATGTCGGATGTGGCGCAGGAGCCGGTGCTGAACGTCTCCGAGCGTGGCGATCGCGCGTTCATCGGCAAGGCTGAAGGGCATGATCTCACGAATCCGTGGGCCGGCAACGTTGTCGATCTCTGCCCCGTCGGGGCGCTGCTCTCGAAGGACTTCCTGAATCGCGCGCGGGCGTGGGAGCTTGATCGCGCACCCACCGTCTGCACGGGCTGTAGTCAGGGGTGCAACGCCGTCGCGGAGACGCGCGACAACGTGGTGGTGCGCCTCAAGCCGCGCGCCAATGATCAGGTCAACCAGTATTACATGTGCGAAGTTGGCCGTCAGGGGTATCGCGAGTTCAATCGACGGGATCGCGCCGATCAGCCGCTCGTACGTCGCGGGAACGCGCTGGCGATCGCCGAGTGGGACGACGCGATCGCCAGTGCGGCGCGCGCGCTATCGGGACGTCGACTCGTTGTGCTCGCGTCACCCAATCTTTCGAACGAAGCGTTGTTCCTGTTGGAGCGCATGCTCGTCGCCGTCGATGGTGCCGGGGTGTTTCGCCTTGAGCGTGGCGTCGAAGCGCCGCTCCCTGGAGCGCCGGATCTCGCGCTGCGGAACGAGCGTGCGGCGAACGCCACCGCGGCTCGCCTGCTCGGGTTCACCGAAACCGAGGCCGTGGGATCGTCGCTGGGCGACGGTGACGCATTGCTGATCGTCGGTGATCAACTCGACGGGATCGGCTCGGCAGACCTCGACCGGGCATCGTCGATCGTGTACGTGGGCACGGCACTGCCGGCGTCGCTCGAAGCGCGCGCGGTGGTCGTGTTGCCCATAACGAACATCGTGGAAGAAGAGGGCACGCTGACGAACCTGCGGGGACGCGTCCAGCGCTTCCTGCAGGCCAAGGCCGCACCCGGTGTGGCGCGTCCCACGTGGTACGTGCTCGCTGACCTGCTTGCCGCGGTCGGTGGCGACGGACGCTTCTTTATGCCGGCCGAGGTGTTCGCGGCCCTTGCTGCCACACATGCGTCATTCGCCGGATTGGACTATGAGGCCCTCGGACTTCGCGGACTCCCCCTGGTCGAGTCGGGCACGCCGGCCGACACCGCCGAGGTGACGGCGTGATCAGTCCTTCGCTCGTGCCGTTGCTCGATGTCGTGAGCTGGTTTCCGACGGCCGATCCGCAGCAGCAGCCGAAGGCGATCGGCACGTATGTACTCGCCAGCGCCATCAAGATCGTCGTGGTGTTCGGACTGTACATGCTTGGCGTAGCGCTGTTGACGCTCGCTGAGCGTAAGCTCGCGGCGTGGTTTCAGGATCGGCGTGGTCCGAACCGGGCAGGGCCAGGCGGCATCCTGCAGCCCGTCGCTGACGGCATCAAGAATTTCATGAAGGAAGAAACGAACCCGGCCGCTGCCGATCGCTGGCTCTTTCTCATTGCGCCCGCGCTGGCCTTCATTCCTGCGATGCTCACATGGGCGGTGCTGCCGATCGCCTCCTCGCTGCCGACGCCGTGGGGGCTCATCGATATGGCCGTCGCTCCGCTGCCCGTCGGATTTCTTTTCACGCTCGCCATCTCGTCGCTTGGCGTGTACGGCATCGTGCTCGCCGGCTGGTCGTCGAACAACAAGTACGCGCTGCTAGGCGGACTGCGCTCGAGCGCGCAGATGATTTCGTACGAAATCGCGATGGGCATGTCGACGATCCCGGTCATCCTGCTCGCCGGCAACGTGTCGCTCACCACCATCGTGCAGCAGCAGTCGCACATGGGCTGGAACGTGCTGTCACTCACCGTGGCGTGGTTCACGTTTCTGGTGGCGGCGTTCGCCGAGACGAACCGCTTGCCGTTCGACTTGCCGGAAGCGGAGTCCGAGTTGGTGGCCGGATACCATACCGAGTACAGCGGCATGAAGTTTTCGATGTTCTTCATCGCCGAGTATGCGAACATGGCGACCGTGAGCGGTCTCACAGCCACGTTGTTCTTCGGTGGCTGGGACATCCCGTTTACCCAGTGGGACAATGTCGGCGCCTACAGCGCGCTGAAGACGCTGGCTACCATGTCGATGTTCGCGATTAAGACCGGTTTCTTCCTGTTCGTCTTCATGTGGGTGCGCTGGACGGTCCCGCGCTTCCGCTACGATCAGCTCATGTCGCTCGGCTGGAGTGTGATGCTGCCGATCGCCCTGGGTTACATCGTGGTGATCGCGGCCGCCACGTTGGGCCTCGATATGCTCGGCGTCGCTCGCGGACCGATGTTCTCGCTGGCGCTGCTCGGCATGAACATCGTGATCATCGCCGTACTGCTCGCCTGGCTCGATAAGGGCAAGTTGATCAGTCCGTCGAGCGCGCGCGTTGGTCCGACCGATCTCGAGCGATTGCGCGCGCGTGGGCTCGATCTGTCGCGTCGCCAGCTCGCTTCGCAGCGAGCGCCGGTGAGCGCGCCCGCGTTGTCGGCGTCGCTGACGGCGCTGCCCGTTGCAACCACGTTGATCGCTGAAGGAGGCGACTGATGGCCATTGGTGTGAAGGTCATGAATCGGCCTCTTGAGCGCGTGAGTTACGTGCGGGCGACGCTGAAAGGCATGGCCACCACGCTCAAGCACCTTGTGGATCCCCACAAGGTCACGATGCAGTACCCCGAGACGAAGTGGGATCTGTCGCCGCGCTGGCGCGGCACGCATCGCATGCTCACCACGGAAGACGGCAAGGCGAAATGCGTCGCCTGTGGCCTGTGCCCCACGGTCTGTCCGGCCAACTGCATCAAGCTCACGCCCGGTGAGGATGAGCAGGGCAATCGATATCCGCTCGTGTTCGAGATCGATGAGTTCCGCTGCATCTTCTGTGGATTCTGCCAGGAAGTGTGCCCCGAAGAGGCGATCCATCTGGGTCGTCACTACGAGAACGCGGAGTTCGATCGCGCGTCGTTCGTGTACGACCTCGAGCGCCTGATGGCGCAGACCCATCCGGTGAGCGAGCTCTGGGACCCCGCCGATCCGAAGGGCGAATGAACGGTTTCTACGAATTTCAGTTTTACCTGTTTTCGCTGCTCGCGATCGCGTCGGCGTTGCTGTTCGTCACGCGCAAGAATCCGGTGCCGGCCGCGCTGTGGCTGGTGAACGTGATGTTCGCACTGGCTGGACTGTACGTGATGCTTGATGCGCCGTTCGTCGGCGTGATACAGGTGCTCGTCTACGCCGGCGCCATCATGGTCGTGTTCGTTTTCGTGGTCATGCTGCTCAACCTTGGTCGCAGCGGTATCTCCGACATCCGGTCCCTGGGCTCACGCCTCGGGGCCGGCGCCGTCGGGCTGGCGTTGCTGGCAAATCTGCTGGTTGTTCAGCGGCAGAAGATTCCGCGCGTGGCGCTGGCACCCGAGATCGACAACGTCGTGGAGAATGTCGCCGCTTCGCTCTTTACCGATTACCTCGTGGCGTTCGAACTGACCAGTCTCGTATTGCTGGTGGCGGTCGTCGGCGCCGTCCTCCTCGCCAAGAAGCGGGTGCGACTATGATCTCCGAAGCGCTTATCGTGTCGGCGATTCTGTTCGTGATCGGTGTGGTCGGCGTGCTGACCCGCCGAAACGCGATCATCTTGTTCATGTGCGCCGAGCTGATGCTCAACGCGGTGAACCTCAGCTTCGTGGCGCTCGCCAAGATGCACAACGTGACGGGTCACGTCTTCGTGGTCATGGTCATGACGATCGCGGCGGCAGAAGCGGCCGTGGGACTGGCGATTCTCATCTCGGTGTACCGGCATTTTGGAACGGTGGATTTGTCCTCGCTCCGGACACTTCGCGGATGATCCCGACCATGCTTGGCGCGCTCATCCTGTTGCCGATCCTTGGCTTTCTGGCCAACGGATCGATCGCGTTCTTCGGCAGGCGGCCGGACGGCGACACGGCGACCAGCGCGCGCCACCCGCTCGTCACCCTGATTGGTCCGGGCGTGATTCTGGCCGCGTTCGGCATCGCCGTCGCGCTGTTCCTCGACATGCAGCGTGCTCCTGAGCAGGCGCTGCACATCGTGCGCTATGGGCAGTGGATGCCGGTCGGCAATCTGGTGGTCGACTGGAGCCTCCAGCTTGACCAGCTGTCGATCCTGATGGTGCTGGTGATCACCGGCGTCGGTTCGCTGATCCATCTCTTTTCCATCGGCTACATGCGCGACGATGCGAGCTACGCGCGATACTTCGCGTATCTCAATCTGTTTGTGGCCTTCATGCTGGTGCTGGTGCTGGGCGCGAGTTACCCGGTGCTCTTCGTGGGCTGGGAGGGTGTCGGTCTTGCGTCGTACCTGCTGATCGGATTCTGGTTCAGCGACAAGGCGAATGCCGAAGCGGGCAAGAAGGCGTTCGTGGTGAATCGCGTTGGCGACTTCGGATTCCTCGTCGCCATGTTCTTGATCTGGGTCACCACGCAGAAGCTCGACTTCATCGGAGCGCACGCGGCACTTGGTGGCATGGCCGGTACCCCGGTAGTGCTGGCGATTGCGCTGTTTCTGTTCATCGGCTGCGCGGGGAAGAGTGCGCAGCTGCCGCTGTACATCTGGCTTCCCGACGCCATGGCCGGTCCGACGCCGGTGTCGGCGCTGATCCACGCCGCCACCATGGTGACCGCCGGTGTGTATCTCGTCGCGCGCGCCGCTCCGATCTTCTCCGGTGCTCCGGAAGCGTCGCTGGTGATCACGGCCGTTGGCGCGCTCACCGCGCTCTTCGCCGCCACGATCGCGCTGCGTCAGTGGGATATCAAGAAGGTGCTGGCGTACTCCACGGTATCGCAGCTGGGGTACATGTTCGTCGGTGTGGGCAGCGGTGCGTACACCGCCGGCGTGTTTCATCTCGTCACGCATGCATTCTTCAAGGCGCTGCTGTTTCTCGGCGCCGGCTCGGTGATTCACGCCATGCACCACGCGTATCACCACACGCATCGCGATGACGACCCGCAGGATCTGCGCAACATGGGTGGCCTGGCCAAGTACATGCCAGCGACTGCCGCCGCGATGACCCTCGCCACGCTGGCGATCGCGGGAATTCCACCGCTGGCCGGATTCTTCTCGAAGGACGAGATCCTCGCGTCGGTGTTCGCGCGCGCGCACGGTAGCCCGCTCGCCAGCGCCTCGTTGCTCGGCATTCCCGGCAGCACCGTGCTGTACCTCGCGTACGGCATCGGTGTGCTGACGGCGCTGCTCACAGCGGTCTATATGACGCGCATGCTACTGCTCGCCTTCTACGGCAACAGCCGTACGGGAGAGGCGGAGCAGGAGATGCTGCACGAGGCGCCCGCTATCATGACCGCACCGGTGCTGGTGCTCGGTGCCCTGACGGTGATCGGCGGCTGGCTCAATCTTCCGGCTCTTATCCCGCTCGGCCCGGTCGGCATTCTTGAACGCTGGCTCGAGCCGGTGACTGGAAGCAGTGCCACCCGGCTGGCGGGTACCGGCCATCTCGACCATCGAACGGAGACGTTGCTGGTCGCGGTGGCCACCACGGTCGCTGTGGTCGGTATCGCGATTGCGCTACTGCGCTACCGAAAGCCGATCGCCGACAAGGCGCACTCGCCGGTTGATGACAGCCTCCTCGCGCGTGCGTACCACGTGGATGGATTGGTGGACGCGATCATCGTGCGACCGATTTCCGCATTCGCCAATGTGGTGCTCACGCGAGGCGTGGAAACGGGCGTGGATCGCACGTTCAGCGCCGGCGGATCGATGTTGTCGCGAACCGCAGCCCTCGTGGGCAGCAAGTTGCAGGATGGAGACGTGGGAAAATACGCCTGGCTGTTGGCCGCCGGTGCGCTCGCGATTCTGGCTGCCCTCACCCTGAGCTGACCGATGCGCGATTTTCTTCTCTCAATCGGCGCCTCGCAGTGGGTGCTGCCGGCCATGCTGCTCTGGCCCATGGCGGCGGCGTTACTGGTGCGCTTCGGTGGGCGCGACATGTCGCGCAACGAGGACGGCACTGAAGCGCCGAGTGGCGGGCCGGACGCCCGCACACTCACGCTCGCTGCGCTGTCCATCGAAGCGCTGCTCAGCCTCGTGCTGTGGGCGACCTACGATCCGTCCACGACAGGATGGCAGGCGCGCGTAGACCTGCCGTGGCTGACCGACATCGGTGCCACCATCAGTCTTGGCGTCGATGGACTCTCGCTGCCCATGGTCGTCATGACGGCGATCGTCCTGCCGCTCGCGTTGCTCGGGTCGTGGAACAACGTACGCGTGCGCACGCCGGCGTTCGGCGCCCTCGCGCTGTTGCTCACCACAGGACTGATCGGCGTGTTCGTTACGCTCGACCTCCTCGCCTTCTATCTCGCGTGGGAGCTGATGTTGATTCCCACGTATTTCCTCATCGGCGTCTGGGGCGCGGCGGGGCAATCGCGTGCCGGCCTGCGGTATGTGCTGTTCACGCTGGTCGGCTCGCTGCTGATGCTGGTGGCGATACTGGCCCTGTGGACGTTGGGCGGTGGCACGTCGTTCCATATCGATCAGCTCATGGGACTCGCGCTCACCCCGCGCGCACAGCTGTGGATGTTCGGCGCGTTCTTCCTCGCATTCGCGGTGAAATCGGCGCTGGTGCCGTTCCACACATGGTTGCCGGATGCGCAAGGTGCTGCGCCGACCTTTGCCGCCGTCACCCTCGGCATCAAAGTCGGCGCCTACGCCATCCTTCGATTTGCCATTCCGCTCTTTCCCGCCGCCGCCATGGAACCGACGGTGCGTGGAACGATCCTGGTGCTGTCGGTGATCGCGATTGTCTATGGCGCGCTGCTCGCCATGTCGCAGCGCGACATGAAGCGCATGGTGTCGTACAGCTCGATCAGCCACCTCGGCTTCATCATGCTCGGCTGCTTCGCTCTCACGCAGCAGGCTGTGCAAGGGGCTGTACTGAGCATCGTCAATAGCGGTATCTCCACTACGGCGCTCTTCCTGCTGGTCGGCATGCTCGAGGACCGTCGCGGCACCACCGACATGACGGGCTTCGGTGGAATCGCCCGAGTCGTCCCCATGTTCAGCGTCATGCTGACGCTGGTGATGCTGTCCACCATCGGCTTGCCCGGCACCAACGGATTCGTCGGCGAGTTCCTCGTGCTGATCGGCACGTACGCGGAGCGCCCGGTACTCGCAGTGATTGCGACCAGCGGCGTGATCTTCGCGGCGGCGTACGGTCTTCGAGCGCTGCAGCGCGTCCTGTTCGAACGGATCGACACCGCCAAGAATGGAGCGCTGACCGACTTCACCGGCCGCGAGCGCGTGGTGATGGCGGCGTTCGCCATCGCGATCATCTACCTCGGCGTGTCGCCGCAGCCGATGCTGCAGCGTATCGAGGGCGCCTCACAGAACATCATCGAGTCGGTGCGCTTCGGTCCGAATGCCGCGACTTCGCTCCCCAACGTCTCCGTGGTCCGCTGATGGGCGCTACCCTTTCGGCCGGCGCGCTCTTCCGCGCGCTGGCCCCTGAACTTCTGCTCGCCGCCGGCGCGATGGTCCTGCTGCTGGCGACGGTCTGGAATCCGCAGAGCAACGAGGCGGCCATGGCGGAAGGGGCCGAGAAGACCAGTACACTGACCCGTTTCGGCGTGGTGCTCTGTCTGCTCGTCGGCCTCGTCGTGATGATCGCGTGGGGAGATGGCGTGAATGGCACGCCCGATCAGCGCATTGCCGGCGACGGCTTCCGCTGGGCGATCGATCTCGTGATTCTGCTCGGCACGGTGCTATCGCTCATCTTGCTCGACGCCGAGCACCACAGGAGTGCTGCGTTCAGTCCGGAAGTACCCGTACTCATGTTGCTGGCGGCGACGGGCATGATGGTCCTCGCCGCGGCGCGCGATCTGATGTTCGTGTTCCTCGGCATCGAGTTGATGTCCCTCGCCATCTACGTGCTCGCCGGAGTGAACCGTCGTAGCGCTCGCGGCGCCGAGGCGGCGGTGAAGTATTTCTTGCTCGGATCGGTGTCCTCCGCATTCCTGCTGTATGGCATCGCGCTGATCTACGGGGCAACGGGCAGTACGCGCCTGGTGGACATCGCGCAGTGGGTCTCAACGCAGCAGAGCCTCGGGCCGATGTTCATCGTCGGTATCGGTCTCCTGCTCGTCGGCTTTGGGTTCAAAGTCGCGGCCGCTCCGTTTCATCTGTGGACGCCCGACGTCTATGACGGCGCGCCGTTGCCGATCACGGCGTTCATGTCGGCTTGCGTGAAGACCGCGGCCTTCGCCGTCTTCGCACGGGTGATGATCGAAGCGATGCCGGGTGCCGCTGCACGCTGGCACTCCGCGATGTGGTGGCTCGCGGTGGTGACGATGGTCGCGGGCAACGTGTTCGCACTGTCGCAGAAGAATCTGGTGCGATTGCTCGCGTACTCCAGCGTCGCGCACGCTGGCTACCTCCTCGTCACGATCGTGGTGGCCTCGACCGCTGGCACGACGGCGCTGGTCTTCTATGCCGTGTCCTACACGTTGGCCACGATGGGTGCCTTCGGCGTGCTGATCATCATCAATGCTGGGCGCGACCGGTCGCCCACGCTCGACGATATCGCCGGCCTGTGGTTGGTCCGACCGTGGCTTGCGGTCTCGATGGCGGTGTTCCTGCTCGCATTCATGGGCATGCCGCTGGTCGGTGGCATGGGCTTCTTCGCCAAGTGGTATCTCCTGCAAGCCGCATTGCAGGCCTCGACGCCGCAGACTATTCTCGCGGTCATCGTGGTACTCAGCAGTGTTGTCTCGGCGGCGTATTATCTGTCCGTCATCTCGGCGATGTTCATGCGCCCGCGTCCCGAAGGTCAGCCCGTGCCGTCCACCATTCCGATGGCGCAATCGCTGATCACCATTACCTGTGTGCTGTTGCTCGCGCTCGGCGTCTATCCCACCCCCATGATCGAACTCGCCCGTCGCGCACTCCCGGGGACCGCCGCGTCCGCCGGCGTGCCGACGACGAACGGCGCACCACGACTGCAGGCTGCGAGCCTCGTCCGTTGAGTGCCGTCGTTGCGCACGGCGTGATTTCTTCCCCGACTTTCGTCACTCTACGATAATGTCCATCAGTCAGACGATCTTCCGGCAGTACGACGTCCGCGGCATCGTGGGTACCGACCTCACTGAAGAAGTGGCCTACGGACTCGGACGCGGCTACGCGGCCTATCTCGACGCCAACGGCATCACGGGCGCCGTAGCGGTCGGACGCGATAACCGGCCGAGTGGCGATGCGCTGCGCGACGCGCTCGTGCGCGGACTCACCGAGTGCGGTGTCGATGTTGTGGACGTGGGCGTGGTCCCGACACCGCTGTTGTATTGGACGCTGCATCACGAGCCCGTGGTCGGCGGCATCCAGATTACCGGTTCGCACAATCCGCCTGAGTACAACGGCTTCAAGATGTGCGTCGGCACAGGATCGCTGCATGGTGAAGAGATCCAGGTGCTGTACCGGCTGATCACCGGCGGCGCCTTTCCGTCCGGCGCCGGTACGGTGCGACATGTTCCGGTCATCGACCGCTACGTCAGCGACATCGCGACGCGGGTCGGTCGGATCACGCGCCCCGACGGATCGACGCTGAAGGTCGTGTACGACTGTGGCAACGGAGCGGCTGCACTGGTCGCGCCGCAGCTGATGACCGCGCTCGGTATCGACGGGATCGGTCTGTTCACCGAAAGTGATGGAACGTTCCCCAATCATCACCCCGATCCGACGGTTCCCGAGAACCTCGAGGACTGCATTTCGGCAGTGAAGGCGAGTGGCGCCGAGATCGGCGTGGCCTTCGATGGCGACGCCGATCGCATCGGCGTCGTTGATCGCGACGGTCGCATCATCTGGGGCGATCATATTCTCATTCTCTACGCGCGGGACGTCCTTGCCCGCACCGGTGCCGGTCAGCCGATCATCTTCGATGTGAAGTGCTCGCAGGCGTTGATGGACGGCATTGAGAAGGCCGGTGGCATACCCGTCATGTGGAAGACGGGTCACTCTCTCATCAAGGATAAGATGAAGGAGATGCATGCGCCCATCGCCGGTGAGATGTCAGGGCACATGTTCTTCACCGAGAGCTTCTACGGACACGATGACGCCTTGTACGCGGCCGCAAGATTGCTGCGCATCATCGCCGATTCCGGCACGCGCATCGATGAGCTGCTGGCCGATGTTCCGCCGTTCGTGTCCACGCCGGAGCTGCGCATCGATACCGACGAAGAATCCAAGTTCGCGATCGTCGCCCGGGCGGCCGCGCATTTCAAGGCCACCCACGAGGTGATCGACGTGGACGGCGTTCGCGTACTGTTCGGTGACGGCTGGGGACTTCTGCGCGCCTCGAACACGCAACCGGTGATCGTCGCGCGATTCGAAGCCAGCTCGGCCGAACGATTGGCCGAGATCCGCGACACGATGGAAGGATGGCTGCACACTCAGGGCGTTTCGCTCTGATCGCGCGAAGGGGTCGCTGAGATGGGCGCCCGCAGCGGGCTGGTTCTGGGTCTGGCGATCGCCGCCGCGCTGCTCCTGCTGGGGCGCGCGGTCACGGCGCTGCTCGTCGACCACGCGTGGTTCACCGCGATGGGTCTAGCCGCACTGTTCTGGGAGCAGGTCATCGACACCGCGATCCTGCAGGGCGGGGCCTGGGTCGTCGGTACGCTGTTCGCATTTGCCAACTTGCACGCGGTACGCCGGACGATTGTGGCGGTCGCCGTGCCGTCACGCGTAGCGAATCTCGAACTCACCGCGATGATCTCGGGACAGCGGCTGCTCGCTGTGACGGTGGTCCTGGCGATTCTGGTCGGTGGCGTGCTCGCGGTTCCGCTCACCAACTGGGTGGATCTCGCGCTTTTGCGCCACGGACTGCCGTTCGGCGAGATCGAAGGTGTGCTGGGGCGCGATCTCGGCTTCTACTTGTATTGGTTGCCAATCGAAGAGACGCTCTACCTCTGGTCGCTCGTGAGCGTCGTGTCGATGACGGCGTTGGTCGTCGTGCTCTACGCTCTGACGCGAAGTCTTCGCATGGAAGGCCGTCGCGTGGCTGCGTCGACGCACGTGCGGCGTCACCTCAGCGTGTTGGGTGCCGTCGTCCTGCTACTGTTGGCTTGGAGCTACCGTCTCGATGCCTTCGACCTGCTGCGACAGGGCAGTGGGCCTGACGGAATGTTCCTCAAGGTCGATCATCGGGTCACGTTGCGGATGGACTACCTCCTGTCGTTTGGCAGCGCCCTCGCCGCGCTCGTCGTGTTTCGGACAGGTTGGGTCGGTCAGCTGCGTGCTGCGTTTCTCACGCTCACCGCGATCTTGATTGCCGCGCTGGGCTTGCGGCACGCCGCACCCGCCGTGCTGAGTCGCACGAGTCTCCTCGGTAATCCCGCCACCCGCGATCTCGACTACTTCGCGTCCCGCGCGCTGTACAGCCGACGCGCATTCGACGTCGAGGGCATGCGGGTTGTGCATCGCGATAGCGGTGCGGCGTTGCTGACGCGTGTGGACCGTGCTGCCCTGCCGACGCGACTCAGTTTGTGGGATCGTGGCACGCTGGCGAGCGCCATGCCGGCGTCCCGTGCGCCCGAGGGCGAGGCGCGCGACGAGGCGCCTTCCGATCAGCCGATGGTCGACGTCTCGCCATTGGGATGGACCGTCGTAGGCGATCGTACCACCGCGCTCGTCGTGCGTCGACCCGTCGGCAGCTCCGAGGGCTGGCTGGTGTCGGCGGTCGACGCCACGAAGCCGACCGTGCGTGACAGCCAGGTCGAGTTCGCGCAAACGTCCGACGACTACGCCGGCGACGAGCCGCTTGTCGGCCCCGGCCTGCGCGGCGCACGGCTGATCGATGCCGAACACGCCCGTGGAGTGCGCGGCGTATCGTTGGCCTCGTTGCGTGCGCGGATCGCGCACGCGTGGGCGCTCCGCGACCTCTCGTTGCTCAATGTGGACACCGTCGCCGTGGAGCCGTTGCTCGTGACGCATCGCGATGTGCGCGAGCGGGTGGAGCGTCTTGCGCCGATTTTCGTGCAGGGAAACGACGTCTTACCGATCGTTCACGAGGGGCGCCTGTACTGGACGCTACAGCTGTACAGCGCGTCGGATCGCTATCCGCTGAGTCAGCAATGGCAGCTGGCGACGGGCGTGTACAGCTATTTCCGCCTCGCCGCGACCGCCGTCGTCGAGGCGTCCACTGGACGTGTCCGGCTCGTGGCAGCACCCCGGCCGGACGCCCGGACACGGACGTGGATAACACGGCTGCCGTCGCTGTTCGCGACGCCGGGCGAATTACCTCCGGCACTCGTGGCGCAGCTACCGCCGGCAAGTGAGAGCGCCGTGGCGCAGATCAAGACGTTTGCGCGCTTTGGCTCCCGACTCGAGGGAACGGTGCTCCGACAGCTGCCGGATAGTGCGCTGGTCGGCGGCACCCCACCGCCGCACTGGATCGGCAACGACAGCGAACGACTGGTCGCGTGGAGCGTGCCGCTCCTTGATGGGGGGGACCAGATCGGCGGTGTCGTGACCGTGAGCGGCGGTATCTCTCGGCAGACCTGGTGGGACTCGACCACGGTCCCCCGGCAGCGGTGGCGAGCGGTGACCGAGCGAATGCAGGCGGCGCTCGACAGCGCTCGCAACACGATGCCGGACGGCACCCGCCGTGAACCGCGTATTCGCGCCGGGCGGGTCACCACGGTGATGACGCCGACCGGACCGCTACTGGTGCAGCCTCTGCTCTGGAATCGCGCGGAAGGCAGCGCCATCATCGCCCGCCTCGTGGCCTCCGACGGCGTGCGCCTCGGAGTCGGCAGCACATTGGTCGAAGCATTGGGACGGATGGGCGATATCCCGATGCCGCTGGCGCCGACGGCAGGCTCAGGAGACGAGGGCGGGTCGTCGGATGCGGCCCGCCGCTGGTACTCCGCCATGCGCGAAGCACTTCGACGTGGCGATTGGGCAAAGTTCGGTGCAGCGTTTGATAGTCTGGGCCGCGTATTGGAACGACCGCCGCAATGAACGCGGCCGTGGTGGGCATCGCCGGTTCACGGTGCCTGGCACGTACGGGCGCGCTTCGCGCGACAGGCGGGCTGCTGTCGTCGGACACGACCACCTAGCATTGAACCGCTGACATTCCTCGATTCGGAGAACGCGTGAACCTACACGAGTATCAGGCGAAAGAGCTGTTGCGGGCGGCCGGCGTGCCGATCCCGCCCGGCGAGATCGCTACGACGCCGGAACAGGCGGAAGCCATCGCGCAGCGCTATGGCGCAGCGGTGATGGTGAAGGCGCAGGTGCATGCTGGTGGCCGCGGTAAGGCCGGCGGCGTGAAGTTCTGCCCGACGCCAGAAGCGGCGAAGGAGAAAGCGACTGCCATTCTCGGTATGACGATCAAGGATCTCGTCGTCGAGAAGGTCCTCGTGACCGTTGCGGCCGACATCGGCTCTGAAGCGTACGTCGGTATCATCGTCGACCGGGCGACCAAGAAGCCGGTGTTCATGGTGAGCGCGGCCGGCGGTATCGACATCGAAGAAGTGGCGGCCAGCACGCCGGAGCTGATCCTGTATCACCCGGTCGACACACGGTATGGCCTGTTGTCGTTCGAGGCGATGCGCATGGGCTTCTTCCTGTTCAAGGACGTCAAGCTCGCGCGTCAGGCCGCGAAGATCATGCAGCAGCTGTACACGGCGTTCATGAACGCCGGCTGCTCGCTCGCTGAGATCAATCCGCTCGTGCTGACGCCGACGGGCGAACTGATTGCGGTCGACGGCAAGATGGTCATCGATGACAACGAGCTCGATCGCCGCCCCGATATCGCCGCGTTGCGCGACGAATCGTCAGAAGCGCCGAGCGAAGTCGATGCGCGCAATTCGAACCTCACGTTCATCAAGCTCGATGGAAACGTCGGCTGCGTCGTGAACGGCGCCGGCCTGGCCATGGCCACGATGGACTTGGTGAAGCACTACGGCGGTGATCCGGCCAACTTCCTCGACATTGGCGGTTCGTCGAACCCGGAGAAGGTCGTGAACGCGCTGCGCATCATCACGTCCGATCCGAACGTGAAGTGCATTCTGTTCAACATTTTCGGCGGCATTACGCGCACCGATGACGTGGCCAACGGCATCGTCACGGCGACCAAGGCGAATCCGCTCAAGGTGCCTATCGTGATCCGTCTCACCGGCACCAACGAGGAGATTGCCGTGAAGATCCTGCAGGACAACGGCTTCTCGGCGTCGAACGACATGGATGCCGCCGTGCAGCGTGCGGTGGAACTTGCGACGAAGGGAGGTGCCGCGTGAGCATCTTCATCGACAACGGCACCAAGCTGATCGTGCAGGGCATCACGGGCCGTGACGGCTCGTTCCATGCCAAACAGATGATCGAGTACGGCACACAGGTCGTGGCCGGTGTGACACCGGGCAAGGGTGGTCAGACGTTCGAAGGCACCGTGCCCATCTTCGATACGGTCTATGACGCCGTGCAGGCTACCGGCGCGAACACCTCCGTCATCTATGTGCCGCCGATGTTCGCGGCCGATGCGATGATGGAAGCGGCGGCGGCGGGCGTGAAGCTCATCGTCTGCATCACCGAAGGCGTGCCCGTGCTGGACATGACCAAGGTGTATCCGTACGTGAAGGAACACGGCGCGCGTTTGATCGGCCCGAACTGCCCGGGGCTCATCACGCCAGGCCAGTCGAAGGTCGGCATCATTCCGGGTCGTATCTGCATGCCGGGCAACGTCGGCGTCGTCAGCCGCTCCGGCACGCTGACCTACGAAATCGTCAACCAGCTCACGAAGGCCGGCATCGGCCAGAGCTCGTGCGTCGGTATCGGCGGCGATCCGATCAACGGCACGAACTTCATCGATTGCCTCGCGGCATTCGAGGCGGATCCGCAGACCAAGGCCATTGCGATGATGGGTGAGATCGGCGGCACCGACGAGCAGGAGGCTGCCGCGTTCATCAAGGCGCATATGAAGAAGCCGGTGGTCGGTTTCATTGCCGGTCAGACGGCTCCGCCGGGCCGTCGTATGGGGCACGCCGGTGCGATCATCTCTGGATCGGAAGGCACGGCTGCCGAGAAGATCGAGTCGTTCCTGGCTGCCGGGATGGGCGTGGCCCAGCGCCCGGTGGACTTCGTCGACCTGATCAAGGCGCGTCTGGCGTAATCGGGCCAGCCGTATGGTTCGGAGCGGGGTGGATCACGAGCGTCGTGATCCGCCCCGCTTTCTTGTGCGCGCCCCCCTGCGTGGCGCGCCCGCGCGGGCGCAGATTCCACCTATGCCAATCACGCCCCAACGCCTCGCCGATCTCCTCGTCGCCTCGCGCGTCATCATGCCGCTCACGGCGGGAACCGTGGCCGATGCGGCGGAAGCCCTCTGCGTATCGCTGGACGAGAGCGGGGCGCTCTCCAATGCCGACCTGCTGCGCGAGCGGATCGAGGAGGCCCGGAGCGAGGACATCGTGGGGCTCGCGGACCGCGCCTTCGTTCTGCACTACCGCACCGATGCCGTTCGGGACCTGGTGGTGTCCATCGGCGTCGCCCCCAAGGATGTAGTGCGCGTGCTCGACGACAACGAACTACAGCGGGCACGCCTCGTGGTGCTGGTGTGCGCGCCGCCGAGGCAGATGGCGCGGCATCTCCAGGTGGTCAGCGCGCTCGTCCGCGTGCTGTCCAATCCCGCGACCGTGGCCGCGGCGCTGGCCGCGGAGACCCCGGCGCAGCTGGTGGCGCTCGCCCAGTTCACCGGGAAGGAGCTTCCGGCCCAACTGACTGTCCGGGAGTTGATGTCTGAGCGTCCGCGGACCGTCGGACCCGAAGCACCGCTCCGGAGCGCCGTGCTCGAGATGCTGCGGGCCGGACTCGGCGGGCTCCCCGTGGTGGACGAATCGAACCGGGTCATCGGCATGTTGAGTGAACGTGAGCTCTTGCGGGATCTCCTGAGCCATTATCTTCCGCGCGCCGGGGGTGTCAACGCACTCCAGCCGCCAGCCGCGGCGCGGCGCACGGTGCGCGACATCATGACCCGTCAGGTCCTGTGTGTGGCGCCTGAGCAGCCGCTCGCCGAGGTGGCGTCCCTGATGCTCAACAAGGACGTCGACCGGGTACCTGTCGTGAAGGATGACCGATTAGTCGGTTTTCTCACGCGCGGGGACATCGTTCGCAAATTGATCGGATCCTGACACATGGCTGGTCGTCGCACTCTTACCATCGTCAAGCCGGACGCCTTCGCCAATGGCAAGGCCGGCCTCATCATCGCGCTGCTCGAGAAGTCGGGCTTCACCATCAAGGCAGCGCGCGTCATGCACCTCACCACTGCGCAGGCGGGTGAGTTCTATGGCGTCCACCGCGAGCGCGGCTTCTTTGGCGAGCTCGTCGAATTCATGACCAGCGGTCCGTGCATGCCGCTCGTGCTCGAGCGCGACGACGCGGTGGCCACGCTCCGCACCGTGATCGGCGCCACCGACCCGGCCGAGGCGGCTGAGGGTACGGTGCGGAAGCTGTACGCCGAATCGAAGGGACGGAACGCGATTCATGCGTCCGACTCCGACGA
Organism: Gemmatimonas groenlandica; assembly: GCF_013004105.1. Classification (NCBI taxonomy): domain Bacteria; kingdom Pseudomonadati; phylum Gemmatimonadota; class Gemmatimonadia; order Gemmatimonadales; family Gemmatimonadaceae; genus Gemmatimonas; species Gemmatimonas groenlandica. The sequence goes on from NZ_CP053085.1 coordinate 1,391,108, forward strand.
GAATGCCGCGATCGAAGCGGCGTTCTTCTTTGCCGGCACGGACGTCCTCGCGAGCTGAACAGCGTGATCGGCTAACTCACGGTCGGCGCGTTACTTGGACGTACCGACTCGGGTGGGAAAAGGGAGCGGGAGCCCTTGTGTCTGAGGGGCTCCCGCTCTACGTTACACGGCTATGCTGTGCTTTGACATCCGGAGTCTGGAAGCCCGTGCGGAGAGCGTGGACGGAGTGCTCGACACATCGGATCCGGTGTGGGAGGCGGACGACACGCGCCCGGCTGGTGCCGGTGTACACGTAACCGGCCGACTCTCTGCTGCAGGTCACGGTCGCTTTTATCTCAGCGGCCGGCTGGAAGGGGCGGCAGTCACCGAGTGCAGGCGTTGCCTGTCCGAAGTGACGGTCGCTGTATCGGAAGACGTGCATATGTTGTTTGCGGAGTCGGGTCTCGATGACGCAGACGAACAGGACGTGTTTCCGATCCCCGCTGGGGCGCGAGAGCTCGATATCCGTCCGGCGGTGCGCGAGGAATGGCTGTTGGCCGTTCCGGCATTCGCGCTCTGTCGGGAAGATTGTCTTGGCTTCTGCGCGACCTGTGGTGCCGATCGCAATACAGGGGCATGCACGTGTGCTCCAACAACTGATCCCCGTTGGGCCGGACTGCGCGATCTGCGTGGCTCCGACGCCTAAACGGTTCTTCTCGTCTCGAACGTTCAGGTCAGAGTCCCATGGCCGTACCGAAGCGCCGCACATCTAAGCGGCGGAAGCGCGCCCGCAACACTCATAAGGTCGCGCCCGCCATCGTCATTCAGTCGTGCCCGCAGTGCGGCACGATGAAGCGCCCGCACCGCGTGTGCAACGAGTGTGGGTTTTATGCGGGTGAGCAGCGGGTAACTGCGCAGGAAGCGTAAGTTTGGCGCGCATCGCCGTGGATGCCATGGGGGGTGACTTTGCCCCCCGGGCCCCCATCGCTGGCGCACTCCAAGCGCTTGGAGCGCTGCCCCCGCAGCATTACATCGAACTCGTAGGGCAGACCTCGGTCATCGAGGCGGAACTCGACGCGCTGTTGCGCGGCGATTTCGCCCCGCTGGCGCGCGTCCGTGATCGAATCGCGATCGTCGAGGCGCCTGACGTTATTGCCATGACCGACAAGCCGTCCGTTGCCCTCCGCGGCAAGACGAACAGCTCCATGGTCGTCGGCATCAAGCGTGTCGCCGATGGTCACGCGCACGGCTTCGTCTCGGCCGGCAACACCGGCGCGCAAATGGCCGCCTCGCTCGTGCACCTGAAATTGCACACGGGACTGACGCGCCCGGCCATCGGTACCATCTTCCCGACCGCGAAAGATCCCATCCTGGTGCTCGATTCTGGCGCCAACATGGATTGCTCGCCAGAGGAATTGGTGCAGTTCGCGCGCATCGGCACCGTCTACGCGCGTGCGCTCCTCGGCCGCGACAATCCGGCGGTCGGTCTCCTCTCCGTCGGGGAAGAGCCCGAGAAGGGCAATGCCGCCGTGAAAGACGCGCATCAGCGACTCCTCGCCTCAGGACTGAACTTCCTCGGCAACGTCGAGGGACGTGACATTCCCAATGGACGCTGCGATCGCGGCGTCATCGACGTCGTGGTCTGCGATGGCTTCACGGGGAACGTGCTGCTCAAGTTCTACGAGAGTATCGGACCCATGCTTATCGGGATGGTTGCGAAAGTTGCCGCGCTCGACGCTCGCGAAATCGCCCGCTCGCTCACGCAGCTCGACGTCGACGAGCAGGGTGGGGCACCGCTGCTTGGTGTGCGGGGCGTCAGCATCATTTCGCACGGCAAGAGTTCGCCACGCGCGATGGAGAACGCCATCATGGTCGCGCTGCGCGCCTACGAGTCGGGCATGACCGACGAGATCGGTCGTCGGCTCTCTGATACCATGCCTACTACGTCCGGGAACGCCGCATGAAGCGTCCGATTGCCTACATCGCCGGCACGGGTCACGCCGTGCCGAAGAACATCATGACCAACGCTGACATCGCAGCGATGGGGCTCGAAACGAATGATGAGTGGATCGTCGATCGGACCGGCATCAAGCAGCGTCACATTGCCAAAGACGGCGAGACGCTGACGTCGCTCTCCGCCGATGCGTCGCGTATGGCCATGGCGCGCGCTGGCGTGCAGCCGGGCGAGATCGATGTCATCATCCTCGGCACTGCCTCTCCCGATCACTTACTGCCGGCAACGGCGGTCGAGATTCAAACGGCGCTCGGATGCACGCGGGCGGCGGCCTTCGACATCTCGGCCGCCTGCTCGGGCTGGCTGTACGGCGCAATCATGGGCGAGTCGCTCATCGCGAGCGGATCGGCCGACACGGTACTCGTGATCGGCGCCGAGAAGCTCAGCACGATCGTCGATTGGACCGATCGGAATACCTGCATTTTGTTTGCGGATGGCGCCGGTGCGACCGTGCTGCGCCGCAACAAGGAGCGGGGAAGTACCAAGGGCGTGCTGTCCTCGTTTATGCGCTCTGATGGCGCGCTCGCCGAACTGCTGTGGCGTCCGGCCGGCGGCGGCGCGGAGCCGTTCTCGCCCGAAGTATTCGAGCAGAAGCGGCACTATGTACGCATGGCCGGCCGAGAAGTGTTCAAGCACGCCGTGCGATCGATGGCCGAAGCCACCGATCGCGCGCTCGACAGCGCGCGCCTCACGGCGGCTGACGTCGATCTGCTCATTCCGCATCAGGCCAACGTGCGCATCATCGAGGCGACTGCCAAGCACGCCGGTATTTCGATGGACAAGGTGTTCGTCAACGTCGATCGCTTCGGCAATACGTCGGCGGCCTCGATCCCGATCGCGCTCAGCGATGCGGTAGAGCAAGGGCGCGTAAAAGACGGATCGACCGTGCTCTTCGCGGCCTTCGGTGCCGGCTTCACGTGGGGATCGCTGGTCGCTCGCTTCTGAGCGGCACGCACTCCGAACTCGATATCCGGAACGACATGGAATACGTGCTGCTGCTGCCGGGTCAGGGGTCGCAGAAGGTGGGCATGGGCAAGGATCTCGCCGACGCCTTCCCGGTCGCCCGCGAGGTGTTTGATGCGGTCGACGACGCCGTCGCGGCGTCCATCTCCACACTCGCCTTTGCAGGGCCGGCGGACGAGCTCACCCGCACTCTGAACGCCCAACCAGCACTGCTGGCGCACAGCGCCGCGGTGTGGGCCGTCGTGAAGAGTGCGATCGGCCCCCACGTGCGTGCGGCGGCTGGTCACTCGCTGGGCGAGTTCTCGGCCTACCATCTAGCCGGTGCCATCGACGTCGCCGCCGCGGCGCGCATCGTGCGACGGCGCGGCACGCTCATGTACGAGCAGGGGGTCGCCCGGCCCGGTGCCATGGCCGCGATCTTGGGCGCGCTTACATCGCCCATCGACGACATCTGCCGACAGGCCACCGCCGAGCGCGGGCTCGTCGTGCCGGCCAATTACAACAGCGATGAACAGGTCGTGATTTCCGGTGAGGTCTCCGGAGTCGCGCGCGCCATGGAGCTGGCCAAAGAAGCCGGCGCCAAGCGTTGTCTCCCGCTGCCGGTAAGCGGTGCCTTCCACTCGCCGCTCATGGAGCCGGCCGTCGCGGGACTCAGCGATGCCCTCCGTGCGGAATCGTGGAATGATCCGCAGGTGCCGGTCGTGGCCAACGTCAACGCGTCGCCCGTCACGTCGGCGAGCGCCGCTTGCGATCTTTTGGTGCAGCAGCTCACTGCGCCGGTCCAGTGGACGCGCGTCAGTCGCCGGCTCGTGGAGCAGTACCCCGACGCCACGTTCGTCGAAATCGGTAGCGGTGCGGTGCTCACCGGGCTGCTGCGACGTCTCGCCCCGTCGGTGAAAACTCTCTCGTGCGGGACCGTTGCCGAGGTCGAAAAGTTGCTGAGCCTCGCCAGCGTGCCCGCCTGACGTTGACGAACTGCAATCTTACGACGGTTTCATGAGCGGACTTCGCATCGACCTGACCGGGCGCGTGGCGCTGGTGACCGGTTCCACCCGCGGCATTGGTCGCGCTATCGCGGGTACCTTGGCGTCGGCCGGCGCTCGCGTGGCGGTGACCGGACGTGATCAGGCCCGCGCCGACGCCGCCGCGCAGGAAATAGCGGCCCAAACCGGTGTCGAAACGCGCGGGTACGCGGCCGACGTGTCGGAGACGGCGCAGGCCATCGCGCTCGTCGACGCGGTCGAAAAGGACTTCGGACAGCTGGACATTCTGGTCAACAACGCCGGTCTGACGCGCGACAATCTGCTGATCCGCCTGAAGGACGACGATTGGGACGCCGTGATCAACGCGAATCTGCGTGGAGCCTTCGCAACCTGCCGTGCCGCTTCACGCGGCATGATGAAGCGCCGCTACGGTCGCATCATCAACGTCGCCAGCGTGGTCGGCTTGATCGGCAACAAGGGGCAGGCGAATTACGCGGCGAGCAAGGCGGGCTTGATCGGCATGACCAAGTCGATCGCCAAGGAGCTGGCATCGCGGAACATTCTGGCGAATGTGGTGGCCCCCGGCTTCATCGACACCGATATGACGGCGGCGATGACACCGGAGGCGCGCACTGCGCTCAGTGCGGGCATTCCGCTCGAGCGCCTCGGCAGCGCCGAGGACATCGCGAGCATGGTGGCTGTGCTCGCTTCAGACTTGACCAGTTATGTGACCGGTCAGGTGTTCGTGGTGGACGGCGGTATGGTCATGTAGGGTCGCGGTTGCTCGGGACAGACTTTGCGGTTCTTGCCGTCAAGCCCTCCCAGCGACGCCCTTGTATGGCTAAGTTCCCCACTCTCAACTACTCCAACATCCCAGAGGATCGTTCCTATGTCGGATCACGCGTCGAAGATCAAGGATATCATCGAAAAGGAGCTCGGAGTGGAGCGCGAAAAGCTCACGCCCGAGGCGAGCTTCATCGAAGACCTCGGCGCCGACTCGCTCGACATCGTCGAACTGGTCATGGAGTTCGAGAAGGAATTCAACATCGACATCCCCGATGAGGATGCCGAGAAGCTCCGCACGGTCGGCGACGCGGTTGCCTACCTTGAGGCGAAGGTCGCAGGCTAATGCGGCGGCGGGTCGTCGTTACGGGGCTTGGTGCCGTTACGCCTGTCGGCAACGACGTGGCGACGACCTGGCAGTCTTTGCTCTCTGGAGTGTCCGGGGGCGCTGACATCACGAAGTTCGATGCGTCCAAGTATTCCGTGCGGTTCGCGTGCGAGGTCAAGCAGTTCGACCCGCTCTCGTACATGGATCGCAAGGAAGCGAAGCGCGCGGACGTCTATGCGCAGTACGCCGTCGCGGCGTCGGTGCAGGCGGCGGCTGACGCGGGCATCGCTCCGGGTGGCATTGACCCGGAAATGATGGGCGTCATCATAGGCAGTGGTATCGGCGGTATTCGGAGCTTCGAAGACCAGCACGATGTCTACCGCACACTGGGTCCCAGCAAGATTTCGCCGTTCTTCATTCCGATGTTCATCGGCGACATCGCCGCGGGCATCGTGTCGATGCGCCTGCAGGCGAAGGGCCCGAATTACGCCACCGTTTCCGCCTGTGCCTCGAGCGCGCACGCGATCGGCGATGCGTTCCGGATCATCCAGTATGGTGATGCCGACGTGATGTTCGCCGGCGGATCCGAAGCGGCCGTCACGCCGATGTCGATCGGTGGTTTCGCCAACATGGGCGCCCTCTCTACGCGCAACGATTCGCCAGCCACGGCGTCGCGTCCGTTCGACAAGGATCGCGATGGCTTCGTGATGGGCGAAGGGTCGGGAGTCGTCGTGCTCGAGGAACTCGAGCACGCTCGGCGCCGCGGTGCGCGCATTTACGGCGAGATCGTTGGCTATCGCGCTACAGGCGATGCCTATCACCTCACGGGGCAGCCGGAAGCGCACGAGGGACTGCAGCGAGCCATGCGTGGCGCGTTGAAGGACGGTGGGCTCGCGCCCACGGATGTCGACTACATCAACGCACACGGCACGTCCACGCCGCTGAACGATCCCAACGAGTCCAAGGGCATCCAGGCGGTGTTCGGCGACCACGCGCGCGTGCTGTCGATCAGTTCCACCAAGTCGGCCACCGGACACATGCTCGGCGCGGCTGGCTCGGTGGAGTTCATCGCCTGCGCCCTGGCGATGCGCGACAGCATGGTTCCACCCACGATTAACTACGCGACTCCGGATCCTGAGTGCGTTCTCGACTACACGCCGAACACGCCGCGGGCGCGGGCGGTAAATGTCGCGATTTCGAACAGCTCGGGTTTCGGCGGTCATAACGTCTCGATTGCACTCCGACGGTGGCACGACTAGGCCGGTCGGGGCGTTCATCGAGGTGAAGGTCTGCGCGAATGGTTCGCGCACTTGCCCGAGTACGCCCTGATGCCTGTCTCTATTCCGTTCGATCTCGATCGACTCCGCGATCCCGCGCTGCGCCCTATCGGGGAGAAGCTGCGCGCTGGTGAGCGTCTGTCCATCGCCGATGGAGTCACCCTGTTCCGCTCGCCCGATCTGCTGGGTGTGGGCGCCATGGCCGACGCGGCCAACCGTGCCCGTCACGGTGACCGCGTCACGTTCGCGTCGAATCAGCACATCAACCCCACCAACGTCTGCGTGCTGCGCAAGACGTGCGTGTTCTGCGGGTATGCGCGACTGCCCAAGGAAGAGGGGGCCTATCGGTACAGCATCGAGCAGGTGCTCGCCGAATCTGATCGCGCCGACGGTTCGATCACCCGGGAGTTCCACATCGTCGGCGGCCTCGATATGGAGGCGGGCCTCGAGTACTACCAGACGATGTTCCGTGCGCTCAAGGAGCGGCACCCGCAGGTGCACATCAAGGCGCTCACCGCCGTCGAGATCGCGCACATCGCGCGTATCGAGAAGATGAGCCGCGAAGACGTGCTGATCGCGTTGCGTGAGGCTGGCCTCGACACGATGCCGGGCGGCGGCGCGGAGACGTTCAGTGCCGCTGTCCGCGACGTGATCGCGGATAAGAAGCTCGGCGGGGCCGACTACATCGACGTGCATCGCACCGCGCACAAGCTCGGTATCCGCTCGAACTGCACGATGTTGTACGGGCACGTGGAAACGATCGAGGATCGCATGCAGCACCTCAACATGCTGCGTGAACTGCAGGATGAGACCGGCGGCTTTCTCGCCTACATCCCGCTCGCGTACCACCCCGACGATAATGAACTCGGGAAGACGCTTGGCCGCGAAGGCACCTCCACCACCGGCTTCGACGATCTGCGTAACCTCGCGGTTGGGCGACTCTTCCTCGACAACTTCGAGCACATCAAGTCGCACTGGATCATGGTGTCGACGCCGGTGTCTCAGATCTCTCTGCATTTCGGCGTAAACGATATCGAGGGCACCGTCGTGCGCGAGAAGATCTATCACGCGGTCGGCGCGCACACGCCCCAGGGCATGACGCTGCCGCAGTTGCTCGGACTCATTCGCGGCGCGGGCAAGGTTCCGGCCGAACGTGACTCGTTCTATCGCGTGCTGCGCGAGTTCGAGCCCGACGACACCGGCGCGACAGACGCGTCGACCGAGCCGCTCGCTGGCGCGGTGGGCTGAGCGAGATGCTGCGCGTCGGGCGCATCCCGTATATCAACTGCTTCCCCGTCTACGGCGCGATCGATCGTGGGATCGTGCCGCTCGACGGGAGTCTGATCACGGGCATCCCCACCGTGCTCAACCGGTTGATGGCCGACGGCGAGCTCGATGTGAGCGTGGTGTCCGCCGTTGAATATGCGCGCGATGCGAAGCGCTATCTGCTGCTGCCGGAGCTCGGTATCACGAGCGACGGCCCGGTGCGAAGCGTGATGCTGTTCAGCAAGCGTCCGCCTGCGGAGCTCGGTGGACGCAAAGTGATCGTGAGTCGAAGCTCCATGACATCCGTCGCACTGCTTGAGCTGTTGTTCGAGAACGTGTGGCGTTGCCGCCCCGAGTTCGTGCTTGGCGACGCCGAGTTGGTGGATGTCGAGCGCTTCGAAGATGAGCCGCATGAGGCGCGCTTGGTCATCGGGGACGCCGCGCTCAAGCTCTTCGATCAGGCAAATCGTGGCGGCGCGTGGGCCGTGCGCTATCCGTTTCGCGAGGATCTGGGCGGTGTGTGGAAATCGTGGACCGGACTCCCATTCGTCTTTGCCGTCTGGGTCGCGCAGCGTCGCGCACCGGTGCATGAGGCGCTCTCCGCGCACGCATCCTTGATCGCATCGCGCGACTGGGGTCTGACACACATCGATCAGCTGTCGGCGCAGGCGGCCCTGGCTACCGGCGTGTCGCGCGAAGTCTGTGCCGAGTACTTCTCGGGACTGGATTACCGCTTGTCGTACCCGCACCTCGCGGGTCTCACCGAATTCTTCCGTCGACTCGTACTGGCTGGGCGCGTGCCTGATGGCACGCTCGCCTTTCTGCCGGCTGCATGATCGACTTCCTGTGTGCTGCCGGTCGCAAGAGAATCATCTATGCGTGACCTTCTCGATTTCTATACCAACGCTCCGTTGCTCGAACTCGGCATGGAAGCCGATCGCGTGCGTCAGGCGAAGCATCCTCATGGCGTGGTCACATACATCGTCGACCGCAACATCAACTACACGAACGTCTGTGTGGCAGACTGCGGATTCTGCGCCTTTTATCGTCGGCCGAAGAACGGGGAAGGGTACACCCTGTCCTTCGAGCAGATCGGCGAGAAGATCGAGGAAACCAAGGCGCTCGGCGGTGTGCAGATCCTGATTCAGGGCGGGCATAATCCGTACATCCCGTTCGAGTGGTATCTGGACCTGATGCGCTACATCAAGCAGCATCATCCGATTCACATCCACGGGTTCTCGCCCAGCGAAGTCGATTTCTTCGCGACGCGTTTCCGGATGGAGGCGCGCGACGTGATTCGCGAGCTCAAGGCCGCCGGTCTCGATTCGATTCCCGGCGGTGGTGGTGAGATCCTCGTGCAGCGCGTCCGTGACATCGTGGCGCCCAAGAAGGCGGGCGCCGACCGCTGGCTCGAGATCATGGAGCTCGCGCACAACGAGGGCATGAAGACCTCGGTGACGATGATGTACGGCATCGGGGAAACACTCGCCGAGCGCATCGAGCATCTGCAGCGCGTGCGCGATCTGCAGGCGCGTACCGGCGGCTTCACGGCCTTCATCACGTGGCCGCTGCAGCCGGAGAACACGCCGTCGATGTCGCACATGCCCAAGACCGACGCGGTCACGTACCTGCGGACGGTGGCGATGTCCCGCATCGTGCTCGACAACGTGCCGAATCTGCAGTCGAGCTGGGTCACGATGGGTATGAAGGTCGGGCAGATGGCGCTCAACTACGGCTGCAACGATTTTGGCTCGCTGATGATCGAGGAGAATGTCGTCTCTGCGGCCAACACCACACATCGCACGACGGTCGAGGAGCTCGATCGCTTGATCCGTGACGCCGGTTTCACGCCGGCCCGGCGCCGCCAGGACTACACGCTGATTGCCAGTGGTGCACAGGCGCACGCGACGGTGGCGGCGTGAGCACGGCGCTGCCCCTGCGCGTGGGCATCGGCTACGATTCGCACCGATTCGGCGAGGGTGGACCGATGCGTCTGGGCGGTATCGATATTCCGGCCGACATGCATTGCGCCGGTCACTCAGATGGCGACGCCATCTGCCATGCCGTGACCGACGCGCTGCTCGGTGCGGCGGCACTCGGGGACATCGGGGAGATGTTTCCTGATACCGACGCGGCCAACAAGGGCAAGGATTCCACCGTGATGTTATCCGCGGCCGTGGCGCGGCTTCACGACGCCGGCTGGCGCGTCGGCAATGTCGACATCACCGTGGTGACGCAGCGTCCCAAGATCGGTCCGCATCGTGCCGCCATCAGGGCGCGGCTCGCCGAACTGCTCGACGTCACCGACATCGATGTGTTCGTGAAGGGCAAGACCAATGAGTCCATGGGATGGATCGGGCGGGAGGAAGGGCTGGCCGTGATGGTCACCGCGACCGTCCTGCCGTATCGCTGATCTGCCCCACGATTCCGGCATCACCCATGCAACGGGTGGGTGAATGACCGACATCCTCGCCTGGCTCTCGTCGCTGCCGGAGCCGCTGCTCTACGGCGCGCTCGTACTCGCGGCCTTCGCGGAAAACATCTTTCCGCCGCTGCCGGCCGATACCGTCATCGCGCTCGGTGCCTTCGTGGCAGCGCGCGGAAATGGCAGCGCCGTCGGCGTCTGGACCGCGACGATGATCGGAAATATCGGTGGCGCCATGATGATGTACGGGCTTGGGCATCACTTCGGACTCCCCTGGCTGATGCAGCGTTTTCCTTCGCTGTTTCCGGCGGGAGCGACCCAACGCGTCACCGAGCGTTTCAAGTCGCAGGGAGTGCTGGCCGTCATCGTGAGCCGCTTTCTTCCTGGTGTACGGGCCGTGGTGCCGCCGCTGGCCGGCGCGATGGGAATAGGTGCCGTGCGAGCCCTGCTCGCGATGTCGCTGGCGTCCGGTGCGTGGTATGGACTGGTATGCGTCCTGGCCTTTCGCGCTGGTGCGAATGCCGACGCCCTGCTGGCGCGGATCGCGGCACAGCAACGGACGGTCGGCCTGGTCGCTGCGGCGATCGTCGTCCTGGCCATCGCGGTCATCTGGTGGCGACGGCGGAGCAGTCGACCGTGACGGCTTCTGTACCGACCCCCTCGCCTGAAGAGCAGTCCCTGCGTCGAGGATTCCACCTCCTCGCGTTCGAGGATGCGCTTGCCCTCGAGGAAAGGGCGTCGCCGCGCACGATCGAAGCCTATCGTCGTGACGTGATACGTTGTGCGGCGTTCATGCGCGAGCAGGGCATCACCAAAGCGACCGAGATCACGCCAGGATCGCTGCGTGAATTCGTGTACCACTTGAAGGATCTCGGGCTCGCCGGCACGTCGATCCGCCGGAACATCTCGGCGTTGCGCACCTGGTTCCGCATCATGCTGGCCGAAGGACTGGTAACGCACGACCCGACCGAGCGACTCGACACGCCGGCGCGATTCCGGACGCTGCCGGAAGTGCTCACTGTCGAGGACGTCTTGAAGCTCCTGGCCGCGCCCGGCCTCGACGAGCGGCTTGCGTTCCGGGACCGCGCGATGCTCGAGTTGGCCTATGGCGCCGGCCTCCGCGTGTCCGAATGGATCGGGCTGGCGCTCAAGGACGTCCTGCTCGACGAGGGCTTGGTGCGCGTGCTGGGTAAGGGCAGCAAGGAGCGCCTCGTGCCCATCGGCCGCTCCGCGATCGGTGCCGTTGCGGTGTACGTCCGTGAACTGCGTCCGGTGCTGGAGCGCGGCGAAGGAAAGGGCGTCCTGTTTCTCAACGGACAAGGGAAGCCGCTCACCCGGATGGGCGCGTGGAAAATCCTCCGCAAGTACGTCACGATGGCCGGTATCGAGAAGCCTGTGTCCCCGCACACGCTGCGGCACTCCTTCGCGACCCACCTGCTGGAGGGGGGGGCCGATCTCCGCGCGGTGCAGGAGATGCTCGGCCATGCCGATATCGCCACGACCCAGATCTACACGCACGTGGATCGCGAGTATCTTCGAAGTGTGCACCGCCAGTTCCACCCGCGTCCCTGACCTCGACGTCCATGCTGCTCGTCATCGACAACTACGATTCGTTCACGTACAACCTCGTGCAATACTTCGGCGAGCTCGGCGAAACGCTCGAGGTGCACCGCAACGACGCACTCACGGTCGATCAGGTGGGCGACATGGCACCCGATGCCATCGTCGTTTCGCCCGGGCCCTGCTCGCCGCGCGAGGCGGGTATCTCGGTTGACGTGATCCGTCGTTACGGCGGCGAGATTCCGCTGCTCGGTGTATGCCTCGGACACCAGGCGATCGGCGAGGCATACGGTGGTGTCGTCAAGCGGGCCAACCGGGTCATGCACGGCAAGATGTCGAAGCTCGTACACGACGGGACCCGTCTCTTTGCCGGCATTCCATCGCCTGTCGGCGTGATGCGCTATCACTCCCTCATCGTCGAGCGCGTGACGCTGCCGGCCGAGTTGCAAGTGACCGCCGTCGCGGTCGACGACGCGACCGAAATTCATGCCCTGCAGCATCGCACGCATCCCGTCTGGGGCGTACAGTTTCATCCCGAGTCGATTCTCACCGAGCACGGTCGCGACCTGCTGGTGAATTTCCTCGCGATGTCGCGCGCGTTCCGGGCGGCGTCGGTCTAAGGCGCGTCGGCCTTGGCGGCGGCCTGCTCGGTCGATTCCTTCGGCGTGATCACCAGGGACAGCAGCACACTGCCCACGAGCAGCGTCCCGACGACGCCAAGTGAGATACCGATGCTCAGCGGCCAGATCTCCGAGAGGAGCATCTTCGTGCCGACGAAGGCAAGCACGAGCGCCAAGCCGTACTTGAGGAGATGAAACTTGCCGATCACGCCGGCAAGCACGAAGTAGAGCGACCTCAGGCCAAGAATCGCGAACACATTCGACGTGTACACGAGAAATGGATTCCGCGTGACGCCGAAAATGGCGGGAATGGAATCGACCGCGAACACCACATCGGTGGTTTCGACGAGCGCGAGCACTACGAAGAGGGGCGTCGCGACCAGCCTGGCTGCCTTCCCGTCGATGCGCTCGCGCACGAAGAAGTGCTCACCATGGAACTTCGTGGTGATCGGGAGAAAGCGCCGCACGACTCGGATGACGGGGTTCGACTCCGGCTCGATCTCGCTCTCACCACCGAAGGCCATCTTCGCCCCCGTGTACACCAGGAACGCGCCGAACACGTAGATGATCCAGTGGAACTGGGCGATGAGGACGGCGCCCGCGCCGATCATGGCCCCGCGCATGAAGAGCGCGCCAATGATGCCCCAGAAGAGCACGCGGTGCTGCAGCTCAGCGGGAATGCGGAAGTAGCCGAAGATCAGGATGAACACGAACAGGTTGTCCACGGACAGCGCCTGCTCGATCAGGTATCCGGCGAAGAACTCCAGCATCGACGGGCGGCCCAGCGACGACCCGATCCAGAGCCCGAAGCCCACGGCTAGGGAGATCCAGACCGCGCTCCATCCCAGAGCCTCTCGGACGCTCACCGCGTGCGCCTTCCGGTTGAATACGCCGAGGTCGATCGCCAGCAGGGCGAGCACCATTGCGTTGAACGCGATCCACCACCAGGTCGTCGGCATGCAGGGAACGAAAGAGTGAAACGACGACCTGTTTGCCTTCAGGCGCCAAACTGCGTATCTTAACTGGCGTGAAATTTGCTGCAACCACGCCCAGTCCAACAGGACAATGTCAGTACTCGCGGTGATCCCGGCGCGCCTTGGCGCGACCCGCCTTCCCCGCAAGCCGCTTCGCCTCCTCGCCGGCGAGCCGCTCATCGTCCGGGTCTTCGAGCGTGTCGCCGCGCTCGCCGTCGCCGACCAGATCATCGTGGCTACGGACCACCCTGAGGTCCTCGCCGCCTGCGAATCGCGTGGCATCCCCGTGGTCATGACGCGGGACGACCATCCGAGTGGCACCGACCGGGTGGCCGAAGTCGCCGCCCGGCCGGAATTCGCCCAATTCACGGTGGTGCTGAACGTCCAGGGCGACGAGCCGTTCGTGTCGCGTGCAGCGTTGGCCGGCGCCGTCTCGATCGTAACCGACGGTCGGGCGCCGATCGGGACGGCGGCAGTCCCCATTCCGGTGTCGTCGATCTCCAAACCCGACATCGTGAAAGTCGTGCGTGGCGATGACGGCCTCGCCCTCTATTTTTCGCGAGCACCTATTCCGTACTTGCGCGACCCGGCCGACGCCGGGGCGCAGCAGGCGCTGGCCCGTCAGCACGTCGGTGTGTACGCGTACACGCGCGAAGCCCTGCGGTCGTGGGTCGGCTGGGCGCCGCATCCGCTGGAACTCGTCGAACGTCTCGAACAGCTGCGCCCGCTCGCCCACGGTCTCGCGATCGGCGTGGCCGACGTGCCTGCGGCCGAAGGTGGTATCGATACCGAAGACGATCTTGAACGCGCGAACCTGCGCTGGCACGCTTTCCAAACAGATACGCTGTCGTGACGCACCTGACGCGACAGTTCCCTTGTCCCACCTGCGCGAGAATCCGCTGATGACCACCAAGAACACGAACGCGAACCAGACGACCACGCCGAAGTACATCTTCGTGACCGGTGGCGTCGTGTCGTCGCTGGGGAAGGGAATCGCGGCCGCGTCGCTTGGTCGGTTGCTCGTCGAGCGCGGATTTCGCGTGACGATGATGAAGCTCGATCCGTATCTGAACGTCGACCCGGGCACCATGTCGCCGTTCCAACATGGCGAAGTCTTCGTCACGGACGACGGCGCCGAGACCGACCTCGATCTCGGACACTACGAACGCTTTCTCGACCGACCGCTGTCACAAGCGAACAATATCACGACGGGACGCATCTACTCCAACGTGATCACCAAGGAGCGTCGGGGAGAGTACCTCGGTTCCACGGTGCAGGTGATTCCGCACATCACCGATGAGATCAAGGGCGCAGTAAAGCGGATCGCGCCGGGCAACGACGTCGTGCTGGTCGAAGTCGGCGGCACGGTCGGTGACATCGAATCGCTGCCGTTCCTCGAGGCGATCCGACAGTTCCGTCGCGAAGTCGGCAAGGAGAACGCGCTCTTCGTGCACCTCACGCTCGTTCCGTACATCGCGGCCGCGGGTGAAGTGAAGACCAAGCCCACGCAGCATTCAGTGCGCGAGCTCATGGAGATCGGTATCCAGCCGGACTTCCTGATCTGCCGCAGCGAGAAGCCGTTGCAGGACGATGTGAAGCGCAAGATTGCGCTCTTCTGCAACGTCGATTTCGGTGCGGTGATCGAGAGCCCCGACGTGCCGACGATCTATGAGATCCCGTTGTCGTTCGAACAGCAGGGGTTCGCTGAGCGTGTGATGGAGCGGCTGCGCCTGACGGCGCCGACGCCTGATCTCACGAACTGGCGCACGATGGTGCAGCACATCACAAAGCCGCACACGCGTGTGAAGATCTGTGTCGTCGGCAAGTACACCGACTACATCGACAGCTACAAGAGCGTGCAGGAAGCGCTCATACACGGCGGCATCGCGAACGATGTCGGCGTCGACCTCGCCTGGACCTCGAGTGACCTCTTCACGTCATCCGAGCGGGCACGAGAGATTCTGTCGAACTATCACGGCCTGCTCGTACCGGGAGGGTTCGGCGTGCGCGGGGTGGAAGGGATGGTCGAGGCCATTCGGGCGGCGCGCGAACTGTCGATTCCGTTCTTCGGGATCTGTCTCGGCATGCAGGTGGCCATTATCGAGTTCGCGCGCAACGTGTTGAAGCTCGAGGACAGTCACTCCAGCGAGTTCGCGCCGGAGTGCAGTGATCCGGTGATCTCGTTGATGGACTCGCAGCGCGACGTGACCGATATGGGCGGCACCATGCGTCTCGGTGCGTATCCGTGCCGCTTACAGCGCGGATCGAAGGCGGCCGAAGTCTACGGACAGCCGGAAGTCAGCGAGCGTCACCGTCATCGCTACGAAGTGTCGAACCGCTACCGCGATTCGTTGATCGAGCACGGGATGCGCTTGAGCGGTCTGTCTCCCGACGACTCGCTCGTGGAAATGATTGAGCTTCCTGGACATCCGTATTTCATCGGCTGTCAGTTCCATCCCGAGTTGCAGTCGCGACCGCTGCGTCCGCATCCGCTATTCGCCGGCTTCGTCGCGGCGGCCGAGCGCTACCACCATGCGCAGCAACAGCCGGCGCAGCCATCACTGGCGCACGTGAATCAGTGACCGACGACCACGCACCCATGACTCCGTCGCTTTTTCCGGCCGACCGTCTCTTCCTCATTGCCGGCCCCTGCCAGCTCGAGGACGACACGCTCAACTTGCGCGTCGGCGAAGCGCTGGCGCGATTGGCCGAGCATGTGCCGGGAGGCGTCATTTTCAAGGCCAGCTTTGACAAGGCGAATCGCTCGAATGTCGATGGGGTTCGCGGACCGGGGCTCGAGGCGGGACTGGCAGCGCTCGAACGGGTCCGGGCTGCGACAGGGCTGCCCATCCTCACCGATGTGCACGAAGCGTCGCAGTGCGCCATCGCCGCTGAGGTCGTGGATGTGTTGCAGATCCCGGCATTTCTCTGTCGGCAGACCGACCTGCTCCTGGCCGCCGGCGCCACGGGAAAGGCGGTGAACGTAAAGAAGGGGCAGTGGATGCATCCCGAGGGCATGCGCGGCGCGGTGCGCAAGGTGGAAGCGGGCGCGGCGCTCGCGGCAGTGGCATCGGGCGCGTTGGCTGTCACCGAACGCGGCACGTTCTTCGGGTATGGTGATCTGGTGGTGGATATGCGCAGTTTCGCGCGTATGCGCGAGTCGTGCGATGTCCCGGTGATCTTCGACGCGACGCACAGCGTGCAGCGGCCCGGACAAGGCGCCGGCGGCACGAGTGGCGGTGCGCGTGAGTTTATTCCACCGCTCACGCTGGCCGCGATCGCCGCGGGCGCGCAGGGGCTGTTCATCGAGACGCATCCGGATCCGGATCACGCGCCGAGCGATGGACCAAACATGCTGCGTCTCGATCAGATGGCGGACCTGATGTCGCGCGTGGTCGACATCTGGGATCGCGTGCGTTCGTGATGGTCGATGCGTCTCCGTCCGCGGTCGATGTGCTCCCTCCGCTCGTCGTCGATTCGCCCCGCATCGCGCCGACGCTCGCGCGCCGCATTCGGCTGGTCGGACTCGACGTGGACGGTGTGCTGACCGACGGTGGTGTGTATCTCGGTGCGGCGACGTCAGGCGGCATCAACGTGCCGTTCGAGCTGAAGCGCTATGACATTCAGGACGGCCTCGGCATCCAGATGCTCCGCGACTGCGGCGTCAAGGTCGTCATCATTACCGGTCGCGTGTCGGACAGCGTCGCGCAGCGGGCACGAGAGCTTCGGGTCGATGCAGTCGTGCAAGACCCGGAAGCTCGCAAGCTGACGGCGCTCACGAAGATCGTCAGCGATTTCGGCTGTACACTCGATGAAGTGGCGTTCGTCGGCGACGACCTCCCCGATCTCTCGGTGCTCCGTCGCGTTGGACTTCCCGTTGCCGTAGGCAATGCGGTTGCCGAGGTACGACGCGTGGCGCAACTGCAATTGCACGCGCCCGGGGGACATGGCGCCGTGCGTGAGTTTGCGGAGGCACTGCTGCTCGCTCGAGGGGAGTGGACTGACGCCGTGGAACGCTATGTCGCCAGTCGCAGTGTTCCCGCAGCGACACCAGATGACGCGCGTGAGGACGCGCTCCCATGACTGCTGAACTGATCGTCGAGCGCGGTCGACGCGTGTTGAATCTCGAAGCGGCCGCCTTGACCGACGTCGAGCGTACGCTGGGAGACGATTTTGCACGTGCCGTACAGCTGTTGGCCGCGTGCCGCGGACGCGTCATCATTGCCGGCGTCGGAAAGTCCGGCTTGGTCGGCCGCAAGATGGCCGCGACCTTCACGTCCACGGGCTCGCCGGCGATGTTTCTGCATCCGGTGGAAAGTGTGCACGGCGATCTCGGTATCGTTGGCACGGACGACGTCGCCATTCTGATCTCGAAGAGTGGTGAGAGTCAGGAATTGCTCGGCCTCATCGATGCGCTTTCGCGGCTCGGTGTCCGCATGATCGCGATAACCGCCGACCGCGCGTCACGCTTGTCGCGACACGCCGACGTCACGCTGGACCTTGGCGTCCGCGAGGAGGCGTGCCCGCATGACCTCGCACCAACTACGAGCACCACGGTCACGATGGCGCTGGGCGACGCGCTGGCCGTCGCGCTGATGGAAGAGAAGGGCTTTCGCGCCGAGGATTTCGCCCGGTTTCATCCGGGGGGATCGCTCGGTCGGCGGTTGCTCACTCGGGTAGCCGATGTCATGGTGTCGTCGGACCTACCGGTGCTCGACCGCACCGCGACCATGCGCGAGGCCATCGTCTTGCTCGCCGAACGCCGCGGAATCGCCGTGGTCGTGGAACATGATCGCGTGTTGGGGGTCGTCACCGCAGGCGACCTGACGCGCTTGCTGGAGCGCCATACGGACGTGTTGTCCGTGCCCGTCGCGTCGGTGATGACGACCACGCCGCGGATGGCGCACGATCATGAACTGGGGAGTGCTGTGGTGCACCGTATGGAGACGCATGGCATCATGGCGATGCCAGTGCTGAATGAGCACGAAGGTCTCGTCGGGATCGTGCATCTGCACGACCTGATGCGTGCGGGCGCGGCATGAAGTGGCGCACCGTTGCCGCATTGGGACTCAGCGCGCTGGTGCTGTCTGCCGCCGCCTGTCCGAACGCGAAGGGCAAGACGCAGGTCAAGACCAAGGCCACGAAATCCGCTATTCCCGACTCGGCGGATCAGATCATCTTTGGCTTTCGCACGTTCTTGACCGACCAAGGCATTTCGAAGGGTGTGCTACTCGCCGACACTGCGCTGTCGTATGACGATGCCACGCGGATGGAGCTGCGCCGGGTGAACGTCACGTTTTACACGTCGGTGGGTATCAGGGATGGCGTGCTCACGGCGAAGGCTGGCACGTACAACTTGCGACTCTCCCGCCTCGACGCGCGCGGTGACGTCGTGGTCGTTCGCGATGATGGAAAACGGCTGTCGTCCCAGCAGCTCGTGTACGATCAGGTCCGCAATCAGATCTTCACCGACAGCACGTTCGTCCTCAACGAGCCGTCGCGTACCTTCACGGGCCTTGGATTCGAGTCGGATCCGCAGCTCACGAAGTTCCGCTGTCTCCGCAACTGCAAGGGCCTCGCGCCCGTCAAGATTCCCACCAAGTAACGCGTGACTCCTCGACGTTCGCGCATTCGCGCCATCACCGTGCTCGGCACGGTCTCGCTGCTGGCGATTTTCGCCGGTTGCCGCGGGGCGCGCCGTGGTGCGACGTCGGTCACCCCCGGCACGACGGCGGCCGTGTCCGACAGCGCCCGCCGGTCCGGCGCACGCGCGGATTCGGTGCGTGCCGATTCGATGCGCGCCGACTCGCTCGCGGTGCTTGCGAAGGCGGCGGCAAAGGACAGCGCCGCGACGCGCGATAGCTCGGCGCTTGCGACGGCTCGTCGAGACAGTCTGGCGGCCGCCAAGTCGCGTCCCGCCAAGAAGGCGGTGTCTTCCGGCACGTCGCGAAACTGCGTGTTGGATTTCGCCGATAGTCCGCCGGAAACCCGCTTGCTGTACACGCGGCTTCCCGACAGCACGGCGAACACCTTCATCGGCGGTGGCTTCGTCGGTCGTTGTCAGGGTGAGAACAACCGGATCAGCGCCGACAGTGCCGAACAGTTCGAGTCCGCCGGCATCGTCAACATGTACGGCAACGTGGTGTACGAGGAGCCGAATAAGCTGCGGGTGACGGCTGCCCACGCCACCTACTTCACGCGGGAAGGACGGTTGTTTGCCGACGGCGGCGTGGTGGCTACGCAGCTGGCGTCCGGCAGCACGTTCAGCGGGCCGAACATCGAGTACTACCGGGTCATGCCGGGGCGTCCTGTCGCCAAGCTGGTCGCACCAAACCGGCCAACCGCTCAACTCATCGAGAAGGACAGCACGGGCAAGCCGGGGCAGCCCACCGTCGTGACGGCGGATCGGTTTGAAGATGTCGGCGACACCCTCGTGCTCGGTTGGGGCGATGTCATCATCACCCGCGAGAAGATCATCGGGCGTTCGGATTCGCTGGCTTACAACAAGACCACCCAGCTGGCGCGGCTCGTGCGCGCCGCTCGTATTCGCAGCCTGGATACGGCGCAGGCGTTCACGCTGAATGGGGACACGATCGACCTGTTCACCACCGACAAGAAGCTCGATCGGGTATTCGCGCTGCACAGCGCCACCGCCACCAACAAGGACCTGGTAATCAACGCCGAGCGTATCGATCTGCGCCTCAAGGAGCAGAAGATCGACGAAGCGTACGCCTTCGGCAAAGGGCGCGCACGCGCCAAGACACCGCAGCAGGATGTCGAGGCCGACTCGATGCGTATCGTGCTGACCGACCAGCGTCCGCGGGAAGTACGCGCAATCGGCGGGGCGGTGGCGAAGGGAGTTGCGGACACGCTCAAGATCAAGTCGGCCGATCGTGACATGCTTCGCGGTGACAGCCTCTTCGCCTACTTCGACACGGCGCAGGTGGCGGCCGACACGAGCAAGCAGACCCGAATCAAGGAGATCCGCGCGTTCGGGAACGCCAGTTCGCTTTTTCAGATTGCCTCGAAGAAGGGACCGACGGCACCGCCGGCCCTCAACTACGTGCGCGGTCAGCGCATCTTCGTGCAGTTCGATACGGGCTCTGTGCGGGATGTTCGAGTAGATTCCTCCGCGTCGGGACTGTATCTCGAACCGGCTCCGGACAGTCTTGCCGACAGCACCGTTCGGAAGCCACCCGCCAAGAAGCCCCCCCTCGCCCCCGTTGCCCCGCTGCCCGAGCCTCCGGCTCCGATGTACGCCCCGATGTCCGCCGCCGTCGTCACCATCTCTCGCCGACCGTCATGACCGATTCCGCTTCGCCCACGCCGTCGTCGCTCGAGGAAACCCTCGCGCTGGTCGATCGCGTCGTGCACGGCGACCGATCGATGGCGTCGGCCCTCGGCGCGGTTATCGAGGCGGCAGACGCGCACGGCTCAGCGGCCCTTCACGCCATCGCGAGCCGATACATCGAGCAACACGCCGACGGTCCGCGGCTTCCGATGGACGAAGTCCGCGCGCATCTGGCGTCGGCGATCTTGCCACGGTTGGCGGCGGGTGGGGTGTTGGAGGTTCCGGCGAATGGCCTGGGGTCGCCGGAGTCCACGGTCCAAGTCTCACCGGCACTGTGGACGGCACTGCGTGCGCATCGCGCCGAGCTCGCACGTCAGTTGAAGGCGACCGGCGAGTTTCCGCGAGTTGGCCGTACGCCCACCACGGGCGCCACTCTGCCCGTCACCGGCGACTCGGTGCTCAGCGCGGAGGGGCTGATCAAGGCCTACCGCGGCCGTCGCGTCGTGAACGACGTCGCATTGAATGTCGCGCAGGGCGAGATCGTTGGACTCCTCGGCCCCAACGGCGCGGGTAAGACGACCACCTTCTACATGCTGGTCGGCCTCATCGAACCGCAGTCTGGACGCATCAAGCTCGATGGGCAGGACATTACCGGCATGCCGATGTACCAGCGAGCGCGCCAGGGTATCGGTTACCTCTCGCAGGAGCCGTCCATCTTCCGAAAGCTGACCGTCGAGCAGAACATTCTCGCGATCCTCGAGACGTTGCCGCTCTCGGCGGCTGAGCGGAAGGAACGCCTGGAAACGTTGCTCGACGAACTCAGTATCAAGCATCTCCGGAGTAGCCGCGCCTTCCAGCTTTCCGGTGGTGAGCGTCGTCGTCTGGAGATTACACGAGCCCTGGTCACGCAGCCGAAATTCATGATGCTCGACGAGCCGTTTGCCGGTGTCGACCCGATTGCGGTTCACGACATCCAGACGATCGTGGCGGGACTGCGCCATCGGGGTATCGGCGTGCTCATCAGTGACCACAATGTTGAACAGACGCTGGACATTGTGGATCGGGCGTACATCATGTTCGATGGGCAGGTGAAAGTCTCGGGCACCGTTCGTGAACTAGTGTTCGACGATACGGTGGCGGAGATCTACCTGGGGCCGACGCTTACTGCGCGACTCCGAGCGCGCTTCGCTGAAGCTGATGAAGAGGTGGTAACGTCATGAGGCCAGGTCTCCAACAGAGCACCGGACTCCGGCAGGAGCTCAAAGTCAATCCACGCCTGTATCAGGCGATGGATTTGCTATACATGCCCCTGCTCGACTTGCAGCAGCACCTTAAGCAGGAGCTCCTCACGAATCCGTTCCTCGATCTCGTCGAGCCCGAGGACGAGGACGACGAATCGGCCGACGCGGACGAAGTGCCGGAGGCAGAGGACCTGGCCGAACCGGAAACCGCCGTCGAGTCCGAGCCGGAGAAGACGGGGGACGATGACGTCGACTGGGAGGCCGTGCTCCTCGACGGCTTCGAGACGGGCGGTCAGCGGGAAGAGCACGAGCAGCGCGAGTGGTACGAGCCGGTCACGGTCGACACGAAGCATCTGTCGGATCATCTCACGGAACAGTTGTCGTTGATCGAGATGTCGCCGCGCGAAGCCATCCTGGCGGACGAATTCGTGGGCAATATTTCTGACGACGGCTATCTCGCCTGTCCGCTGGAAGTCATCCAGCGTGGCGTGAACGAATGGCTCGCGGCGGAAGCGGAAGAGCGCGACGCCGAGGTCACGCCGTTCAGCGATGACGAAATGCAGGCGATGCTGAAGATCATTCAGGAGCTCGATCCGCCGGGTGTCGGCGCACGTGATCTTCGCGAATGCCTGCTGCTGCAGCTGCGTGCGGCCGGCCATCGGGATTCGATGGCGTATCGGCTCGTCGAGGAATCGTTCGAAGAGCTGATCTCCCATCGGTGGAGCGAGCTCTCCAAGCGGTTCGGCATCAGCGCGCAGGAAGTGCAAAGCGCCGCCGACGAAATCGCGAAGCTCGATCCGAAGCCCGGCCTGCGCTACAGCGCCGGCGGCGACAACTACATCATTCCCGATCTCGTTGTCGACAAGATCGATCAGGCGTATCACATCTTCCTGAACGACGGGAATCTGCCGCGGCTCAAGCTGTCGCGTGCCTATCAGGAGATCGCCCGCGACAAGAAGAAGTTCGATACCGAGAGCAAGGACTTCATCGCCAGCAAGCTGAACTCGGCGAACTGGATGATTCAGGCCATCGAGCAGCGTCGTCAGACGATGCTGAAGGTCATGCACTACATCGTCGATCGGCAGCGTGACTTCTTCGAGCGTGGTGTACAGGCGCTGCGTCCGCTGACGCTGCGTGAAGTGGCAGAAGCGGTGGGCATGCATGAATCGACCGTCAGTCGCGTCACCAACGAGAAGTTCGTGCAGACGCCGCGCGGGGTGCTGCCGCTCAAGTTCTTCTTCTCGTCAGGGCTCGCCACCAGCGATGGCGACGACGTGTCGGCGCGCGGGATCAAGGATCAGATTCAGAAGCTGGTGTCGGGCGAGGATACCAAGAGTCCGCTCACCGATCAGGCCATCGTCGAGATCCTGCAGCAGACGGGTGTGCAGATTGCGCGCCGTACGGTCGCCAAGTACCGTGACCAACTCGGCGTGCTGCCCGCCCGCATGCGAAAGCGCGTCTGACCGCGCGCGACTGAACGCGATCTCCTCTCTCATTCCGAATGGCCGTCTCCGCTCGTCCGCTTCGGCGCGTCTCCCAGTCGACGGCGACTTCTGTCGTCGACGTCAGCGTTCTCGTGCCCGCAAAAGACGAGGCAGGCAATCTCGCGCTCTTCCTCGAGCTGTGTGAGGCGACCTTCCGAAACGAGTCCGCCCGCTACGAGGTCGTGGTCGTCGATGACGGATCGACCGACGGAAGCTGGGCGCTCTTGCAGGAACTTCGCGCGTCGTATCCGTTCCTGCGGCCGGTGCGCCACCGCGCGCAGCGCGGTATCGCCGAAGCACTCCGCACCGGTTATCTCCAGTCGCACGGGCGCGTGCTGGTGTTCTATCCGGCCGATCTGCAGTTCAAGCCCGAGGATATCCCGCGCCTGGTGAACCCCATTCTGGCCGGTGAGTCGGACATGGTCACGGGATACAAGCAAGGGAAGTACGAGAAGGCTTTCGTCTCGGGCATCTACAACAAGCTCAGTCGCACGCTCTTTCACGTGCCGGTGCGTGACCTGAACAACGTGAAGGCGTATCGTCGCGAAATCATGGCGGCACTACCGATGCGCCCCGATTTCCATCGGTACATGATCGTCATGGCGGCGGCGCAGGGATTCACGGTCACCGAAGTCCCGGTGCCGCTGTATGCGCGTCATTCCGGCCGGTCGAAGTTCGGCTTGTCGCGCATCCCGATCGGCGTGCTCGACATGCTCGCGGTGTGGTTCGAACTCAAGTTCGGCCAGAAGCCGCTGCTCGCGTTCGGCATGCTCGGTGTGGCGCTGTTTGCCTTGGGCGTACTGTCGGGACTTGGCGCGCTCGTGTGGTTGGCCATGACCGGACAGGGCCAGCGTTGGGTGTGGACGGTGATTCAGACATGTCTCATGCTCGGCTCGATCTTCTTTGCCACTGGTTTGCTTGGTGAGCAAATCGCGCAGCAGCGCTCCGAGGTGCGAGAGTTGCGGCGCGAACTCGGCGAGCTCGCGAGCGCGCAGCACGACGAGGATGCCGACGACGTCACGCCAAGCGTGACCGCCGGCGTCGATCGCGACCACCGCTGACGGTCGGCGCTTCGGTGCCTCGCGCCGCGCGCGTGCTGTTTGTCACACACAATGTGCCGCGCTTTGACGGCGACGCGGCCGGTTCGTTCGTCCTGCGACTCGCGGTGGCGTTGCAGTCGGCCGGTGCGACGGTCGACATCATTGCACCGGGTGCTGCCGGACTGGCGGATGACGGCACACTTGAAGGTGTGCGTATCCGGCGCGTGCGCTACGCCAGCGATGCGCGGATGACGCTCGCCTATGCTGGCAACATGGCCGAACAGGTCATGGCATCGTGGGGCGGAAAGATGGCGCTGCTGGGGATGTTGCGCGCACTCCGCCGTGCGGTTCGCGCGCAGCTCGATGCGGCGGCGCGAGCTGGCGCGCCGTACGATATCGTGCATGCGCATTGGTGGTTCCCGTCAGCCCTTGCACTCTGGCATGCACGACGTGCGGGTGATCCGCCGTTGGTGATCACGATGCACGGATCGGACGTGCGTCTGGCGCAGCGAACCGCGCCGGCGCATCCCGTCATGCGCGCCGTACTCGGCCAAGCGGCGATGTGTACGGCGGTCTCTGGTTGGCTGGCTGACACCGCGCGCCGTATCGCACCCGACGCGACGATTGCAGTGTCACCGATGCCGGTCGATGCGCGACACTTCGCTCCGCCAGCAGACAGCTCGTCCGCGCGAAGTGGGATCCTTTTTGTGGGGCGTCTCAACGCGCAGAAGGGACTCGCGGACTTGCTCGACGCCATGATATCGCCCGCGATGCGCGCGTACGACGCGCAGCGCGATAGCGAACCGACGACGCTCGACGTCGTCGGGGACGGGCCAGAGGCCGATGCGTTGAAGGCGCGTGCCGCGGCGCTCGGTCTCGCAGATCGCGTACGCTGGTACGGTGCCCTTCCACAGCCGGCACTGGTGCCACTGTATCAAGGCGCGTGTGCCCTCGCCATCCCGTCGCGCGAAGAAGGGCTTGGCCTGGTGGCCGTCGAGGCCCAGCTGTGCGGCACACCCGTCGTCGCGTATGCCGACGGTGGTCTGCTCGACGTGGTACGTCCCGAACACGGTGGCACGTTGGTGACCGTGGGCGATTCTCAGGCGCTCGGCGTGGCGCTGGCCCGCTTGCTTGCCGACGAGACGACTGCTCGAACACTCGGCATGTCCGCGCGGCATCAAATGCTGGAGCGCTTTTCGCCAGCGAGTGTGGCCGATCGCTACCTGACGCTTTACCGACAGGCCGCGCGATGACGCAGTCGGGGACGTGGCGTGAGCGCGGCGTGTTGCGTCATCCCGCGCTCAAGGTCCTCTTGCTGCTGCTCACTGGCAGTTTTATCGCCTGGGCGCTGCACGGTCAGTGGACGGAGATGCGCGCGTCGGCGCGAGACCTCCGCGTGGAGTGGCGCTGGGTGGCGGCGGCCAGCGCCACGGTCCTGGCGGTGTACTCGCTGCTGATTCAGAGCTGGCGCGTACTGCTGCGCGGATGGGGAGGCGAACTGTCGTATCCCGCGGCCGCGCGCATCTGGACGATCGCCAATCTTGGTCGGTGGATTCCCGGTAAAGTGTGGTCGGTTGGCGCCCTGAGCGTGTTGGCGGCGCGCGAAGGCGTCTCGGGAACGGCGGCGGCTGGTGCGGCCGTGCTCGGAACACTGCTCAACATCGGTGCCGGGTTTGGCGTCGCCGTGATCATGGGTGCCGAGGGACTCGACACGGTGTATCCCGGTTTCCGCACCGGCGCGATGGTCGCGACCTTCGTGTTCATCGCCGGTGTGTTGGCGCTGCCGCGTCTGCTGCCGCCGGTGCTCGCCTGGTTCGCGGCCAAACGCGGCGTGCCACTGGCCAGCAAGCAATTATCGGCGAGGACGCTTTGGACGGCAGCCGCCATGAACGCCGCGTCGTGGTTGGGGTATGGGATGGCGTTTGCCCTCTTCTCCCGCGGCGTGACGCCGCGGATCAGTAGCGATCCAGCCCTATTTATCGCAGTATTCACCGCGTCCTACCTCATCGGCTATCTCGTGCTGTTCTCTCCAGGAGGACTGGGATTCCGCGAGGCGGCACTGACCGTATTTCTGGTCGGTGTGAGCGCCGCAGGGCAGGGGGACGCCGTGATCCTCGGGGTCACGTCTCGGGTTTGGCTCACGGTGCTCGAGGTGCTGCCGGGGCTCGTCAGCCTGTTCTTCCTCCCCGCCTCGCAGCGCGCTGCCTTGCAGCAGGCGAAGTGAGCGCTTCCGCTTGGAACGCGCTCACCGATCACCCTTCCAGTCTTCCCGATGGCCCGCACTGACGCGACGAATGTAGCGCCCCCGGCACCTCGCTTTCCGCTCGCTTGGGCGGCGCTCGTCTGCGTCATCGCGACGATGCTGCTGGCGTGGCCGGCGCTCGGCGGGGCCTTTCTCGTCAATCCGAATTCGGATCAGTATATCGCGGGCTATTCGTTCCGGGAGTTCGCGGCACGCGCGCTGCGCGACGGACAAGGATTCCCGCAATGGAATCCATACCAGTTCGGCGGCATGCCGTATGTCGCGGCCATGCACGGCGACATCTTCTATCCGACGTTCCTCTTGCGATTGGTGCTCCCGACCGATATCGCGATGACCTGGGGCTTTGTGCTCCACATGCTCTTGGCCGGCGTCTTCACGGTGGGATTCCTGCGGGCAGCCGGTGTCCGGTTTCAAAGCGCCGTCGTGGGTGGTATCGCCTATCTGCTCAGCGGGGCGGTCGCGTCGTACGCGTCACCGGGGCACGATGGAAAGCTGTTCGTCAGTGCGTTGTTGCCGGCCGCGCTCTGGGCGCTGGTGCGCGGCCTGCGCGATGGTCGGCGCGGCGCCTGGGGACTGCTGGCCTTGATCGTCGGTCTCGCAGTGCTGTCGCCACATCCGCAGTTGCTGCAGTACATGCTGCTCACCTGCGGTGGCTACGCCCTGTTCCTCGCGCTTCGACCGTGGAGTCTCCCGGCCGAGTCTTCGGCACCGGGGCGAGACGCGAGTCCGTCGCGGCCCCTAACACGATTGGCGCTGGCGCTCGGGGCCGTCGTCCTCGGCGCGGTGATCGGCGCGGTGCAGTATCTCCCAGTTCAGGAGTACGTGCCATGGTCCCCACGCGCCGGCGGAAAGGGCTACGACTACGCGACCAGCTTCTCGTTTCCTCTCGAGGAGACAATCAACATGTACCTGCCGCAGTTCTCGGGCATTCTCGAAAAGTACTGGGGACGCAACGGCATCCACTTCCACAGTGAGTACATCGGTGCGACGGTGCTTGTGCTTGCCCTCTTTGCGTTCGGCGGCGGGCTGGCAAACCGGAATCGCTCGCACGCCTGGTTCTGGCTCGGTGCGCTGATCGTCTCCCTCGTCTGGGCGTGGGGCGGCAACACGCCATTCTATCAGCTGGTCTACGCCGTCGTCCCCGGCTCCAAGTTCTTCCGTGCGCCGAGCACGATTCTGTATGTCACGGCCTTTTCCTGTGCGGTCCTGGCGGCGTTCGGCGCTGAGCGGCTGCTCGCGGGAAAGGGTACGAGCCGGTACGCCATCGGCTGGGGAAGCTTTGCCCTTCTCGTCGGAGTCCTTGCCACAACCGGAGCCTTTACCAACGTCGCGATGTCGCTCCTCGGCGACGCGCGCGGTGAGCTTATCGAAGCCAACGCAGCCTCCGTCGTCGGCGGCGCCTGGCGATCGGCCGTCGCCGTTCTGGCACTGGTCGGGCTGATGCTCGCGGTTGCGCGCGGCGCACTGAAGGCAGCGTTAGCCGGCTGGCTGCTTGCCGCGTTGGTCGCTCTCGACCTCTGGAGTGTGGAGCGACACTACTGGACGTTTTCGGCTCGCGCCGAGCAGCTCTACGCGGAAGACGACATCATCCGGTTCCTCAAGTCGCAAACAGAACCGACCCGTGTTATTGCCATTCCCCTCGGCGACAACATGGCGCCGCATGATCCGTTTGTTCTGGGTGATGCGCTGATGCACCATGGCATCCGCGGAGTCCTCGGATACCACGGTAACGAGATCGGCCGCTATCAGGAGCTCTACGGAAAGAGCGATGGTTTCCAGTCCATCGCCAATCCCAACTTCTGGTCGCTCACCAACGCGCGGTTTTTTTACACCAACACGCCCGGTTTGCCCTTCCAAGGGGCGAAGTTGGCCGCCGGCCCTGTGCGCAACGCGGCGGGCACGATGACCTATCTTTACGAGCTTCCCGGTGATCACCCGGCCGCGTGGGTTGCACCTCTGATCGTGAAGCTCGACGATCCGACGACGAAGGCGACGGTGCTCAACCCGTTGTTCGACGTAAAGCGCGTCGCAATCTTCGATACGACTTCGACCATACAGGCTAAACCGGTGAACTCGCCGTTGCCTGACCCTGTACCGTTCGGCGTCGAGATTACGAAGTATCAGGCAGGGGCGATCGACATCATACTGGGCGGACCTGCGCCAGCCGGCAGCGCTTTGCTTGTCTCCGAGAATTACTATCCGGGTTGGACGGCGACGGTGGATGGCAAACCTGCCACGATCGCCCGGGCCGACTATACACTTATCGGCGTCGAGCTGCCGACGGGCGCGAAGTCCGTGCAGCTCCGCTTCGACAGCGCACCATATCACACGGGGAAGTTGTTGACTTTGCTGGCACTTGGCGCGGCGTTGCTCTGGTGGATTATCGGGTTCGCGCTCGATCGAAAGGCCGACGCACCGGCCAACGTTCTCGCGGCGTGAGGCGACCCACGTGACCCGAATTCCGACTCCGGCGCGTGGTTCACTCGCGCTGGGCGAGCGCGCCCTCGTGATCGTCCCGACGTACAACGAGAGCGAGAATGTCACCCGCATCGTACCGCTGATCCTCGCGCAGGACTCGCGGCTCGATGTGTTGGTGGTTGACGACAATTCTCCTGATGGCACCGGTCAGCTCGCCGATCAGCTGGCCGCGGCCGATCCACGTGTGCATGTGCTGCATCGGGCAGGGAAGGAGGGACTCGGCCGTGCGTATCTGGCCGGGTTCAAGTGGGCGCTCGAGCGCGACTACGCCTTCATCTTCGAGATGGATGCCGACTTTTCCCACGATCCCGGGCATCTCCCTGAGTTCCTGGCCGCGATCCGCGACACCGATTTGGTGCTTGGGTCCCGCTATCGCGACGGCAAGGTGACGGTCGTCAATTGGCCGATGACGCGGCTCATGTTGTCGTACGGCGCGAACATCTATGCGCGCGCGGTGACCGGCCTGCGGTTGGGCGACGCGACGGGCGGCTTCAAGTGCTTTCGGCGCGAAGTGCTGATGGCGATCCCGCTCGATCAGGTCCGGTCCAACGGATACGCCTTTCAGATCGAGATGAGTTTCAGGGCCTGGAAGCGGGGATTTCGCATTGCTGAGATTCCTATCGTCTTCCACGATCGCACGGAAGGCGAGTCGAAGATGTCCAAGCGTATCGTTCGTGAAGCTATTTGGATGGTGTGGCGCCTCCGCTGGTGGGCCATTACGGGGAACGCGTGACCGCGCCCTTGTCGACGTTACGCGGAATTCCCTTCGCGAAGATGACGGGATCGGGTAATGATTTCGTGTTTTTCGACGGCCGTGATGTGCCACTCGAACGTGTGACATCACCTGAGGTGATACAGTCTATCTGCAATAGGCACAACGGTATAGGAGCCGATGGCATTGTCGTTCTCGAACCGGCGCGTCCCGAGGCGGATGTGCGGATTCATTACTTCAACAGTGATGGAACGCCGGCCGATCTCTGCGGAAACGCGACGCTCTGCTCGACGTCCATGTCGGCCATGCTGGGCCTTGCCGCAGATTCGGGAATGACGCTCACCACGCCGGCCGGCCTCATTGCCAGCCGCGTCGGCGACGGGCTTCCCGAGATCGATCTGCAGCCGGTCAGCGGGATCCGACCTGCCATGCCGATCGACCTGGTCGTCGGTGAAGAGCGTATCGGCTTCGCCATCGCCGGCATTCCGCATCTCGTGATCCTGTGCGCCGACGCCGATGCGGTGGATGTGGAAGGTCGCGGGCCGCTACTGCGCCGGCATCAGGCGTCGGGCCCGGCGGGGGCGAATGTGAATTGGGTCTCGCCGATGGTAGGCGGCCAGTGGCGGTATCGCACGTTTGAGCGCGGCGTGGAGGGCGAGACCTTGGCCTGTGGCACCGGAGCCGTCGCGACGGCGGTGCTGCTGACCGCGTGGGGGCTCGTTGCGCCATCGACGGTGGCGATGCGCACCAGCTCCGGCCGCGATCTCGAGGTGCGTCTGACGGCGACGGAGTCGGGCTTCCGACCAACGCTTCGTGGTGAGGGCCGCGTGGTATTCCGCGGCGTAATCGACTCGATCTGAGCGGCCGCCGCGCCTCTGTGCGGCGAGCTGGCCAGTTTGCGCTGTTGGCGCGAGCTCATGCGGTCCATATCACACAAACCATGTGGGAAGGTGGACAGCTTTACGGTTCGTGAGCTTTGACTGCCGAGCCAGATGTGCAGAGAAAGGCTAACGCACATATCTGGAAGGGTTTACCGCATTCATCCACAGCGTGATGGAGAAATCCCCAAATCTTTTCCCACAGTTATCCACCAACAATGGTTTACATAACATGTATTATGCGCATATGTAGATGCCGCCCTTTCCCACAGACTGATGCTATTCGGACGTGTTCTGGACGCGTTGATGTCGTATTCGTCGGTGTGGACCGTCTCCATGCAAAAACGGCGACCCGGAATCGCTCCGGACCGCCGCCGCTCACTTCCTCACAAATCAGCGCTACGGTGCTTCATCCACAGTCGCTCAGTTCTTAACGGCTCCGGCCAGCTCGCCAAGGCGGACGTTGGCTTCCTGAGCGGCCGGACTGTCCGACTTCGCCAAGGCCTCCCAAATCGTTTTGGCTTCGGCATTCTTGCCGGCGGCCATGAGACTGCGTGCTTCAGACGCCTTATAGCTGTTCTTGTCGTTCTCGAACTTCGCCGCCGCCGAAGCCTTGCCGTAGTGCGTCGCCGCGTCGGCCAGCTTACCCTGAAGCTCGTAGCCGACCGCGATCATCGATTCCATCGACGCCTTAAAGTCTGCACTGGCGCTGCCAACCGACTTTTCGAGCGACGCAATACCCTCGGCGTACTTCTTCTGCTCGAACTGCGTTTGCGCCAGCAGTAGCGAGGCCTGCTGGCCCGAAGCCGTACCCGAATAGCCCTTGGCCACCTTGTCGAGCGCCTTCGTGGCCTCGTCCAGCTTGCCCTGCGCCATCGGAGCCTGGGCAGCATACAGTGCCGTTGACGCCTTCGCGTTCTGGCCCGACGAATAGCTGCGGTAGCCGAAAATTGCGAGCGCAGCCACGGCGACGCCGCCAACTGCCATGCCGATCGGACGGCTGTTCGACTGGAACCAGTCGCCAAGCTTCTCCATCGGATCGTCGGAGAGGCTCGAGGAGGACGACGCGGAACGGGACGACTGGGCCATGCGGAAGACCAGCGATGAGGGGCGAAGAACGAAACGGACGAAGATAGCCTTATAACATAGTGCCGCATGCTCCCGGAGTGTATGGGGGCGTGCGGATTGCACTCGAGAAGGTGTCCCCGGCAGGGATCGAACCTGCGGCCTGAAGTTTAGGAAACTTCCGCTCTATCCAACTGAGCTACGGGGACGGCACCGCACGGAGTGTCCGCCGCGCGGTCGATGCGAATCTCGCCGATCGGTGCACCGCGCTCAAGTCTGCCCGTCGGTTCTTGTGCTTAGAATGTCACCACTGCGTGCACGGCGCGATCCGGGAGTTTCGCCCGACCGTGAAGGAAACCGAGCTCGACCAGCACTGAAACGCCAACGACCGAACCGCCGAGCCGCTCGATCAGTCGGCAGGTCGCCGCAGCGGTTCCGCCGGTAGCGAGGACGTCGTCGACCACCAGCACGCGCGCACCTGCCCCGACGGCGTCCGTATGCATTTCCAGCACGTCGCTCCGGTATTCCAGATCGTACGACTCACGCGCCGTTTTCCAGGGCAGCTTGCCGGGTTTGCGCGCTGGCGCGAACGGCACATCGAGCTGCAGCGCCATCGGCACGCCGAACAGGAAGCCACGACTCTCCACGCCGACCACATGTGTAACGCCGGAGCCGCGAAGAGGCGCGAGCATCGCCGTGATCACGTCGCGCATCAGCGCCGGATCGGCGAGCACTGGAGTGATGTCCTTGAAAAGGATGCCTGGGCTCGGAAAGTCCGGGACATCTCGGAGTGTGGCTGACAATCGTTCGGTGAGTATGGCAGTCATGCGTGCCAAACTATCGCAGACCGCCGCTTATCGCTCGATCGCGAACGGCGTGGGTAGACCCACGGCGTCGAAGCTGGTGAGCTCCCGGCGAACCACGTCGCTGACCGTCGAGTTCCGTGGACCGATTTTGAGTCCGCGTTCCAGCGTGTCCAGACTCGCTTCCTCCCCATGCGCCACGAGCACCACGGCGCCATCGGGCTCATTACGCACCCACCCAGCGAGCCCAAGCGCACGAGCGTGCTCGCGCACGTACCATCGGAAGCCAACGCCCTGCACTTCCCCTTCCACCCGATAGCGGCGAACCGCCAGCGCCATTACCGACGGACGCCCAGCAGGGCGGCGAGTGCCGCGGCCAGAGCGGCGGCGTCACCGAGACGAGGCTCGTAGCCGGCCAGTGAGATCTCGCCATCGCGAACACGCCGGGCAAGCAGCTCGAGCGCGCGGGCCGCCGCCTCGGCGCTTTCGTCGCCGGCTCGACGCGCCCGATCAGCCCACGGTTCGAGCGCGCTGTTCGACGCCGGTGTCGGCGCACGGTTCGGCGTAGCGGCGCGCTCCTGTTGAACCGGCATGATGTCAATCATGTCATCGTCGCTCCAGGCCGGCAGCGGGTCCGGCGATGGTGACGCGTCGAACAACCGTGCAGCCTCGCCCAATCCACCTGCGATTCCCTCGTGGTCGCGCAGTTCGTCGGCGATGGCTCGCATCTGTTCTGCAGCTTCGTCGAGGGCCCATGCATCCGATGGCGTCGGCGCCTCAGGAGCGGGGGCCGTCATCGGCCATTCGATGGCGGCGACCGCCTCGTCGACAATGGTCTCCGATGAGGGAGGTGTGAATGACGCGACCGGCTCATCGACCACTCGCATCGGCATCGCCGGCGTCGACGAAAGAAACGCGTCGATCCAGGGGAGCGATGACGTCTCCGGCAGCGACGACTCCACCGGTTCGGCGAAGGACACGGCTGCCAAGCCTTCGGTTTCGTCAACAATGGCCGGCAGGTCGAACGCCGGCGTCACGAAATCATCCTGCGAGCGCGACCCGAGCGGCGTAAAGTAGGCCGGCGTCGGATACGACGGCGGCATCTCCGACACGGGCATCGCCACAACCGACAGCGGCGTAACCGACAGCGGCGTGACCGACAGCGGCGTGACCGACAGCGGCGTTCCGCTCAGCGCTGGTTTTCCGCGCCACGGCGCCGGCACGTACGGACCGACTTTCACGCGCGCCACGTTCGATGTATGGCTGCCCGACGCGCTCGCCGTTTGCGGAAACGCGTACGGCGCGTGCATCGAGCGCAGGTCCGCGCTATTGGATGGAGACGAGTCAGATGTGGACATAGCGTGGTCAGGCCGTGAGTGGCGAAGATGCGCTGCGGAGCAGTCGAGCGCAAACGCGCGCGGCTGCCGGGTCCGTCAGGCCGGCCAACCACCGGCCCCAATCAAGGGGACGAAGCGGACCGGAACGATGTCACGACCTTCCAGCTTTCCGTTCCGCTTTATGAACAGCGTCAGCATCTGTTCGTCCCTGTCACCGATCGGAACCAGCATGCGTCCGCCTTCGGCCAGCTGTTCCTCCAACGCAGGCGGAACATGAGGCGCGCCGGCGCTGACGACGATTCCGTCATACGGACCATACTCACGCCAGCCGAGCGTGCCGTCACCCAGCAGGATCGAGACGTTACGCACGTTGGCTTGCTGCAGAATCGGTCGCGTCTTGTCGAGAAGTGCCGGAAAGCGCTCGATCGAGAACACCTGCGCCGCCAGCTCCGACAGCAGGGCCGTCTGATACCCGGACCCGGTGCCGATCTCGAGCACCTTCTCCTTTCCCGTGAGCATCAACTGCTCGAGTGCGCGCGCGTGCACGTACGGCTGCGAGATGGTCTGTCCGCTGCCGATCGGCAACGCCGAATCCTCGTACGCGCGATGGCGCACCGTGGGCGGTACGAACAAATGCCGTGGCACCTGATCGATCGCACGCAGCACGGCGAGGTCGCGAATACCCTTATCTTGGAGCGCCTCGACGAGTCGTCGACGTGCGCCGCGGAACTCCGGCTCTACAGAGGACGCCACCAATCCGTCGCCGTATCGAGCACATCGCGGTGCGTGAGGTCGAGGTGCAACGGGGTCACCGAGATAAAGCCATCGTGGACGGCGCGAAAATCCGAATCCTCCGGACCACTCCACGCCACGCTGCCACCGCCGATCCAAAGGATTTCGCGACCCCACGGGTCCTTCATCTTCGTGATGGAATCGCTGAACACGCGACGGCCAAGGCGAGTGAGGCGCACGCCTTTGATCTGGTCGCCGGCCACGTTCGGCAAGTTCACGTTCAAGAGCGTTTCGCGCGGAAACGACGTGAGCGACATCAAGTGCTTCAGCAGGTCGCGCAGCACATCGACCTGCGTCTCGAGCAGCGCATCGGCGCGTAGCACACTGCCGGCGAACGAGACCGCGATCGACGGAATACCAAGGGCGAGGCCCTCCATCGCTGCCGCCACGGTGCCGCTGTAGAGCACATCTTCGCCCATGTTCGGGCCGTGATTGATTCCGCTGATCACGTAGTCCGGCCGCGCATCGAGCAGCGCCTCGCAGGCGAGCATCACACAATCGGTCGGCGTACCGTCTACCTGCCAGCGACGCGCGCCGAGTTGCACGGGTCGCAACGGATGATGCAGGGTGAGCGAATGGCTCGTCGCGCTCTGTTCACGATCGGGAGCCACGACACTGAGCTCGCCAAGCGGGAGGCAGGCCTGCTCGAGCACGCCCAACCCCTTGGCGAGAATGCCATCGTCGTTACTGAGGAGAATGCGCATTGGATCGGGTGAAAGACAAAGAGCGGAAAGTGGGCAGCATCCGCCTGAGCGAATCGCGCCTGAGCGGATGGCGCCTTAGCGGATGGCGCCTTAGCGAGGACGGGGTACCGGCCGATCGTCGAGAATCGCCTGCAACTCCGCGAGATCGCGCTCGATACTCTCGAGCGCTTCGACTTCGAGTGCCGCACGAGCGGCGGGTCGCAACGAGCCGCCTTTCCGGTGCTCATCAAGCTTTTGACGGGCGCCGTCGATCGTATACTTCTCGGTGTACAGGAGGTGCTTCACAAGAAGAATCAGCTCGACCTCGCGACGAGCGTAGACGCGGTTGCCGCTCCGATTCTTGGCGGGATTGAGCAGCTTGAACTGGCTCTCCCAGTATCGCAGGACGTGCGGCTTGAGATCGGTGAGTGAACAGACCTCACCAATGGAGTAGAACTCCTGAATCGGCTCGCCGCGGGGCGCTGCCACGTCAGTCGCGCTCCGCGCGCAGTTCGCGCGCCATCAATTCCGTCACCGCTTCACGCGGGGCCTGTCCTTCGAACAGGATACGATATGTCGCATCGATGATCGGCATCTCGACGCCGGCACGGTCGGCGAGCGCCTTCGCGCTCTGCGCGTTGAGCACGCCCTCAGCCACACTGTCCTTCCCGGCTAGAGCCTCATCAAGCGACTGCCCCTGCCCGATCGCCACGCCGAGCGCGCGATTACGTGAGAGGGCGCCCGTGCAGGTGAGCACGAGATCGCCCAACCCCGCGAGACCGGCAAACGTTTCCGCGCGCGCGCCGAGCGACACGCCAAGGCGCGTCATCTCTGCCAGACCTCGGGTCATCAACGCCGCGCGTGGATTGTAGCCGAGTCCCAACCCATCGAGGATGCCCGTCGCGACCGCCATGACGTTCTTGAGCGCGCCACCGAGTTCCACACCAACCACGTCGTCGCTGGTGTACACACGGAAGGCGGCCGCGCTCATTGCGGCCTGCACCAACTTGGCCGCGTCATGCGACGCACACGCGGCGACGACGGCGGTCGGCTGCCCCTGCGCCACTTCGGCCGCAAAGCTCGGCCCACTCACCGCCACGACCGCATGACCGATAGCTTCCTGCGCCACGACATCCGTCATCAGGGCCAGCGTCTCCCGCTCGATGCCCTTGGTGGCGACCGACAGCACGGCCCCCGGCGCGATCGAACCGGCGCAGGACGCCACGACGGCACGCAGCACATGTGACGGCGCGGCGTAGACCACCAGACCGGCATCCCGCAGCGCGACACCAATGTCGCTGCTGGCGGTGAGCCCCGGTGCGAGCGCGACGTTCGGCAGGAATCGCGGATTCTCGTGACGGGCGTTGATCGCCTCGACCACGTCCTGCTCACGCGCCCAGATCGTAACTCGATGCCCGTTGCGGACGAGACGATCGGCGATCGCCGTTCCCCACGCACCGCCACCGATCACGGCGCAGCTAAGTGGATGCGTCACGACGCGCGACCTCCAGCGGAAGACGACGAGCTCGAACCGACGCGACGTTCTTCGCCGCGCCGAAGGCGACCGATATTCTCGCGATGGGTCCAGAAAACAAAGGCGCCGACCGCCGCACTGAGCAACACCAGCGGCGTGACTTCCCGCTGCTGCAGCAACAACGCCACAGGGAGGACGACGGCACCGACCAGTGATCCGAGCGAGACATATCGCGTCATGGCCACCGCGATGGCGAAACCGACGATGGCACAGAGCGCGGGAATGGGTGCGAGCGCGATGAAGACGCCGCTCGCCGTCGCCACGCCCTTCCCGCCACCTTTGCCCATCAGAAACACCGGGCGCACGTGCCCCAGAATGGCCAACAGGCCAAACGCTGCGCCCCACGGCCATCCTGTGGCCACGCCGATCGCGCCGGGCAGCAGCAGCACGGGCAGCGCGCCCTTGAGACCGTCCACGATGTACACGAGCAGCCCCCACTTCCACCCAAGCGTGCGAAACACATTCGTCGCACCCAGGTTGCCCGAGCCGACCGTCCGTAGATCGACTCCGTTGGCCTTTCCCACGAGGTACGCTGTGGGAAATGAGCCAATGACGTACGCGGCCAACAGCGCCGCGACCTGAGCGATCATGGAACTCACGACTCGCGCTTGCTCCGCATGATGATGCGCATCGGCGAGCCCGTGAATCCCCACTTCTCACGCAACTGGTTGTGGATGTACCGGATGTAGTTCTCGGGAATCAGCTCAGGATGATTGCCGAAGAACGCGAACGTCGGCGGAGACGTCTCCACCTGCGTGGCATAATTCAGCTTCACTTCGCGACCCGCCGCCTGGGGCGGTTGCAGCTTGGCGATGATCTCCTGCAGCGCATCGTTGACCTGCGACGTGGAGATGCGGCGCGTGCGCTGTTCCTGCACTTCCAACGCCATGTCGAGCACCTTGTTCACGCGCTGTCCCGTGAGCGCCGACGTGAACAGGAAGGGCACGAAGCCGAGATACGGCACCTTCTCCACGGCGTCCTTCCGGAACTTGGCCGAGCTCTTGTCGGTCTTGTCGGCGTACAGATCCCACTTGTTGATCACCATGATCAAACCGCGCCCGGCTTCCCACGCCAAGGTGGCGATCTTGAGATCCTGATTCTGCAGGCCCTCCGTGGCATCGACCATCAGGATGCACACGTCCGACGAGTCGATCGCACGCCGGCTACGCAGCGCCGAGTAGAACTCGATACCATCGTCGATCTTCGACTGTCGCCGCAAACCGGCGGTATCGACGAAGATGATATCTTGATCGTGGTAGCGCATCGGCGCATCGATCGAATCGCGCGTCGTGCCCGATTCATCGTTCACCACCAGACGCTCCTCACCAAGCAGCTTGTTCACGAACGACGACTTGCCCACGTTCGGCCGGCCGATCACGGCGATACGCACCGCTTCCGACGGCACTTCGTCCGTTTCGGGAATGGCCGCGACGACCGCGTCGAGCAGGTCGCCCGAGCCCTTACCGTTGGCCGCGGACACCGGATACACGTCGGTCACGCCGAGGCGATAGAAATCGTAGAAGTCGGCGCTGTTGGGATCATCGACCTTATTGGCGACGAGCACCCACGGCTTCTTGGCGAGACGCAGAATGTCGACCAAGCGCGCATCACTGGGATGCA
This sequence comes from Gemmatimonas groenlandica, assembly GCF_013004105.1. Classification (NCBI taxonomy): domain Bacteria; kingdom Pseudomonadati; phylum Gemmatimonadota; class Gemmatimonadia; order Gemmatimonadales; family Gemmatimonadaceae; genus Gemmatimonas; species Gemmatimonas groenlandica. The sequence goes on from NZ_CP053085.1 coordinate 1,429,501, forward strand.
CGCCGACCTTGGCATCCACGACGAGCATCAGGAGATCGGCTTCATCGATCGCCTGCATGACCTGCTTGCGGATGGCGACGTCCATAGGCTCGTTCGAATCTTCGACGAGTCCACCGGTATCCACCAGCCAGAAGTGGTGGCCGGCCCAATCGGCCTGGCCGAAATGGCGGTCGCGGGTCGTGCCCGCTTCCTCGCTGACGATCGCGGACGCTTCGCCGACGATACGATTGAAGAGATGGGACTTCCCGACATTGGGACGTCCGACGATGGCTATGACTGGAAGACTCATGCGGCTGGTTGGAACGCCGCGTCACCTTCCGGGACCAGCGCGTCTATGAAATCGTACGAAGGATATACCGGCATCGGCAGCGATTCTCGCACCGCCACGAACGACTCTTCGTCGAGGAAGAGCCCATCGTCGTTGATGCACTCGGCGGGGATGAGCGCGAGATCGAGATCGTGCCGGTCGGCAAGCGCTTTCCGAATATCGGCGCCCACCAGCAATCCGGCGGTGGTCGTCGTCGGACCGAACAATGAGTTCTCCATCGTGATGAGCGAGAACTCGGCGCCGGTGGCTTCACGCAGCAGGTCGAGCAACTCGGGCATCAACGGCGTCATGGAGACACCCGTCACGATTCCGATCTTCTTTCCGTCGAGGCGAGGCAACTGCGACAGTCCGTCGCGCACGCGGGCCCGCAATGACGTGACCGCGCCGACGCCATTCTCGATCTGCGAGAAGTCGCCGTAGTGCTCCATGTCGGGGAGCGGTTCGTCAGACAGCAGGTACAGCTCATCAGAACCAAACACCCAACGGTCGCCACGCTCGGCCAAACCGCGCTCTTCCCACCGGTGCACTGTTTCGAGCAACCGACGCGCGTTTGCCGCGTCCATCGACTTGCCGTTGTACAGGTGCGAGAACTGGGTCACGCCGACGGGCACGAGCGCCACGGACATGACGGCGTCGCCGAGGTTCCAGAGGTCGGTGAGCGACTGCTCGAGCACGTCGCCATCGTTCAGGCCCGGCACGATGACCATCTGCCCATGGAACTGGATGCCGCCCTCGGCCAGCCGTGTCAGCTGGTCCACAATGTTCGGGACACGCGGGTTGTTGAGAAGCACCTTTCGCGCTTCCCATGGCGTCGCATGAACCGACACGTACAGCGGCGACAGGCGGTACTCGAGAATGCGCGCAATGTCCTTCTCCTTCACGTTCGACAACGTCGCAAAGTTGCCGTAGGCGAAGGACAGACGGTAATCGTCGTCGCGGATGTAGAGTCCCTTTCGGAGGCCCTTGGGGAGGCCCTCGATGAAACAGAACTCGCAGCGGTTGGCGCAGCGACGCACCGTGGGCGGCGCGAGCTCCACACCCATCGGTTCTCCGCCTTCGCGCTCGATGTCGTATTCGACTTCGGAGCCATCCGGTAGCCGGGCCGACACAATGAACGCCTCATCGGCCGTCAGGAACTCCCAATCGAGGAAGTCTTCCAACGGCCGTTCGTTGACGGCGAGGAGTTCAGTGCCAGGAACGATGCCGATCTCGTCGGCAATGCTCCCCGGCTGCACACGTGTGACGCGAACCATGACCCGGGACGAAAACGGGGGAAGAAGCCCAAAGGCCTTCCCCCGGATGACAAGGGGCGGCAACCGACGCGCTGCCGCCCACTTGAGAAAATATACGAACTGTGATGCCCGAAGTCAATTTAGAACATGGACTTACTTGAGCGGCGCATAGCGATACGCGACCGCTTTCGGCGCATCGAGCTTCACCGAGAAGGTCGTATTTCCACCTGCATCGACCGGTCCGATCGCCACATCCTTCGTCGCCACGACCGCGCCGGCGACATTGAGCAGCTCCAGCTTCATCGTCCACGAGGCCGACGCGCTGCCTTCGTTGTTGACGGTGCCCTGCACCGAATACGCGTTCCCCGACTTCTGGGCAAGCGTGATGTCGACCCGGGGATTCGTCTTCGTCTGCTTGTCGAGATAGAACAGCACTGAGTCGTTGGCCGTCTTCTTCTTGGCGGCGTCGGACTCCGCGCGGGCCTTCAGCTGCCAGAGCCCAGCCATGAGCCGAGAGCCACGGTCGTAATTGGGATCCACTTCCACGAGACGCGACACCACCGGTGCCATGCGCTCGGTGTCCTTGAGCGTGAAGAGCACGTTGGCGTAGTTGAGCAGCGCCAGCCGGTGATACGGATTCTTCTTGAGCCCGTTCTCGAACAGCTTCGATGCATCCGCGTCGTGACCCGTGGCTGCGGCGTTGGAGGCCGCCTCGAACAGCTGGTCGGCCGAAAACTTGTCCGGCGCATTCAGCATATCGGCGAAGATGGCCGAGACAGCGGCGGTGTCACCGGAAAGGCGAACCGCCCGGCCAAGGGCCTGCGCCGCGTTCGCGTCGCCCGGCGTGTCCTTCAGATATGCTTCCAGCAGCGCACGAGCCGTCTTGATCTCGGCGTCCTTCTTTTCGCCCGCAGCTTCCGCCTCGGCCCGCGTCAGGCTGATGACCGCCAGATTGTAGCGGCTCTGCTGCTTGACCCGCGCATACAGCGTATCGGAACCGGAAAGGGCAATCACCTTCTCCATCGCGATCATCGCGCTGTCGATTTTGTTCTGCTTCTGGTACACCGAAGACAGTACGTTCCACGGGCGCGGATCCGTGCCGGCAACTTGCAGCGACAGGTTGGCGAAATACGCCGCCGAATCGTTCTGCTCAGCGGACATGGCCGCGATGGCCTTGTTGAGTATCTCCCCGAAGAACTGTGCGCGATAGGGGCGCACTTTCTCCTTGCACTGCGGCAGCATCGACTCGATCGCCGTCGCGGCCGAATCCAGGCCGAGCAGCAGATTCTGCGTGCCGGCCGGATTCTGGGTGAAGCCCACGTCGCCGCGCTTCATCACGAGGCTCGCGTTCTCGCGCTGCAACCACTGCGCATACGCGCGCAGCAGCATCCACTGGCGACCGGCTTCGTTCTTGATCTTCGACGGGTCGTCGGTGAGTACGCGAATCGCGTTCTGCAAGTGCTTAGGCACTTCGTCGGCGCGCTTGGCGGCCGCGGCGGCGATCACGTATTGCTTCGCCCCATTCACCTGGAACGGGCTGCTGTCGTTGATTTCGCACGCGCCTTGCGCGCCCGACGCCATCGGCATCCCAGCGCTGATGACCACCGCGCCCACTGCCGCTGTCCACATCCGAGCCTTCATCACTGCTCTCCTCGTAAGTGCATAGATAACTACTCCGTCGTTGTACCCCGATGCGCGCGCAGGTTCACGGCACGCCTCGTCCCACGTGCAATTGATCGCCCGCGGGAAGTATAGGTGTCGAACGCGATCAGGCGCGGTACGACGCGCCGCTGCCGGTATTGAACACCACAACCTCGGCATCGGCCGAGAGTGTGCCCGCCGTCACCGCATCGTGCAGTACGGACAGCGCGCAGCCGCCCTCGGGGGCGGCATCGATGCCGGTCGCCGTAGCCAAGCGCAATGTCCAGTCGCGGATCGCCTCCTCGGACGCCGTGTCGGCGATGCCGTTCGTCTCGCGCAGCACACGAAGCAAGAGACGGTCGCCGAGTGGCGACGGCACCCGAAGCCCGCTGGCATAGGTCACCGGATCAACCCACGGCGTAGCCCGATCCTCATGGGCCGCGAAGGCGCGGGCAATCGGCGCACACCCCGCCGCCTGCGCGACGACGTAGCGAGGCTGCTTGGCCCCTTCGGGAAGCCATCCGCCAGCCATGAGCTCGTTGATGGCCTTCCAAATGCCGATGGTCCCTTCCCCGCCCCCGGTGGGATACACCAACGCATCCGGCAATCGCCAGCCTAGCTGCTCCGCCATTTCGAAGCCCATCGTCTTCATGCCTTCCACACGGTACGGCTCACGAAGCGTCGACACGTTGAAATAGCCCGATTCAGCCGCGTACGCGATCGCGAGCTTGCCGGCGTCACCGATGTGTCCCTCGATTCGCACAAGCGTCGCCCCAAGCGCCTCGATGGTGTCGAGAATGGGTCGCGGCGTGGTCCGTGGCGCGAACACGCGGACGGGCAGTCCGGCCGCTGCGCCGTAGGCGGCGAGGGCCGCACCGGCGTTGCCCGCCGTTGGCACCACGAGGCCAGGATAGCCCTGGGCCTTGGCGCGCGTCACGGCAGCGCTCATGCCGCGGGCCTTGAACGATACGGTTGGATTTTGCGATTCGTCCTTGATCCAGAGTCGGCGCACACCGGTCGCGGCAGCCAGCGCGGGAGACTCAATCATGGGCGTCAGGCCCTCACCGAGCGACACGGGCACCTCTCCGACCTCGAGCGGCATGAACGGCGCATAGCGCCAGGCATCCCAGCGATCAGCCAGAGGGGTCCCTTTCGGCACGGGCGCGTACCGCGCGAAGAGGGGCTGTCCACACGCACCGCAGACGGAGGCGCGATCGCGTTCAGCCGCCGTGTCGCAGGCGGAGCAGCGCAGAGTCCAGGACGCAGGAGTCATTCGAAGGTCGAGTCGAGAGGAACGTCAGAAGTCGGATCGCTGGGAATATCCGACGGAGATTCAACTGAGGGAACGCCCAGCGCGGACAGCAGCCGCGCCGCCGAACCGGGGCCAAAGCCCGGTACAGCCGCGATCTGCGCGATCGTGGCCTCGCGAACCCCCTGCACGCTGCCGAAAGCCGTGAGCAGGGCCCGGCGCTTCGTGGGACCAACGCCGGGTATCTTCAACAGCTCCGACGTGATCGTACGCGCCGCACGCTTCTGTCGCTGAAACGTGATGGCAAATCGGTGGGCTTCATCGCGGGCCTGTTGCAGCATGCGCAGCGCCGGCGAGCGACGCGGCAGACGCACAGGATCGCTGCGACCGGGCAGAAAAATCTCCTCGTCGCGTTTGGCCAGACTGATCAAACCGATCGAGGTGATCCCCAGCGCATCGAGCGCGGCGCGCGCGGCGCCGAGCTGCCCCTTTCCACCGTCGATCACCGCCAGATCGGGCAGCGCCAACTCCTCGGTCACGCGGCGCGTGAAGTAGCGCGTGACGACTTCATGCATCGACTTGAAGTCGTCGTTGCCTTCGAAGATTGCGATCTTGAACTTGCGATACTCCGCCCGCTTGGGGCGTCCGTTCTCGAACCAGACGGCGCTCGCCACCACATCGGTGCCCTGGGCGTGCGAGATGTCGAAGCAAATCAGCGACCGCGGCAAGCGGGGCAGACCCAGCTCCCGCTGCAGTTCGTAGACGGGATCGACAGCGCGTTCATCCGCCTCGAGTGCGGCCAGCTTGAACTCCTCGAGCAAGTGCTGCGCATTCTTGTCGGCGAGATCGACGAGCGCGCGACGCGGACCGCGCTGTGGGATCCGGATCTTTGTGCCGTCGAGGGATGCTTCGAGTGACTCACGGTCCTCGAAGTCGAAGGGCACCAGCAAATCCGCCGCGCGCGCCTCCGCTGTGCGATACCACTGCGCCAGGCACGCGCCGAGCACGGCGCCATCTTCCTCGTCCTCCGCGTGCTCCACCAGGCGGTGATCGCGAGCGAGCAGCTTGCCGCCGCGGATGCGCATGATCACGACGCACGCATCTTCACCGTCGCGCGCATAGCCGACCACATCGCGGTCGCCGCCCTCGACTTCGAGCACGACCGTCGGCTCCTCCATCTTCTCGAGATGGCGCAACGCGTCGCGGAGCTCGCCGGCGCGCTCGAAGTCCAGTCGCTCCGATGCGTCCATCATGCGCTCACGCACGTGGCGCACGACATCACTCGTGCGGCCGTCGAGAAACCACACGACTTCGTCGATCATCGCGCGATAGTCGTCCGTGGACTGATAGCCGACGCACGGTGCCTGACAACGCTTGATGAAATAGTCGAGACACGGGCGTTCGGGCGCTTCCTTCGGCAAGTTGTAGTGACAGGACCGCACGGTGAAGATCCGCTTGACCACGTTCAGCGCACGACGCATCGAGCCGACGTCGGTGTACGGTCCGAAGTACCGGGCACCATCGTCCTGCAGCCGGCGCGTCACGATGACGCGCGGGAACGGCTCCTGTACTGTGACCTTGATGTACGGATACGACTTGTCGTCGCGGAGTGCGATGTTGAAGCGCGGGTGATACTCCTTGATAAGCGTTGCTTCAAGAATCAACGCGTGTGCTTCGCTCGGCACGACGATCGTATCGAGTGCCCGGACCTTGCGCATCAATCCGCGTGTCTTCGGACTGCTCAAGTGGTCCTGCGCCCAATAGCTCTTCACGCGGGAGCGCAGGCGCTTCGCCTTGCCCACGTACAGCACCTGCCCCTCGGCATCCTTCCACAGATACACGCCGGGCGACTCCGGAAGGTGCGGCAACTTCTGCGCGACACTGGCCGGCATACCGCGCGCAATCGCGGCGCTGGTCCAGTCATCCTCGGGCACCAGCAGCGCATCGCTGAGTCGCTGATCGTGGTCGGCACTCATGCGCGTGCCTTACGCACAGGAAGGCGAAGCCAACGCGCCGCTTCAGCGGAGCCCATCATCCAGGCGACCACCAGATACGTCGCGCCGAATCCCGCGAGCACGGGCAGGCCAACCAACCGCGGATGCACGCCGGGGAACCAACGCTCCTGAGCCAGGCGGAGCAGCGCCGACAGAAGGCCAGCCGTCAACGAGGCGAACACGATCCGACGCGTCCCCTGCCACATAGCGGGTGTGTAGAGCGTACCGAGTCGCTGTCGTAGACCACGCGACAGGATCGCCAAGTTGACGTACGATCCCATCGCCGAGCCAAGCGCGATACCCGCGGCGGCCATGGGCAGTGAACGCATCGGGACCGCGATGCCGATCGACACGGCAGCCGACACCACGATGCTCGCGATCGACGCACGCAGTGGCGTACGGTAGTCCTGCAGCGCGTAGTATGCCGATCCGAGCAGCTTCACGGATCCGAAGCTCACGAGTCCGACGGCGTACGCGGCGAGTACCCAATGCACCGACTGCTGTTCGGCCGCGCCGAACCGCCCGGCGCGATAGAGGATTCCGACGCAGTAGTCGCCAAGCGTAATGAACACGACCGCGCTTGGAACGATGTAGAACAGAATGCGCTGCCACCCACCACGGAGGCGATCGAGTAGCGCCTCATGCGCGAGCGTTCCACTGTCACGAGCGAACTCCGGCAACGCCGCCGCGGCAACCGACACACCAAAGAGCGACACCGGCAACATGGCCAGGGTGTTCGCGTACGACATGTTGGTGGCGGCGCCACGCGGCAGAAATGAGGCAATCTGCAGGTCGATGAATGACGAAATCTGCACAACGCCAAGCGCTGTCACGACCGGCAGAATATTACGGAGCGTCTGCATCACGCCTTCGGCCGAACGATCCAACGTTGGACGGATCGATCCGACAAGACGGAGCACCTCGGGCAACTGCGCGGCGATCTGCAGGACCGCGCCACCGAGCGTGGCCCACGCCAACCAATAGGCGAGTGTCATCGCATCCGGGGCGCGCTTGCCCCCGACCAGCAATAGCGCGATCTGGGCAATCGACCAGAGCGCCGCACTGGCGTACGACCAGAAGAACCGCCGGTGCGAGTTCTGAATGCCGAGGCACCAGCCGCTCAGCACCATCAAGCCGGTCATCGGAAAGAGCACGCGCGTAAGGCGCGTGGTCAGCACCTGTGTCGCAGAATCGAAGCCGGGCGCGAGCACGGTGGTCAGGATCGGGGCCGCCGCGATACCGGCCAGCGTCAGCAGCGACACGGCCACGAGGAGTAAGCCGAGAACGGCGTTCGCCAGCGCCTTGGCCGCCCGAGGGTCGTCGCGCACGAGCATTCGGCTGTACACCGGGACGAACGACGCGGACAACGTGCCCTCACCCAGCAGGTTCCGCACGGCATTCGGGATCTTGAACGCCGCGTTGTACGCGTCAGAGGCCGCGCCTGATCCGAAGTAGTACGCGAATGCGGTATTCCGCAGGAGCCCGACGACGCGACTGATCAGGATGCCCGCACCAACGACGAACGCGGAGCGTCCGCCCCCGGCGTCACTCATGATTCGCCGCGTGTTCCATGCACGAGCGACTGCGCGTGCGCTTGCGAAGCGTCGCGAAGGCGGAGCAACAGACCGACACCGAATCGCGCAAGGTAGGGCAGCAGGTTGAGCACGCGCTCGGGAGACTTCCCCATCGGACGAAGCGACGCCCTCACGTAGGCGAGCTCGCGCATCGCTTCGACTTCGTTGCGCTTCACGCCGCCCAGCACGCGGTGTTCGAACGTGTCGATTCGGTGCGTGAGATCGCGCGACAGTCCGGCAATGACGTCGTGGCTGACCGGCGAGCCAGCACCGTCGACACTGTCACGCAAGGCGCGGAGCTGCGCATCGATGGCCACGCGGAGCCGCTCGAGCGTGTCGCTGATTCCGTCGTCGAGCAGACGCTGTGCGACCTGCTGTTCGGCGGCGTGCGGATCCCGAAGCACGGTCTCGGACAATCCAAGCCGATCGAGGGCACGATAGGCGTCGCCGTCGACGACCTCGCCCGCCCAACGGGGCGACGCGACCGGCGCCGGTGCGCCAAGCGCTGACGCGATCGGTGACACCTGTGCGAAGTACGCCAGCTCACCCGGTCCCGCGAGATACGTCAGTGTGGGGAGCAGCGAGCGCTCCAACACCGGACGCAAGAGCACGTTCGCGCCGAGCGTACCGGGTTCTGCTTCACGGGCAACGGTGGCAGCCTCTGCGACGGGCACGCGCACCCGCACGCGTTGCACGCCTTCGCCGCTCGACACCAAGCCTGTGTGAAACACCAAGGACAGGCCGTCGATGACATCGACTTGCGGCGCATAGCCAGCGGTCACGATCGCCTGCGTGCGGGCTGATAACGCCTCCGAGACCGCCCCGGCAGCCGTGAGCGCATGACGGAGGAAGCGATCCGACGCCACGCGAAACGCCGGATGCGACGCATCGAGGACCGCGATACCGAGCGGCTCGAGCAGTGACCGTAGCAGCTGCGCGTACGCGGCGCCGACGGTAGCGTGCGGCACATACGCCGCATCGACGGCATCCAGCACGCTCGCCTGCGCAGCCGAGCCACAGGCGCTCGCAAGCGCAGCTCTGGCAGCCGTCAGGTCGCCGAGCGGTACGTCGGCCATCGCGACGCCTTCCGTCGGTTGCCCCGCGAGCGACAGCGATTGAAGACCGCGCGCGGTGGCGACATGGGTGACGGCGGCCTCCATCCAATCGGCGTCATCGGTCGCTGCCCAGAACACGGGTGCCACGGGCATATCGATCGCCGCCGACAATTCGTCCGCCAACGACAGCGCACTCAGCGCCTTGCTCCATGTATATGCCGGCCCGCCGAACAGGCCGGGCTGCTGCCCGGTGGTAACGACCACGCCACGAGCAGCGGCCTGCGCCAGCCGGTCGGCGGCGGCTCCCGTGGCCGCGAAGGCCGGGGCGAGCGTCGTAAGCCAGTCGAAGCCGTCGAGTGAGGCACGCACCTGCAGCGCATGCGCGCGCCACGCTTCCGGCGAACTGGGCCGATGGGAATACCACTCCGCACCGACATCGCCGCGCTGCACCGCCTGAGAGAGCGTGCTGCCGCCCAGCGGGGCCGTGCGAATGATCACGCCGTCTACCGACATCGGAACTGGTTCACGGACAGTCACGCCCTCTGCTCACTTGTGGTACGGTTCGCCTCGAATGATGGTGCCCGCCCGGTACAATTGCTCCGAGAGCACCAGCCGCGCTACCTCATGCGGCAACGTCCATGGAGCCAACGATAACCGTCGGGCCGCGCGACCGCGGACGGACTCGCCGAGACCGTGCGCACCGCCGATCACGAAGGCCACACTACGCGCCTGTTCCCGCTGGTCCTGGAGCCAGCCGGCGAATCGGGAAGAGTCCATCGATTCCCCTCCCGGATCGCACGCGACGATCTGCGCGTCGGTCGGGATGCGCTCGGCCATGCGATCGGCTTCCCGATCCATCACGATCTTCGGCGTCAGCCCCCGCCCGGATTCCTCTTTGACCTCAACGACGTCGAGCGGCCAGTAGCGCGCCGCTCGCGTTTCGTAGTCCCGAATGGCGTCGGCCAGCCCCGCGTCACGGGGCCGGCCGATTACCAGCAGCGAGATCCGCATGGCGCCGCATCCGGCACGGCGTCAACACTCACGCGTAAATGCCACGTAGACGATGCACGGTGGCCACGCGGCTGATCGACAACATGTACGCGGCCGTCCGCATGTTCACCCGATGCTGCTTCGAGAGCGAGAGGACATCTTGGAAGCTTCGCGTCATGATGCCGCCCAGACGCTCGTTCACATCGGCCTCGGACCAGAAATAGCCCATGCGATCCTGCACCCACTCGAAGTACGATACCGTCACGCCGCCCGCGTTGGCCAGAATGTCCGGAATCACGAAGATGCCCTTCTCGTCGAGAATCGGATCGGCGGCGGCCGTCGTCGGACCGTTGGCGCCTTCGCAGATCACCTTGGCGCGGATACGGGCCGCGTTCTTGGTGGTAATGACGTTTTCCAGCGCGGCCGGCACCAACACGTCCACGTCGAGGGTGAGCAGCGTATCCGCGTCGATCAGCTCGGCGCCGGTGAAGCCCTCCAGCGAGCGATGCTTCTGCACATATGCGATGGCGGCGTCGACATCGATGCCTTTCGCGTTGTAGAACGAGCCGGCCCGATCGCCGATGCCGACGATCTTGCAGCCCTCGGTCGCCATCAGCTTGGCAGCGGTAGAGCCGACGTTGCCGAAGCCCTGCACGGCCACCGTCGCTCCCTTCATAGGCAGTCCGAGGTGATCGAGCGCTTCGCGCGTCACGAGCATACAGCCACGACCGGTGGCTTCACGGCGACCCTGCGAGCCGCCCATTTCGATCGGCTTGCCAGTCACGACGGCATTCTCGGTGCGACCCACATGCATCGAGTAGGTGTCCATCACCCACGCCATCACGCGCTCGTTCGTGTTCACATCCGGCGCTGGGACGTCGGTGTCTGGGCCGAGCAGGGAGATGATGCCCTTGGTGTAGCGGCGCGTCACGCGCTCGAGTTCACCGACGCTCATCGTGAGCGGGTCGCAGATCACGCCGCCTTTGGCACCACCGAATGGCAGATTCACCACGGCGCACTTCCAAGTCATCCACGCCGCGAGCGCCTTCACCTCCTCGAGCGTGACCTTCAGGTCGAAGCGGATACCGCCCTTGGCGGGGCCACGCGAGGTGTTGTACAGCACGCGGTAGCCGGTAAACACTTCCACGTCCCCGTTGTCGAGCTGCACGGGTACCGAAACGATCAGTTGCTTTTCAGGATTTCGAAGAATCTTGTAGATGCCGGGCTCGAGATCGAGCAGCTCGGCGGCACGGTCGAAGCGAGACATCATCGCTTCGAACGGATTCTCTTCGTTCAGGAACCTGTCCTTGTCCGGGCGGACGATACTGTCCGTCGGCAGGCGGAGGAGGTCGATAGCCATTTCGCCAGGTATTTTAGGCCGGACTCAGCCGGCGGTGGGAGTGATGGCCCTGCGCGCCGCCAATACTCGGGCTATAGCCTGATCCAGTATCTCGGCGCCTTGCTCGACCACCACAGTCTGGGAAACATACCAAAGCGCGGCTCCGGCGCGAGGCCAGAGCGGTACCAGTTTGACGGCATCTTTGAGGGTACAGAGCACCTCTACTGAGGGATCTGCCTGTGCCACGATCTCCGTAAGGTCGCCGGCTCCGAAATCGTGATGGTCCGGATACACCGCGTGACGCACGACCACGGCCCCTGCAGCCTCCATTTGACGCCGAAACGCGTCGGGGTCGGCGATCGCACTGACCAGCAAGAGTCTTCGTCCCCGAAGCCACGTCAGGTCGTGCTGTAGGCCGCGTGGGCCACCGTTCCCGCCGGCAATCGTGGCGGCCAAGCGGATGGTACCCGGCGCCAACCGTACCTGCGCGATCGGTACACCCGGTGCTGCCGCGCGAATCGCCTCCCGCACGGCGTGCACGCGCTCCGCGGCGGCGGCCTTGACCGTAATGATCGCCACGGACGCGCGCTTCAGGCTCCCGAGTGGTTCGCGATACGGTCCGCTCGGTAAGAGGCGAACGCGTTCGCTCCATGCATCGGCGCTCACGAGCACCACGTCCACGACGCGCGCCACCTGACGATGCTGAAAGGCATCGTCCAGCACGGCGCAATCGCAGTGCTTGCTTCGTGCCGTCACGAGCCCAACGGCTCGCTCGGGCGCGACCACCACCGGCACGCCCGGCGTCAGCAATCCGTGTACGCGCCACTCGTCGTCGCCGTAGCCTCGCAGCACCAATGCTGGCGATGCACCACCAGCCTTCAAGCGCGCGACAAACCACGAGGCAATCGGTGTCTTGCCAGTACCACCAACGGTAAGATTGCCCACTGACATCGCGGGTAGCGCGGCGGCGGCGATCGCGTTGTTGCGCACGCGGGCATCGAACTTCGCATTGCGCCGCGCCACGATCGCGCCGAAGACCCAACTGAGCGGCGTCACGGCGGTGCGCACGAGGCGCGCGCCAATCGCGTCAGCACTCCAGACGTACGACACGAAGGCGCGCCCGCTGCTTCGTCGGCTCATCGTGTCAGATGTTTGTCGCGGTGGCGGCCAGCATTTCCACGCGCGCAACCGCGTCGCGCATCCGCTGCGCGAACTCGTCGGTTCGCGCCGCGACGGCACGCACGTCTGCGTCGTCCAGCATCACCGGCTCTCCGTACTCGATCGTCACGCGCGCAAATGGCTTCGGAATCTCGAACGCATCCCAGCTCCGCAACTTCCACTTCCGATCGACATGCGCGACGAGCGACACCACCGGCGCTCCCGCGCGATGCGCGAGCACCAGTGCACCCGGGGCGAAGCTGTGCCGCGGTCCTCGTGGGCCATCGGGCGTGATCGCCATGTCGGCACCACGCTTGAGTACCTGCACCGCTTCGAGCAACGCCCGCGTGCCGCCGCGTGACGAGGATCCGCGGACGCCGAAGAAACCAAATGTTCCCACGATGCGCGCGATGATCTCGCCATCTTTGTGCTCACTGATCATCACGCCCGTGGGCTGCCGATGCGCCCACAGGATCGGCAGCATCTGTCCGTGCCAGAGCGTCAAGACCACGCGCGAACTCTCCGGCGTGCGATCGAGCAGTGCCTGCCGCCCGTGCACCTTCACACGCCACGTCGCGCCGAGTGCGTACAGCACCCACGTGCCGATAGTGATCGCGAGGCGTGTCCGCCAGTCGAAGGCGGCCGCCGACGTACGTGGAGCGGCCGGCTCGCGCTCCGGCACGTTTCGCTCCGTCTGCGCACTCATACGTTCCTCGACATCAGGCCGGCCTGGCGTCGACGAGCTCGCGAATCATGTTCGCCACGCGCTCGGACGCGCCGGGCGTGCCCAGCATGCCGCGCACTTCGCTCAGTCCGGCCTCCGCTTCCGCACGTATCGCACTGTGCACGTCGAGCAACGGCATGAGCGCATCAGCCACCCGACTCGGCTCGAACGCGTCCTGCACGAACTCTCGGGACACTTCGCGGTGCGCGACCACATTCACGAGTCCGATGTGCGGAATCTTCACGACGCGACGCGCGATGGCATAAGTGATCGCACTGGTGCGATAGCCGATCACATGCGGGAGTCCCGCCACCGCCGCCTCGAGCGTGGTGGTCCCGCTCTTCAAGAGACCAGCGGTCGCGGCGCGCAGCACATTGAACGACGCGCCATGCACGCGTGGGAACGGACAATCCGCTGCGCTGATCTGCACCGTCGGCGCTACGCTCACGACCACATGCAGGCCCGGAATGCGCGACTGCAATAGCGTGGCCGTGTCCATGAACGGCTTCAGGTGGCGTGCCAGCTCTGCACGACGAGACCCGGGAAACACCGCGAGGATCGGTCCATCGGTGGGAAGTCCCAGTGCCGCGCGCGCGGCGGACTGCGTCGGCAACGACTGGGCGCGATCGAGCAGCGGATGACCCACAAACGTCGCATCCACGCCATGCCGGCGCAGCAGCGCCTCTTCAAACGGGAGGATCGACGCCGCCTTGCTGACCACTCGCGCCAGCTTCGGCAAGCGGCCGGCTCCCCACGCCCACACCTGCGGTGTGATGTAGTACAGCACCGGCACCCCGGCTTTCTTCGCGACGTCAGCAACCTTGAGATTGAAGCCGGGATAGTCGAGCAACACTACCAGCGCGACGCTTCCACTCTCGATGCGCTCACGCAATCGGCCGAGCAAGGCGTAGTGCTTGGGGATGTGTCGAATGACCTCGGCAAACCCCATCACCGCCAGATTCTCGACATCCTCGATGATCTCGACACCGGCAGCGCGCATGTGACCGCCGCCGATACCAACCAGCTTTAGATCAGGCGACATGGCGTGTAGAGCTTCCGCCACCTTTCCCGCGTGCAAATCGCCGGACGCCTCGCCGACGACGAACAGAATCTCACGCACGCGCTGACTCGTCGGAGGCACGCATGACTTGCTGCGCCGCTTCGATCGCCGTCACGATGCGGAGGGCTGCCTCGAGGGCTTCACGTCCCTCCTCGCCCGTGACGGCCACGGGATTGCGGCCCGCAATGGCACCGAGGAACTGCGACAGCTCGAGCACCAGCGGCTCACCATCCGGTGCATCGAGAGGCACCCGCTCCACAAACTCCTCGAGCGCACGTGGCGCGCGAGCGAGGAGCATCGGATCGAAATCCCCGCGCAATCGAAAGAACTCGCCAGTACCCGCCGCGAGATCCAGCGAGATGTACCCACTGCGCTGGAAAATACGGAGCTTCCGCAACCGCTCACGGGACACGCGGCTCGCCGTGATGTTCGCCACGGCACCGTTCGCGAAGGTGAGACGCGCGTTGGCAATGTCGATCTGCGGCGTGAGCACCGGCATGCCCATGGCCTGAACATCGGAGACGCGAAGCCCCACGAGCGTGTGCACGAGGTCGAGGTCGTGGATCATCAGGTCGAGCACGACGGCCACATCAGACCCGCGTGGATTGAACGGCGCGAGGCGGTCACTCTCGATGAATCGCGGCCCGTCGACAAACGGCATCGCCGCGCGCACCGCGCGATTGAACCGCTCCACGTGGCCGACCTGCAGCAACACGCCAGCTGCTCGCGCCCGCACCAGCAGATCATCCGCTTCCGCGAGCGTGACGGTGAACGGCTTCTCGACGAAGACGTGCTTGCCGCGATCGAGCGCCGCCGACGCCACGGCATGATGCGCCGTGGTGGGCACGACGATCGATACCGCATCGACATCGTCGAGCATCGCCGACAACGACGGATACACGCGCACGCCATGCTGCGTGGCCACTTCGGCCGCACGTCCTGGATTCTCATCGACAAATCCAGCGAACCGATCGCCGCACAGATCGCGAAGAATGCGCACATGGTGCACGCCCAAACCACCGGCGCCAACTACACCGACGCGCGGCGCGTCGCTCTTCGAGAAGGCGCGCGACTCCGGAGTCATGGTCGTGGTTCTCAGAATCCAACGCCTCGCTGGCTCGCTTCGATGAAATCGAGAAAGTGCTGTACGTCAGGGAGCATCGACAGCTCGGCGCGCGCCTTCTCGACACCCTGTCCGAGATTGAGATCGGAGCGGAAGCAGAAGCGATAGGCCCGCTTGAGCTCACGGACCACGTCCTCGTCGAAACCCGTCCGGCGCAGTCCCACCGAATTCAGTCCGAACAGCTTGATCGGATTGCCCACGGCACGAACGAATGGCGGCACATCCTGCGCCACGCGTGAACATCCGCCGATGAACGCGTGACGGCCGATGCGCGAGAACTGGTGCACCGCGCACAGGCCGGAGATCGTCGCCTTGTCCTCGACGGTCACGTGACCGGCCAGCTGCGTGCCGTTGGAGATGATCACGTTGTCGCCGATATGACAATCGTGCGCCAGGTGCACGTAGCTCATCAGGAAGCAGTTGCGACCGACGCTCGTGGTGACCGAGTGGGCCGTGCCGCGATTGATCGTCGCGTACTCGCGCACCGACGTCTCATCGCCGATGTCGACCCACGTCTCCTCACCACGATACTTGAGATCCTGCGGGTCACCACCGAGGATCGCGCCGATGCCGATCTGCACGCGCTCACCGAGCCGCACGTTGCGCTCGAGCGTCGCGCGCGCGGCCACGTGCGTGCCGTTGCCGATGGTGCACTGCGGACCGATGATCGCCCACGGTCCGACCTCTACATCCTCGCCGAGCTGCGCCGACGCATCGACGAGTGCCGTCGGATGAATACGCGCAGTCATCGATCGCGGACCATCGCGGCCATGTCCGCCTCGGTCACGACCTGACCGTCCACGGTCGCGACGCCACGCATCTTGCACATCGTCCCACGGATCTGCAGCACTTCCATTTCGATCCGCAGCTGATCGCCCGGCTTCACCGGACGGCGGAACTTCACGTTGTCGAGCGACAGAAAGTACACGACTTTGCTCGATGGGTCGGCGATGGTGCGCATGAGGAGCATGCCGCCTACCTGCGCCATCGACTCGATGATGAGGACACCGGGCATGATCGGATGTCCCGGAAAATGTCCCTGGAAAAACGGTTCGTTGATCGTCACGTTCTTCAGTCCCACGATCCGCTTCCCTTCCTCGATCTCCAGAATGCGATCGACGAGGAGGAACGGATACCGGTGGGGAAGCACCTGCATGATATCTTCGATGGAATACACGGCGGGCTCCCGGACAGCGTGTTGCACGAGCGCGCGCACCAGGGCGACCGTACCCCGGTGACTCGGTTTGTGAGCGATGATGTGCGCGCGAACGCGCGCACCAGCGAGAACGAGATCACCGACACAATCGAGCGCCTTGTGCCGGGAGAATTCATCGGGCCAGCGAAGCGTGGTATCGACCACGCCATCCGCGTCGAGCACCACCGCGTTGGCGGTGGATGCTCCTTGAATCAATCCTTTCGAACGCAGCGCGTCCACTTCGTGCGTGAATCCGAAGGTGCGCGCCGACGCGAGTTCGCGCGTAAAGCTGTCGGCCGTGACCATGCACTGCGTGCGCTGCGTGCCGATAAGCGGGTGCGGAAAATCGATCGTCACGTCGAGCGAGAGGCCCATGCACGGGCGCGCCTCGTAGACCGAATCCCCGTCGACCACCCGAATTGTTTTCCGCAGCACCAGCCATTCCGGGCGACCGCCGTTGGCGACCAGTCCGGCTCCGCGCAACGCCTCCAGAAACGGAGCGGCACTGCCGTCCATGATCGGCGGCTCGGGGCCGTCCATGCCGATCTCGAGGTCGTCGATCGCGAGGGCACCCACCGCGGCCAGCACATGCTCCACGGTGTGCAGCGCTTCCGGACCGCTCCCGAGCTGCGTACGACGCTCGGCGTCCACCGCGATCTCGACACGCGCCGGGATCGGCGCAGCGCCGGCGATATCGGTCCGCAGAAACACAATCCCGCTTCCCGTCCGGGCAGGCCGGAAGGTGAGACGACACGGCTGTCCGAGGTGAAGACCGATGCCTTCCACGACGGCCTCCGCCCCGATCGTGCGCCGCTGCCCTGCCGGCTCGGATGCGGAGCCGGTGACTGCGCCAGGCGTCTTTCCGGCTTTCGCGATCATGTGCCGCTCTCGTCAGGCGCGCTGTCGGCGCGGCTGTCGGCGCGGCTGTTGGCGCGGCTCTCTCCGTCGCTCGAAGAGAACGGCTTCGAGACCAGTTGCTCGAGGGGGCGCACGATCTTGGCCAAGCGGGCAATCGCTGCCGACGCGCGCAGGTGATCCCGGTGGGCGCGCGCCGGATACCCCGACCACGTCTCGCCGGCCGGGACATTGCCAATCACACCGGCACCGCCAGCCAAATTCGCCTTTGCGCCGATGGTCACGTGTCCCCCGATGCCGACCTGCCCCCCGATCTGCACGCCGTCGCCGATGCGCGTGGAACCCGCTACGCCGGCCTGTGACGCGAGGAAGCAGCCGCGTCCAACGCGGACGTTGTGCGCGATCTGCACCAGGTTGTCGATCTTGGTGCCGGCTCCGATGATCGTGTCATCCACGCTCCCGCGGTCGATGCAGCTGTTCGCGCCCACCTCGACGTCATGTTCGAGAATGCAGCGCCCGGCGTGAGGAATGCGCACCACGCCGTTCGCCTGCGGCACAAAGCCGAAGCCCTCGCGTCCAACCCGAGCGCCGGCGTGCAACGTCACGCGGTCGCCCAGCTCCGTGAACGGATACACGACCGCGGTGGAGTGCACCCGCACGTCCCTGCCAAGCACCGATCCGGCCCCGATCATGGCGTGGGCGCTGATCCAGCTCCCATCACCGATCACCACCCCTTCGCCGATGACGACGAATGGATCGATCGTCACGCCTTCGCCAAGCCGTACATCGTTCGCTATGACGGCGGACGAGTGTACTCCTTGGGCGCGCGGCTCCTTGCGATGAAAACGCGCCAGCAACGCGACCATGGCGTCGACCGGTTTGGCCACGACGATGCGGGTCGACGGCGTGCCCGCCAGCTCGGCCAGCTCGGGGGAAATCAGCACCACGCCAGCCCGTGAAGTGGCGAACCACTGACCGTACCGGAGATGCGACAAAAAGCTCAGCTCGTTGGGGCCTGCCCGGTCGAGGGGGGCAATACCCCGCACTTCGATCGACCCGTCGCCGACGAGCACGCCACCCACCTGCGCCGCAACGGCAGCGGCGGTGATGGGCTCTCGCCCATCACCGCCGCCTGCCTGCGGGTCCTTGGAGCCGCCGCTCACTGCGGCGATCACGCCGTGGGCGGCTTCTTGGTGTTCAGGCCTGCCGGAGCGCTCGTCGGACCAGCGGGTGCCGGCTTCGCGGCGGCCGGCGCAGCGCGCGGTGCGGCCAGGCGGAGCTTTGACACGACGCGATCCGTGATGTCGAGATTCTTGTCGGCCGAGACGATCAGCGAACCCGCCGCCACGTCGAAGATGAAGGCGAAACCGCCTTCAGCGCGGATGTCGTCGAGCACCTTGCGCACGTTGTCCATGATCGGCTGCATGAGCTCGGCTTCACGCGCCTGCGCCTGCTCCTGCATCTTCTGCACGCGATCCTGATAGTCCGCCTGCTTCTCACGAAGCGTCTTCAGGCGAGCCTCCTTCGCGGCCGGCGACAACGACACTTCTTCTTTCGCATACACTTCCTGCAGGGTGTTCAGCGAATCGGAGAGCTTCTGCACGGCCGCGCGCATGGACGTCATGTCCTTGTCGAACTGGGCCTCGGCTTCGGTACGGCCCGGGGCGGACTGCAGGATGGCCGCAGAATTCACGTAGGCGAACTTCTGCCCCTGAGCGGAAGCCAGGGCGGGAACGCCGAGCACCAAGGCGCAAGCGCCAACGAACGAGGAAAGACGCATAGAATGTCCTGAGTTTAGAAGAGCTGACCAAGTCGGAAGTGGAACTGCCACTTGGGATCGGGCCGGATACGTCCGGTTACCAGGTCCAGCGTGGTGCGATCAAAGCCATACGCCATATCCAATCCAAGCGGCCCCAGCGGCGTAACGGTAGATACCCCGAATCCAGCGGAACGGAAGAGCCGGGTGGGGTTGATCTGCCGCGCCGACGCCCAGTTGTTGCCAGCGTCTGTAAAGGCGTTGAGGTAGAACATCTGGTTGAACCGGATGCCGACCTCGCCGGTGAGCGTCATGAAGGCGTTACCGAACGACGCCGGATCGGAGCGGTACTGATCCGTATTCGGATTGAACCCGACCGGGGTAATCGAGAACTCCGGGTAGCCACGCAACTGCTGGCCGAACATCACGCCGCCGACCGCAAACTGCTGCTGGAAGAAGAACGGCCCCGAGTTGCCGAACAGGCTGCCGGCGCGCGCCGTGAGGCCCATCGTAAACTTGATAGGCTGCGAACCCGGGTTCGTTCCACCGAGCTGCCCAAGCAGGGTGTATGCGCGCATTTCCGTGGTGACGCGCTGAAAGTTCACCGTGCCGCCCAGAGGACCGCCGCTGAAGTCCGCCGTCACCGTCCGCATCGATCCGCCCGTCGCGAAGGGCAGGTCGATGCGCGTGTCGTACGTGTACTCCAGGCCCAAGTTCGAGCGGAAGCAGTTCTTGGTACAGGTGTTCTGAATCGTGCCCGAGGTAAACGTGGCCGATTCACCATTGTACGACACGGCCATGGTCGAGAAGTAAGACCACGGCACAGGCAAACCGAATCGCAGCTGCGAACCGGTGCGGATATTCTGACCGAGGTTGCCAACGATGAAGCGGGACTGCGTACGATAGGCACTGATCGCGCCCGACACGCGGGAGCCGCGCAGCGCTGGGTCAGTATAGGTGGCCGTGAAGTCGTTGAAGAAACGCCCGTACTGCCAGTTCAGCTTGCCCTGCTTGCACAGACCGAAAAGGTTGGGCTGCTCGAGACCGATGAAGCCACCAAATCCAACGCCGCCCTGCCCCATCGACGCGCCGAAATTGATCGAGCCGGTCCGCTTCTCCTTCACACGGAACACGATGTCGACGTCGCCCTGATCATTCACCGGACGGTAATCCGGGAACGGCATCGGCGACTCGAAGAAGTTCATGTTGCCGATGCTCTGATAGCTGCGGATCAACGCGGCCTGATTGAACACGCCACCCGGCACCAGGAAGATCTGGCGGCGAATGCAGTCGTCGGCGGTGAAGTCGTTCCCGAGAATCTCGATGCGGTTCACAATCGCCGGATTCTTTTCGTCGATTTCCCAACGCAGGTTCACGGTCGGAATTGAATCCGGCCCCTCGACCGTACGCTCGAGCACGGGATTGATGCGCGCGTAGAGATAGCCGTTGTTGCGGTACTCGGCGTTCACCTTTTCGATGGCATCGTCCCACTTGTGCTGATCGAAGATGCCTTCAGGCGCCGCGGCTTCACGCTTGATCAAACCTTTCACGCGTTGCGTCAGCGTGGGGTCATTGCCTTCGAACGGATAAAACTTCTTCAAGTCTTCCGTGGGAAAGCGGCGATTACCCGCCACTTCGAAGGTGCCGATGCGATAGCGCGGCCCTTCCTCGATCCCGATCTGCACCAGTCCTTTTCCCTTCTCGCGATCGACGATCAGCGTGTCCTTCGAGATGCGCATGTCGACGTGGCCCAGTCGCGAAAACAGCGCCGGGATCCGCTCGCCGAGGTCCCCGACGTACTTGTCTTCGTCGAATTCGCCCTTGCGGAACCACCAGAACCCTTCGGGCTTGGTCTTCATCGCCGACACGACCTGCTTTTCCTTCACCGACGTATTGCCCACGATGTCGATGCCGGCGATCGCCAAGCGGCGACCCTCGTCGACCGTGTAGGTGATGCCAATGCGATCGTCGTCCATTTTCACGGAATCGATCGTGACACGCGCGAGGTAGTACCCAGCCGCCTCGTACGTGGAGTCGATGCGTGCCCGCGCCTTGGCGAGCATCATGGGATCGATCGGGCGGCCGATTAGCAGGTCGATCTTGTCACGGACCGACCGCTCAGAGACGTTCTTCGGGCCCACGACCTTGATTTCACCAAGGATCGCGCGCTCCCGTACCTGAATGACGGTCAGCACCTTTTCCGGCACGCTCTCGAGATCGCAGAGCAGCTGGACATCGTCGAAGAGGTTCAGCGCGTACAGCCCCTTCATGGAGCGCTGAATCGACGGGAAGTTGAGTGGCGTCCCAGGCGTGAGGCCCATCTCGCCACGGATTCGCGCATCAGGCGTTCGCGTGTTGCCACGGATCGCAATGGAGTCGGGAGACGCACAGCGCCCCGTCACGTCTTGGGCGGCCGCCGCACGAGGGGCTACCGCAGACGCACACAGGGCGATACCGGCCAACACCAACCGGGCCGTTCTTTGGGGGACGCTCTTCAGCATAACCTTTGAATATACACCGAAACGGCAAGCGGCCGGACCCCATGGGTCCGGCCGCCGCTGATCCTGCGTTACGCCTGAGGCGTAGGGGACAGGACGCGGAACTCCAGTTTCTCCTTCTCCGTGGTCGAGACCGCGACTTCGATCTCATCCCCCTTGGAGAACTCGCCCAGCAGGATCTTCTCGGACAGCGGATCCTCGATGTACCGCTGAATCGCCCGCTTGAGCGGACGAGCGCCGTAGTGCTCGTCGTGCCCGTGGTCGACCAAGAATTCGGTCGCCGCGTCGGTCAGCTTGATCGTGATCTCCTCCTCGGCCAGACGCTTCTGCACGTCGGCGAACAGGATCGACACGATCTTCGAAATGTGCTCCTTCCCGAGCGGGTGGAACACGATCACGTCGTCGAGACGATTGAGGAATTCGGGGTTGAACACCCGCCCCATCTCCTCCTTCACCTTCTCCGAAATGCGCTCGAAATCCCCGCGCGCATCGTTGCCGGCAAAGCCCAGCGACTTGCCCCGCGTAATATCCTTCGCGCCCACGTTCGACGTCATGATGACGACGGTGTTCTTGAAGTCGATTACCCGGCCGTAATTGTCGGTGAGGTGACCCTCATCGAGCACCTGCAGCAGGATGTTGAACACGTCCGGGTGCGCCTTCTCGATTTCGTCGAGGAGGACCACCGAGTACGGCTTGCGACGCACGGCCTTCGTGAGCGTCCCGGAGTCTTCGTAGCCCACGTACCCCGGCGGCGCACCAATGAGCCGCGACACGGAGAACTTTTCCATGTACTCGCTCATGTCGACGCGGATCAGGGCCGACGTATCGGCAAACAGGAACTTCGCGAGGGACCGCGCCAGCTCGGTCTTACCGACGCCCGTGGGCCCCGAGAAGATGAACGAGCCGATCGGACGACGCGGATCCTTCAAACCGGCGCGGCTGCGGCGGATAGAGCGGGCCAGCGCCTTGATGGCCTCGTCCTGACCGACCACCGACTGGTGCAGCTCGTCTTCCATCCGGAGCAGACGGGACGTTTCGGCTTCCTGGAGACGCGTGACGGGAATGCCCGTCCAGCGACTCACGATGAAGGCGATCTCCTCCTCACCCAGCGTGGGGCGATGCGACTGACGCCGCTGCTCCCAGTCCTCCTGCTTGCGACGGATCTGCGCCTGCAGATCACGCTCGTTGTCGCGCAACGAAGCCGCCCGCTCGAAATTCTGATCGCGCACCGCCGCTTCCTTGTCGGCGTTGATCGCTTCCAGCTGTTCCTTGAGCTCCGCCACCTCGGCCGGTGGGACCTGAGCCGCCAGTCGAGCCCGCGCGCCCGCCTCGTCGATCACGTCGATCGCCTTGTCCGGCAGGAAGCGATCGGTGATGTAGCGCTCCGACAGCTTGGCCGCGGCGAGCAGCGTCTCGTCGGGGATGTTCACGCGGTGATGGTCTTCGTACTTCTTGCGAAGCCCCTGCAGAATCTGCACGGTCTCGTCGATCGAGGGCGGCTCGACCACGACCGTCTGGAATCGACGCTCGAGCGCTCCGTCCTTCTCGATGTACTTGCGATACTCGTTGAGCGTAGAGGCACCGACGCACTGCAGTTCGCCGCGCGCGAGCGCCGGCTTCAGCATGTTGCTGGCGTCGATCGCGCCTTCGGCCGCACCGGCACCCACGAGCGTGTGCAGCTCGTCGATGAACAGAATGACCTGCTTGTTCTGCGCGATCTCGTTCATGACCGCCTTGAGGCGCTCCTCGAACTGGCCACGGTACTTCGTGCCCGCGATGACCGCCGCCATGTCGAGCGACAGCACACGGTTGTCGCGGAGGGAATCCGGGCAATCGCCATTGGCGATGAGTTGCGCCAGTCCTTCCACGATGGCCGTCTTGCCCACACCGGGTTCGCCGATCAGCACCGGGTTGTTCTTCTTCCGGCGCGTCAGCACTTCCATGACCCGCTCGATTTCCTTCGCGCGTCCGATCGTGGGATCGAGCTGTCCTTCCGCAGCAAGCTGCGTGAGGTCGCGGCAGAAATGATCGAGGGCCGGCGTCTTCGACTTCTTGTCACCCTTCGCCGGCGCCGCGGACGGCGGCACGCTGCCGGCCTTCTCGGCCTGCGGCGCTTGCCCACCCTGTGGCATTTCCGTGCCGAGCAGACGCAGCGTTTCCGTGCGCGCCGCTTCGAGATTGACGCCCGCGTCAGTCAACACCTGCGCGGCGATCCCCTTCTCTTCACGAAGGAGGCCAAGCAACAGGTGTTCGGTACCGACATAGCTGTGATTGAGATCGCGGGCTTCCGCCATCGCGAGCTCGAGCACCTTCTTGGCGCGTGAGGTATACGGCAGATCAGGTCCGGTGGCCTGAGCCGCTTTCCCCTTCTTGACGGTGTCCTCGATTTTCTGGGTAACGTCGTCGAGATCCACGTTGAGGTTTTGCAGCACCGCCGCCGCAACGCCCTCACCCTCGCGGATCAGGCCGAGCAGGATATGCTCGGTGCCCACATACTCGTGATGCAGACGTGCCGCTTCCTCGCGTGCCATCGCGAGAACCTTCCGCACCCGCTCGGTGAAGTTGTAGCCGTTCATCGTCCCCTCAGGGTCGTAGGGAAGCGGATCATTCGACGCCGCCGCCTTCGCTCACCAATACCTGCCGCACGTATTTGGCGCGCGCCAGATTGGTCTCGCTTTCCGTCAACGTACGTTGCTCGAGATGAGCAAGATGCGCCGACTGGGCAAAGATCAGGAGCTTGTTGAGTGTGTATACACTGAGCCCAGTGATCAGTTTCAGGCCAACCGCCAGACGTACTCCACTCAGGTAGTTCATGGCCTCGTCGAAGGTCAGACTGCGGGCATACCGCAGCGTCCCATAGGCGCGCCACAACTTGTCCTCGATAATATAGCCCGCGTCGCGGACGAGGACACGTCGCGCTTCCTCCTCGCGTTCGATCACGTGGCGTACGACGCGGACCAGAAGGTCCTGCAGTTCTTCTTCCGACCGCCCCAGTGTCGTCTGGTTCGACAGCTGAAAGAAATTCCCGACCACTTCGCTGCCTTCGCCGTACAATCCGCGATAGGTCAGCCCCATCTGCTGCAGCCCGGACAGCACCTTCCCGATCTCCTTGGTCAGCACCAGGCCGGGCAGGTGAATCAGGACCGAGGCCCGTAGACCCGTTCCGGCGTTGGTCGGACAGGCCGTCAGGAAGCCGAACTCCCGGTGAAAGGCAAACGGCACCTGCGAGCCGAGTTCCTGATCCAGCCGGTGCACCGACTCGAAGGCCTGGGGTACCGCGAATCCCGACCGAAGGGACTGCAGTCGGAGATGGTCCTCCTCATTCACCAGCAGACCGACCGACTCGCCGAGAAACACGGCAGCGCCGGATCGGATCGGATGCTGCGGATCGAGTCCGGCCAGCTCCTTGCTGACCAGATGGCGCTCGTGCAGCAACTGCCGGTCGACCGTGGCCAGCTCCTCGAGTCGCACCAGCAAGCTCCCGCTGAGCGAAGGAACGGCGCCGAGGGCATCGCGAACCTGAGCCAGCATCCGCAGTCGCTCACCGTCACGGGCGCGACCGGTGAACGCATACCCCGACACGTTGCGCGCCAGCCGCATTCGGGTCGAAATCACGATGTCCGAGTTCGGGCCGGACGCGTCGAGCCAGCGCACCCCACCATCGGGCAGGAGCGACAGATCGAGAGCCGGTCGGGGGGGCGTCATTCGATCACCTTGATGCGGTCGCGCAACTCGGCGGCCAGTTCGAACTGTTCCGTGTCAACCGCGCGCTGCAGACGATCGCGCAGATCATGGATCGAATCGGGCTTGGGCGTCGCGACGTGGGTGACGGGCGCGTCGTAGCGCTGTCCCACATGCCGGGAGCTACCATGCAGTCGCCGCAGCAGCTCGCGCAGGCTCTTCTCCATGGCGTCGTAGCAATGCGGGCAGCCCAGACGACCGGTTGCGCGGAAATCGCGCGCGGTGGCCCCGCAGAACGAACACGCGGCGGCGTCCTCACTGGTGGTGGACGCCTGCTGCTGCACGGCCTGCAAAATATCTCCGAGCGGGTGCTGGGCCACCGCGACGGTGGTCTCGACCCCCTTCTCCGCCGCACACTTCTCGCAGAGATGGAGCTGCGTGACCGCGTTGTCCACGATGCGCGTGAGATTCACGACGGCGTCGCGCTCTTTGCAGTTGTCGCAGATCATCAGCCCTCCGTCCCGAGACCGTTCGTCACCACCAACCGTCCTCCTTCCAACAATAGCGCCCGATCGGCTCGGGCAGCCAGCGACTGATTGTGGGTCACTACGACCAGACCCAACGAGAGATCACGAGCCAACTCCGAAAACAAGTCGTGGAGCCGCTCGGCGTTATGTAGATCCAGATTGCCGCTGGGCTCGTCGGCCAGAAGCAGCGCGGGCTCGGCAGCTAGCGCGCGCGCCACTGCGGTGCGCTGCTGCTCGCCGCCCGACATCGCGCCGGGGCGATGATGTCGACGCGCCGTGAGCCCAACGCGCTCCAGCAGATGCTCGGCCCGCTGCTGCGCAATACGGTCGGCCACACCGGCAATCCGCAGCGGCATCATCACATTCTCCAACGCCGAGAACTCGCGGAGGAGATGATGAAACTGAAACACGAACCCGACCGCACGGTTCCTGAGCTTGGCAACGGCCTCGTCGTCGAGCCCACCGACACTGTGTCCGGCGAGGTCGATACGACCCGCCGACGGCCGCTCGAGCGCGCCGAGGACGTGCAACAGCGTGCTCTTGCCCGCCCCGCTGGCGCCGACCACGGCGACCATCTCGCCCCGCTTGACGGTGATGGAGACCTCGTCGAGGATCCTGATCACGCCGCCGTCTCCGCCGAGGAACTCCTTGACGAGTCCCACGGCGTGGACCACAAGCGGTTCGCCGACCGGCACGCCACCGATGGATGCTTCGTCCAACGACAGCGGCTCACTCATGGCGAATCGCGTCGACGGGGTACAACCGGGCCGCCTGCGCCGCCGGATACAATGTCGCGAGCGCCGTGATGACGAGGCTCGACACGATGATCAGCAGCACATCGGGAAACTGAATGGCGACAGGTAGGTGATCGATGAAATACACCGACGGATCAAGGGAAATCAGCTGGTACTTCTCGAGCAGTAGCGACAGGAAGAGCCCGATCGCGACGCCACCTCCCGTACCTACTGCTCCTACAACGATTCCCTGATACAGAAAGATCCGACGGATCGACTTGGCCGGCATACCCATCGCCCGGAGAATACCAATCTCACGCGTCTTGTCGGATACGACCATCGTGAGCGTGCTGACGATGTTGAACGCGGCGACGACCACGATGAGCAGCAGGATGACACCCATGCCGAGCCGCTCGAGCTTGAGCGCCTGGAAGAGCGAGCGGTTCTGCTCCTGCCAATCGATAGCGCGCACGGGAGCCTTGAGGTTCGCACGGAGCGAATCGGCTACCGCCGGCGCCTGCCACCGATCGGCGGCGCGCACCTCGATGCCGGTCACGTCGTCGCCGAGTCCGGAAAATCGCTGCGCCGCCGCCAGCTCGAGATACAGGTACGCGTTGTCGTACTCATACATGCCGGTTTCGAAGACGCCCGAGACGACCGCACTGTCGAGACGGGGAATGATCGCGCCCGTGCTGGCGTTCATATCGAGCCCCGCCGCGCCCACCAAGACGATCGTGTCGCCGGGAAACGCATTCAGCTTCGAGGCCAACAGCTTGCCGAGGACCGCGCCCGGCAATGACACACTGTCACGCGTGAACCGGAAGTCGCCGAGGATCGCGTGCGATCGAATCGTGGTGACGTCAGCTCCCGCGACGCCGTCGGCCTGGATGCCCATCACCTGTGTGCCGGTCATGTAACCGGACAGGTTGCGGACCATGCCCTGCGTGCTGACAAATGGCGCCGCCCGCACGACGCCAGGCGTCGCCGCGACCGCCTCGCGCGTGTCGCGCCAGTTGGTCATGCGCATGCCGTCGCCGTACGGCAACACGTGTACGTCAGGACTGCCCACGAGAATCTTCTCGCGAAGATCGCGCTGCAATCCGTTCATCACGCCCATGATGACGATCAGCGCACTGACGCCGACCAGCACACCGCCGATGGCGATCACGCTGATCAGCGATAGGAGGCGCGACCCGCGGCGACTGCGCAGGTAGCGCCACGCGATCGACAACTCGAGGCCAGTCACGAAATGATCACTCGGGGCGCATGGTGGGGAACAGGATCACGTCGCGGATGTTCTGCGTATCCGTGAGATACATGAACAGGCGATCGATGCCGATGCCGACTCCGCCGGTGGGGGGCATGCCGTATTCCATCGCGCGCAGGTAATCGTCATCCACGCCCGACGCCTCATCGTCACCGGCGTCGCGCAAGCGCGCCTGCGCCTCGAACCGTTCACGCTGATCGATCGGATCGTTCAGCTCGGAGAATGCGTTGGCCAGTTCCTTACCGCGCGCAAAGAGCTCGAAGCGCTCGGTCAGACCAGCCGGCCCGCCGCGCTTGGGCTTCGCCAGCGGTGAGAGCTCGATCGGATAGTCGACGACGAAGGTGGGAGTATCGATCTTCGACTCCACCAGTTCCTGGAACATCTCGTCGAGCACTTTCGGCCGGCTCAGCGTCGCCACCTTCTGCACGCCAATTCGCTCGGCCGCCTGGCGAAGCGTGGCGTCGTCGGCCGCCATCACATCAATGCCGGCCGCCTGCGACAGCGAGGGCACCCATTCGATGCGCGGGAACGGCGTCACCAGCACCGGGACTTTGTCGCCCACGATCGGAATCGAGCGGATCGCATCGGCGGCGGCCACCATGAGCGTTTCCACACGCTCCATCATCGTGGTGTAATCGGCGAACGCTTCGTAGAACTCGAGCATCGTGAACTCCGGATTGTGCGTCCGGTCGATGCCCTCGTTGCGGAAATCATGGCCGATCTCGTACACCCGCTCGAAGCCACCCACGATCAAACGCTTCAGATACAGCTCGTCCGCGATGCGCAGATACAGCGGCATGTCGAGCGTGTTGTGGTGCGTGATGAACGGACGCGCAGAGGCGCCGCCGTACAGCGGCTGCAGCACGGGCGTTTCCACTTCGAGATAGTTCAACCCGTCGAGATGCGCGCGGATGCTGCGCGTGAGCACCGAGCGCGCACGGAACAGCGCGCGCACCTCAGGATGCACCGCGAGGTCGGCATACCGTTGACGCGCCCGCTGTTCGGTATCGGAGAACCCAGAGTAGCGCACCATCTGCCCGTCGACCATCTGCTCCTTGCCGAACGGCAGCGGCCGCAGCGACTTCGAGAGCAGCGTGGCCTCCTTCACCTTCACGGTGGCTTCGCCGGTCTTCGTACGCATCATCGAGCCGCGTACCCCGACCCAGTCACCGAGGTCCCAGGCGTTGAGCTGCGTCCAGGCGTCTTCCCCGATCTCGTCACGCCGGAAGTACAGCTGCACCCGACCGTCCATATCGGCCAAGTGCGCGAACGCCGTCTTGCCCTGGCTCCGCCACGAGGTGAGTCGACCGGCCACCGTCACCTCGGGGCCCTCGTCGGACGCGCCGAGTGCGGCGACGGCCTCGGTGGCGGTGTGCGAGCGGTCGAACGAGTACGCGAAGGGTTCGGTGCCCGCCGCGCGTAACGCGTCGAGCTTGTCGCGACGCGCCTTCATCAGGAAATTCAGATCGTCGCTCACAGCGGGCGCCCCTCCGCCTGCTCTTCGCTTTCCTGCTTCAAGTAGGCTTGGATGAACGGATCGATCCCGCCGTCCATGACCTTCTGAACATCGGCGATCTTGAGTTCGGTGCGGTGATCGTTGACCATCGTGTACGGTTGAAAGACGTAGCTGCGGATCTGGCTGCCGAACGACACGTCCTGCTTGTCGGCATCGAGGAGGGCCTTGGCGGCGGCGAGCTTGTCGGACTCGCGCTGATACAGCTTGTTCTTGAGCTGTTTCATCGCGGTCGCCTTGTTCTTGAACTGCGAGCGCTCGGCCTGCGAGGCGCAGACGATACCGGTCGGCATGTGCGTGATGCGCACCGCCGACGACGTCTTGTTGACGTGCTGTCCGCCGGCACCCGAGGCGCGATACACATCGATGCGGAGATCTTCGTCGCGGATCTCGATGTTGATCTCTTCGTTCACGACCGGATACACGAACACCGACGCGAAGCTCGTATGACGCCGCGCCTGCGAGTCGAAGGGCGAGATGCGGACAAGGCGATGCACACCCGACTCCGGACGCAGGAAACCATACGCGTACTGGCCCTTGATCTCGATCACCGCGCCCTTGATGCCCGCCTCTTCACCCTCGCTGAGGTCGAGCATCTCGAGCTCGAAGCCTTTGCGCTCGGCCCAGCGCGTGTACATGCGCATGATCATCTCCGCCCAGTCCTGCGCCTCGGTACCGCCGGCGCCAGCGCTGATTTCGATCTGCGCATCGCGGAAGTCATCGCGCCCGCGTAGCAGCGACTTGAGCTCGAACGCGTCGAGCTCCTCGACAATGCGCTCGGTCTCCGCGTCAAGGTCCTTGGACATCGCAGCGTCCGGCTCGAGCGCGAGCAATTCATCGATTTCGCGCGCCGATTCGATACGTGCGCTCAGCGAGTCAATCGGCTCGATCCAGCCCTTGAGCACCTTGACCTGCTGTACGATGTCCCGCGCATGCTCCTGATCGTTCCAGAAGGCGCCATCGGACATCTCATTCTCATACGCGTTCAGCGTCGAGCGCTTGGCGTCGACGTCAAAGATACCTCCGCATGTCCACGAGCCGCTCTTCCGACCGTGTCAAGACCTTCAGCCGCTCTCCGTCCTGCATGCCGTGCCTCCAGATACGACGCAGGCCGCCCTCCGCGCAGGAGAGCGGCCCGTAGTGTCACCAGCTGTTACCAGCATTCGAGTGACATGGAAGGTACCCGGAGACGGCACTGGCTTCCAGCGGCAGTATCAGAAGAGACGGCGGCCGCCCGCGAGTATCTCGTTGAGCGCTTCCTGAAAGTACGGCGAGTGCTCGGCGACGTCCCGGCCGACCTGCTCGACGTATTCCTCGTAGCTCTTCTTGATCTCTTCGCGAAAGAGCTGACGTAAGGTCCCGTCGCGCAGTCCCTCGTCGCGCTTCTGCGGATGATACGCCACCAAATCGGAGACGAGAGCCCGAGCGAGACGACGGGCGCGCTGCGCCGGATCCGCGCGCAAGAACGGATTGATCGGACGTTTCCCGAGTGCCGGCGTCGCGGTGGCCGGCGACGACAGCGGAGTCGTCGTCGCCGGCGTGAAGGTGGCCGTTGACGTCGCCGTTGACGCGCCCGCCGGCTGGTAGGCGGCGGGCACCGTTGCCGGCGCGGGCGGCGTCATGACGCTGGCCGTCTGGGGCAACGGAGCAGTCGCCGGAGTCGTAGCAATCGGCGTCAGGCGCGATTGCCCATTTCCGAACGGGGCGACCGCGGCGCTGGACGACGCGGGCGTCACCGACACCGGCAACGTCCCGCCGCCGATGGCAATCACGCCCCCACACACGGAGCAGCGCGCGCGCACACCCGTGGCTGGGACCTTCGCCGGATCGACGCGAAAGACCGACTTGCAGTCCGGACACGACACCGTCATCAGACGCCCCCTACACTGCGAATGCCCTGACGCGCACGAAGCGCGTCGATGGACGCCCCGGCAGACACCGGAGCCACGGGTTCATCCCGCCGACGATCAACCGCCCAGACGGAACCTGACAGTGTCTTCGCGTAACTCTTCATTTCCGTCGCCAACTCGCTGACCTCGATGCCCCGTGTAAAATGCCGGCGCTGATTGGTGACGACGCCGACCGAGAGCGTCATCAGCGGAACCCGATGCAACTGGCCGCGCCGATCCTTGCCGAAGAAATATCCCACACGACGGTCCTGCTCGGAATACTGCCACGGAATGAGTTCGTCAAATACGCGGATCACTTCGTCGCACACCCGGGGGACGGCCGCGAGCGGGATGGTGTAGAGGAAGTCGTCACCACCGATGTGGCCGACGAAGCCGTCCTCGACACACAGGCCCTTCACCACGTCGTGGAGAATCCGCGCCAGCAGCCGGATCACCTGGTCACCGTGATGGTAGCCGTAACGGTCGTTGAATTCCTTGAAGTGGTCCAGGTCGGCGTAGCAGGCCGCAAATTTCTCCCCGGACGCCACGCGCCGGCTCAGTTCCGCTTCGATTTCCCGCGTGCCTGGTAGCCGGGTGGACGGATGGACGTCGGTGTCGCGATCGCTGCGTCGCAGCATGGCTGACAGTCGCGCCGTCGCCTCCTGATCGCTGACGTCGGCACGAAGCACCTCGTCCGCATCAGCGTCGAACGCCTCGGCGAAGCGTCCCGCCGAGACGATCACAAGTACCGGGACGATCGCGGTGTAGGCATCGCGCTTGAGGCGACGGCACGTGCCGACCGCGAGCGCCTCCCAGTCGGCATCGCCACGCGCGTCGATCAGGATGAGTCTGGGACGCGACTTCATCGCCTGGGGGCAGACGCCCGCGGCATCGGCGGTCTGCTGCAGAGGAATGCCTGACGATACCCACCACGCGGTCAACCACGACGGTTCATCCTGACCGAGGGTCAGGTGAACCGCGACGTGCTCGTTGAAGCCGGGTGTGGTCATCGTCGAAGCGTGGATCGGGAGTGAGGGTGGGCGGAAGCCCCTCGGAGCGAGCGGAAGTGTGGAACCTCGCTCAAGAAAGGACGATCACCTCATCCCGTTCGCCACGATGTGTCGGCGGTCACATCAACCGTCACAAAACGAAGATGACGGCGGGCCCCGAGCCGAAAAGGCTGTCTAGCGGCGCTCGGGGACGAGACGAATGGCGGTTCGCAGCTGACGCCGCCCATCGCGAGGGTCACCCACCGGTTCGACGACGGTGTGAATGCTCTCCATGCTCATTCCGACCACGCCGGCGCCCCCAAAGCGTCGCACGCGGACGCTGACATACGCGTCGATCAGGCTGACCAAGTGATTGGCCCCGATCAGTCCGACGTAGTTCACCGCGCGCTGTACACTCCGGTTCGCGCTGGCAATGGTTTGTGCGTAGACATCTCGCTGGAGCTGCGCGTCGCGCCAGCTCCACTGAAACGCGGCCGGCACCGCCCGCGACTGGTAGAACGCGAGCGCTCGCTGGTACTCCGCACTGCCGACGGCAGGTGCGACGGCCGGATTGAGCCAGTACGTTTCGCGCGCCAGCAGCCAACGCGCCCCATTGTAGGTC
Organism: Gemmatimonas groenlandica; assembly: GCF_013004105.1. NCBI lineage: Bacteria > Pseudomonadati > Gemmatimonadota > Gemmatimonadia > Gemmatimonadales > Gemmatimonadaceae > Gemmatimonas > Gemmatimonas groenlandica. The sequence goes on from NZ_CP053085.1 coordinate 1,462,494, forward strand.
GATTCGTCGGTTTCGGGATCAATGCTACCACCGGGAATACGATCGAAGGCACCGCTCTCGAGGTACTTCTCCATCGACTCGTAATAGTCCCAGCTGCCGCGCGGGCGCTCGCCCCCGAACGGCTGTCTGGCGACCTCAAATGCCAAGGCGCGATACGCATCGCGATCCCGATTGGCGTCCCGTCGCGCGCGGACCTGCTGCAGGATGAGATAGCCTTCGGCCACGAGATAACCCACGCTGCGCTGCTGTCCCATCGCGAACTGACCGGCACCGGGCACCACACCCGAGAGGACCGGCGCCCACCACGGCGCTCGAGCTCCCGAGGCCGGACGCCAGGCCTGACTGACGGCGGCGGGAATGGCGGCGCTGTCCGCGCGTGCCGTCGGTGGCGCCACGGCCACGCGGAGGGCCACCGGTGTCCCGCCTTGCGCCAGCGCGACGGATGCGGTGAGGCACACATACAGACCGCTCGCCGCGATGCGGATTCGGCGACGCATCAGAAGCGGGCCCGCAGCGAAATGTACGTGGGTGGCTCTCCGAGCTGCGACGATGCCGCATCGAACCGACGAGCAAGATCGAGCGCAAAGCCACCACGTTGAAAGCCGAAGCCGATGGACGGCCCCTTGGCGTCGCCAGGCTGCAGCTTGTAGCCCCCGCGAAGGAACGCGACATCCCGATACCCCAGAACGACACCAACTCCACCGGCGGCCCCGTTCAGGGCGGCGGCGCTCTGCACGTCCAAGGTGACATCGAGCGATGCCCCGGCCGCGGTGAGAGACTGCACCGGCACTCGTGCCATGCCGCCAACCTGAATGATGCGAGGAAGCGGATCCGCCTGCTCGGCATCCTTCACCTGCAACGCGGGGCCAAGATTGCGCACCGACGCGCCGATCGTGATCGGGAGACTCGTGGGCAGCACATACTGTGCGCCCAGATCCAGGGCGCTCGTGGAGCCCGAGATGACCGGCACGTTGCCGCAAATGCCCGTGCACTGGAATCGCAGCATGATGAACTTGTACGTCACGCCAGCGCTCAATCGTTTCCCGACGGGTGTCGCGTACGAGAGCGCGAGTTGGTAGTTCCGATTCGTGATCGTGCCGATCTCGGTGCCATTGACGGGGTCCGTCGCCGCCTGGTCGCCGTAGTTCACCAAATACGCCGATGCTGCCACGGTCCCGAGAACGCGCGATGGGATCGCAAATGTCAGCATGTCGCTGGTGGCGATCAGCGTCTGCGAGTGGTGCACGGCCAGTTCTTTCTTGCCGATGCGCGCGAGGGCGGCGGCATTCCACCACATCGCTTCCGTACCCAAGGTGGAATCGGCGACGACCGCTTCACCTTGCGCTACGGCGTGCGCGCCGAACGGCACCAACAGAAATAGGCCACCATTCTGCGCGTGCGCCGACGTCGCGGCGCTCGCGCTGACCGCGACGACGGCAAGCGCACGTACACACCGCTCGATCCACGGCCGACCGCGTCTCACGTCTTTTCGTTCGGGTCGCCGTACCCCAGGCGCAACACGGCATTGCGATTCCGACGCCAGTTCGGGAGCACCTTCACCCACAGATCGAGATACACGGGCTGCCCGACGAAGCGCTCGATTTTCTCGCGCGCTACGCGGCCAAGCTTCTTGATCTGCTGTCCGTTGGCTCCGATCACAATCCGTTTCTGGCTGTCGCGTTCGACGTGCAACACTGCCCGAATGTACAGCGGAGTAGAGCCCTCGCGGAACTCCTCAATTTCACACGCGAGCGCATGGGGCAATTCGTCACCGAGTTGTTCGAGCGCGGTTTCGCGCACGAACTCGGCACAGAAGAACTTCACCGGTTGCGTGGAGAGTTCATCGGCCGGGTACAGGTACGGACTCTCGGGCAGTCGCTCCGTGATGGCGTTGACCAATCGATCCATGCCATCACCCGTGTGTGCCGACAGCAGTACGGCCTCGGGATAGTGCTCGAGCAGCGCAAACTTTTTCGGCTCGTCGATCAAGTCGATTTTATTGAGTGCGAGCAGCACCTTGGCGCGCGGTGCGCGCTCGAGACCGGCCGCGGTGGCGAAGTCGGCGGGAATGGTGGCCGTGGCATCGACGACATGCACGAGCACATCGGCGTCGCGCACCGCGGCGAGCGCCGCATTGCGCATCGCGCTATGCAGGGTGTCTTTCGGTTCGAGCAGACCAGGCGTGTCGAGAATGACCATCTGCGTGTCATTCTCGGTCCGCAGCCCGAGGATGCGGTGGCGAGTACTCTGCGCCTTGCTCGACGTGATCGCGAGCTTCTCACCGACGAGTCGGTTGAGCAGGGTGGATTTGCCGGCATTGGGGAATCCGGCGACCGTAACGATACCAGCCCGTGTCATGAACTCAGGTTCGGGTGAATACGACTTGGGAGTGAAGGGTAGTGATACACAGAAGCCCCCGCCACCGGAATCCGTGAGGATCGGTGACGGGGGCTTCACAAGGTGCCGGCATCGGCCTACTCTCCCGCGGTCTCTCGACCGGAGTACCATCGGCGCTGCTTGGCTTAACGACCGTGTTCGGGATGGGAACGGGTGTGGCCCAAGCGCTCTAGATGCCAGCGATTTCTGTGCGCACTTGCGTGCGAAATCGGTCCTACAGGTCCATCGATTTTCAAGGCTCCGCGGTCGCCTGAGGGCGTCGCGCGCGTTGACAAACGGATCGGGAAGTGATCTTGGGTGGGCCGTCGCCGAAGCGAGGCGACCCTGACGTACGCATGCTTTGCGAATTCTGTTTGGTGTTGCTTGGTCCCCTGAAACAACCAGGGGGGAGTCAAGCCGCACGGGCGATTAGGACAGCTGCGCTCGGAACGCCTCGCGGCGCTTCCACGTGCTGCCTATCGACGGAGTAGTCTCCTCCGGCCCTTTAGGGAGCTCAAGGCTCCAGGGAGAATTCATCTTGGGGGGCGCTTCCCACTTAGATGCTTTCAGCGGTTATCGCCACCGATCATCGCTACCCGGCGTTGCAGCTGGCGCCACAGCCGGGACACGAGCGGATCGTCCGACTCGGTCCTCTCGTACTAAAGTCCGCTCCCCTCAATTCTCCAACGCCCACGACGGATACAGACCGAACTGTCTCACGACGTTCTGAACCCAGCTCATGTGCCACTTTAACCGGCGAACAGCCGGACCCTTGGGACCTTCTCCAGCCCCAGGATGTGACAAGCCGACATCGAGGTGCCAAACCGCGCGCCGTCGATGTGAACTCTCGGGCGCGATAAGCCTGTTATCCCCAGCGTACCTTTTATCCGTTGCGCGATAGCCGATCCACACCGGGCTACCGGATCACTACGGCCGACTTTCGTCTCGGTTCGACCCGTCGGTCTCACCGTCAGGCTGGCTTCTGCCGTTACACTCTATAGGCGCGATTACCGACCGCGCTGAGCCAACCTTCGCGCGCCTCCGTTACTCTTTCGGAGGCGACCGCCCCAGTCAAACTGCCCACCTGCCACGGTCCCGGATAGGGTTTGCCTACCGCGGTGAGGCGATCATACAGCACAGGGTGGTATTTCACTGGTGCCTCCTCGAGGGCTAGCGCCCCCGACTCACCGGCTCCCACCTATGCTACACAGTCCTATACAATCGCCAATGACAAGCTGCAGTAAAGGTGCATGGGGTCTTTTTGTCCTGTCGCGGGGACTCGGAATCCTCACCGAGACTGCTATTTCGCCGAGCGCGTGGTCGAGACAGTGCTCAAGTCGTTACGCCATTCGTGCAGGTCGGAACTTACCCGACAAGGAATTTCGCTACCTTAGGACCGTTATAGTTACGGCCGCCGTTTACCGGGGCTTCGGCTCAAAGCTTCGCCTTGCGGCTAACCTCTCCCCTTAACCTTCCGGCACCGGGCAGGCGTCAGTGCGTATACGGCGCCTTACGCGGCTTGGCACGCACCTGTGTTTTTGCTAAACAGTCGCTTGAGCCGATTCTCTGCGGCCTCCTCGAGCAACCAGAGCAAGTCTGGCAACCAAAGGGGGCATCCCTTCTTCCGAAGTTACGGGATCATTATGCCGAGTTCCTTGACCACGTTTCACTCGTTCACCTGAGGCTACTCGCCTAACCCACCTGTGTCGGTTTACGGTACGGACATCTCATAGTCTCCCCACCCAGCTTTTCTTGCCTGCCGACTCCACACGACTTGGCCTTAGGTTGCCCTGCAGCCTCGTACTCAGGTCTCGGCTTGCGCCTACGCCCTTGAACGGCCATCCACAAAGCCGCTCGCGCTTCGTTCCAGGGTCCCTGGATGCTTCAACGACTACAAGACGGGGCCGGAATTTTGACCGGCTATCCATCGACTACGCCTTTGGGGCCTCGCCTTAGGGTCCGCCTCACCCTGCGCTGATTGCCATGGCGCAGGAATCCTTGGGTTTACGGTGTGCGGGGTTCTCACCCGCATTTGCGCGTACTTAATCCGGCATCCTCACTTCCCTTCGCTCCATGGGTTGGTTTCCACCCCCACTTCAACGCACAGGGAACGCTCCCCTACCCCTCAGACAAAGTCTGAAGACCAAGCTTCGGCGGGCTGCTTAATCCCGACCATTCTCGGCGCCATCACGCTGGACTGGTGAGCTATTACGCACTCTTTCAAGGAATGGCTGCTTCTAAGCCAACCTCCCAGTTGTCTCTGCACGACGACATCCTTCGCTATACTCAGCAGCCACTTCGGGGCCTTAGCTGTGGTTCTGGGTTCTTTCCCTCTCGCCGCTGGACATTATCGCTCAGCGACTGCCTCCCGAGGTCCATCAGACAGGTATTCGGAGTTTGGTAGGGGTTGGTAGGGTCTACGACCCCCCGCGCCCTTCCAGTCGCTCTACCCCCTGCTGACACGCCTCGAGGCTCTACCTCAATAGATTTCGGGGAGAACCAGCTATCTCCAGGCTTGATTGGCCTTTCACCCCTACCCACAAGTCATCCGAATGGTTTTCAACCCATACCGGTTCGGGCCTCCACTAAGTGTTACCTCAGCTTCACCCTGCTCATGGGTAGATCGCCCTGGTTTCGGGTCGTACCCCCAGATACTCATGCGCCCTCGTTACAGGACTCGCTTTCGCTCTGGCTCCGCTGCTGAGCAGCTTAGCCTCGCATCTGAGGAGTAACTCGCCGGATCATAATGCAAAAGGCACGCAGTCAGCCGTGACACCTTGCGATGCCCAGCCTCCTACCGCTTGTAGGTATGTGGTTTCAGGATCTCTTTCACTCCCCGCACAGGGGTGCTTTTCACCTGTCCCTCACGGTACTCGTCCACTATCGGTCACATAGGAGTCTTTAGGCTTGGAGGGTGGTCCCCCCGGCTTCACGCCCGATTACTCGGGTCGGGCGTTACTCAGGAACTCTACTACACACAGTGCATGATCTTCGCCTACCGGGCTATCACCGTCTATGGCGCCCCGTTCCAGAGGACTTCGACTGACGTCGCTGTGTGCGTCCGTAGGTCCTACAACCCCGGTCCCACAAGGAGACCGGTTTGGCCTGTACCCGTTTCGCTCGCCACTACTCGGGGCATCTCGTTTGATTTCTCTTCCTCAGGGTACTTAGATGTTTCAGTTCCCCTGGTTTGCTCCGCTTGCGCGGTGACCGGACTCGCGTCCGGCCGGGTTTCCCCATTCGGCCATCTTGGGATCAATGCGTGTGTGCCGCTCCCCCAAGCTTATCGCAGCTTACCGCGGCCTTCATCGCCTCTATGTGCCCAGGCATCCCCCACATACCTTCGTTCGCTTGACTCTTTCCCATCTGGTCAGGCAAACCATACGCTTTAAAACTCGTAAAGCTGAAACATCACGCGATCTGCACCCTTGCGGGCCCAGACCTCGAAACGTCGCCGCCTCACTGAGGTTCTTCGTCCTAGCAGATTCGTCCCGGCTCGCCCGCTTGCGCGCACGAGATCCGCTGGAATCTGTAGTACCCACGATCACTTCCCACTTCCGTTGTCAAATAGCGCAGACACCGCTAGAGACCGTCACTCCGAAGAGCGGCGGTCAACAATCGAATTCGAGATCGAGGATGTGCAGAACGGGCGATATATCTGGGACTTTCAGTCTGCCATGGCGCCGGGTTGCCCCGAAGGGATCCCCCGCACCACCGACCTACTCATCACTCCAGAAAGGAGGTGATCCAGCCGCAGGTTCCCCTACGGCTACCTTGTTACGACTTCGCCCCAGTCACTGCGCTCGCCTTAGGCGGCTTGGCCCCTGCGGGTTCCGGCACCGACTTCGGGCGCTCACAGCTTCCATGGCGTGACGGGCGGTGTGTACAAGGCCCGGGAACGTATTCACCGTGGCGTCGCTGATCCACGATTACTAGCGATTCCAGCTTCATGCCGTCGAGTTGCAGACGACAATCCGAACTGAGGCAGGCTTTGGGGATTGGCTCCGCGTTGCCGCTTCGCAGCCCTCTGTACCTGCCATTGTAGCACGTGTGTAGCCCCAGACGTAAGGACCATGATGACTTGACGTCGTCCCCCACCTTCCTCCGGTTTGGCACCGGCAGTCTCTCTAGAGTCCCCGCCATGACGCGCTGGTAACTAGAGACAAGGGTTGCGCTCGTTGCGGGACTTAACCCAACATCTCACGACACGAGCTGACGACAGCCATGCAGCACCTGTGCATGAGCTCCGAAGAGGGGCCCCTGTTTCCAGAGGCTTTCTCATACATGTCAAGCCTGGGTAAGGTTCTTCGCGTTGCGTCGAATTAAACCACATGCTCCACCGCTTGTGCGGGCCCCCGTCAATTCCTTTGAGTTTCAACCTTGCGGTCGTACTCCCCAGGCGGGGTACTTAATGCGTTAGCGCCGGCACTCGGGGGGTCGCTCCCCCAAGCACCTAGTACCCATCGTTTACGGCGTGGACTACCAGGGTATCTAATCCTGTTTGCTCCCCACGCTATCGCGCCTCAGCGTCAGCTACTGCCCAGCAGGCCGCCTTCGCCACCGGTGTTCTTCCGGATCTCTACGCATTCCACCGCTACACCCGGAATTCCACCTGCCTCTACAGTGCTCTAGTCCACCAGTTCGCATGGCCGACTCGGGGTTGAGCCCCGAGCTTTCACCACACGCTTAGCAGACCGCCTACGCGCCCTTTACGCCCAGTGATTCCGGACAACGCTCGCACCCTCCGTATTACCGCGGCTGCTGGCACGGAGTTAGCCGGTGCTTCCTCACTCGGTACCGTCAGAGCCCTCGAAAAGGCTTGTGTCCCGAGCAACAGGGGTTTACACACCGAAATGCTTCATCCCCCACGCGGCGTCGCTGCGTCAGCCTTTCGGCCATTGCGCAATATTCCCCCCACTGCTGCCTCCCGTAGGAGTCTGGGCCGTATCTCAGTCCCAATGTGGCTGGCCATCCTCTCAGACCAGCTACCCGTCACCGCCTTGGTAGGCCGTTACCCCACCAACTAGCTGATAGGCCGCGAGCTCCTCTAGATGCCTCGAAAGTTTCCTCACCACCCGATGCCAGGTAGTGAGCGTATGCGGTATTACCCGGCCGTTGGGCCGGCTATCCCCCACATCTAGGCAGATTGCTCACGTGTTACGCACCCGTTCGCCGGTTACCCTTGCGGATCCCCTTGACTTGCATGTGTTAAGCACGCCGCCAGCGTTCGTCCTGAGCCAGGATCAAACTCTCCAATAGATAAGAATCTAAGTAGAATCTTGAGTGGCTCATCAGCGCGACCGACCGAAGTCGATCCAGCGCCGAATCACTTACTAATCAACAGATTTGATATCTCGCTGCAGCCCTGAAGAAGCCGCAGGTCAGTGATACCGTCCCGCACATCCATCGATCTCGAACTTCGATTGTCAAACAGCGATGCTACTTCCCTGCTATATGATCGCAACCGCTTGCGGCTGCGTCAGTTACCTTTTTTGTGTTTGCCACGGTTTAGGTGGCAGCCTCCAACAGTACCATGCAGCGAACCGAAAGTCAACCCCGTTTTCTCGCCCGCGTCGCGCAATCTGTGTGCGCCGACAACAGCACAATCTCCGGCTTTCCTCCCAGCAACGGCGTTCAGCGAACTGATTCCGTTTGTACTGCGGGGTCGCAAGTATGCGATTTCGCTGCGCATTCCGCAACCCCCAATTTTAGTCCGTTCAGCCCAACCGCTCGCCGACCTATCTGGCGCTCAGCGGACCGTCAGTGACCGACAACAAAAAGCGGCCGCTGAGAGCGGCCGCCGCAGACCGACGCTTTTCAGCATCGGGGAGGTCCGGGTCGAAAACCCGGCAGCATCCAGAAGAGAACTCGTGTTCGGTCGATGCAACGATGAGCGTGTAGCGCACGGCTCGCATAGGAGCCTGCCAGACAACACCACCAGCAACCAACAAACCAAGTACCAACCAGCCTGACAACGACAGTGAGACTCAGAGAGCTTCACTGCGCCGAACCTCGGAACGCGTTCGATACCAACATCGAACGACTGCGACATTCCGCCCAACTCCACACCGGCAGTATAACACCGGGCTCATCAAAAGTGCACCCTCTAGGACTCGAACCTAGAACCTACTGATTAAGAGTCAGCTGCTCTACCATTGAGCTAAGGGTGCGGTCCAGAACAGCCTACCGCTCGCAACATCGACATGACGCGCCAGGAGGGACTCGAACCCCCGACCAACAGCTTAGAAGGCTGCCGCTCTATCCATCTGAGCTACTGGCGCCTGCGTTGCCGCTGGTCCCCCTCGCGGGGTCCCGAACATGGATCCACATCGGATCCGCCACATCTAACACATCCTACCACGAGATCGGGGCGGCCGGATTCGAACCGGCGACCTCCTGCTCCCAAAGCAGGCGCGATACCGGGCTACGCTACGCCCCGCAGATCAACGGCCGCGTATGTTATCCCGCTGATGCGCCGAGGTCAACGGGGGCTCGCAAATCCGTTGCGACTTCCTGCGCGCATCACACCAACACAGTACACGCTCGCAACGCGAACGCCAACGTCCTGCGCACCTCAGCGACGACCATCTTCCGATACGAGTCGCGAAACGTGCACAAAGTGCGCGCGCACCGCGTCGACCTGCAGCAATGCGGTGAACGCACGGCCGCGATGACTGACACGCGCTTTCGCGTCTCGTGCAACCTCCGCGAACGTCGCCCCCAGATCATCGGACAGAAAGTACGGATCATATCCGAACCCGCCGGTGCCGCGCGGCGCAGCGAGCAGCGTACCTGACGTCTCTCCACGCACCACGGCCTCGCGCCAGTGCGTGCCGTCGCGCCACACGCACGCCGCCGCGCACACATACCGCGCCCGCCGTGACGATGGCGCTGACGGTGAGGTGTCACCGACGGTTTCCGCCTGCGCGACGCGCAGCGCCTCCTGCAGGAACGCGTTGTTGGCCGCATCGAGGGCAACGCCCGCGAGGTCCGTCCGACCAGACCATCGCTTGCTGTAAACGCCCGGCCGTCCGCCCAACGCGTCCACCGCGAGCCCTGAGTCGTCGGCCAGCACGATCGCGCCCGTGAGCTGCGCGAAGTAGCGGGCCTTCGCCAACGCGTTCGCTTCGAAGGTGTCGAACACTTCGAGCGCATCCTCATCCGGCGATTCCGGCAGGCCGAGATCGGCCAGCGTGATGACCGTCAGATCGACGACCGCCATGAGCGGCACCAGTTCTTTCAGCTTCCCTGCACTGCGCGTCGCGAGGACGAGGCGCGTGTCGAGTACACCGTCGCCCACCGACGACGGCGACGGCGTTGCCGAGCTCACCGTGGCTGCGGGAACGGCTCGCCCAGCACGAGTAGCTGCATCGCATCGAGGCGCTCGATACCGCGAACCGCGATCGACAGCAGCGCGTCCAGTTGCTCCCGCGCAAACGTGCCGTGCTCACCCGTGCCCTGTACCTCGACGAAGCGACCTTCGCTGCTCATCACCACGTTCATATCGACGCCGGCACGCACGTCTTCCTCGTAGTCGAGATCCAGACGCGGTTGATCGTCCACGAGGCCGATGCTGATGGCCGCCACGCGTCGGCGCACGGGAGAGGCCGGAATACGACCAGTCTGCACCATCCACGTGAACGCATCCTGCACCGCCACACAGGCGCCGGTTATCGCCGCCGTCCGCGTGCCGCCATCGGCCTGCAGAACATCGCAGTCGACCTTCACCGTGAACTCGCCAAACCGGAAGTCATCGAGCATCGCACGGACGCTGCGGCCCACGAGACGCTGAATCTCCTGCGTGCGTCCCCCGACCTGCTGCCGTTCACGCGACGAGCGCGTCTTGGTCGCACGCGGCAACATCGAGTACTCGGCCGTCACCCAACCTTCCCCCGACCCACGGCGCCAACCGGGCACGCCGGTCTCCACGGACGCCGCACACAACACGCGCGTTTCGCCAAAGGACACCAGGCACGAGCCTTCCGCGTAGGGCACGGCCCCACGCTCCAAGCGAACCGATCGCATTTCGTCGTTGGCGCGTCCAACCCGCGCGGCAAGCAGCGGGCGCTCGTCACTCGTTGCATCTGTTCCGTTCACGGCAGCGTCAGCCACGCAATTTCTCGATGGTAGAAGTGGTGGAGTGTCCGTCGACGAGCGGAATGACCACCACGCGTCCACCGCGCTCGGTCACGAGATCCGCGCCAACGATTGTTTCCGGCGAATAGTCCCCGCCCTTCACGATGACGTCGGGCTCGAGGGTTCGCACGAGTTCGATCGGGGTGTCGTCTTCGAAGAGCACAACGGCGTCGACCGCCTCGAGTCCCGCCAACACGATGGCGCGCTCGCTCGACGTACGAATCGGACGCTCATCGCCTTTGAGGCGCTTCACCGAGGCGTCGCTGTTGACGCCGACGATCAACGCCGCGCCCTCGCGACGCGCACGGTCGAGCACGTCGACGTGGCCCGGATGCAGTAGGTCGAACACGCCGTTGGTGAAGACGACGGCGCCGCGAACGGTGCGCCGCCAGCTGGCGGCTGCCTCGAGCGTCATGACTTTCGACGACGGGAACCGAGGGGCATCGCGCGTCACCATTGCGATTGCACTCCTTCCACAAGGTCAGAGATCAGGCTTTCGAGCGCGTTCTTGCGTCCCGCGGCCTCGCCACCTTCCGCGTACTGTCCCTCACGCTGCAGCCCCTTCTTGGTCAGGAGCGTGCGACCCGTGGTCTGATCGATGATCTCGACATCGAGCACGACGATGAGCCGTCGCCGCGTCGACGTGGTCTGTCGGCCATCGGCGCTGACACCGGCCGGCAAGTCGACGTCGTACTTCACCAGTGTACCGCGTACGACGACATCAGCTCGGGCCACCGGTGCTTCGCGCAGGTTCAGGCGATCGCGCAGCGCAGCGCGCAGCTGCTCGAAGACTTCGCGCTGCAACTCGGGCACGGCCGTTTGGTTGTCGAACGGCTCGATGGCGACGGTCTTCAGCTGTTTGGGGAGTCCGCCGCCGCCAGAGAACCCGTAGCAGCCTCCCACCAGCGACGCCGCCAGCAGCAGAGCCACCGCACTCCGCGCGGCGCGTGCGATCCTACGGACGGCGCCATATGGCGTCATCGAATGCCTCGACAGTCGTGGTATCGGTCACGGCAATGGCCAGACGCCGCTTGCCTCGTTCATGAACATACTGCAGTTGCCACTGGCCGTTGGCTCCACGTCGACGCGACATCCACTCGATGACCTTGCCGTCTTCAATGCGTTCGACCCGGGCTAGAGTGGTGCCGCCGAAGGCGAGACGCCAGGCCCGCCCGTCGGCCCCAGAGGCATCGCGCCCCCTCAACACGCCGAGATCGGCACGCAGCGTATCGCCGTCGACGCGGGCGGTCGTGTCCGGGACCGGCGGCAACGCCAAGCGCCCCAGGCTCGACCACAGGAGCGGCACCGGCGGCAGGAGGCGCTTCACCAGATCGACCCCCGGCACGAACAACGAGTCGCCAAGCAGGATCGCGTACCCGCCGGCCATGCCGTTCTTGAGGAAGAAGTCGAGTCGGGCCCGGTCCGGTGCCTGCGCCCGAACGGCTCCGTCACCGTTCGCTTCGAACGTTTCGTCCTTGTAGGTCCAGGTGAAGCGGAGAATCTGGGACCCGGCCGCCATGTTCGTCGGTGGCAGGATGGCTCGCGTCGGCGAGCCGACGAGGGGACGCGCGGCGGGAGCACACGCGACGAGTAACGTCGAGACGACGGCGATCGCCGCGGTGGCGGTCCGGGAGCAAATCGCGAAACGGACTCGTTCGGCCATGATTGCGTGTAGTCGAAGCGTGGGGCGGATCACCGAATGCGGATGCGCACCATGCGATCACCTTGCACGATGCGATCCATGACGTCGAAGCCGGAGAGCACCGTTCCGAACACCGTGTACGCGCCGTCGAGATGCGGCTGGCTGGCGTGGCAGAGGTAATACTGGCTTCCGCCGGTATCGGGCCCGGACGTCGCAAGCCCAAGACAGCCGCGCTCGTGACGTTGGCGGGAAAAGCTCTCTCGAAGGGTGAATCCTGCCCCACCGGTACCGTCACCACGCGCGTCGCCGTCCTGCACCACGAAGTTGGGTACCACGCGATGAAAGACGGCGTTCCGGTAGAAGCCCTCCTGGGCCAACCGGACGAACGCCTCGACGACCAAGGGTGCTTCGCGTCCGAAGAGTTGCAGCGTGACGACGCCGTAGTCCGTCTCGATCACGGCCACGGGCTGACGGCTACCAGCGGCGCCCCACTGGCGGACCAGACGCTCGTACTCCACCAGTGGTCGCGCCACGAGCGAATCCGGCGTGGCGCGTCGCGGCGCGCGTACCGCCGTATCCCGCGGTGCGAGGAGCCGCTGTCCAATGACGCGGACGATCGAATCCCGATCGGCGCTGGCCCGTTCAGCGAGTACGCGAACGCGTGCCGCCAAGCTACCGTCGGAAATGTTCGCGACGCGCTGCAGCGCGGCGCTGCGGACTCGCGGCTCGGCATCGGCACTGAACGCCTCGGCCGCGAGCACGCGATCCGAATCGCCGACGCGCGCACGGTGCTCGAGCGCGGCCATGCGATATCGCCAGTCGGCGCGTCGTTCCCATGTCGTGACCTCGGCATCAAAAATCGGCAGCGCGACACGACGCAGATGCGCGAGCATCAGCCGACGAACGGCGAGCAGCGTGTCGCGCTCCCACGCGCGTCGCCATCGCACGGTGTCTCGACCGAAGACGACCGACAGACTATCAGACGCCACGATGCGCACATTGGCGACCGAGTCGGCGAGGCCAATCTGCACGGCATCGAGCGCCGACGCGCCGAACGTCGACACGCTACCGGCCGCGTTCGCGCGTACCCGCCAATCAGCGTCCCGCAAGAACGCGTTCAATGCCTCGCGGGCCGGCACGGCGAGCGAATCTCCTACGGTGGTCCGCGTCAACGCGCGTGCGACATACTGCCGCACTTCATCATCGGCATGGCCGCGCACGGCCAAAAGGGCCCGCACGCCGGCCGGCGCTCGCAACCGTCCGACGACGTACGACGCAGACCGCACGACCTCGGCCGACGTGTCGGCGAGCCAGGGCACGACAAGCGCTATCGGCGCGGGACGCAGCTTGACCGTGGCGAGGACCAGTGCCGCACGGACGGAGGCGTTGCGCAGCGACGCGGAGCTCGCCCGCAACGGCGTTACAAGTCCATCCCCAAGTGCGACGGAAAGCACGGTGCGGGACGATTCGCCGATCTCGCCCAAGGCCCATGCCGCCTCTCGTGCAACGGGATCCGGCGCACCACCGATGGCGCGGGCCAGCGCGGCGACCGCCTGCGTATCCTTTGCCACGCCGAGTGCGAAGGCCGCGTTGGCGGCGATGAGCGTATCGCCATCGGTGAGCAATCGACGCAGTTGCGGGAATCGCGCACGCATGCGCAGCTGGCCGATCGCGAGGGCCGTACGGGCGCGGCGATCGCGGTCGGCGTCGACCAGCAACGTATCGACCAGCAGCGTGTCCGCCCGACGGACATCGAGCATTGCCATGAGCCGCGCATCGTGGCGCACGTCGAGCGCCGTCATGCGCACGGTACCCGCACCGATACCACTACGGCCACCGGCACTGGTGCTCGCACATCCGGCGGCAGTCAAGCCGACGCCGACGATGAGGGCGGCAATCCGTCGCCGATCGAGCGCGTGTCTACTGTGCATGGTCAGCCGGCGTGACCGCCGCCTCGAGTACAGTGCGGATATCACGTGGCATGGCCGCCAAACGCCCGGTCTTGTCGATGGAGACCAGCGACGTCGTCGCGGATACCAGCAGCGTCTCGGTGTCAGCGCGCATCACGCGATAGGAAAAGGCGAGCCCGCGTGACCCGGCCGACGTGAGCCGCGTGTGCACGCGGATCGGATCATCGTATCTCGCCGACGCGTGAAAGCGCATGGTCGCGTCGGAGACGGCCAGCAGCACTCCGTCGCGTTCGAGTTCGGCGTATGACTTTCCCAATGCGCGTATGAAGTCAGTACGGCCAAGTTCGCACCACACCAGGTAGTTGGCGTGATAGACGACGCCCATCTGGTCGGTTTCCGCGTATCGCACGCGCAGTTCGGAAATCGTATCGGACACGAGAGCGGCCATTGGGGACACCGGCACTGGCCGGGGAAATCGGGAATTGGGAAGATGACCCTGCCCTGCACGGCCGCCAAGCGTCGCCGCGCGTTAGCCGCCAGGCGTTTGCCGCCAGGCGTTTGCCGCTCCGCGGCGATCCCGTGCGTTTGTGGGGCCGTCCGGGAATGGTTAGACTGCCACCGTGCTCAATACCCCGACACTGGTTCTCGGCGACGCGCACCTCGGCGTTGCTTCGAAGGACGCTGAGCGTGCCTTGCTGCGTCTGCTGCGAGACATGCCGTCGCGCGCCCGCTCGCTGGTGATCATGGGCGACATGTTCGATTTCTGGTTCGCCTGGCGCCACGCTATGCCTCGCACCGGATTCCGCGTGCTGGCGGCGCTGGCCGATCTCCACGATGTCGGGGTTCCGGTGCTATGGATCGGCGGCAACCATGATTGCTGGGGCGGCGATGCGCTCATGGCCGAAACAGGTGCACAGTACACGCTGCAGCCCTGGATCGGGTCGATCGGGCCATGGCGGGCCGAACTCGTCCACGGGGACGGCCTTCGCGAGGTCGAGGACGCGCCGTATCGTCGACTCCGTCGCGTCCTTCGTCATCCGTTGGCGATCCGGGCCTTCGGCATGCTGCATCCCAATCTCGCGTCACGCGTTGCGCTCGCCTCATCGCATACCAGCCGTACGCGTCGCGCGGGCGACGAAGGTCGTGGCCTGCTGGCTGTCGGGACGCGTTCGTTATCCGCACCCGACGGCCCGAACCTCGTGATCCACGGCCACTCGCACGTGCCGATGCTGCGGCGCGCGGGGGCCGGTTGGTATGCGAACGCCGGTGCGTGGTATCTCGATCAACAGTATCTGCTCATCGAGAGCGATCGAATCTCGCTGCGCGCGTGGCGCGACTCAGGTGAAGACGTGGTACTCCACAGCGGTGAGCGGAACGTCGAGGAAGCGACCGCCGAGCGCGAGGAAGTGCTGCGGCGCATCTGAGGCCACGAAGCGGTGGGTGGGTTCGTGGCCGCGCGCATCATCTGGGTCGCGCAGCAGCTCGCGATCGATGAGCATCTGCTCGAGTTCCGCCGCCGTTTCCTCGGCGCTGTCGATCAATTGCACTCCCTGCCCCATCTCGGCGGCGATCACGGTGGACAGCAGCGGGTAGTGGGTACATCCAAGGACAAGGGTGTCGACCTGGGCCTCGCGCATTGGCGCCAGGTAGTCGTGGGCAATGAGTCGTGTCGCCTGGTGGTCTACTAATCCTTCTTCAACGAGTGGAACGAAGAGCGGGCAGGCGGCCGACAGCACCCGAGCATTCGCCGACTGCGCTTCGATCGCCTTGGCGTAGGCGCCCGACGCGATTGTGCCACTCGTGCCGATGACGCCGATCGGTCCGATGCGGCTTGCGCGCACGGCGGCGCGCGCTCCCGGATCCACCACGCCGATCACCGGCACAGACAAGGACACTTGCAGCGCCTCGAGCGCGTGAGCGGTCGCGGTGTTACAGGCCACGACGATGCACTTCACGCCTTGCTCAACCAGCCATTCTCCGATCTGCAGAGCGTAGCGTCGCACAGTCTCCGGACTCTTCGGACCATACGGGACGCGCGCCGTATCACCGAAATAGAGCAGAGATTCGGTGGGCAGTCGACGCATGAGGGCGTTCGCGACGGTGAGACCGCCCAGTCCCGAATCGAACATCCCGATCGGCGCCCCACGCGACGATTCCATGCGAACTAAAATCGAACGGTCACGGCGAACACCGCGCCCGACGGGCGCGGGTACGCGGACAACTCTATCGGCACGTCCCAGAGCTGCGCCGCGACGAACGCGTCAGCGCCGGCAAACAGGTGATTGAAGGCGACGACGGCGATCCAATCTTCAACGTGCAGGCGCCGTGTTCTCACCAGATCGCGCGTGAACCCATTGGTGAACACGCCATTCTTGATGACTGAATCGCCAGAGACAAGATACTGGGCCGGCAAGGTGTCGATCTGGTATCGACGCGCTTCCCGCAGATCCATCTGACTGCGCCGCATCATCACAATCGCCGCGAGTTCGATACTGGCGAACAGCGCACCGGACGTACCGCGATCGAGGCGCGATTGCCCGAAGCCAGGCAACAGCGACGAGTAGAGGAACGCCCGCTTTGGCGTGAGCGGTGGCGTGAATCGGCCGCGCTGGGTGAGCGGGGAGATCGGCGCCGCCGGCTTGATGATCGGCGCAGGAACAGGCTTCGCCGTCACCGAGTCGCGCTGCTGCGCCGCCAGAGGCGCGCCAACGGGCGCCACTAGAGCCAGTACCAACAGCGCGCGCGGAATCAGGCGGAGCATGTCTCTGATACTCCTCAGCGCGCGGGGAGAGCCGCGACGAGTTCGATCTCGACGCTCACGTTTCGAGGGAGCCCGGCCACGGCCACCGTGGAGCGCGCCGGACGGGCATCGCCGAGCACGCGCGCGTACACGGTATTCATCGCGACGAAGTCGTCCATGGACTTCAGGAAGACGGTGGTCTTTACCACGTCGCTCCAGGTCACTCCGGCCTCGTTCAACACGGCAGACAGATTCGAGAGCACGCGCTCGGTCTGCGCAGTGACGTCACCGGTCTCGATTTCCATCGAAACGGGATCGAGCGGGATCTGACCGGCCGTAAAGAGGAAACCATTTGCGCGAACCGCCTGTGCGTACGGGCCGATCGCTTTCGGTGCATGGTCAGTGTGCAGCGTCTCGATGGACATGTTGGTAATGCGCTGGAAGGTGATCAGGAATGAGTTAACGAGGTCGACGTGGGCGCGGCCGCTAACACGGCATCCGGCAGGTCGAACAGTTCTTTCGTATTACGCAGCGTCTGCCAGCCGAGTTCGTCGACATTCTGCCCCCGGACATCGGCCAGCCGGGCCAACGTCAGACGCACAAACGCCGATTCGTTGCGCTTTCCACGGTGCGGCACTGGTGCAAGATAGGGCGCATCGGACTCCACGAGCAGCCGGTCGTTCGGCACCAACCGAAGCAGCGCCTCGTCGGTCCAGCTCCTGAACGTGATGATGCCGCTGAACGACACAAACCATCCGACCGAGAGTGCGGCCTCTGCCAGCGTCACCGAACCGGTGTAGCAGTGGAGTACGCCCCGCACCCGCACGGCGTCGGCCCTCTTCAGGAATTCAGCGGTATCTGCTTCCGCCTCCCGGGTGTGCAGCACGATCGGCTTGTGCAACTCCTCGGCGAGCGCGAGTTGGGCGTCGAGCGCGTATCTCTGTTGTGCACGAGGCGAGTGATCGTAATGCGTGTCGAGACCGCACTCGCCGACGGCGACCGCTCCGTGAGCGACGGCATCACGAATGGCTGGCGCGTCGGTGGCATCGTCCCAGCCAGCGGCATCATGAGGATGGACGCCGGCGGTGAAGAAGACAAAACCCGCATGGCGCTCAGCAAGACGCCGGGCACGAAGCGCCGTGGCAGCTGACTCACCAATACAGACAAGGGCCCGCGCACCTTCTGCGCGGGCCCGCTGGATCACCGCGTCCGCTTCATCAGCGAACGCGGGATCGGCCAGATGCACATGACTGTCGGAGAAGACGGTCATGCGCTTTACCGGGCGGCCAGACGCTCCGCCTTTCGCGAACGCGTATCGCCCGAATTGTCGTTGCCCGCGTTCACCGCCCGACTGGTCGAGTCGGACGAGGTACGCGGATACTTCGACTCGATCCACAGGAGCAAAGGACCGGCGACATAGATGGACGAGAAAGTGGCGACGAATACACCGAACGCCATCACCATGGCAAACGGTCGGATCACTTCGCCTGCAATGAAGAGCAACGCCAACGTGGAGGCCAGCGTCGTCGCGTGCGTCATGATCGAGCGTGGCAACGTCTCATTGATCGCCCGATCAAGCACCTTCGCCAACGACTCGCCCTTGATGCGCTTCTTCAGGTCTTCACGCACACGATCGAAGATGATGATCGTGTCGTTGGCCGAGTATCCGAGCAGCGTGAGAATAGCCGCCACGACCGTCAGCGACACTTCGATGTTGAACATCTTGATGAATGCAAACGTCACCAGGATATCGTGTGCCGTGGACAACACGGCAGCAGCACCGAAACGCCAATCGAACCGAATGGCGAGGTAGATGAGCGTGAAGAGGGACGCGATGATCATGGCCGTAAACGCACCCGAGCGCAGTTCGCTACCGACCTTCGGTCCGACCGCCTCGGTGCGCACGATAGTCACGTTCCCGGCACCGAACTGCTGGTCGAGCGCGGACGCGATCGACTTGGAGATGCCCTCGGCGCCTGCGGCCTGCGCTTCGACCTGCTTCTCATCGCGGGCACGGATCGTGTACTCGGTGTTCGTGCCGTACTGCTGAATTTCGCTGCCCGTGATTCCGGCCTTGTCGAGCGTGCTGCGCACGACGGCAACATCCGGGGCTTGCTTGAACTGAACCTGCATCAGCGTACCACCGGTGAACTCGATGCCGTAGTTCACACCGCCGGTAATACCGAAGGTGACGAGGCCCGCTACGATGAACGCGATCGTGAGGCCGGCCGCCATACGCCAATGCTTGACGAACTCGAACTTGGTGTTGTGAAAGATTCGCAGCATGGCGTCCTCAGATACTCAGCGTCTGGTTGCCGCGCGTGCGGCTGAGCCAGATCATGAAGAAGGTCTTGCTCACGAAGATCGCCGTGAACAGCGAGGCCACGAGGCCCGCGATGAGCGTGACAGCAAAGCCGCGCACAGGCCCGGTGCCGTACTGATACAGCACCATACCCGAGAGAATCGTGGTCGCCGAGGTGTCGACGATCGCGCTGAGCGCATGGCGGAAGCCCTCGTCAATGGCCAGTCGGTTGGACTTGCCGTGATCGAGTTCTTCGCGAATGCGCTCGAAGATCAGCACGTTGGCATCGACCGCAATACCGATGGAGAGCACAAAGCCGGCGAGACCGGGCAACGTGAGCACCGCATTGAAGCCGGCCAGCACCGCGAGCGTGTACACGAGATACAGCACCAGCGCGGCGACCGCGAGCATACCGGAGAAGCGATAATAGCCAACGAGAATGACGACGATCAGGAGGAACGCGACGGCCAGCGACAGTGCGCCCTTGTTGATCGAGTCGGCACCAAGGCTGGCACCGATGCTGCGCACTTCCGCCACCTTGAGCGGCACTGGCAGCGCACCAGCGCGCAGCACGAGCGCGAGATCCTGCGCGGACTGCAGCGTACCGCCGCCGAGCGTGATCTGACCATTCCGGCCGATGGCGCTGTTGAGCACCGGCGCGGTGACGACGCGTTGGTCGAGCACGATGGCCATGTTGTCCTTCACATGTTTGCCGGTCTCGACCTTGAAGCGACGGGCGCCTTCGTTGTTCAGCGTGAATTGAACGACGTTGCCTTCCACCGGATCGGTGGACGGACGCGCGTCGGTCAGCACTTCACCCGTGATGATCGGACGCGAGTCGAGCACATACAGTGCAAAGAAGCGCTGCGTACCAGACACGAGTGAATCCACGCCCCAGCGCATCACCTTGCCCGGCGGCATGGCGCCCTGAATAGCCGGCAAGGCCAACGCACGCTCGATGGCGGCATACGACGCCTCCGGCACGATGTACTGACCCGGGATCTGTCCGGCCTGCACGCTGCTGCTGAACAAGCCTCCGGTCACGGCAGCCGGCGTCGTCGCGGCGGAATCTGCTCCCGTGGTCGCCACTGCCTTGCCCGTCGAGTCCTTGGAGGAATCAGACTTCTGCGTGAGCAACGAAGTGACACCGACCTTCTTGGTCGTGTCTCCCGAGGCCTTGGCTTGAGAGGCAGTGGAGAGACCAGCGTTCTTGGCGATCTCGTCGAAGCGCGGCATGACCTTCTCGAACGCCTGCGTCTTGTCTGT
This sequence comes from Gemmatimonas groenlandica, assembly GCF_013004105.1. NCBI lineage: Bacteria > Pseudomonadati > Gemmatimonadota > Gemmatimonadia > Gemmatimonadales > Gemmatimonadaceae > Gemmatimonas > Gemmatimonas groenlandica. The sequence goes on from NZ_CP053085.1 coordinate 1,482,866, forward strand.
GATCTGGAACTCGAGGAATGCGGACTTCTGCACGACGTCCTGCGCGCGTTCCGCGTCGTCGATGCCGGGAAGTTCTACGATGATGCGCTCAGTGCCGGCCTTCTGCACCACGGGCTCGGACACGCCAAACTCGTCGATACGCTGCCGCACGACCTTGAGTGCACGATCGAGCGCCTCAGACTTGTTGGCGACCGCCTGCTTGGACTCGTCGACCTCGAGCGTGAGGTGCATACCGCCCTGGAGGTCGAGACCTCGCTTGAGCGGCACGCGACGCACGGTGTCGTAAACGAAAACGCCATCGCGCTTGACCCGTTCGACAACGGTGCGCGGAAAGAGGGCCCACGCGGAGGCCGCGAAGAGTCCTACGATGAGCAGGATGCGGTACTTCAGGTTCGCCATCGATGCCGGTGGCCAGAGGTAATGTCAGCGCGTCAGGAAGAGAGACGCGAGAAACGGCGCAAAATGCGCCTAGCCTCTTAACTTAGGGGTCCAGACGTCGTGGCGGTAGCCAGTCCCTGCAGAGTCTCGCGCGCTGCGGACTCGTCGCGGGCCAACTGCGCGCGCAGGGCCTCGATTCCGTCGAACGACCGCGTGTCCCGAATTCGTGCCATCAGGTCGATCCGGATAGGAGCACCGTACCAGTCGTGCGCCGCGTCGAAGACATGGGTCTCGATCCGTCGCGATGCATCCCCGAAGGTCGGGCGCGGCCCAAGATTGAGCATGCCGCTGAACGGTCCCTGCGGCGTCTGCACCCGAACGGCGTACACGCCGTCGGGAGGAAGCAGCTTCCGAGTCGACGGGGGTTGCAGATTGAGCGTGGGATAGCCGAGCAGTCGTCCGCGCTGATCGCCCCGAATCACCGTGCCCGCGATGCTGTACGGGCGCCCGAGCCCCGCGGCGGCCGCGCGCAGATCGCCCTCCAGGATCGCCGTTCGGATGGCGGTGGACGAAATGGCCTGTCCGTCGGGGGCGTGCACCGGCGGCAACACCGTCACGCCAAACCCGCGCGAGGCGCCGAGCGCTTGCAGCACGTCGATGTCGCCAAGGCGCCCGCGTCCGAATCCGTGGTCATGTCCGACAAGCAGCTCGGCCACCCGAAACCGCTCGCGGAGCACCGCATCGACGAACTGCTCCGCTTCATACGACGCCAGCGTGGGTGTGAACGGGAGCACGGCGACGTACGACACACCGGACTGCGCGAACATTTCGAGCTTTTCGTCGTGCAGCGTGAGCAGCGGCGGAGCGGCTGACGGGCGCACCACTTCGAGCGGATGCGGTTCAAACGTGACCACGACGCTGGGTCGGTCGGTCTCGGCCGCCAAGGCGGCGAGTCGTGCCAGGACATCATGATGCCCGCGATGTACGCCGTCGAACGTGCCAACTGTAATAACGGCGCCCGAATCGCCGATCGGCAGGCCGACCGGATCGGACCACACGGAGCTCATGCCGACGCCTCGTCACCGAGCATGACGACACGCGGCTGCCACCAGTCTCCGCTGACGCGCTCGGCGATGGCGACGACCGTGTCATGCCAGAGCAGCGCCCCTCGCTCGCCAGGCTTCATCGCCGGAATCCGGCGGCCCACGCGCAGCGCGGCCAGGCCCGGTTCGTCGAGAGATTCATGCGCGATCGCGCCGAGGGCCGACAATGGTGAGCGTAACAGCACGCGGCCCTCGAGAATACTTCCCGGCTCGAGCTGCTCGAGCGTGGTGGCATCGGCGACGTGCGCGGCGCCGCTCGCCATGCGCCGTAGACTCTCACAGTGCGCGGCGCTGCCGAGCGCGCGCCCAAGATCACGGGCGAGCGCGCGGATGTACGTCCCGCCACCGCAGGTGATGCGTACGGTGAGCGAATCCGGCGTGCTCGCGAGCCACTCCCACCCGAGGACATGCACCTCGACGGGCGGTAGCTCAACCACTTCCCCGCGTCGTGCCATGGCGTAGGCGCGTTCGCCGTTGACGTGCTTGGCGGAGAAGGCGGGCGGCACCTGTGCCACCCGGCCGGTGAGCGCGGCGATCGCATCGCATAGTGGCGATGCCCCGGCATCGGCGAGCAGTTCGGCGGGGGGGGACATCGCTTCCCGGGTGACGTCACCGGTGCGATCGTCGGTGTCCGTTTCGAACCCGAAGCGAATCACCGCGTCGTACACTTTCGGCTCGCCTACGACATACGGCAGCAGGCGCGTGGCAGAATTGACCGCCAACACGAGTAGCCCTGTGGCGAACGGGTCGAGCGTGCCGGCATGCCCGACCCGCTTGGAGCGGGCCGCGCGTCGCACGACACTGACGACATCGTGCGAGGTCATTCCCGCCGGCTTGTCGACATAGAGCAATCCTGACGTGATCATGGCATCGCGCCCACGCCCGCCTCAGCGCACCTTCACGCCGAGCGGGTCGTGGTCATGTGTTCGCTTGCAATGAATCCGGCGGGCCGGTGTCTTCCCCGGCCGCCGCGTCACTGTTTCCCGCCGCGTCGTCGACCGCAGCGTCCACGGCCTCGGTGGCCACGGCATCGCGATCGGTGCGAATCTGTGCCAAGAGCTGTTCGATGCGCGAGGCATGCGCAATGCTCTCGTCGGCCTTGAAATGAATCTCCGGCGCGTTCCGCAAGCGCAGCGTCTTCCCCAGCATGGAACGCAGGTGCGACGCGACGCTGCCAAGTCCTTCGAAGGTGGCCTTGATAGCCGCCTCGTCTCCCATCACGCTCACGAACACGTTGGCGTGCCGAAGGTCGCGTGTCATCTCCACCGCGGTCACGGTGACGAAGCCACGAATTCGCGGATCCTTGGCGCCTTCGGCAAGGAAGGTCGCCACTTGTTCGCGAATCGATTCGGCAACGCGGTCAGGTCGCCGCGGTTCGCCCATACTGCCTCCTCAGGACTTTGCAGCCTGGTCGAGAGTACGAGCCACTTCTTCCGTGCGGTAGCATTCGAAGACGTCGCCGATCTTGACGTCGTTGAAGTTCTCGATGCCGATACCGCACTCGTAGCCTTCCTTCACCTCGTTCACATCGTCCTTGAAGCGACGCAGTGACGCGATGCCGCCGTCGTAGATCTCGACGCCGTCCCGGATGACGCGCATACGTCCCTTCCGGTTCATGTTGCCCGAGCGCACGATGCAGCCGGCGATCGTGCCGATACGCGCGACCTTGAACGTTTCGCGCACCTCGGCTTCGCCGTACACCACTTCGCGCGACTCCGGTCGCAGCATGCCTTCGAGGGCGGCCTTCACGTCGGCCACGGCCTCGTAGATGATACGATAGAGCTTGATGTCCACGCCTTCGCGCTCGGCTGCCGCGCGGGCGTTGTTGTCCGGTCGGACGTGGAAGCCGATGATGATGGCTCCCGACGCCTTCGCGAGCAGGATGTCCGTCTCGGCGATCGCACCGACACCGCGGTGCAGGATTTCCACCTGCACTTCGGGGTTGGAGAGCTGACCGAGAGCATCGGCCAGCGCTTCCGCCGGACCGCCCTGGTCAGCCTTGATGACCAATCGCAACGAACGCTTCTGGCCGGCGCTGGTCTGCGACATGAAGTCTTCGAGCGACACCAATCCACGCGTGCTGCGGCGGCTCTTCGCTTCGCGATCGAGACGTTCGCGACGCTGCGCGATATCGCGCGCTTCGGACGCATCTTCGACCACGAGCAGCTGATCGCCCGCCATCGGCACACCGCTGAGACCCAGAATCTGCACCGGGATCGCGGGACCGGCCGACTTCACCGGCTTGCCACGCTCGTCGAGCATGGCACGCACGCGACCGGAGTAGATACCGCAGATGTAGTCGTCACCGACCTTGAGCGTGCCGTTCTGTACGAGCACGGTCGCAACCGGTCCCTTACCCTGGTCGAGCTGAGCTTCGACCACCGACCCGACCGCACGACGCGACGGATTGGCCTTGAGTTCGAGAATGTCCGCCTGCAGCAGGATCTGATCGAGCAGCTCGTCGACACCCGTTCCCTTCTTGGCCGAGATCTCGGAATGCAGCACCGTTCCGCCGAATTCTTCGAGCACGACTTCGTGCTGCAGCAGATCCTGCTTCACCTTGGCAATCTGCGCCGTGGGAAGGTCGACCTTATTGATGGCAATGATGATCGGGACGCCGGCGCTCTTCGCATGCGAGATCGCTTCGACGGTTTGTGGCATGACCTGGTCGTCGGCCGCGATGACGATGACGACGATGTCGGTGACCTGAGCACCACGGGCACGCATGGCGGTAAACGCTTCGTGACCCGGGGTGTCGAGGAACGTGATGAGGCGCTTGTTGGCGACCTCCACGTGATAGGCACCGATGTGCTGCGTGATGCCGCCGGCTTCGCCAGCGACCACGTTGGCTTTCCGGATGTAGTCGAGCAACGACGTCTTACCATGGTCGACGTGACCCATGATCGTGACGACGGGCGGGCGCGGACGGAGGTCTTCCGGCGCGTCTATCACTTGCTCTTCCTGCAGATCGGCGGCGTAATCGCTTTCCTTCACGGCCTGGAAGCCGAATTCACCGGCAATCAGCTCGATCTGATCGAAGTCGAGTCGCTGGTTGATCGTAACCATCAGCCCGAGCGTCTTGAACGCGAAGCCGACGATCTGTGTCGCGGAAACGCCAAGGATCTTGGCGAGTTCGGACACCGTAATAAACTCGTTGACGCGGACGGTCTTTCGTTCCTTCTCCACCGCGGCAACGCGCTGCTCCTCCATCTCGGCGCGCATGTCGGCACCGAATCGACGTCCACCGCGGCCGCGCGTTCCCGCGCCGCGCATGGCGGTCATCGTCTTCGTGATATTGGCCGACACGGCTTCCTGATCGACGGCGCCGCGCTTGCCCTTCTTGCCACGGCGCTGCTGACTCTGCGCGCTCGCGGCCATACCCGTGCCTTGCGTGCCCTGACCAGGCTGACCACCCTGACCACCGGGCGCGCCACCCTGACCGCCCTGCGGGCCACCGGGACGTCGGTCATCACGACGCTGTCCCTGACCGAGTCCACCACCGGGAGCGGCGGAGGCGATCGGACGAGCACCACCAAAATTCGGCGACCCGCCCATGCGGCCGGGGCGCGGAGCACCGGGCACGACGGGACGCGGACGCGGACGATCTGCGGGCAACGGCGCGGACGGTGCGGCCGGCGCGTCGGAAGCGACGGGAGTCGCGGCCGTTGGCGTCGCGGACACCGCAGCGGCGGCTGGGGTGACGACGGCCGGACGCTCGGCGACCGGTGCCGGCTGGGGCGTCGACAGTGGCGCAGGACGCTGGGCCGGAGCCGCATCCCTACGCTCGAAGGCGACAGGCTTGGGCTTCGGCTTGGCGGCGGCCACTTCGACGACGGGCGCTTCCGCTTGCACTGGAGCGGGCTCGGCGGCCGCGGCCGCCTTGAGCTCGGCCGCGCGCTCGACCGACACGTGTTCGATGTCCGCACGGACCTCGGGCGCCGGTTCGACGGGCGCTTCGACGGGCGCAGCGACTGACGGCGGGGTTACCTCGGCCTTCGCTTCTACCGGGTGCGCGTCTTCTTCACGAGGCGCTTCGGCGTGATGCGTGTCCGCATGCGGGACATCACCGGCGGGAACGTCACCCGCATGGGCGTCGAGCGCATGCACATCGACCTCAGCCGCGCGACGGCGACGAACCGCCGGGGCGGGCGCTTCGGCCTCGACCACCGGAATCGGAGCATCGGGTGCAGCCGCGGCTCCCGTGCGACGGCGCCGCGGTGCGGCAGCCGGTGCGGGCTGCGCTTTTTCGGCGCGCACGCGCTTTTCGCGCTCCCATCGGGCGCGAATACGGGAAACCTGATCGTCGGTCAGCAGCGACAAATGGCTGCGAACTGGAACATCCATCTGGCGCAGCAGCGCGATAACCTCGTCAGCCGAGATACCGAACTCACCCGCCATGTCATGCACACGAAGCTTGCTCAACCCGTCCTCCTAACGCGAAACGCGCGTCGCGTCGCCTGCCGGGGTTGCCCCGGCCACGGCGCTACGGATACCGCGCGCCAGCGCTTGATCTACTATCCCGATCGCCGCTGTCGTATCCCGCCCGACAGCACCGCCCAGCTCGGCCGCACTCGGCCACTCCAACGTTTCGATGCGACGGGCCCGAAGGACCGGCACGACCTTCTCCAGCGAATGCCGCGAGACATCGCTCGCGACCACCGCCAGCACCACTTTCCCCTTTCCTGCTTCAATGGCGACGCGTTCGGCGCCCACCACGATGAGCCGGCCGCGCGCGCCGAGCCCGATCAGTCCGAGTACCTTTCGGCGTACGGCATCGTCGAGCGTCGGCACTTCGCGGGGTTCATCACTCACTCGCTAGAACTCCCAGCTTCGCCTTCGTCTTCCGTGGTGAGCTCGTCGATGATGGCCATGATCCGATCGGCCTCTTCGGGAGCGATACCAGGCAAACGCAGGAGATCATCGCGATCGAGATCGAGAATGTCGTTGAGCGTCGTCAGGCCAGCTTCTGCCAGGACGGCGACCGTTCCGATTTCGAGCCCTTCGATCTCGTTCAGCGGCACATCTGCTTCTTCTTCCTCGGGGAGCGGTGCGAACAGCGGCGCTTCTCCGCCCTTCTCCATCCACTCACGGCTCGAGTACAGATCGATCTTCCATCCCGTGAGTTCAGAGGCGAGACGCACGTTCTGGCCGTTGCGGCCGATCGCCAGCGACAGCTGGTCTTCGTCCACGACCGCCTGAATCGTCCGCGACATCGCGTCACTGAACACGCGTGCCACACGGGCCGGCGCGAGCGCCAGCTTGGCAAAGCGTTCCGGATCGGGCGACCAGGGCACAATGTCGATGCGCTCGCCGCCCAGTTCGTTGACGACCGCCTGGACGCGCGATCCCTTGAGGCCGACGCACGCGCCGACCGGATCGACTGCGTCATCACGGGAGGTGACGGCAATCTTGGTACGGCTGCCGACTTCACGCGCGGCCGCCTTGATTTCCACGATGCCCTGCTGAATCTCGGGCACCTCGAGCTTGAAGAGCGCCTGCACGAACAGCGCATCAGAGCGGCTCAGAATCAGACGCGGACCCTTCGGCGTGTCTTCGACTCGCTTGAGGACCGCTCTGACGGGCTCACCCTGATGGTAGTGCTCGCGATGGTTCTGCTCGCGATACGGAATGATCGCTTCCGCTTCGCGGAACTTGTTGAGCATGACGACGAGCTTGCCGCGCTCGATCTGTTGCACTTCACCGGAGAGGAGATCTCCGACGCGGCCGGCGAACTCATCGCGGATACGCGTACGCTCACCTTCGCGTACACGCTGCACGATGCGCTGTTTGGCGGCTTGCACGGCGGTGCGGCCGAATTCATTGAAGTCGACCTCGATTTCCATCACGTCCCCGATCTGGAACTCGGGGTCCATGAACCGTGCCTCTTCAAGCGGGACTTCACGAGCGGCGTCGGTCACTTCTTCCACCACCGTCTTGAGCAGCACGATGCGGATAGCGCCCTTCTCCTCGTTGATCTCGACTTCTGCCTGCACGTTGGCCCCGTGCTTCTTAGCCAGAGCGGCATGAATGCCGTCCTGGAGAAGCCCGTGCAGCTCCTCGCGCGTGATCTGCTTCAGATTCGACAGTTCACGGAATGCTGCGAGAATTTCCGCTGATCCGGCCATCCGTCTCCCCTATCGTTTCCAGTGAAACGCCAATCGCGCTTGGGTGACCTCGACGAGCGGGAGTTGGAACTCCCGACCCTTCGGGTCACGCACCAGCGCGACTTCGGCGCCTTCCTCGCCATCCAGCGCAAGGATCTCGACTTCCTGTTTACCCCCCGCCAGCGCGCCGCTCGTTACCGTTGCTCGGCGTCCGACGAATCGGCGCCAATCTGCAGCGGTTTTCAACGGCCGGTCTGCGCCAGGCGAAGAAACTTCCAATACATACTGCTCTCCAACCAACGCCTGGGCTTCCAGTCGCGCTTCCACCGCACGGGATGCCTTGGCACAGTCTTCGATCGTCACCTTCGTGCCGTCGCGCCGGTCGATCCGGATCTCGAGTACGGGACGAGAGCGTGAGCCCCCGCGCCGCAGCTCGACCAAATCGAAACCAAGCGTGTCAAGCTCTTGTGCGACAATGGGTTCGACGATCTCGCCCACCTGCACATCTCCAGTAAGAACCAGAAAAAAACCAAACACCGAAGAACAAAAAAGTGTGGGGACCATCCCCACACTTCACCCACCCGCGCTAGGCGGGCGAAAGTCACGAAGGAGTTACTACGTAGACTCGCAACCTACGCCCCACCCCCTACAAGGTCAAGATGACTGGAGCGCAATGACGCCTAACTGCCGACCCGGATCTCCGCCGCGGTGGCTGAAGAAGCGGTCGGCGTGGCACCGTGTGCAGGCGGCACTGGCGGAAATCTGCTGGACCCCTCGCCGGCGAGCCTGCTCGCGCAGCACCTCCCGCACGTCGAGCTGTCCTTTTCCCGTTGCCGGGATGCCGTACACCGCGCTCAAGACCTCAGATCCCACCTCGTAGCAGGCACCGCAAATCGACGGACCGAGGTGCACCACGCACTCATCGGCCGGATACCCCATTGCGGTGAGGGCGTCGAGCCCCACGTCCAGGATCCGGGCGGCCGTTCCCCGCCAGCCGGCATGCAGCGCCGCCACCGCACCGCGGGGGTGCGCCACGAATACCGGAGTGCAATCGGCGATCGTGACGGCCAGCGCGGTACCGGGGGTGTTCGTGACGTGCCCGTCCACGCCGCGGAGTCGCAGCCATCCTCGCCAGCTGCCATCGTGCCGCTCTACGACCGCCCCGTGGACCTGATGGGCCGTGGCGAGTCGGTCGATGCGGAGCGAGGCGAGATCCTCCTGCAGACGCGCCCACCGCTCCATCACGTCAGCGACCGGCTCTTGGGAACCCATGCCGAACGAGCCGTCGGCGCGCGTCGTTGTCCATGCCAACACACCGTCGGGCATATCCGGAACCGATTCGGCCGATCCGAGCGGCGCGAGGCTCATCGTTGTCCCCGACTCAGCGCGCACTCAGCTCGACGCGACGGATGCGGGCACCAAGAGCACCGAGCCGCTCCTCGATCCGCTCGTAGCCGCGCTCGATCTGCTGCGCGTTGTTGATGACGCTCGTGCCGTCGGCGCAGAGGGCCGCCAGCAACATGGCCATCCCGGCCCGGATGTCGGGCGACTCCACCGTGCTGCCGCGCAGCTTGGTGGGCCCGGACACGATGGCGCGATGCGGATCGCACAGCACGATGCGGGCCCCCATACTCACGAGCTTGTCGGTGAAATACAGGCGCGACTCGAACATCTTTTCGTGCATGAGGATCATGCCTTCGCATTGTGTCGCCGTAACAATGGCGATGGACATGACATCAGCGGGAAACGCGGGCCACGGCTGATCTTCGAGCTTCGGCACATGTCCACCGAGGTCGCTCTGGATCACGCGCGACTGTTCGGCGGGTACGATCAGGTCGTCGCCGTCAATGATGCACGAAATGCCGAGACGCTCGAAGCCCATCAGCGTGCTGCGGAGATGTTCGACGCCCGCGCGTTCGATTCGAATCTCCGAGCGGGTCACCGCGGCGAGGCCGATGAACGAGCCGACTTCGATATGGTCGGGACCGATCTCATGCGTCGCACTACCGAGTGGCAGGCCGCCTTCGATGGTGTAGACATTCGATCCGATCCCCTCGATGCGCGCGCCGAGTGCGACGAGAAAGCGTGCGAGGTCTTGCACATGCGGCTCGCTGGCTGCATTGCGGAGGATCGTACGTCCCTTCGCCGCAACGGCCGCCATCAGGGCGTTCTCCGTGGCCGTGACGCTCGGCTCGTCAAGAAACACGTCGGCGCCAGTGAGCGCCTTGGCGGTAAAGCGGAATCGCTCGCCCAGTTCGTACTCGGCCCCGAGCGCCTGCAGCACGTGGAAGTGCGTATCGAGTCGGCGACGACCGATGACGTCTCCGCCGGGGGGAGACAGCGTGACCGTACCGCAACGCGCGAGCAGTGGTGCGGCGAGCAGGATCGAGGCGCGGATCCGCGCGCACATCTGCGGATCGAGATCGGCCGCTTGCACCGATTTCGCGTGCACACGCAGGGAGTTCGGCCCGTTCCATTCGCACTCCGCTCCCGTGGTGCGCACGAGTTCGACGAGCGTCTCGATATCGCGGATTCGAGGCACGTTATGCAGCTGAACCGGCTGGTCGGTCAGCAGTGTGGCAGCGACGATCGGCAGAGCGGCATTCTTATTGCCTGCTGGACGGATCGAGCCGCTGATACGCTGACCCCCTTCGACAATGAACTGGACGGCGGACATGCACTCGGGGTTAGGCGCGGCGATTGGGCGGAGCGGTCGGGCGATCGGAAGGATAGCAGCCGCGAAAGCCTCACGCACGCCCCCCTTCCCGACCCTGCCGGAAACCCTTAGATCATCATCATGACCTTTGTCAGTGCGTTGCCTGCGCGGCTTCTGCAGGCCGCCGCGTTCCCGGACACCATCATCGCCCGCACGATCCCCGAGCGTGGCATGCTGGACTGGACGAGTGGTGTTCTCCAGATCATCGTGCTGCTTCTCGGCATCGGCGTACTGATCGCCACGATTCTGCTGATCCTCTCGATGCGCGCCGGGGTGCGTAAGTTCAACGAGACGGTCGATCGCCTGTCGACGGAGACGAAGCCGTTGCTGGCGAGCGCGACCGCCATCGTCGGCGACGCCCGCGAAGTCGTCTCGATGCTGCGGACTGATGTAGAGCGCGTCACCGGTGCGGCGGAAGCACTGAGCGAGCAGCTGCTCGATGCGGCCGACCGGACGGCTCGGCGCGTGGACGACGTGAATGCGGTGCTGGATGTGCTGCAGGATGAGTTGGAAGACACCGCGCTGTCGGCCGTCTCGGCGATTCGCGGCGTTCGCGTCGGCGCGGGCGAAATGACTGCGGGGTTGAGCCACCCGCGACCGCGACGTGCTCCATTCCCTGTGGATGCCGACGACGACGAAGCCTGAGCGATCCGTGCGCTTCTGCCAACGCGCTTGGATCGCCGGGGGACTCGCCGTGTTCGTCGCGCTGATTCTTTTCCCGACGGATGCTTGGGCGTGGACGCCGGGAACCCATGTGTTTCTGGGCGACGCACTCCTTCGAAATCTGTCGCTCGTGCCATCACACATCGCCGAGCTGTTGGCTGCCTACCCCACGGATTTTCTGTACGGGTCCATCGCCGCCGACACCAGCATCGCCAAGAAGTACGCCGAAGTGGGACGCCATTGTCATTCGTGGCGTGTCGGACTCGAGATTCATGACGATGCCGAGCCAGCCGCGTTGCGCGCGTTCGGCCTGGGGTATCTCGCGCATCTAGCCGCCGATGTGGTTGCACACAACTTCTTCGTACCGCGACAGCTTGCAGTGACATCGAGTACCACCGCCCTGGGTCACAGCTACTGGGAGAGCCGGATCGACACGCATCTCGGCGATCCATGGCCACGTCGAGCGCGCGAGCTCTTGTCGGTTGACCACTCGTCGGCGGACCAGCACCTGGACCGCATTCTCAGCCCGACGCTTTTCGGCACGCCCACCAACCGTCGCATCTTTCGCGGTATGGTGTATGTGACCGACACGGACTCGTGGCAGCGCATCTTCCAGCTCGTCTCCGAGAAGAGTCGCTGGGACTTGAGTGACGCCGAAGTCGGTCGCTACATGGCGCGCTCGTTCGACTACATCGTCGACCTGCTCAATCGCTGGGACACCAGCGATGCCTTTCGCTTCGATCCGTCGGGCGACGGACCACTGCGCGACGCGAAGAAGGTACGCCGCCAGGCCAAGCGCGAAGGCGGCGATGTCCGCGCCGCGCTCGAAGCGGATCGCATGTTCGGCATGCCGGTGTCTGATCTCCGGCATGCCGCCTCGCTGTCAGCGCCACTGTTTACTCCGCGCGAGCGGCCAGCAGCTGATTGACTTTCTTCGGGTCGGCTGAGCCCTTCGACTTCTTCATGACCTGACCGACCAGCACGCCTTGCAGTTTGCGCTCGCCAGCCATGAAGCGCGCGGCCTCGGTGGGTGATTCGGCAAAGACTTCGTCAATCCACGCCACGAGCGCGGAGTCGTCAGAGACTTTCAACAGGCCATCGCGCGTCGCGATCGCCAGCGGCTCGGTCGATTCCCGCTCCATCAGCGTGAAGATCTGTCGGGCGGCCGTGTTCGAGACGTCGCCCCGCGCTTCGAGTTTGATGAGCGCACCAAGTCGGTCCGGATCGACGGCATGGTCGAGCAGCGACCCACCGGACGCGTTCACCGCCGCCAGCACAGGTCCCAGCATCCAGTTAGCCGCGCGGCGCGCATCACCGGCCGCCGAGGCGACGGCTTCGAAGCGAACCGCCAAGGTGCGGTTCCCGATGAGCTGATCGACGTCGGCCGCGCCAAGTCCGTACTGCGTGGCAAAGCGATCGCGCTTGGCGGCCGGCAACTCCGGAAGGGCCTCGCGCTGACGCTGCACGAACTCGTCGACCAACACGAGCGGCGGAAGATCCGGCTCCGGGAAGTAGCGGTAGTCGTGGCTACCTTCCTTGCTGCGCGCGGAGCGCACCTGATTGCGTTTCTCGTCGTACAGCAACGTCTGCTGCTCGACGCGACCACCACTCTCGAGAATGGCTCGCTGCCGCGCAAACTCCACTTCGACGGCGCGCTCAGCGGACGAGAACGAATTGAGGTTTTTGACTTCAGTCTTGGTGCCGAGTGTCTCCACGCCGCGCGGTCGTATGGAGATGTTCACGTCCACGCGGAGCGAGCCTTCCTCCATGTTCGCGTCGGAGACTTCGGTGTACTCGAGGATCTGCTTGAGGCGGCGGAGATAACTCACCGCATCGGCCGCCGAGTGAATCTCCGGCTCCGACACGATTTCGATCAGCGGCGTGCCGGCGCGATTCAAATCGATCGCGGTCGCGTCGCGGAAGCGATCGTGCACCGACTTTCCCGCATCCTCTTCCATGTGCACGCGATGCACGCGGATCGCGCGAGGAGGCGTGGCGGTGTCATCGACGACAATGGTGCCACCGGTCGCGATAGGTAAATCGAATTGCGAGATCTGATAGCCCTTGGGCAAGTCGGGATAGAAATAGTTCTTGCGCGCGAACACCGAGGTGTTGTGCACGGTGCAGCCGAGCGCGAGTGACGCGCGCGTAGCGAGTTCAACGGCGTGCGCGTTCAACACCGGCAACGCGCCTGGCAAGCCGAGGCAGACCGGACAGGTATTCGTGTTGGGTGCCTCGCCGAATGACGTTGCACAGCCGCAAAAGATCTTGCTTCGTGTCTTGAGCTGGCAGTGTACTTCGAGTCCGATCACGAGCTCCCAGTCGATGGGCGCGCCGGTGCTTGGCGATGCAGTGCTCATGCGCCGCCCTCCTGAGCCATCGCATGCTCGAGCGCGGCCGCCGCCTTGAACATGGTGGCCTCATCGAAACGCGCCGCCATGAACTGACCACCAACGGGAAGGCCATCGACGAGGCCGATGGGCTGCGACATCGCCGGGATACCAGCGAGATTGGCCGTCACGGTGTAGATGTCGCTGAGATACATGTCGTACGGATCGGACACCTCGCCGATGCGGAACGCCGGCGTTGGCGCGGTGGGTGTGAAGAGCACGTGCACCCCCTCGGCGAAGACGCGTTCGAAATCCTGCGTGATGAGCGTGCGCACGGTCTGCGCGCGGCGATAGTAGGCGTCGTAGTAGCCCGCACTGAGCACGTAGGTGCCGAGCAGAATACGGCGCGTGACTTCGGCTCCAAAACCACCCGACCGCGTGCGTTCGTACATCTCGCGGAGCCCGTCGGCCACGGCACGCTGCCCGTAACGCACGCCATCGTAGCGCGCGAGATTGCTGGACGCCTCCGCCGGGGCGAGCACGTAGTACACGGGAATCGCGAGCGACGTGTGCGGCAAGGAGACGTCACGCACTTCGGCGCCGAGCGACCGCAAGCGTTCGCATGCCGCGTCGCAGTGCGCGCGAATACGCGGATCGAGCGCATCGGTGAAGTACTCGACCGGTCGACCAACCACGAGGCCGGCGAGCGGCTGCGAGCGGTCAGCAATCACGGCAGACTGCCGCAACGCTGGCACGGGACGCGCCGAGCTCGTAGCATCGTACGGATCGTGTCCGGCGATGATCTCGACCCCGAGTGCCGCATCGAACACGTTCTGTGCGAGCACGCCGACGTGGTCGAGTGACGATGCGTAGGCGACCAAGCCGAAACGACTGACGCGTCCGTACGTGGGCTTCACCCCGACGATCCCGCAAAACGCCGCCGGTTGGCGAACGGAGCCACCGGTTTCGGAGCCAAGCGCGAGACGGACCACGCCCGCCGCGACGGCGGCGGCCGAGCCACCGGAGGAACCGCCAGGCACGCGCGAGCGATCGACGGGATTCCTGGTGGGCCCGTACGCGCTATTCTCGGTGGACGATCCCATGGCGAATTCATCCATGTTCGTCTTGCCGATCACGATGGCACCGGCGTCTCGCAGCTTCCTGACGGCGGTTGCCTCGAAAGGACTGACATACCCCTCGAGAATGCGCGAGCCGCACGTGGTCGGCAGCGTGAGGGTGGCGAGATTGTCCTTGATCGCGACGGGAACTCCCGCGATATCGCCGCCGTCTGCTGGCGAGGACACGGCGTTGGCCACGAGCTTCGCGGCAGCCATCGACCCATCACGGTCCACGGAAAGGAACGCGTTCAATCCGGTCGGTCCAGCATCAACCGCGTCGTATTGCGCCCACGCCGATTCGACGGAGTGCGCCTTCAGCGACTCCGCGCTCATGCGTCACCCTCGGACGAGGCGCCGGCATCGCCGTGGGTGGCGAGCCGCGGCACCAGAAAAAATCCGTCACGCGTGGCTGGCGCGAAGGCCTCCCGTGCGCGCTGTAACGCGACCGACGGTCTGTCGTCGTCGCGGAGCGGCATTCCGTCGACCGCTCGCGCACCGAGGTCGGCGGGAATGGGAGCCTGCTGCAGCGCATCGATATGCCGCAGGATGCCGTTCAATTCAGCGACGAGCCCGGGGAGCCGCGCGTCGTCGATTGCCAAGCGCGCCAGTTGCGCCACGTGCAGCACATCATCGTTGGTGACGGACACCTACTCCCACCCGCGTTCAAGTTTGGCCTGCGCCAGCACCAGTGTCTTTCGACCGATCTCTTCGTCCTCGAAATCAATACGCACCTTCAAGTCGCGCCCGCTGCCCGTGAGCTCGGCAATGGTGCCCGACCCGAACTTCGCGTGGCGCACCTTCTCGCCGACCGCGAACAGGGGCGCATCCTGCGACTCGTCCTCCGGCTCGGTGGGGCGGTCGCGTCGAGCCGGCGTCGAGAAGGACCCGGCACTCTTGCCGAATGCGGTGCTGCCGGCACCGTACGACGCGCTGCCATACTGACTGGCCGGACGTTTGGCGCCGCCGCCGCCCGCACTGTAGCTGCTGCGTCCCCACGAATCGTCGCTGTCGCGTGAGGACTGCGTGCCGCCGATGGACGCGAAGCCACCGCGTCCTTCGGTCTTGGCGCGCGCCGTCTTCTGACGTTCCGCCAGCGAGATCGTGACCTGTTTGAGAAAGCGCGAGGGCATGGAGAACATCATCTCGCCATTCCGCCGACGCTGCTCGGCGCAGGTGAGGTACAGCTTCGTCTCGGCGCGCGTGATGCCCACGTAGAACAGTCGACGTTCTTCTTCGAGCTGACTCGGATCCTCGGCGGCACGCGCCAGAGGAAACAACCCATCCTCGAGACCCGATACGAACACGAGCGGGAACTCGAGTCCCTTCGCGTTGTGCATCGTCATGCAGGTAACGGCGTCGGCATTCGGGTCGAGCTTGTCGATCCCGGCCACCAGCGTTGACGACTGCAGGAAGTGATCGAGCGGCGTGAGTCCGACTTCACCGCCCTCATCGGCCACGACTTCAGCGGCACCGGCGATCAGTTCGCGCACGTTCTCGATGCGCTCCTGCCCTTCGGGCCCCTCGGCGCGCAGGTGGTCGGCGTACTTGATCGAGGCGGCCAGATCGCGAAGCAGCTCATCGACGGCGGAATCGACAGCGGCAGTGCGCAGGCGCTGCACGAGCGACACGAAATCGGCCAGCGCGGTCCGCGCCGCGGGGCGTAGTTCGGCCACGACATCGATGCGTGATGCGATGGTGAGCAAGGGGACGCCTTCCCGTTGCGCCCGCTCGACCAGCAGCGTGATGGTCGCATCGCCGAGGCCGCGCTTGGGCACGTTCACGGCACGGCGGAATGCCTCGTCGTCGGCCGGATTCGCCACGAGCTTCAGGTACGCCATGATGTCACGGATTTCGCGACGATCGTAGAATCGCACGGCTCCGACGAGACGATACGGGATATTGCGACGGCGGAACGAGTCTTCAATGGCGCGGCTTTGCGCGTTGGTGCGATAGAGCACCGCGCAATCACGCCGCGAAAGATCGGAGCGCGACATACGCGCCGTGATCGTGTCGGCGATAAAGTCGGCTTCGTCGCGCTCGTCGAGCGTTTCCACGAGCGTGACCGTTTCGCCGGCCGGACGCGTGGCGCGCAGTGTCTTGCCCCGCCGCTCCGTGTTCTCGGCGATGACGGCGTTGGCGAGGGCAAGGATGTTCGGCGTGGAGCGGTAGTTCTCCTCGAGGCGCACGATGCGCGCGCCGGGAAAGGCGCGCTCGAAGTCGAGGATGTTGCGGATGTCGGCGCCGCGCCACCCATAGATCGACTGGTCATCGTCGCCGACCACCATCACGTTGCGATAGCCGCCGCCCATGAGCTGCACGAAGCGGAACTGCGCGGCGTTGGTGTCCTGATACTCGTCGACCAGCACGTACTTGAAGCGGCGCTGATAGTGCGCGCGCAACGCCTCGTCCTGCTCGAGCGCGCGAACCGGCAACACCAGCAGATCGTCGAACGTGACGGCGTTGGCCTGCTGCAGCGCGTGTTCAAGATCGGTGTACACGCCAGCCACGGCCGTCGTGAAGGTGTCACGGGCGGTGCGCGCGTATTCGCTGGGCGAGACGAGCGCGTTCTTGGCACTCGAGATCGCACTGAGAATCGCCTTCGGCGCGAACTGCGTGGGACTGAGCTTGCGACGTTCCATGACGCGCTTGACGGCACCGATGGTGTCGTCTTCGTCGTAGATCGTGAAGTTCTGCTCGCGTCCGACGATCGGCGCCACGCCGCGCAGCATGCGCGCACCGAGCGCGTGGAAGGTGCCGCACCACATGCCCTTCGGTTCGTGCCCGAGAAACTTGGCAATGCGGGCGCGCATTTCGCCGGCCGCCTTGTTCGTAAACGTGACGGAGAGGATTTCGTGGGGCGCCACGCCGCGATCGCCGATGAGTCGGGCGATGCGCGTGGTCAGTACCCGGGTCTTGCCGGAGCCCGCGCCGGCCAGGACCAGCGCCGGACCATCGTCATGAAATACGGCCTCGCGCTGCCCGGGATTGAGGCCTCGCGTCAGCGCTTCGAGATCGAGCGCAGGTGCCGCAGGCACCGCGTCAAAAAGGGAACCGGACCAACCCGTCGTCGTCATCCGTTCAAGATAACGTCGAACGCCGCTCCGCGGTCGGTGTCGGCGAGCATCAGCTTGCCTTCGTGATTCTCCTGTACGATGCGACGCGCCAGCGACAAGCCGATGCCCCAGCCGCGATCCTTCGTGGTGAAGCCGGCATCGAAAATCCGCTTGCGCAACTTGCGAGGAATACCGGGACCGTCGTCCTGCACGCGAATACGCACGCCCCCCTCCGGCAGCGGAATCGCCGACACGACGACTTCCCCGTCACGACCAGCGAGTGCGTCCATGGCGTTCTTGATCAGCACTTCCAGGACCCACTCCAGCAGCACTTTGTCGCCGCGGGTCATCAATGGGCCGTCGGGGTGCTCGCTGCGAATGCGGACGGTGCGCGCCAGAGTGGGCGCACGCGCCGCGAAGTACGATGCCAGCCGATCAACGAGCGCCGCGCAGTCGACCTGTTCGTCACGCGGCGGCCGGCCGATGCGTTCAAAACGATGCGACACCCGCTCCAAACGCTGCAGATCCTGCTCCATCGCTTCGACGGCACGTGACGCGGTGGTGGTGGTCACCATGTCGCGCAGCAGCTCGAGCCATCCGGCCATCGCTGACAGCGGGGTGCCGAGTTGGTGCGCCGCCTCACGGGCCATGCCGGCCCACACCTTCTCGCGATCGGCCCGCCCGCGTTCGATCAGCGCGTAGATGCCGAAGGCCACGAGCAAGCCGATGCCGATGGCCTGCAGGATGGGAATGACCTGCAGTCCGCGCACGATCGGGCTGTCACCGTAGTGCACACCGCCGAAGCCGGGCTGCAAAATGGGCGCGTTTTGCCGGTCGAGGTCGCGCACGAAGGCCTTCGTGCGCTCGCCTTCCAGCGGTTCGTCGAACGGCAGATTCGCGGCGCCGTAGACGCGGCCGTCGGGATCGGTGAGCACGAGGGGTAATCCCGATTCACGAATCTGTTGGGACAGCTCCAGCAGCGTGACCGTGGGGTCCTGCGTGGCGCTGGTATCCTGCAGTGCCCGGAAGATGCGGGAGTACATCTGCCCCTGCCCCGCCGCGGCGACGCGGAGCTGGCGCACGACGTGCTGCGTGTAGACGACGTACCACGTGAGCAGCCCCAGCACGCCGAGCACCATGACGACTACGGGCCATCGGCGACGGCGCATCGGTGGCGGCGCTTAGCGCAGTTCGGCGCGACCGAGGTACGGCTGCAGCGCCTCGGGAATCCGGACGGAGCCATCGGGCTGCTGGTGATGCTCGAGAATGCTCGCGATGACGCGCGAGAAGGCGAGCGCCGACCCGTTCAGCGTGTGCACCAGTTTCGGCTTTTCACCCGGCGCGGGACGAAAGCGGATGTTGGCGCGACGCGCCTGAAAATCGGTGAAGAGGCTGCAGCTCGAGACTTCGAGCCACTTACCGACGCCAGGGGCGAACACTTCGAGGTCGTAGGTCTTCGCGCTGGAGAAGCCAGTGTCCCCGGCCGCCAGCAGCAACACACGATACGGCAGTTCGAGCCGCTGGAGGATCGTCTCGGCCTGGCTCGTGAGCAACTCCAGCTCATCGAGCGAGGTCTCGGGATTGGCGTAGCGCACCAGCTCGACCTTGTCGAATTCGTGCACGCGCAGCAGGCCGCGCGTGTCCTTCCCGGCGGCCCCCGCTTCACGACGGAAGCAGGCGCTGAACGCGCAGAAGCGCTTCGGCAATTCACTCGCGTCGAGAATCTCGTCGCGATAGAGATTGGTGACCGGGACTTCGGCCGTGGGAATGAGGAACAGCTCGTCTTCGGTAACAGCGTAGGCGTCTTCCTCGAACTTGGGGAAGTTGCCCGTGCCCGTCATCGAGGCCCGATTCACGACGAGCGGCACCCACGTCTCTTCGTAGCCGTGCTCCTCGGTGTGGATGTCGAGCATCATGTTCATCAAGGCGCGCACAAGGCGCGCGCCGCGACCGCGATACACGATGAAGCCCGAGCCGCTGATCTTCGCGCCGCGGGCGAGGTCGATCATACCGAACGCTTCGCCCTTCTCCCAGTGCGGCGCGATGGACGCATCGGGTGTGCGCGGCGTGCCCCAGCTGCGCACGACCGTGTTCGCGGTTTCGTCGCCTTCGGGGACGTCGGGTAACGTGATGTTCGGCAGTTCGTAGAGCATAACCGAGACGGCCGCTTCGGTTTCCGCCCGACGCTGTTCGAGCATGGCAATCTGCTCGCCGATGGCCCGCCCTTCGGCCATGAGCTCGGTCGCGTCTTCGCCCGCCTTGCGGCGCTGTCCGACCTCCGCCGTCACCTTGTTCCGACGCGCCTGCTGGGCCTCGAGTTCCGTGATGGCGCTACGACGCTCCCGTTCGAGCGACTCCGCACGGTCGAGCATGGGGCCGAGTTCAGCGAGCTTGCCGCGACGGCGCATACCGTCGCGCAGGTGCTCGAGCTGGTCGCGCAACAACCGAATGTCATGCATGCGAAAATCAGTTCTTCGGGATACCAACCGTCAGCGCGCGGAAACCACAATTGCGGTTCACCAGCGAGCCGACCACGATGCGCCGTTGGGCGGCGATGATGCTATCGACCACGAGCTTCGCATAATACGGCTCGCCGTAGATGCACCCGGAGCCGGGAAGCTGCAGCACCACGGTTTCGCCGATGCCGACGATGAGCGTGGAATCGACCGTGTAGCCGCGATCCGGGGCGCGTTCGAGGGCGCTGTAGGCACTCGCCGACTTGAGCATGCCGACACTCGACACCCCAGCGGGCGGAAGCGGTACGACCGCGCGGACGGGCAGGAGTTTGACCTTGTTATCGCTCGTCAGGTCGAAGGCCAGGTCGAAGTTGACGCCGCCGTTGGACAACAACTGCGGACGCGCGAGGAGCTCCGACGTGAACTTGTACGCCGCCGGCAGCGCCGACGGTGTGCCCGTCAGCGCGTAGACGCTGTAATTGCGCGCCGTGTTCTCGGACGACGCTGCGTTAAGCAGGCTGTTCGAGTCACCACAGGCGGCGAGGGCGACGGCCGTGACGATCAGGGCCGGAAACGACATGGCGCGCCGAGCGACTCGAGGCGCGCCGAGGAAACGAGCGAGCAGGGTAACTCCCATGGTCGGAAGCGATAGCGGTACGGGTGTGGAGGTTACCGCTCAACTCGTGTCCGGGCAAGCGCTTGGTGCCGCAATGCTACCGCAATCACGTGAGCATCCTCGCTTGACTTCACCCCGCTTCGCGACCAGCGTTCCGCCATGCCCACCATTCGCGATCTCGTCAGTGCATTACGCCGCCGCGACGGTGTGGATGCCGCCATCGTCCTGGGGCGCGACGGCCTCCTGATCGACGGCGCGACTGATGCCGCGCTCGACCCGGAAGGACTGGCCGCCTTCGTGCCCCCGATGGCGCTCGCCGCCGTCGAGATGGGCGTCGCCGCCGGTCGCGGTGACTTCGGCCTCATGGTGCTCGAATACAGCACCGGCACGGTCGTCGTGACCTCGGTCTCCCCGGACGCATTCCTGCTCGTGCTCCTGCGCCCCGATGCCAATCTGGCGGCGCTCTTGTACGACCTCCGTCGCTTTCGGGCGCAGATCGCCTCGCTCGTCTGAGCGCGCGCGCCTCAGTCCCGATGCCCGTTGATCCGGCCGCCGGGGTGACCGTGCTCGTGGTGGACGACGAGCCGCACATCGGGCGCATCATCCGGACGCGTCTGGAGCAGGCCGGCTTTACGGTGCATCTGGCGGAGCACGGTGCCGAGGCACTCTCCACTCTCGAGTCGACGCCGGCGGTCGCGCTCGTTGTCCTGGACCTCATGCTACCGGGCATGTCGGGGACGGAAATCCTCCGCGTGCTGCGCGGTGATACCCGGTGGCGTCCCCTACCCTGCATCGTCCTCACGGCAGCAGGACAAGATGCGCAGTTGCGCGAAGTCGAATCCCTTGGCGTTTCCGAAATCATGACCAAGCCTTTCAGCCCGCGGCGCCTGCTGGAGCGTGTCCGCGCGCATACCGGAACCACTCTGCCCGAGCCGGCGTCGACGGAGCTCTCGTCCCCCCCGGTGCGGCCATGAACCGCTGGAACGTCGTGCTCGCCGGTGGCGTGGGCTCCCGCTTCTGGCCGCTGTCCACGCCCGAACGTCCGAAGCAGTTGCTGCCGCTGATCAGCGAGGTGCCCATGCTTCGGGACACGCTCGACCGGATGCGGCCGCTGGCGCCGTTGTCGCAGACGCTCGTGCTGACCAACGCCTCGCTGCGCGACGCGGTGCTCGCACTCGAGCCCGATTTGCCGCCCGAGAACGTGATTGCCGAGCCACGGCCGGCGGGCACGTGCGCGGCGCTGGCCTGGGCGGCGCAGGTCATCGCGCAGCGCGCTGGCGGCGACGCCGTGATGATCTGCGTACATGCCGACTGGGCCATTGGTGATGTCGACGCGTACCGGGAGACACTGGCGGAGGCCGCGCGTGTCGCCTTCGAAGAGCGGGCACTGGTGACGGTCGGGATCGTGCCGTCCCGCCCCGATCCAGGCTTCGGCTATATCCAGCCGGGGGCGCCGGTGCGCACCGGCGTGCAGCGCGTGGCGCGATTCGTGGAAAAGCCGGACCGTGAACGGGCGGCGCAAATGGTCGCCGAGGGCTACCTCTGGAATTCAGGAATCTTCGCGTGGTGCGTGGGCGATCTCCTCGACGAGATTCGCGACCATACGCCGGAAGTGCAGCCGGCGCTGTCGGCTGCCGGTGACGATCTGGCGGCGTTCTTCGCGCAGGTCAAGTCGGTCGCGATCGACGTCGGCGTGCTGGAGCGCAGTGCTCGCGTGCTGGTGCTACCCGGGCAGTTCGGATGGGATGACGTGGGCACCTGGGCCGCGTTGCATCGCGTGCGCACCCGGGATGCGCAGGACAATGCCATGCTCGGCCCCACGTTCGCCCTGCAGGCGACCGGGAACGTGGTGCACGCCGACGGTACTCAGGTGGTGCTCTATGGCGTAGACGATCTTGTGGTCGTCGCGCGCGAGGGCTTGGTGATGATCACGACGCGCGAGAAGGCGGCCGATCTCAAGACGCTGCTCGATGCGCTACCGCCCGAGGTACGCGGCTCGTGATCGCGCTGTACGACGATGCCGTGGCACGGCGCTTCGAACCGTTCGCCACCAGCCGCCCGCTCGGCGAGATGCGCGCGGGCGCGCTGCTCATTCGCGAACGCTGGGAAATAGTGCTCGGTGTCGAGAGCCGTGGATTCGTGGGGGCACCGCATCTGCATGGATTCGCCGAGTTCGACGCGCCGACCTTCGTGAACGGACAGGCGCTCGCCGCCGGCACGTGGCTGGTGAATACGCGCGCGCTGCCATACCTCGATGGCCCCGCGATCGCCGTGTCAACGACCGCGTTGACGATCACGATCGGCGGGGAAATCGCCGCGATTCGACTCGACAGCGACGCGCGTGACGCGCGCACCCTCGCCGCGTTGGCGGATGGATCGTATGGGCTGACGCACGACCGGGCACTCCCCGACGGCACTGGCGATGAAGCCGAAGCACTCGAGCTCGACGGCGTCTGGTTGGACGACGTGTGGGATGTGATCGGCACCCTGCAGCCGCTACTGCAGCGCGACATCCCTGCCCTCGCCTCTCGTCTTTCCGTCACCACGTTGCACACTGGCGGCAGTGCGTCGGCAACCATTTTGGGATCGCATCCGGTGTATGCGGAAGTGGGCGCCACGATTGAACCGATGTCGGTGTTCGACACCAGCACGGGGCCGGTGCTGCTGCGGCGCGGCGCGCAGGTACATGCGTTCACGCGCGTCATCGGACCGTGCTACGTGGGCCACGACAGTGTGGTGACGGCCGACCGCATTGCCGGGTCGTCGATCGGCGAGACGTGTCGTGTGCACGGCGAACTCTCGACGTCGATCTTCATCGGCCACGCGAACAAGGGGCATGACGGTTTCGTCGGACACTCCGTGCTCGGTCGATGGGTGAATCTCGGTGCCGGGACGATCACCAGTAATCTGAAGAACACGTACGGCGCGGTGGCCCTGTGGACGCCCGACGGTGTGCGTGAAAGCGGCCTGCAATTCCTGGGCACGATGTTCGGCGATCACGTGAAGACCGGCATCGGACTACGACTGACGACCGGATGTGTGCTCGGCGCCGGAGCGAATGTCTTCGACGCGATGCCGCCGAAGGTCGTGGCACCATTCTCGTGGGGCGCTCGTGCACCGTACGATGCGTTCGACGTGACGAAGTTCGTGCAGACGGCCGAGCGCATGATGGCGCGGCGCGGCGTGCCGCTCACTGAAAGCAGCCGCGCGTGGTGGACCAGCGTGCACGCTCTGTGCGCCGCCGACGGCCGCTGGCCACGTCGCTGAGCGCGGTGTTCATCGCGGAGCGGCGCGCCGTCGCTGGGCACGCATGCTCCGTATAACGGTTCTCGGCAGCGGGAGTCGCGGCAACGCCATCCTGATCGACGGCACGGATGGCGCGGTGCTGGTTGATGCGGGATTCGGCCCGCGCTCGCTCGCGCGACGGCTGAAGGCGGTGGGCCGTCGGCCGGAAGAGATCAGTGCGTTGCTGCTGACGCACGAGCACACCGATCACGCGAGCGGCGCCGGCGTCGCGTGCACGCGCTGGGGCTGGCCGATGTACGGGTCGGCGGGCACGATCGAGGCGTTGGGCGTGGCCAGCGCAACGGACGTCTCATTGCGTGCGGGGCGAACCTTCACCGATGACGGCCCGACGTCGATCAGCGGTTTCCTGGTCGAGACGACCTCGGTGCCGCATGACGCGCGGGATTGTCGTGCGCTCGTATTCACCGATATCCGGAGTGGCGCGCGCGCAGGAGTGGCGATGGATGTCGGGCGCGTTCCGGAGGCGCTGCCGGTTTCCTTTGAGCGATTAGACCTGATCGTGGTCGAATCAAACCACGATGAGCAGATGCTTGCACGTGGTCCGTATCCCTGGTCGCTGAAACAACGGATCAGCGGAGGCCTCGGGCATCTCTCGAACGGTGCGGCCGCCGGGTTCGTAAGCGCGTGTGCGCATCGCGGACTGCGCGGTGTGTTGCTGACACACTTGAGCGAGACGAACAACCTTCCCGCGCTGGCGATCGAGCGGACGCGCGACGCGCTGCGCCGGGCCGGTTGGTCGCGCGACGCGCTGTCGGCGGCGTCACAACATCTACCGCTGCCGCCGATGACATCGACCGGTGAAGCGGCGTGGTTGGTGCGCGCGTCGCAATTATCGCTCGGCTTCTAACCGCCACGCGACGGGTTCGAACGGCAGAACGGGCGCCCGATTGGGCGCCCGTTCTGTTTCCTTCGACTGTCTGAACGGCTTAGTACATGCCGCCCATGCCGCCGCCGGGGCCACCACCGTGGCCTCCAGCAGGCGCCGAGTTGTCCTTCTTCTCGACGATAAGCGCTTCCGTCGTGAGGAGGAGACCGGCGATCGACGCGGCGTTCTGCAACGCCGTGCGGGTCACCTTCGTCGGGTCGATCACGCCGGCCTGCACGAGGTCTTCGTACACGTCGGTCAGCGCGTTGTAGCCGAAGCTGGTTTCCTTGGCCGTGCGGATCTTCTCGACGACGATGGAGCCTTCACCACCGGCATTCTGCACGATCATGCGGAGCGGCTCTTCGATCGCGCGACGCACGATGTCGACACCGATCTGCTCGTCGCGCTCGGCGACCTTCACATCCTTGAGCACGTGCTGCGCGCGGATAAGCGCGACGCCGCCGCCCGGGACGATGCCCTCTTCGACCGCGGCACGCGTAGCGTGCAGCGCGTCTTCGACGCGGGCCTTCTTCTCCTTCATTTCCGCTTCGGTCGCGGCGCCGACATTGATGACGGCCACACCACCGGCGAGCTTCGCGAGACGCTCCTGGAGCTTCTCACGATCGTAGTCCGACGTGCTCTTCTCGATGGCACCACGGATTTCCTTGACGCGTCCTTCGATGTCCTTCGTCTCGCCGGCGCCGTCGATGATCGTCGTGTTGTCCTTGTCGATCACGATACGCTTGGCCGAGCCGAGGTCCGTGAGGACCGCGTTTTCGAGCTTGAAGCCGACTTCGTCGGACACGACCTGACCCTTGGTCAGCGTCGCGATGTCCTGCAGCATCGCCTTGCGACGATCGCCGAAGCCCGGCGCCTTGACGGCGACGACGCGCAGCGTGCCGCGGAGCTTGTTCACGACGAGCGTCGCGAGGGCTTCGCCTTCGATGTCTTCCGCGATGATGAGGAGAGGCTTGCCGAGCTGGGCAACCTTCTCGAGCACCGGGAGGAGATCCTTCATGGCCGAGATCTTCTTGTCATGAATCAGGATCATGGCGTTCTCGAGGACCGCCTCCATCTTCTCCGGATCCGTGACGAAGTACGGCGAGAGGTAGCCACGGTCGAACTGCATACCGTCGACCGTCTCCAGCGTCGTCTCGAGGCCCTTGGCCTCTTCGACGGTGATCACGCCGTCCTTGCCGACCTTTTCCATCGCTTCCGCGATGAGGTTACCGATCTCGGGGTCGTTGTTCGCCGAGATGGTACCGACCTGCGCGATTTCCTTCTTGCCCGTGGTGGGCACGGAGATGCGCTTGAGCTCTTCGACGATGCTCGCGACGGCCTTCTCGATGCCGCGCTTGAGCGCCATCGGGTTGGAGCCGGCGGTCACGTTCTTGAGGCCTTCACGGAAGATCGCCTGGGCGAGCACCGTGGCGGTCGTCGTGCCGTCACCAGCGAGATCCGACGTCTTGGTCGCGACTTCCTTCACCATCTGCGCGCCCATGTTCTCGATCGGATCGGACAGTTCGATTTCCTTCGCGACCGTGACGCCGTCCTTAGTCACGGTGGGGGCGCCGAACTTCTTGTCGATGACGACATTGCGACCCTTGGGTCCGAGCGTGACCTTCACGGCCTCGGCGAGCTGATCGACGCCACGCTTGAGAGCAGCGCGCGCGTCCACGTTGAAATGCAGTTCCTTGGCAGCCATGGTTGCTATTTACCGTTGAGTGGTTCGAAGACGATTAGCTGATCACCGCGAGCACATCCGACTCGCGGAGGATGAGCAGCTGCTCACCGTCGATCGTCACTTCCGTACCGCTGTACTTCCCGTACAGGATCTTGTCGCCGACCTTCACGTCCATCGGAACGCGGGTCTCCTTCTCGAAACGGCCCGGTCCAACCGCGACAACAGAACCCTGCTGCGGCTTTTCCTTGGCGGTATCCGGGATGTACAGCCCACCGCGCATCTGTTCCGCTTCTTCGCTCGGCTTCACGACGACGCGATCAGCGAGCGGCGCTACCTTGGCGGCACTCTGAGTGGCCATAACTGTTGTCTCCTGCGTATGTGTCAGGGATCGAACCAATGAGTATGCTCGATGTTAGCACTCAACCGAGTCGAGTGCTAACGACCCAAAGCTAAGCGCAACGGCGGTGGCAGTCAAGCGGGGCTCACCGTCGATACAATTTCGTAACTTCAAGCAATGAAAGCATTTAGGACGTTACAATCACTGCCGAATCGACATTGGCGGGCCCGATATGGCAGAAGAACTTCCACGAAGGCTGCCTTCGTGGCAGCGCCAGAACCGCGGAGAAGCGGGTCTACTGCTGAACAAGCAGGTCGTATGCCAAACGCAATCCCTGCAGGGTCAGTGTTGGCTCGATGAGATCGAACTCCGAGCACCACGGCTGTAGGGTCTCCGCCAGACCGCCCGTGGCGACCACCAGCGGGACCTCGCGCCCAGGCCACTCCGCCTTGATGCGACGCACGATGCCATCGATCGCATCGGCGGCTCCGAAGAGCACTCCGGCACGAATGCACTCCTCGGTGCGCGTGCCGATGACGCGCTTGGGAGGAATCAGTTCGGTGGCCGGCAGCTTCGACGTACGCCGCGTCAGGGTTTCCGCCGACGTGCGCACACCGGGCATGATGACGCCACCGAGAAACACGCCGTCGGCCGTAATGCAGTCGAAGGTGGTGGCGGTGCCGAGGTCGACGCAGATGGTGTCGCGCTGATACAACTGGCTCGCGGCGAGCGTGTTGATCAGCCGATCGGCGCCCACACTGAGCGGCTCGTCGACCTGCACCGTGATCGGCAGCGCCGCTTTCGCATCGACCAGAATCGGCGTGACGCCGAAGTACCGCTCGCACGCCTTCGCGAGCGGATCCGTGATCGGCGGGACAACCGAGCCGATCGCGGCGGCCGTGACGGCGCGGAGCTCCACGTTCGACGCGTGGAGGAGACTACGCAAGACGATGCCGAATTCATCGGACGTTCGCGGTACGGCCGTCATGATGCGCCAGTCGGCGCGCAGCGTGGTCCCCTCGAACAGACCGATGGTGGTCTCGGTGTTGCCGACATCGAAGACGATCAGCATGACGAACCACTCACGGCGCGGCTCATTGTGCCTCCCCGGCGAAGACGAGCGAGCCACTGCGGGCGGCGTACATGGCACCGCGTGACTCGGCAATCAGCAGCGCACCGGTGGCATCAATACCCATGGCACGTCCGGCGCGTGGCTCGAGGATGTCGCGACCGAAGGCCAGATCACGTTCGGCCCAGCGCGCGCATTCCTCTGGCGTAAGTCGGCCAGGCTGAGCGGCCGCTCGCCGCATGGCGGGCAGCATCGCCCGCAGCACATCGTCGCGAGGAATGTCCTCACGTAGTGACGTGGCATCGGGAAAGGCCTCTGGGATGCGACGGTTGACGCCGACGCCGATCGCGACCCACTCGGGGAGCGATTCGCGCCACCGTGCTTCGATCAAGATTCCCGCCAGCTTCCCCGCGCCGACAAACAGGTCGTTGGGCCACTTGAGCCGAATGCGGCCTTCGCAAAACGGTTCGAGTGCGTCGGACAGCGCCAAGCCGATACGTAGGGCGAGCACATCGAGCGCGTGCTGATCACGAGGGCGTTCGATGAGTGTCATCCACAGCCCCGCACCGGGTTCAGAGACCCAACTCCGGCCGCCGCGACCACGTCCGCTTTCCTGCGCGTCTGCGAGCACGAGGGTGCCCGCTTCGGCGCCGGCCTGCGCGAGACGATGCGCCTCGTCCATTGTCGATCCAACCAGAGCATGGTAGTCGAGGCGGGCGAGTCCGCACTCGGCCGCAAGCGTCGGCGAGGGCGTGACCATCAGCTGCGCGTGGCGATGGTGGCGAAGACGACGGCGGCCAGGATGACACGGTACACGGCAAACACACCGAAACTATGCTTGCTCACATAACGCAGCAGTACGGTAATGGCTAACCAGCTGCTGATGGCGGCCGCCACGACACCAGCGACCAGTGGCGCGGAGACGCCTTCCGAGCGCACGGCTTCGGGCACCTTCAGAATGACCGCCGCGAGCGTGATCGGCATGCTCATGAGAAAGCTGAAGCGCGCCGCGCTTGGGCGATCGAGCTTGAGAAAGCGCCCCGCCGTGATCGTCGAGCCTGAGCGTGAGACACCGGGGATGAGGGCAAGCACCTGCGCACACCCGACAATGATGGCATCACGCATGGTGACTTCTTCGATCGTTCGGGAGCGGGCGCTCCAACGATCGATGGCCCAGAGCAGTACACCCATCACGATCAGCGCCGTGCCGATGATCATCGGCGAACGAAAGGTGGTCTCGGCGAGGTCATTGAGCAGCAAGCCGCCGACGCCCGCCGGAATCGTGGCAACGACCAGATACACGAGGCGTCGGTCGTGTACCGTCTCGATACGCCGCGTCGACGCGATCTTCCACGCACTTTTCGTCATGTCGATCCACTCCGCGCGGAAGTACCACACCAGCGCGATCAGTGTACCGAGATGGAGCGCGACGTCGAAGGCGAGACCCGGATCTTTCCACCCGAAGAAATACGGCGTGAGCGCCAGGTGTGCCGAACTCGAAATCGGCAGCAGCTCAGCGAGTCCCTGCACGATGCCGAGCACTACCGCCTGAAAAATCGTCACGCGTTCATCCACCCACGGAAAAGTCCCGAACTCATCGACCGGCAACCGCCGATGCGATGGTGCGCTCATAGAGCGCTTCGTACTGCGCGACGACGGCATCTTCGGAGAATCGTTTCCGCGCATCGGCGGCAGCGGCGGTGCTCATGGTCTGCCACATCGCGGGATCCGTCAGCAGGCGCACGCCGGCCGCCGCCATCGCCTCCACGTCACCGACCTCGCAGAGGAATCCTGTTTCCCCGTCGATGACGACTTCGGGGAGCCCGCCCGCGCGTGCACCGATGACGGGCACGCCCGACGCCAATGCCTCGAGGGCGCTGAGGCCGAAGGACTCCTTGTCACTCGTGAGCAGAAACAGATCGGCGCCGGCGAGCAGTGGCGCGATCGCATCGATCTTGCCGAGGAAGAGCACATGTTCCGCCACGCCAAGATCGCGTGCTTCCGCTTCGGCTTCGACGCGTTCCGGTCCATCACCGACCATCACCAGCACCGCCGGCACTTCCTTGTTCACGCCGGCAAAGACGCGCACGACATCGCGCACGCGCTTCACTGGTCGGAAGTTCGAAATGTGCATGAGCACCTTTCGCCCCGTCGTGACGTCGGTGGGAATCGGAAAATGGTGACGGCTGCGGTCGTACAGCGCAGGATTGATGAAATTCGGAATGACTTCGACGTCGCAGCCCACGCATCCGAACGCGCGGTACGTCTGGTCGCGCAGATAGTCGGATACGGCGGTCACACTGTCGGACTTTTCGATCGAGAAACGCGTGATGGTATAGAACGAGCGTTCCTGTCCGACGATGGTGATGTCGGTGCCGTGCAACGTCGTCACCACGCGCACATCCGCATTGCCCTCCCGCAGCATCTCGCGCGCGATCCAAGCGCTCGTAGCATGCGGGATGGCGTAATGACAATGCAAGATGTCGAGCTGATGATCGCGCACGACTTCGTGCATGCGCACCGCGAGGGCGAGGTCGTACGGCGGATATTCGAAGAGTGGATAGCGTCCGACATCCACCTCGTGAAACCAGACCCGCGGCAGAAAACTCGGCAGGCGGAATGGCTGCTGATAGGTGATGAAGTGCACTTCGTGGCCACGTGCGGCGAGTGCGATGCCGAGCTCAGTCGCAACGGCGCCCGATCCCCCGTACGTCGGATAGCAGGTGATGCCGATCTTCATGCGGTCCTCGTGTGCATCGCGTGGTTCGCGACGGATTCCTCGTGATCCCACCAGGCTAGCGCCTGATCGAGCGCCTCGGGCGCGTCCGGGTTGATTCGCGTGACCTGTTCCGCCGGCATCTGATGCCGGAACCACGTACGCTGCCGTTTGGCGTACTGCCGCGTCTCGATGATCACCCGCTCGATGGCGGCATCGACCGCGCGCGTGCCGCCCGCTCCTTCGAGGGCGTCGCGCACGACGCGATAGCCGCTCGCGGACCACGCCGGGGCGTCGTGGGCGATCGACTCTCTCAAGCGTTCAACTTCCTGCACAAAACCGTCAGCGATCATCTGGTGCACGCGGTGAGCAATCCGTTCGGCCAGTACGGGCCCCGGATCTACCACAAGATACCGTGCGGAGGGCGGCGTCGAGACATCGGCCGGGTTCTCCCTTGAGGTACCGGGGCGGTCGACTGACCGGAGAGCCTCGCTGAGGCGCGTCCCTGCCAGCAGCGCGGTTTCGACGGCCCGCAACAGCTGCGTACGCCCCAGATGCGCGCGGGCCGGATCGAGGCGGCGGCACCAGCGCGCCAGCTCGTCGAGCGGGCACGCCGCCAGCCACGCCCCGAGCGCCTCACGACGGTCGGGATCGAGCGTCGGGACCGCATCGAGGGGCGAGACCAATGCCTTCACGTAGAGCCCGGTCCCACCCACAACGACGGGCGGGGTCCCTGCCTGCTCGGCGTCCTCGCACCAGCGCACCGCGTCGTCGGCCCAGGCGCGGGCCGAGTACCGAATGGTGGGAGCGACCACGTCAATGCCGAAGTGCGGAATTGCTTGCCGGTCGGCGAGCGGAGGCTTCGCGGTGCCGATGTCGAAGCCATCATACACCTGCCGCGAGTCAGCGCTGACGATCGCCAAGCCTCGCTGCCGCGCGAGATACATCGCCAAGGCTGATTTGCCGGCGGCTGTCGGGCCAACGATGATGCGCCTCGGCGTCCACGACCGCGAAGCGGAACCGCCGGTGCTCGCGGCGGTCACTTCCGACCGAATCGCCGGTCGAGCTCGTCCCATGACAAGCGGACAATCGTCGAGCGACCGTGCACGTCGTGGGCAGGCAACTTGGTGTTGGCCAGCGCGATATAGAGCGCACGCATCTCGCCCGGCGACATGATGTCGCCGGCCTTGATGGCGGCCTTACATGCGAACGTGGCGGCGAGCCGTTCATGTCGCTTGGCGTCGCCAGCCGCACGATCGCCGGTGAGTGCGGCGAGCGTTTCGCGCAGACAGCGTTCCGCGTCAAAGCGCGGGTGCGGCATGGGTACAGCGTTCACCAGGAGCGAGTGTCCGCCGAAGCCCTCCATCTCGAAACCCAGCTTCTCGAACGACGAGCGATTGGCGTCGAAGGCCTCGGCTTCATCGGGGCCGAGGTGCAGCGTCATCGGAAAGAGCAATCGCTGCGACGGAGCCTCGCCGCGCTCGAGCACACCGAGGAACTCTTCGTACAGCACGCGCTCGTGGGCCGAGTGCTGATCAATGAGAATGACGCCGTCTTCGTGCTCGAACATGAGATACATGCGCCGGAGTTGCAGCAGCGGCGGCACGGAAATCGGCGCGTCGTCGACCGCGCGTACGTCGGTGTCGCGCATCTCGACGGCGACGGCCGCCGCGTACGCGGGGGCGTCCGCCGGGGCGTCGGCTTCGGCGGGCGCGGCGAAGAGTCCTTCGGCGGCCGGCGTGGCACGTAGCGCCGCCGGTTCCATGCCATGCACGTCATCGCGCCATGATGGCGCAGCCGCCGGCGTCCAGGTTCGCCACCCGATGCCGGCACTCGCGTCGAAGAGGCCGAGGGCGCGGCGGACAGCGTTCTCGACGGCGCGTTCGGTGGGCCAGCGATCACGCAATCGCACTTCTGACTTCGCGGGATGCACGTTCACGTCGACATCGCCGCCGGGCACGTGAAGCGATAGCACGAGTGATGGGCGCACACCGGACGGCAAAGTGGACCGATAGGCGGCTTCGGCGGCGCGCACGATGCCGTGATCGCGAACGACGCGTCCGTTGATGATGAGCAGCACCCGGCGTGTAGCCGTGCCGACATCAGCCGGACGCTCGACCATGCCGGTAATGTGGATGGGCCCCTGCACATCGTCGATATCGACAAACCGCTGCACGTCGCGATGTCCCCACAACTCGGCGAGTCGGGCGCGGAGTGTGGGCACGGCGGGCAGATCGAGGGCGATCTTGCCATCGTGGCGCACCGTGAAGTGCACGTCGCGACGGAGCGCGCCGATAGCGTGCATGGTGTCCATGATGCCGCGCCATTCCGATCGCGCACTGCGCAGGAATTTCTGTCGCGCGGGCGTGTTGTAGAAGAGCCGCTGCACCGACACCGTGGTGCCCCGACGTCGCGTGGTCTCGCGTGTCTCGAGTACAGCCCCGGCGGCGGCGCGCACCTGGGTTCCTGCCCCGTCTTCCGATGCCGTCTCGATCATCAGCTCGGAGACCGACGCGATGGCGGGCAACGCTTCTCCCCGGAAGCCGAAGCTGCGAACGCCTACCAGCTGTTCGGCGGCCGTGATCTTCGACGTGGCGTGTCGCGACAGGCAGAGCACGGCATCGTCGCGATCCATGCCACTGCCGTCGTCGGCAATACGGATCAGCGCGCGGCCACCCTCCTCGACGGTGACGTCAACGGTGGTGGCACCGGCGTCGAGCGCATTCTCCACGAGTTCCTTGACGACCGACGCGGGTCGTTCCACGACTTCACCGGCCGCGATCTGGTCGGCAACAGCACTGGAGAGAATGGCGATACGCGACATACGACAAGCTATCGAATGACAGCCGGCGAGACGAGCGGAATGGTGCGTTGCGCCGGCAGCCAGCCGCGACGTCCGTCGGCGTGCAACACCTTGAGCCAGCCGTCACCAGCGTCTTCGACGCGCACGACGTCACCGGTGGCGACACCACCCATCGCGTTCGCGTCATTGCCCGGCGCGGTACGCATCGTTTCGGGCCGGCGCACGACCAGCACGCCGGTGGCATCGAGCTCCCGGAATCCCCACGCCGCAGCAGCACCGGTGCCCACCGCGAGCAGCAGCGCGAACACGGCGGCCGTGGAAGCGAATCCCATCCACGCCGACGCATCGCCACCGCGGCTTCGTGCGCGCACGACGGCAAGCAGACTCCATCCCAGCAGCCACGCGGCGATCGAGGTCAGCACGAGCGCCGGCACGGGAATCATGGGAACTTCGGCGACTCCGCCGCGCGCACCCGCGGGCAGCGATGTCAGTCGCTCCTGCAGATCGACGGCGACGGGTTCGAGTCGTGCAGCACGTTGCCATGCGATCACGGCCGAAACGGTATCTCCGGCGGCCCAGGCGGCGGCCCCCCAATTGGCAAGCAGATCAGCGTCGGCAGAGCGTGCATCCACGGCCTCGGCAAACAGTTCGGCCGCGCGAGAATACTGGCGCTGTGCGTAGAGATCCGTCGCGCGCGTCACCGTGGCCTCGAGGGCACCTCGATCGGGAACAGACGGCGCCGGAGTGGCCTGCACCGGTGTGGAGATCGTCGGTGTGACCTGCATGGCCGCGCTCGTGCGCGGTGCTGCGGCGACCGCAGCGCCCCCCAGTGCGACGAACAGCGCAAAGCGTGCCTGTGCGTGCCGGGCACTGCGAATGGCGCGCGCGTGGGTAACGGCCTCGGTGTCGATGCGGGCAAGCAGCGCGTCGGCACGCGCGGTGAGGTCAGCGCGACCGGTCACCGGCCCGGGCACATCGCTGAAGCCCTGTTCGGCCAGCGCATCGAGCAGCGTGAGCAAAGCCTTGGTGGTGTCGCGCGTGACACCACGACGTCGCACGGTGCGCTCGACGTCGCGCCGCGACACGAGTTCCTGCGGTGAGACGTTCAATCGCTGCGCGAGCGAGCCGAGCAACGTGCGCCGCGTGTAGCGCGCATGGTCGCCGTCATCATCACTGACGACCCGCGGAGCAGCCGCGCCGGCCCCTCCCTCGGCCGCGGCGTTCCGTGCGCGACGGGCGCCACCGACGCGCCCACCAATCACGATCGCGAGCCAGGGGAGCGGCGCCAACAGCAACAGGGCAGCGAGCGGCACGCGCCAGGCGGCCAACTTCACGGCCAGCGACTCGGTCGAGGCGCCACGCCACTGGCGGAGCGGGACCACTGATACGTTGTCGCCTTCAGCGGCGGCGGCGAGCGTGCCGTCGTCGACCGAGAGAGCGCTCGGGGTGGTTTCTGCGTAGGCGTATTGGCCGCGATACGGATCGAAGTAGCTGTAGCGCAGCGTGGGGACTTCGACACTCCCGGCCTGCGTCGGGGTGAGAATCCAATCAAACTCCTTATAGCCGCGCACCATCGCGCCGCTCGTGTCCACGCTGACGCGCTCGGTGCCCGGCACGGTGGAGGCCCATGACACTTCGAGCACCGGGCGCGGCAGCAGCTTCACATTGCCGGTGCCGTCCACGCGCATGGTCAGTACCAGCGGATCGCCGACGCGCGCGGTGGACGAATCGAGTTTCACCGACGCGCGCAGAACACCGACGGCGCCTGTGTAGTCCTGCGGACGGCCAGCGTCGGGCAGCGGCTTCACGACCAGCTGCGCACTCTCGGCCCGCACGATGTAGCGCTCTTCGCGGCTGAAGTAGCTGGACGATTGCGGCAGCGTGTAGCTGAGTTGCGGTGCCGGCACCATGAGCGTGCCCGGCGCCACGGCAAAGAGCGCGCGCTGAAACACGTGCGCCTCGAAGGTGCCGCCGCCGTAGCTGCGCGGCGCGACACGACGCGGTGTGCCGAGCTCGTAGGCCAACAGCCCTCGCAACTCCGGGGGCAGGAACTCCGGATTGCGGCGCAGCCGAGCGCGCGCCGACTCGCTGAGCAGCACCGCCACTTGATAGGTGACCTGCTGCCCGACGTACACCGTGTCGGGAAACGTGGCGGCATGAAAGTCGATCGGGCGAGTGCCGTTGGCCTGCAGGCGATCGAGGATGGCGGTAGGCGACGGCTGCGCGCGTAGCGTGGCCGTCGCGGGGAACCGCATCGCGAGACCGCTCACGAGCGCGAGAACGAACCGAACATGCCGCCGCAGGCGCGCGTGTTGCATACACGAAGCTCGCATCACCAGTCCTTTCCTCCCGGCGGTGTGCGGCCCTGTCGCTGCTTACGCCCCTGTACGTCGCGCTCTTCGCGCGCTGCGCTGTTGAGGAGTGCTTCGGCCTGCTTCTGGTCGAGCCCACCCTGATTCTGCGGCTGCTCGTCCTGCTTGTCGTTTTGCGAGTCACCACCGCCGCCCCCCCCCGCCGCCCCCGCCCTGCGGAGGCGGCGTCTTGCGGAGCGCGAGCTCGTAGTTCCACTTGGCGTCGGCATCGACGGGGCGATCGGTGAGGAACGCCCGATACGCCGCGCGCGCTGCCGCAAAGGATGCTTCGGCTTCGGGGTTCTGCGGCGCGCGTCCCATCACGAGCGACGCATAGCCGGCATTGAAGCGGGCACGCATGCGCGTCTCGCCATCGCTGTCGCGTCGCACCATCTCCAGCAACTCGGCGGCGGCTTTGAGCGAATCGGCGCCTATGAGCGCGGTGCCCAGATTGTAGCGCGTGCGCACGGTCGTATCGCCGCTGGCCATCTGCGCGCGGTAACCGGCGATGGCCGCGGCGACGTTGCCTTCGGCGAACAATGCCGCCGGATCGGGTGCTTGTTTGCACGACATGAGCGCGACAGGCAGCGCGATCAACAACAGCTGCACCACCTGCGGCATCGTCGATGGGACCGAAGACCGCGCGTCGTCGCGATCCTTCATGGCGTCGCGCGACACTCGCCGGCGCGTGAGTAACCACGTGTCGTAGGCCAGCAGTGCCAGCGCGGGGAGCAGCAGCCACAGATACCGCGGCACGTGATCCTCGCGCGAATCCACCTTGCGCTTCGCGGTTCGCAGCGAACGCAGCGCGCCGCGTACACGCGTAGCCTTGTCGGACGCTTCGGCGGGAATGAAGGTGCCGCCGGCGGCCTTGGCGGCGTCTTCGAGCAGTTCGGGCGAGTAGCGTGTGATCACCACCTTCCCTTCGTCGTCGCGCTTCTCTCGCGTGACGGAGCCATCCTGAATGGGGATCGTGCTGCCCTGTGCGGTGCCGAAACCGACGGTCACCAGGCTCACGCCTTTCACGCCCGCTTCGGTGGCCGCGGCCTTGACGTCTTCGGCCGGTTCGAAGGCCTCGCCATCCGTCATGAGCACGAGCGCGCGATCGGCACTGCCGTCACTGGCCAACAGGAGTTCAGTGCCCTGGCGAATGGCGCGGGCAATCGAGCTGCCCGCCTGCCCCACGACCGACGGATCGAGATTATCGAGGAAGAGTTCGATGGCTCCGTCGTCGCTGGTGAGCGGCGTGAGGATGTAACTGCGGCCGGCGAAGGCGATCAGCGCGACACGATCGGCCTGCGACATCGCGCGCAGGCGACGCACTTCCTGCTTCACCCGTTCCAGTCGCGACGGCCGTTCATCGGGCGCCATCATGGACAGCGACGCATCGATCGCGATGGCCATGTCGATGCCACGCGCGCTCACCGGTCCGTGGGCGAGTCCCCAGCGCGGCCCCGATAGCGCGAGTCCCGCGAGGAAGGCAAGAAGCACGAGCCGCACGGTGCGGCCGCCTTCGTCGGGGTCGGTGATCATGACCAGCCGACGCAGCGCCGACGACTCGGCGTAGCGCGCGAGGCGGACGCGTCGCTGCCGTGTGCGCACCGACCGCATCCACCAGACCACCAGTGGTAGGAGCAGCGCCGCGAGCAGCAACCACGGCACGTCGAAGACCAGGGGAGGGAGCGTGCCGAGATTCATGGCAGCACTCCGCGCCGGGCGCGTAAGGCGAGTTCGCCGAGCAGCGCGGCCAGCCCGAACAGGAGCGGCCAGCGGAAGCGCTCGGTGTAGCGGATGTACGCGCGCGCTTCGACGATGGAGCGTTCGAGCGCGTCGATCTGTTCGTAGATGCTCTGCAGCGCCTGGGCGTCCTTGGCGCGGAAGTAGCGACCGCCGGTGTTCGTGGCGATCTCGGTGAGGAGCGCTTCGTCGATTTTCACCGGGCGATTCTCGTAGCGCAGCCCGAACAATCCGCGGCCGACGGGCACCGCAGCC
Organism: Gemmatimonas groenlandica; assembly: GCF_013004105.1. Classification (NCBI taxonomy): domain Bacteria; kingdom Pseudomonadati; phylum Gemmatimonadota; class Gemmatimonadia; order Gemmatimonadales; family Gemmatimonadaceae; genus Gemmatimonas; species Gemmatimonas groenlandica. Next base: position 1,520,526 of record NZ_CP053085.1, read on the forward strand.
ATACCTTCGCTGCCCACGCCAATGGCGTAGATGCGAATGCCGAAGGTCCCGGCGGCCTGGGCCGCGGTGCGCGGATCGATGGCGCCGCGGTTGTTCTCACCGTCGGTGAGCAGCACCATCACGCGTGACCGACCGGGTGCGGTGCGCAGCCGATTGGCCGCTGTGGCGATGGCGGTGCCGATGGCGGTGCCGTCTTCGAGCTGACCGACCTGCAGATTGTCGATGGCGGTGAGGACCACAGGGTAGTCGGTGGTAAGCGGCACCTGCGTGAGCGCTTCACCGGAGAAAGCGACGAGCCCCACGCGGTCGGATTTCCGGCCGACGACAAAGCGCTTCACCTTCTCCTTGGCGACTTCGATGCGATTCTGCGGCTGAAAGTCTTCGGCGAGCATGGAGCTCGAGATGTCGACGACCAGCGCGATATCGATGCCTTCACTCGACACGCGTTCGGCCCGCGCGCCTGATCGCGGTTGCGCGGCGGCCACGATGAACCCAGCCAGCGCGAGTGACCGCAGCCACGGCAACCAGCGCACCCACGACAGCGACGGTCGCGGTCCGAGACCGAGCACGGAGGCACGCGAAAACGGGATGGCACGCTGCGGCGCGGCACGGCGACGCCACCACGACCAGAGCGGCAGGAGCAGCAACAGCAAGAGCAGCGCCGGGTGCGCGAAGTTGATGCCGAAGAGCGACCACGAGTCGGGGCTGAGCGAGCCACTGAACTCGCTGATGAATTCGCGGAACCAATCGACGGCGCGGTTCATGTCGCCCCTGCCTTCGGTCGGCGCGACTTGCGACGCGCGTCGTCCTCTTCCTTCTGCTTCGCGTCACGCTCGGCCTTGGCGGCCGCCGCACGGGCGGCTTCCACGGCGGCTCGACGAGCGCGTTCGGCCGCCTCGACGTGGTCAACGACGGCGCGCGCGTCGGCAGCCAGTTCGCGGGCACGTGTGCCGGAGACGACACGACGGGCGAATTTGATGCCATCGCCGTCGGCCATCAACGAGATGAGCCGATCGCGCGGAATGCGCTCGTCATCGGCGACGACGTCGATCAACTCGGAGCTGGTGAGCGACAGCACGGCCAGCGGATTTCGCAGGACGAGGTAGGTGCGCACCACGTCGATGGCGAGCGCGACATAGCGCCCACGCTCACCGGCATCGGCGAGGGCCAATCGGTCCAATCGGTCGAAGTCGTGCACCGCGCGCGCGTACGGATCGAGCGACGTGGGCACGGTCGTCGCGGCGCGTTTGCGACGGCGCTTGAGGAGCCACCACAGCAAAGCGAGCGCCGCGAGCACCAGCAGCGCCGGCCACCAGCGTTGCCACCACGGCACCACCCGCGGGAAGAGATCACGCGGAGGCTTGGGTTTGTGCATCGAGGTATCGCCGGGCAATACCGACTTCACGAACACGTTGGCGTCGACGAGCGGCACCTTGAGCGTGGTCGACCCGTAGCGCACGGTCGCGTCTTTGAGACCGATCGGGAGCACGCCGACGTTCCAGGCCGCGAGGGCGTACTCGGCCCGTTCCGTGCGACCACCGGCGCGCATCGACTCCTGCCTCACCTTGGTGGGCGCACGGCTTACGACCATGGCCGTGGAATCATCGAGCGTCGGCCACTCGATGCGCGCACCTTCCGGTACGACCACGGTCACGATGAGCGTAAACGGATCACCCACTTCGATCGTGTCGGGACGCACCAGAAAGCCAGCTTTGACGCGGGATCCCGTCGGCGGCGTGAGGACACCGCGCGAGACCGGTGGCGCCGGCTGCGCCGCCGCGGCGGAGTTCCACCATGTGGCGTGCGATGCCGCGGCGAACGCGAACAGCGCCGTAAGGCGCACCGCCGCACGGCGCACCGCCAAAAGGCGAATGGACAAGACACGTCGCATCAGCGGCTCCGCTGATCGGCCACGGACACCGGCGCGATCGGCGCGCGCACCGGCGCGGCCGTGCCGGCGGCATCACCCATCGCCCCGCGCGGTCCGGTGCGCACCGCGCCATGTGGGCGACGAGTACGTGCGCGGAAGAACGACAAGAGCGCATCGACGTAGCCGTGCTCGGTATGCACCACGATCTCGTCGAGCCCCAGACGGCCGAACAGCTTGCGCCGCAGCGTATCCTCGGCGCCGACCTGCTTGGCGAAGGCGGCGCGTACCGACGGATGCGACGTGTCGATCTCGATGACCTCGCCCGACTCGGGATCCTGCAATCGCGCGGGGCCGATATCGGGCAGCACACGCTCCGACGGATCTTCGAGGGTCACGGCAATGACGTCGTGTCGTTGCGCGAGTCGCGCCAGCGGCTTCTCGAGATCATCGGCGAGGAAGTCCGACGCGAAGAAGACGACCGAGCGATGCGGCAGCAGACGCATCAGGCGATCGACCGCCACCGCCACTGAGGTTCCACGACCGACCGGGCTGGTGGTCATGAGATCGCGGATGAGACGCAACGCGTGCTTGCGCCCTTTTCGGGCCGGCAACGCATGTTCGACGCGATCGGAGAACATGAGCAGACCCACGCGATCGTTGTTGCGCGTGGCGGCGAGGGCCAGCACGCCGGCCATCTCGATCGCGAGTTCATGCTTGAAGTGGGCGCGCGTGCCGAAGCGCGACGAACCGGACATATCGATCACGAGCATGATCGTGAGCTCGCGCTCTTCGACATAGCGCTTGACGAACGGGCGTCCCATGCGGGCTGACACATTCCAGTCGATCGAGCGGACTTCGTCGCCGGGCTGATACTCGCGGACCTCGGCGAACTCCATGCCCTGCCCTTTGAACAGCGAGCGGTACTCACCGGCGAACCGCGAGTCGACGAGACGCCGCGTACGCACCTCGATGCGACGCACCTGCCGCAGCACTTCAGCCGGTGCCACCGACATGGGTGACACGGCGGCGGGTACGCCAGGCTGCGCAGACGGGTCGGACTTCGCCACGGCGATCAGGGCGCTTCGACGACGGCGAGCAGACGCGAAACGATGGTGTCGCTGGTGACGCCTTCGGCATCGGCCTCGAACGACGTCAACACGCGGTGCCGGAGTACGTCGGGCGCGATGCTCTTCACGTCGTCGGGCGTGACGAACGCCCGGCCGCGCAAGAAGGCATGGGCCCGGGCCGCCTGCGCGAGTGAAATCGTGGCGCGCGGCGACGCGCCGAACTCGATGAGCGGGCGCAGATCGGCCGCGCCGACATCAGCCGGCGAGCGCGTGGCGTGAACGAGATCGACGATGTAGTCCACGATGCGCTCGTCCATGTACAGCTCGGAGATGCGACGGCGGGCATCGAGCAGTTCTTCCGGCGAGGCGATCGGATTGACCACGATGCTTTCACCACCTGCCATACGACGAAGGATTTCCTTCTCCTCGGCGCGGGTGGGATAACCGACCCGCAGCTTCATCATGAAGCGGTCGACCTGCGCCTCGGGCAGCGGATACGTGCCTTCCTGCTCGATGGGATTCTGCGTGGCCAACACGAGAAACGGCTCGGCCAGACGATAGGTGGTGCCACCGATCGTGACCTGCTTTTCCTGCATCGCCTCGAGCAGGGCCGCCTGCACCTTGGCCGGGGCGCGATTGATTTCGTCGGCGAGGATGATGTTGGCGAAGATCGGCCCGTGTTTGACGCGGAACTCGCCGGTGGGCTGGTCGAAGATCTGCGTGCCGACGACGTCGGCGGGCAGCAGATCGGGGGTGAACTGGATGCGCTGGAAGCTCGTGCGCACCGTTTCGGCGAGGGTGCGCACGGTGAGCGTCTTCGCGAGCCCCGGCACGCCTTCCAGGAGCACGTGACCGCCGGTGAGGAGCGCGATCAGCAAGCGCTCCACCATGTATTCCTGTCCGACGATTCGCTTGGCAACTTCGCGCAGGACACCCTGCACCAGGGCCGCGTCCTGCGACGCGGCAACGCTCGTGGTCACGATCTGCTGCTCCTCTTTTTGGTGGCTCGTTCCGTCGAGCATACCCGACAGCGTCCGGTCTGCTCCCTTTCGGGGTTCCCTCATGTGCCCAGTTGGCACGTTCCGACGGCTTTACTTGCCGCCGACCATGAGGGCTTCGAGTACTTCGCGCTCGGTGCTGTTGAGTGCCCGGGCGCCGCCCGACGGCAGATCCCCGAGCCGCACAGGACCGAACCGCGTGCGCACGAGGCGCTCCACTTCGAGTTCAAGCGCATCACAGAGGCGACGGACTTCATGCGTCTTGCCTTCGGCGATGGTGATCTCGAGGGCCCAACGGCGTCCGCCGAGCGGATGGGCGACGACTTCTCGGGGAACGACCAGCCCGTCTTCAAGCTGGACACCGCGACGGGCGACCTTGGCGGCAGTCACGGCATCCCCGCGCACCGTGGCGACGTAGGTGCGCTCCACCTCATTGCTGGGGTGCGTGAGCGCATGCGCGGCGCGGCCATCGGTGGTGAGCAGGAGCACGCCTTCGGTCATGAAGTCGAGGCGCCCGACGTAGACGAGCCCCGGGACGTCGTCGACGAGATCGAACACGGTCGTGCGTCCCTCGGGATCCTTGCGGGTCGTCATGACCGCGGCCGGCTTGTGGATCACGATCCAGGTATGCGACGTCACGCGCGTGATGACGGGCGTCCCGTCGAGCGTGATGACGTCGCGAAACGGATCGACGACCTGTCCGACGGTGGCGATGGAGCCGTTCACGTGGACGCGACCCTCGGCTACCGCCTGATCGGCGCCACGGCGCGATACGACGCCGGCGCGGGCGAGGGCCCGCTGGACCCGCATGGGGCCTTCGCGATCGGCCTTGACTGTGCCACCGGCCTTTGACGGCGGTGCTTCGGCTGAGCGCTGCGGCTTGACGCGACGCTTGGAAGAGCCGGCCTCGCTGCGATCGCGCACGGGCTTCTCGCGTGGCGTGGACTCGCGTGACTCGGCGCTACGCGATTCCGCATCGCGTACGCTGCGCTCACGGGGCGGCTTGGGCTTGGCGACCGATGGCACGCCACGCTTGTCGTTGGCGGCGCGGGCGGCCGCTCCGCGAGCGGACGGTCCCTTGGGGGTCTTCTTCTGCGTGCCGCGGCGGTACTCGCCCTTCTTCTCGGCCGCCGTCTTCTTCGGGGGCTTGGTCACTCCGGCACGACGGCTGTGTTACCGGCGCCACGCAGGGCAATCGCCAACTCATCGGCGCGCGGGAGTTCTTCCAGGTGTCGCAACGCAAACTGCTCGAGGAACTGAGAGGTGGTTCCGTACAGCAGCGGACGGCCGATGCCCTCGCTGCGCCCAACGATGTCGATGAGCCCGCGCTCGTGGAGCGACTTCAGCACGGAGCCTACGGCGACGCCGCGGATTTCTTCGATTTCAGCTCGGCCGATGGGCTGGCGATACGCGATGATGGCCAGCGTTTCGAGCGCGGCAGCGGAGAGTCGCTGCGGACGGACCGCTACTTGCGCGCGCTCGATGGCTTCGGCGAATTCGGCGCGCGTGAGGACCTGCCAGCCGCCTCCCTGCTCGACCAGTTCGACGCCATGTCCATCGACGTCGTAGTGCTCGCGCAGTTCGTCGAGGGCCGCGGCTACCGCGGCGGGACTCGATTCGACGTCCAACGCCGCCAGCGCTTCCATGGCGATGGGGCGCGGGGCGGCGAACAGGGCGGCTTCAAGCAGCTTCGCTAACGGCGTCACGACGGATCTCCACAGAGGCGAAGGCGTGATGCTGCGCGATCCGCAGTTCACCGAGCTTCGCCATTTCAAGCAACGCGAGCAGGACTGACAGAATCTGCCAGGGCTCGGCGTCACGACCAACCATATCGAACCACCGGGCCGAACGGCGCATGGCGAGCACCGCACGGACCGTGACCATCGCGCCGGCGACATCGAGCGCACGCGGGATGACCTCGTGCAGGGCCGGTTCCTTGGTCGTGCGCAGCACGCGGTCGACGGCGGCCAGCAACTCGCCGAGCGAGAGCGAGAGCGGCGCGTTGATGGGCGTGATATCCGCCGCCTGCGGCACCCAACGACGCGGGAACTGGTGCCGACGCTCCTCGCCCCGACGCTCGAGGAGATCGACGACTTCGCGCATCTGCTGGTACTCGAGCAGTCGGCGCACGAGCTCAGCGCGGGGATCCTCCCACGCTTCCTCGCCATCGGCTCGCGGGAGCAGCATCTGCGCCTTGATGCGAAGCAGCCGGGCGGCCATCTCGAGATAATCGGCCGCTTCATCGAGTCCGAGCGTACTGATGCGCGCCAGGAACTGCTCGGCGATCCGGGCAATCGGGATGTCGTAAATGTCGAGCTGTTCGTCGCGGATGAGCGACAGCAACAGATCGAGCGGGCCCGTGAAGTGGCTCAGCTCGACGACAAAGGAGGGCGCCGTGGTTTCGGCGTGGCGGAAATTCGGAGCGATCACGCGGCCTTCACGCGAAGGGGTTGGGCAGCATGTACGGGAAGTAGAACTGCTCGGCCAGCGCTCGCAGAATGTATGCGGGTGCCAGCCAGATATTCACGAGCGGCCGGGCGAATGAGAGCACGGCGAAGAGCAACAGCAGTCCGACTCCTCCGAGGCGCTGATACTGGAGCGACCACTTCGGTGGGAGCAGATACTTGAAGACGTGCGATCCATCGAGCGGCGGAATCGGGATCAGATTGAACGCCGCGAGAATCAAGTTGATGAAGATACCGGCGGCGAGCATTTGTTGCAGCACGCCGAGGGGGCGAATCAGTGAGGGAAGATACTGTCCGAGCAGGCCAACGCCGACAATCAGCGGCACTATCAGGAGCGCGATCAGGACATTGGTGGCAACACCGGCCAGCGAGACGATGATATCGCCCCGGCGGTAGTGCCGATAATTCCGCGGGTTGACCGGGACCGGCTTGGCGCCGCCGAAGATCGGCGCACCGATAAGCGCGAGCATGACCGGGAGAATGATGGTCATGAACGGATCGATGTGCTTGAGGGGATTCCAGGTGAGGCGCCCGAGCTGATACGCCGTCATATCCCCTTGCTTGAACGCCGCATAGCCGTGCGCATACTCGTGGGCGACCATCGAGAAGAGCAGCACAGGTGCGATGAGGACGAGTTGCTGTGTAGAATCCACCGCAGCGGCGATTGGGAAGGGGCGTCCGGAGGGCGGCGAAGGGCCGGTTCCGGTCTACCCGCGCAGGACGCGAATGCAAGCAAGTGCGAATCGGAAGGTAGCCCAGGTCGGGTCGGGTGTCAAAGCGACGACGACGGCCTGAGATGCGGGGGGTTCTTGACCGCTGGCCCCTTTGCGGGTATGTTTTCCGGTCTATCCGCAGTGGCCTGAGGCGATGCCTCACCTCACTGTCGTTTTCGAACTTACCGATTCTACCTGCTGGGGAGTTTTCCGTGCCGAATATCAAGTCCGCGAAGAAGGACCTGCGGAAGTCGCGTGCGGCTGCAGTGCGCAATCGTGCTCAGCGTTCGGCGCTGCGTACGGCCGTCAAGCGGGCGAAGCTCGCCGCTGCTGCTGCCGATGATCGCCTGTCTGCCGTTTCGCTGCTTGATCGTGCGGCGCGCAAGGGACTCATCCATCGCAACGCCGCTGCTCGTCAGAAGAGCAAGCTGGCGAAGGCTGCCAACGCCGCGGCCGCGTAAGCTTCGCGACATCTGCGGTACAACGAAGGGCCGGACTCACTGAGTCCGGCCCTTCGTCATTTGCGGTCGCTCGCTCGCGTCAGAACGCGGCGAGTTCTCCACCACAACGCTCGCAGTACCACTCGGTGGGCAGGTTCATCGTGCCGCACTCGGTGCAACGCAGGGTCTTGAGTGGCTCGTTGGAGGCTGCCGCCGTCGGGACCGCCGTCGGGACCGACGACACGCCCGGTGACGAACCGGCGGGCGTGGGATCGATGACGGACCGTAGGAACGCGAGGTCATCGAACACGTCACCGGCGTCGACGGGAGCCGAGTTCGCCGGCGTGGCGGTGGCGGTGTTGGCCTGCGGTGCGGACGGCGCGGACATCGACGTGGCGCCGTGGACGTCGAGCTCGACCTCGATGCCTTCGAGGGATCGGGTGAAGGTCGGGTCCGGTGTGCCCGTGCTGTCGGCGAACATGGCCAGGGCATCGTCGAACTCGGTCGAGGACTGGTCGGCCGTCGGCTGTGAGGTTGGCGACGTAGTCGGCACCAGCTCGGGCATCTCGGTCACCAGGCGCACGTCGGACATCACGTCGGGCGTGCCGCCGAACGCGACATCGACGTCGGCAAAGGGTTCCACCTCGAGCGAGACCGGCGGCTCGATCGCCGCCAGATCGCCCGTGGCGAAGAGGGGACGGACCGAATCCATCTCGACCGTCTCGACCGCTTCGACCGCCTCGTCGATCGTGACGTCCTCCGCGGGCGCTTCGACGGCGGCCACCAGCGGTTCGCTGCTGGCGCTCGAGAGCAACGTGCGGATCTCGTCAATTTCCGTGAGCAGGGCGCCGCGCTGTTCGCCGAGTGAGGCGATCTTGGTTTCGACGTCCTGACGGACCGTCTCCCAGCGATCGTCGTCGTACTCACCGACGGCGGTGCGCAGCATGGCTTCGACCCGTTCGTCCTCGAGCGTGGCCAGTTCCGCCTCGAGGGTGCTGAGCCGGCCGTCGAGCTCATCGCCATGCGAGGAGAGCGAGCCAACATGCTCACGAAGCTGCGCCATCACGGCGTCGCGACGCGCCACGTAGTCGCCGTGAACGCGATCAAACACGCGGCTCGGTGTCTCCGCGCGACGCGCGTCGAGCGCGGTCAACCAGTCATCATAGCGTTGCCGCTCGGCAACGAGCGACCGGACTTCGTCGATGGACACTGCGCGAGACTCCGTCATGTGAGGGCGCTGCTGAATGAACGAACCGACTCCAGATGCGAACCAGACGAATATGGCCGAGGTGAATCACGGCCATGTGTGACACAAGTCGCAATGTTACGTCAGGCGCTGTTCGTCCGCGATGCATCCTCGTACCGGGGATGCAGTGAAGCAAGCACGGCCGCTTCGGTTGGGGGGAGCGATTGTGCGCCACCCAACAGCCGCGCCACCGCTAGGATGCGCGCGGATTGCTCCACGCTTTCCATGCGCAGTAAGGCGTCTTCGATCGAGGTGCCGAGGGCGGTGACCCCGTGGTTGGCCAAGAGGAAGACTTCGTGGGTCGCGAGGAACGGACGCATGGCGTCGGCGAGGGCCGGCGTGCCCGGGCGCCCGTAGGGCACCAGCGCGATCGGCCCCACGACGACGGGCAACTCCGGCAAGACGTCCGCCGGCATCGGAATCCCGGCAGCGGCAAACCCGGTGGCTGCCGGGGGATGGGCATGCACGATCGCCTGCACATCGGCGCGAGCCGCATAGCAGGCGAGATGCATCCCCAATTCCGACGAGGCGCGGCGTGTGGTGTCACGCGTGCGGGGGTCACCCGGCAGCGCCTGCGCTCGTTCCTCGTGACAGGGCGTGCCGTCGGCGTGTACCCGGATGACTTGGGTATGGTCGATGGTCCCCTTGTCGACGCCGCTGGCGGTCACCAGAAGATCGCCGTCGGACAGCCGGCAGGAGAGGTTTCCCTCCGCGCCGGCCAGCAGGCCGCGCGCATGCAGGCGCCGGCAGGCGGCGGCGAGCATGACGCGCAGTCCGTGCTCGTCGGTCACCGTCGGCTCAGTCGGCGCGATAGACGACGCGGCCGCCAACGACGGTGAGGCGGGCCTGTCCGGTAAGCTGGTGGCCTCCGTAGGGCGTATTGCGGCCCTTCGACTTGAACGCCTTCGGATCGACAGTCCAGGTACGAGTCGGATCGAAGACGGTGACGTCGCCGAGGCTACCCCGACTGAGCGTGCCGCCCGGGAGATGGAAGACCTTGGCGGGTTTGCAGCTCATCGCGTCGACCAGCTGCGACATGGTCATGATGCCGCGATGCAGCAGATACGTGCAGTTGATGCCGAGCGCGGTTTCGAGACCGACGATGCCATTGGGCGCGTCGGCGAACTCGCGTTCCTTCTCGTCGTAGTGGTGCGGCGCATGATCGGTGACGAGCAGATCGATGGTGCCGTCGGCGAGGCCTTGCTGCAGCGCTTCGACATCGGCCGCGGTGCGCAGCGGCGGATTCATCTTCGCGTTGGTGTTGTAGCCTTCGACCGCATCTTCGGTGAGCGAGATGTGGTGCGAGCACACTTCCGACGTGACGTTGATGCCGCGTTCCTTGCCCCACCGCACGAGCTCCACCGAGCCCTTGGTGCTGAGATGGCACAGGTGGATATGGCCACCGGTACGCTTCGCGAGCAGGATGTCGCGGATGACATAGATCTCTTCGGCTTCGGCGGGAATGCCCTTGAGACCGAGCTTGGCGCTCATGATGCCTTCGTTCATGCTGCCGCCGCGCGCGAGCGTCATGTCCTCGCAGTGTTCGGCGATCGGCACGTTGAACGCGCGCGCGTACTCGAGGGCAGTGCGCATGAGTTGCGCACTTTCCACGGGCTTGCCGTCGTCGCTGAACGCCACCGCTCCCGCCCCGACCATCTCGGCGAGTTCGGCGAGCGTCTCACCCTTCTGCCCGACCGAGATGGCGCCGTACGGATAGACGCGCGCATAGCCAGCGGCCTCTCCCTGACGCTTCACGAAGCCGACCACCGCCTGATTGTCGGTGACGGGCTTGGTGTTCGGCATCGCGCAGACGCCGGTGAATCCACCGGCCGCCGCGCTGTGCGCGCCGGTGGCGATGGTCTCCACGTCTTCTCGGCCCGGTTCGCGCAGATGGATGTGCACATCGATCATGCCGGGCGTGACCACCAGTCCGGTCACGTCGATGACTTCGGCGCCGTCGGGCGTCCCGATGCCACTTCCACACGACTCCACGCGGCCGTCGCGCAGCAGCACGTCACCGATGGTGTCCATTCCCTGCGACGGATCGACAATGCGTCCGCCGCGGAGCAGCAGGTCCCGGCTCATGCGCCTCCCTTCTTCGCCGCTTCGGCGAGTTCCGGCTTGCCGCCGGCAAGCAGATACAGAACGGCCATGCGGACCGCCACGCCATTGGTGACCTGATCGAGGATCACCGAGTGCGGCCCGTCGGCCACGTCACTGTCGATTTCCACGCCGCGATTCATCGGGCCAGGGTGCAGGATGAGAATATCGCGCGGCGCCTTCTCGAGCCGCGCGCGGGTAACGCCATACACGCGATTGTATTCGCGCAACGACGGGATGTAGCCAGCTTGCATGCGCTCGAGCTGCAACCGCAGGACGTTGAACGCATCGGCCCACTCGACCGCTTCTTCGATGCGATCGAACACGGTCACGCCCATCTCGCCGATGGCGTTGGGCAACAGTGAGCGCGGACCGCACACGGCGACTTCAGCGCCGAGCTTGGTGAGGCCCCAGATGTTGGAGCGAGCGACACGCGAGTGGAGCACGTCACCGACGATGCAGATGCGGCGTCCGGTGAGATCCCCAAGGTGATTGCGCAGCGTGAGGATATCGAGGAGCCCCTGCGTGGGGTGCTCGTTCGTCCCATCACCCGCATTGATAACGTTGGACTCGATGCGTTCGGCGAGGAACTGTGCGGCCCCGGATGCACCATGGCGGATGACCACCATGTCGATCTTCATCGCCTCGAGATTGCGCGCCGTATCGACCAGCGTTTCGCCCTTCGAAACGCTCGATCCGGCGGACGCGACGTTGACCGTATCGGCGCTGAGCCGCTTTTCGGCGAACTCGAACGAGATACGGGTGCGCGTGGACGCCTCGAAGAACAGGTTCACGATCGTGGCGCCGCGCAACGTCGGTACCTTCTTGATCGCGCGTTCGGAGATTTCGCGGAACGGAACGGCGGTGTCGAGCACGAGCCGGATCTGATCGGCCGAGAGCGGCGCGAGTCCGAGGAGATCCTTACCGAGCGGGCCGGCCATAGTCTCAGGCCTCGTCGTCGCGCGCGGCGATCAGCACTTCGTCACGTCCGTCAAGTTCCTCGATGAACACGTCGACACGCTGGCCGGGATTCACTTCGACCTTACGGCCGATGACATCGGCATGGATGGGCAACTCGCGACCGCCGCGATCGATCAGCACGGCGAGGGCGATGCGCGCCGGTCGTCCAAAATCCGCCAGTTCGTCGAGTGCTGCGCGGACGGTGCGTCCGGTATAGAGCACATCATCGACGATGACGACGTTCTGGTCGTCGAGCGTCCATGGCAGCTGCGTGGTGCCGACGACGGGACGCGGCCCGACCGTTTGCAGGTCGTCGCGATAGAGCGTGATATCGAGCGCACCGCTGCTGATGTCGACGCCTTCCTGCGCTTTGATGATGCGCACGATGCGCTCGGCGAGTTGCACGCCGCGGCGCTGGATTCCGACGAGCACCAAGTTTTCGGTACCCGCATTCAATTCGACGATCTGGTCGGCCATGCGACGCAGCGTGCGATCAAGCGCGCGGGCATCGAGGACGATGGAAGGCTTTCGAGGCATGGCGACAATATAGCGCGACCATGCCTCTCACACGCCTCTCACATGCTTACCACTCGTGATGGCTGCGCGGCGGCTGCGCGCCAGCGGCCGGCCGCTGCGTCCAGAGCCCGGAGAGCGGCGACAAATGTCGGGCGGCGGTGCGAGCGGCACGCAGGCGAGACTTGTCGATATACGGTATCGTGGACGTCGCGGCATACATCGCGATGTCGGCGGCTGCCTCCATGGTGGCCTGGGCAAATCCGTGTGACCAGTCGGGGCCATACGGGTGCGAGTCGGCGCGCTCCTCGACACCCATTCCAAAGGCCACGCACTTGTCCGCCGCCTCGCGCAGATTCCGGCTGGACGCCAAATGGGCAACGACAACGTGGAAACCGTCGCGACGTCCCATGTGGTACGTCGGCGACTGCAAGGCCTCACCAGCCGGCGGCTCGACAACGCCCGATGCGATTCCCGTAAGCATCACGCACAGCTGCGAGAAGTAGCCACGGATCGGATCAATCGGCGGCTCTTCGAGAATACGGGACATGGCTCTTCCGGCTCGGGTCGTCGCGACGGCCGCCATTCGGCGACTTCGCATACGGGTAAGGGGGCAAGTGACGTGCCGAACCTTTTCAAGCCCATATCCGTGCGATTTCCCTCTCATTCCCCTCTGAACCGTCACAGATGGGTTCGCCACACGTTGCGTAGCTCCCACCATAGGTGAGGCAAGCGCGCTACAGCGGACCCATCCCGGCGACCGGCCTATTCCTTAACCGGCATAGAGGTTCAGGTCGGTGCCGACGGCGTCGGCCATCGCCATCGTGGTCTCCCAATCGGGATGCCGGATCGTGAGATACCCGTCGGACAGCAGGGTGCTCTTCCAATCGCGCCGCGGAGCGCCGATCGGCAGGAGATCCACCACGCAGATCGCGTCCCCGAAACGTTGACGGAGCTGCTCGAGCCCTACGATGCGCTGGATGCGGCCCTGCCCGTGCGCCCGCTTCGTAATGCAGGCGGTGTTGTACTTCCGCTCGATCTTCTGCGAGAAGGTGCCGTGGAGCTCTGCCTCGGCCCACCCGTTGAAGAGATCCATGTCGCCGGAGTAGTTCATCAGATCGACCGTGCGCGCGCCGGGCGGACGGGCCGCCACTTCGCCGAAAACGGCTTCACCGTCAGCCTTGAGATACCACTCCATGTGGGTGAAGCCGGTGTCGTAGCCGAGCACCTTGAGCACTTTCTCACCCATGGCGCGACCGCCGGCCAGCTTCGGATCATCGACGTTCCTGTACGTGAGCGTCTGTGGCGAGATCCACTCGTTGGTCCGGGCGATGAGCGGCCGCGGGCGATAAAAGGCGATATGGAAGTACTTGATGTCGCCGCCCGCGCAGACGGTGTCGTAGGTGTACTCCTCGCCGTCGATGAACTCCTCGACGTCGACGACGGCGATATGCCCGAGCTGCGCGATGGCTTTTGTCACGTCGGCCGCGTCGTCGCAACGGAACGTGTCCATGGAGCCAGCACCGGCGATGGGCTTGATGATGAGCGGATACCCGACCTGCTCGGCTGCGGCCCAGACTTCGGCGGGCGTACTGGCGATCGCGTGATGCGGCACCCGAACGCCGCCTTCGGCGAGCGCCTGCTTCATGAGATCTTTGTTGCGGAATCGGAGCGACTGTTGATACGACTGCCCCGGCACGCCGAGGGCTTCCCGGATCTGCGCTGCGATCTCGACCCCTGGCTCCCACAGACAGCAGACGCGATCCACCGTGCGGGAGCCAAGCCAACGGCGGATCTGCTCGATGGCGACCGTCGGATTCGTGAAGAGATCGGGCGCTTGCAAATAGTCGCTCAGGTGCTGTCGCGCGATGTGCGGCAGATCCTGCACCGACGTGTTCGAGACACCCAACACGGTGGCGCCCTGCTCGGAGAGGCCACGCGTGAAGAGCGGCATTTCACCGGGGAATCCCGGGGTCAGCATCAACACGGTTTTGGACACAGGTCGGTTTCGCAGAAGGTGGAGGGGCTCAGCCGAGTCGAACGCGAACACTGGAAACGATACGCTGTAACGCGTTCTGCACCACCTTTGTGTCGGGGTGGCGAACGATGATGTAGCCTTCGCCCTCGTAGCTTCCGGTAGGATGCTGGCCCGGATACGGCAGACGGGAATCGCAAATGAGCGCGCCGAACTGCTCCTGCACGGCCTCGAGGCCTTCGACGGTGCGCACCTGGCCCGTGCCCTGCCCTCGCAGATACGCGGTGCCGACGGCGAAGCGCCGCACGGGCGGATCGAAGGTGCCGTTGATCATGAGACGGACCCAGGCCGCGACGAAATCGATGTCGTGCGCCCGGGAGATCATGGTCGTAATGTTGGCACCGGGGGGACGTGCGGCGATCTCACTGATGGCGATGGTGCCGTCGTCGCGGCGAAACCACTCGCAGTGCGACACGCCGGTCCCCATGCCCAGCGCCACCAATGCCTTGGCACCGACCGCGCGGATGTCATCAAATTCGGCGGCGTCGATCTCGCGCGGCAGCAACACCGTCCACTGGATCCACGAGTTCTCGACGACGTCGAGCGGCGTGGGCCCGTAGCGCGTGAGTGAATGCCAGATGGCCTCGCCGTTAACTGACACGGTTTCCAGCGAGTACTCGGTCCCGCGCAGGAACTCTTCGGCGAGCATTGGATTGGCTGCCGTCGCACGGTAGTTCGCGAGCATCGCGTCGAGCGATGCCACATCACGTATGCGCTGCGTAGCGATCGCCCCAGCGCCGGCGGGAGGCTTGAGGACGATAGGAAATCCGACCTCGGCGATGAACTCCAACGCGTCTTCGCGAGAGGCGATCAGCCGATGTCGCGCCACCGGCACGCCCGCCGCCCGCAACGCATCCTTCATTCGCGCCTTGTCGCGAAAGTTGTGCGCGGCCTCGCTGCTGAGCCCCGGAATACCGAGTCGTTCCCGCACGCTGGCCAGCGGCTGCTGGAGCTGCTCGTAGGCCCCAAAGCAGCGGGCGATCGCGCCGTGCGTGGCACCGAGGGCGCGCACCGCCTGCTCGAGCGACGACGCGTTCGTCACGTCATCGACTTGCCAGTGCGCGGCCAGTCGCGCGGCGACATTCGGCGTCAGCGCCGTCAGCGGTTGTTGCGCAATGACGCCCAAACGCACGTGCGGCACGTTGAGCGCGGCCTCGATCATCTGAGTCGCCGCCGGCGAGAAGATTGGACAGACGAAGATGACGAACATGGCGGCGCTCAATTGGGAAAGATCGAGAGTGGATCGAGTACGGATACACAATCGCGGTGCTGCCCAAAGGGCAACACCGCGACCGATGCCTACTTCGTGATTCGACTTACTGGCAGACCCAAGCGCCGCCGCGGGCCGTTGCCGTGGCCTTGACACCCGTCGCCGAATCGGCGGCGGTGAACGTTACCGTTTCATTGGCGCCGTCTTCCTGGCTGCTGGTGGTGCACGGCACCACCTTGCGCACGGTGAAAACGCCCGTGCTGTCGGCGTCGACCAAACCGAAGTCCTGCGGCTTGCTGGCGCCGGGTGCGCGCGAGGCGGTGAGCTTCACGCGGGCAGCGGCGGGCCAGTTCTTCCCCTTGAAGTTGATGCGGGCGCCCTGCGGCGACCGCTCGGCTTCGATGGAAATCTGTGGCTTTGCCTGTCCAGTGATCGCGCTGGCCGCCGTTGCGGCGAACGAAAGCGCGCTAATTGCCAACGCCGGGCCCAGCATGCGGCGCACGAATGCCTGCATCGCACATCCTCCTAGTAAGGTGACGCCATCGGACATATGCCGCGACGTGAATATGAAAATGGAGAGCGAGAGGAGAGAACGCAAACTGGTACCCCATCTCCCGCTGACTGCCTCATCACGTTCGTGCGCCCGGTCACAGGCGTATCACGGGTCGGTTACCGCTCCAGCTTGAAGCCGGGATCGATGGAGGGGCGCTTCGGCGTCGTCGCCACGTACCAGCCCGTGAGGTACATCCACTGCGTCATGCGGGTGAGCTTCGGATAGTCGATGGCCGATGGCTTGTCGCGCGGCGTGTGGTAATCGGGATGCAGGTTGGTGGAGTACATGACGGCCGGCACGTTCATTCGTGCATACGGCACGTGATCGCTGCGGAAGTACCAGCCTTCAGGATGCGTGGGGCGATCCCAGATCGAATCGAGCTTGAAGGCTCCGGTGAGCGTGTTCGCCCTCAGCGCCATATCAACAAGTTCTGTTGAGTTGCGGTGTGGCGGCTGGATGCCAAGCAGGCTGGCGGAATCGGGGTTGTTGCGGCCGATCATGTCGCCGTTCAGCACCGCAACGATGTTCTGCAGGGGCACGACGGGATGCGCGGCATGATAGCGCGAGCCAAGCAGACCAAGTTCTTCCGCACCGTGGTACACGAAGAGCACCGAGCGCTTGCCTGGCTGCTTCACGAACGCGCGGGCGATGGCGAGCAACGCGACACTGACGGTGCCATTGTCGTCGGCACCAGCCCACACGGAATCGCCGTCGATGACATACCGCACGCCGTCGTGGTCCTGGTGTGAGCTGTACAGCACATACTCGTCGCGCAGCTTCGGATCGGTACCGCGCACCACGCCGATGATGTTGCTGGACGGTGTGGTGAAGTGCTCGACGCGGACGTGCATCTCGGCCATGGCGCCGGCCTTGAGCGCGGCCGCCGTGGCGCCGCGCACGAGGAAAGACGGCGTCGGTGCTGTGCGCGCCGACTGCGGACGCGCGGCCTGTGTGGCCTGACCGGCGAAGCGCGGCGCGCCTCCGTCCACGTCATACGTGCCACGCTCACGAAGTACTCCGAGCCCATCAAACGCGACATCGGTGATCGAGTCGGCCACGAGGATGATCGCAACGGCACCACGGCGTTGTACCCTTTGCGTGGCGGCCGTGATCGCCGCATTCGCGTAGCGCACTTCGGCGGAGTTCGTGGTGGTGCGAATCGAGGCGGCAGGCGGGGTGGTGATCTGTAGCGCCGCAATCTTGCCGCGCACATCGATCGTGGTATCGGCGCCCGTGCCTACCCACACCACCGGGGCGCTCACATCGGCGTTGGCGGAGCCCAGCGGCACGAAGTCCTTCCACACGACGAGCGGCTTGTCGCCGAGTGCGCCCGTCGTGGACACGGTGGAGACGCGCGTCCGCACCATGTTCCACCACTGGAAGTAGCTGCCGTCCTGTCCCATCGGCTTCACGCCGATGCTGCGCAGTTGGTCGGCCACCCAAATGGAGGCCCGCATCTCGTCCGGCGTGCCGGCCTCGCGTCCACGCATACCGTCACCGGCCATCGCGTACAGATCCCGTTCGAGGTCGGTGCGCTTGATAGCGGACATCGCCAGCGGAACGCCCGCGGTGGCGGTGGATTTGCCCTTGGCGGTGGCTTGCGCCGACAGCGCCAGCCCTGGGGCCAAGGTCGCAGCGAGGGCCGCGAGCCGCATGATTCGAGGAGAGAACATCAGGGTTCGGGCCGGTAGGAGCGAAGAGTGTGCGCGGAAATGTCCGCATCGAGAAAATACACGGGCTTGAGCTGACCGCGGGCAAACATCGCGGCCTGATCACTGTAGTGCGGCGACGTCGAGTCGGCGCTCTGTCCGTAGGCGAGAACCGAATACGCGCGGGGCGCACGCGCTCCGAACTCCACAGCGAGAATCCAGCCGTCGCCCGAGTTGGCGTTGCGGGAGCCGTCGGGGCGCTGCTCGTAGGAAAGCACGCGGAAGCAGCCGAGGGCGCCGCTGCAGCCGCCAACGGGTTCGTCCACGGGCCCACGCCGCACGCGGTGCACATCGCCCCATGCCACGTCGACCGTCTTGTAGCGACGCTGCATGTCGTCGACGGCCCAGCTGAAGGCGTCGACGGCGCGAGCCGGCTGACCGAGGCCGCGCGGCGTGGAGGTCAGCTTCTCCCACGACCACTTTTCGGCGTAGGCCGAGTCGCGCGCCTGCGACTGATAGCGGCGCCACCAGGTCTCGAAGAGCAATCCTCCGCGACTGGTCGGCGCGACGGTGTTGTCCCACTGCTCGAGCACGGCGAGTGCCTGGGCGACCGCCGGCGTGGGTGAGGATTTCTTCAGCGCCGCGACGAGATCGGGCTTCACGCGGTCGGCGAGCAGCATGCGCATACTGTGCTTTCGCACCAACACGTCTTCGAGCGAGAGTTTGTCTTTGCCGCCGATGAGCTGCAACGCATGCTGGCTGCGCAGCCGTAGTTCCCCGCGCTCCACGTTGTCGGGATACCGTGCCGTGTCGAGCAGGGCGTTCAGATTGGCAAAATGCGGCGCATCGTTCTCGTTGTGCACGTAGCCGCCGCGAGGGTTGAGCGTCTGCGGCAACGAATCGAGCGCGATTAATCGCGTCCACACGTCGGCTGATCCGCGCGCGGGAATCGGCATCGAGTCCCCGCCCGATCGTGTGGGCAGCCGCGGCACGGTGCCCATCCAAATGGTGAGGATGTTGCCGGCGCGATCGGCGTAGGTGAGGTTGGACGTGGCGCGGGCGCGGGTGGCGAGCGCCCCCTTCCACTCGACAAGACTGCCCGCGCGCATCATGGCCAGGAACTGCGCCCCGGCGCGATACTCGCCATCGGGGCCAGCGCGCACGACATAGAGCTTGTTCGAGGTGCGATACACGACCGGGCCCAGTGGTGTGAAGGCCATGCGGCGTGTTTCGCTCACCAGCGAGTCGTCCGTGCTGCCGATGCGATACGGGAGCGTGATGGACTCGTACCGAATGGGAATGGTGGTGCCGTCGAACCGATAGCGATCCGGATTGGTGGGATCGAGGTCGAGCTCATAGACCTCGTCGAGATCCGGCGCGTTGTTGGTGGTGGCCCAGCCAAGATCCTTGTTGAAGCCACCGATGACCGAGAAGGCGCTGCCGATGCGGAAATCGCCGTAGAAATCGAGCTTTCCCGGCACGGTCACGTGCGCTTCCCAGTAGCCGGCCGTCCAAGCGAGATGTGGATTGCGCAGCAGAATCGCACGCCCGGACTTCGTGCGGCTCGGGGCGAGCGCCCAGGCGTTCGAGCCAACGTCCGCATCAGCTCCGAACAGGGGAGCCGGGTCGACGTCGAGGGCGCCCGTGTCTCGGATGGCCGGGCGCGCCGTGCCGCCAGCGCTGCGCTGCAGCCATCGCGTCACGAGGCGCTCGGCAGTGGCCACATTCGCGGTGCCGATGTCCCCAGCGGCGACGTCGTGCCCGTGGAACACGGGCTTGGCCCACGTGGGCAGTGTCTTCGCATTCGCCCGGATGTAGCGGTTCACGCCTTCGGCGAATCCGTCGTACATGTCACGCGTGTCGGCGTCGAGCAGGTGATAGGTCTGCTCTACGCGGGCGTGCTCCAGAGCCGCCGAAAAATCGGACGACAGGCTGTCACGCCCAAACGTACGGCCCATCCATCCTTTCGAACGGATCAGACTGAGTATGACGCGCACGCCATAATCCTCGGCTTGTGCGTAACCGAGTCCGATACCGATGCCGCGAAAGTCGCTGGCGCTGATGTGCGGCACGCCGTACGCCGTCCGACGAATGATCGGCTCACCGTCAGACGGAGCAGCGTGACTCGCCGCGCCGAGGGCCGTGGCGGCGATGAGCACTGGAATCAAGAGGCGCGCGCGGCGCGAGACGTGTGAGAACATCTGGCAATGCTGCGGCGTCACACGGCCGTCCGCAACCACAGGTACTGAGAGAATCACGAACGTCGCGCACCGCGGCAGCGCTATTGCGGGGGCCGCGTGGGAGGATAGCTTCGCGCAGCCTACTTGCCTAACCAAAGTGGGCGCTACGCCTTCCCGCGTTTACCCCAAGGAGTTCTTCATGAGTCAGCGAAGTTTGCTCAGTGCGCTGGCCTTCGTCGCCACAGCGCTGATGGCCCCCGTTGTCCAGGCGCAGCAAGCGTCGACGGGGACCGTGTCGGGCCGCGTGACGGATGCATCGACCGGACAGCCCGTCGGCGCCGCCCAGATTCAGGTGGTGGGCACGACGCTCGGCGCCCAGACCAACCAAGACGGCATCTATTCCATCCGGGCGGTGCCGGCGGGAGCGGTGCGACTTCGCGTGCTCCGCCTCGGATACTCCGAGCTGAATCAGGCCACAACGGTATCGGCCTCGCAGGTCACGACCGTGAACCTGCAGCTGAAGTCCGTGCCGGCCACCCTGAATCCCGTTGTCACCACGGCGACCGGCCAGCAGCGCCGCAACGAAGTCGGCAATTCCATCGCCCAGGTGAATGCAGCGGAAGTGGTTGAGACGCGCGGTGTGGCCAACATGGCCGACCTGCTCACGGCGCGGGCGCCGGGCGTGCTGGTGACGCCGGGTACGCAAACGGGTGCCGGTGTGCGCGTGCGTATTCGCGGCACGAGTTCGGTGGCGTTGTCGAACAATCCGATCTACGTGATCGACGGCATTCGCATCGACGGATCGACCGGTTCGTCGACGCTCAGCGTGGGCGGCACGACGCCGAGCCGCGTGGGCGATTTGAATCCGGAAGAGATCGAGTCGATCGAAGTGGTGCGTGGTCCGTCAGCGTCGACGCTGTACGGCACCGATGCGGCGAACGGCGTCATCGTCATCAAGACCAAGCGCGGCGTGGCCGGCAAGCCGCAGTGGACGTACTACACCGAACAGACGGCACTCACCGACCGCAACGCCTATCCCACGGCGTATCGGGCATGGCGCAGCGGCACCACAGCGGCGACCACCTCGACGCGCTCGAATGCCGTGCAGTGCTTCCTCACGCAGAAGGCGGCCGGCTCCTGCGCCATCGACAGCGTGAGCAGCTTCAATCTGCATGACGACGCGGAGACGACGCCGTACGGCGTGGGCTATCGTCAGCAGCACGGCCTGCAGGTGAAGGGCGGCTCGGAAACCGTGCGCTACTTCCTGCACGGTGAGTGGGAAGACGAGGACGGCGTGACCAAGCTCACCGAGTTCGATGCGCGGAAGTTGGCGGCGGCCGGTACGCCGTTGAGTGCGATCCAGATGAGCCCCAATCATCTGAACAAGATCACGACGCGCGCGAATCTCAATATCGCGTTGTCGCCGAAGGCTGACGTGACGGTCAGTGCGGGCTACACCAATCAGGACCTGCGCCTGCCGCAGAGCGACGACTCCGGTACGTCGGGCATTGCCGCCAACGTGTACGGCGGCCCCGGTTTCAAGTACAACCTGACAGCCACCGGTGATACGCTGTTCGGTTGGCGCCAGTTCACGACGCGCGACATCTATCAGTCGGAGTCGGTGCAGAACATCAATCGCATGATTTCGTCGATCGGATCGAATTACCGCCCGACGGATTGGCTGGCGGTGCGCGGCAACTTCGGCCTCGACTACGTGAACCGGGTCGACACGCAGCTGTGCCGGTTCCAGAACTGCCCAGACATCGGCACCGATCGCCTCGGCTACAAGCGCGACAACCGTACGAACTTCTACACGTACACGGTGGACGCCGGCGCGACGGCTACGAAGTCGCTCACGAACGCGATCGAGTCGAAGACGACCGTCGGCGTGCAGATGTACCAGAGCATCTTCGACCGCAACGGCGCCACGGGCCTTGTGTTGCCGCCCGGCGCCACGACGGTGACGGCCGGCGCGACGGCGCAAGCCGACGAGTCGTACAGCGAGAGCCGCACGCTGGGCGCCTTCGTGGAGCAGAACGTCGGCTTCAACGACCGCCTGTTCCTGACGGCCGCGCTGCGGTCGGATCGCAACAGCGCGTTCGGTGCGAACTTCAAGACGGTGTTCTATCCGAAGATCGCCGCGTCGTGGGTGCTGTCGCAGGAGTCGTTCTTCCCGAAGCCGCAGTGGCTCGATCAGCTGCGCTTGCGTTCGGCCTACGGTGCGTCGGGCGTGCAGCCCGGCACGATCGACGCCGTTCAGTACTACTCGGCCACGGCGGGGCGTCAGGAGAGTGGCGACGTCCCTGCCCTCGTGTACTCGACGCTCGGCAACAAGAATCTGCGTCCGGAGCGCTCGACCGAAACGGAAATCGGGCTGGACGGCACGTACTGGAACGGCCGCGTCAACACCGAGATCACGTACTACAACAAGCTGTCGAAGGATGCGCTGGTGAGCAAAGTGCTGCCGCCGTCGCTCGGCACCGGCGCCACCGCACGCCTCGAGAACCTGGGCTCGGTGCGTAATCGCGGTTACGAAGCGCTGATCTCGGCGCAGCTGATTCAGAAGCAGGCCTTCGGCCTCGATGTCACGCTGAACGGTGCGTACAACGACAACGAGTTGATCAGCCTTGGTGGCCAGCCGACCATCGGCACCACGCAGCAACAGCGCCAGGGCTATCCGCTGTATGGCTGGTGGTCGCGTCAGCTCACCGGCTTCGACGACAAGAACGGCAACGGCATCATCGAGTACAACGCGAGCAACGCGCTGAGCGAGATCACGGTGACGGACACGTCGGTGTTCATCGGCTACTCCATGCCGAAGACGGAAATGGGCTTCACCACCGGCATCGACTTGTTCAACAAGGCGCTGCGCGTGACCGCACTGCTCGACTACAAGGGCGGTCACAAGATCTACAACAACACGGAACGCATTCGCTGCGCGAGCCGACTGAACTGCTCGGGGCTGCTGAATACGGCCGCTTCGCTCGAGGAGCAGGCGCGCGTGGTGATGGTGCGGGAGCATCCCAGCCGCTCAGTGGCCGGCTTCTTCGAAGACGGCGACTACCTACGCTTTCGCGAGCTATCGGCGACCTATCAGGTGCCGGCACGCGTGGCCACGCGACTATTCCGTGGCCGTAGTCTGAGCGCCACGGCATCGGTGCGTAACCTCGGCATCCTCTGGACCAAGTACACGGGCGTCGATCCGGAAGCGTTCGGCACCACGGGCGATGCGCCGTCGGAGTTCCAGGCCTTCGGCCCGCCGACGTACTTCGCGTTCCGCTTCACTTTCGGCTTCTGAGGAGCACTCACCGCATGCATAGCACTTTGCAGTCCCGTGCCCGCGCACTCGCCATGAGCATTCTGGCGGCCGGTGCGTTGGCGTCGATCGGTTGTAATCCCTCCGAGTTCCTCTCGATCGAGGATCCGGACATCATCAACCCGACCAACGTGTCCAGCGCGGCGGGTGCCAACGCGGCGCGCGTGGGCGCCATTGCGCGCCTGAACGTGGCGACCGCCGGCGGCGAAAGCTTGCTGCTACTGGGCGGGCTGTTCGCCGACGAGTGGAACAACGGCGACTCGTTCATCGCGCGTCAGGAAATCGACCAGCGCGTGATCACGCCGCAGAACAATTTCCTGACTGACGCCAATCGCGCGATGCATCGCGCGCGGTTGTCGGCCGAGCAGTCGATTGAGCTGCTGAAGCAGTACAGCCCGACGGCACCGGGCTGGCAGTTGGCCGAGATGTACTTCATTCAATCGTATATCGAAGACCAGGCGGCCGAGCACTACTGTAGTGGTGTCGTGTTCAGCACGGTGGTCGACGGTACGGAGTCCTACGGTACGCCGCTGACCACCGCCGCCGCATTCACGCGGGCCCTGGCTCACGCGGACTCCGGCCTAGCGCTGGTGACCGGCACGACGGTCGACGACGTACGCGTGCGCAGCGCGTTGCAGGTGATCAAGGGTCGGATTCTCCTGGGCCTCAACCGCCCGGCCGACGCGGCGACCGCGGTTACCGGAGTGGCGACCTCGTTCCAGTATCTCACGTATCACGCGCTGACGACCACGAGCAACCAGTTCTGGAATTTCAACAATCTGGCTGGTCGCTACAGCGTGAGCACGAGCGAAGGCGGGAACGGCATGAACTACGCGCTGGCGAACGATCCGCGCGTGCCGGTGTGCGCGGGCAACGACGTGGTCTGCCGGACGATCGGCGTGACGAAGGCCAGCCGCGACGACCTGAGCACGCCGTACTACGTGCAGCGGTTGTGGCCGGCGCGTGAGTCGTCGGTGGCAATCGTGTCGGGTCAGGAAGCCCGCCTGATCGAAGCCGAAGCGCAGTTGCGCGCCGGCAACACGGGCGGCTCGCTGACCACGCTGAACGCGCTGCGTGCGACGTTCACGGGCCTGACGCCGCTGACCGACGCGGGAACGGAAGCCACGCGGGTGGATCAGCTGTTCCGCGAGCGGGCGTTCACGTTGTTCGGGCGTGGCACGCGAACGGGCGACATGCGTCGTTTGATCCGACAGTATGCGCGGACGGCGGCGACGGTGTTCCCGACGGGTGCGTGGCACAAGGGTGGCAACTACGGCACGGACGTGACGTTGCCGCTGCCGTTGGCGGAGACGAACAATCCGAACGCGGGCGCGGGCGTGTGTATCGACCGTAACCCGTAGGGCTGCTTTGACTGCGTGGTCTGAAAAGAAGAGGACACGGGGGCGCGTTTGGCCTTCGTGTCCTCTTTGGTTTTGTGGAGGGACCCGGATACGCGATTCCGCAAGCGCCGCACGTTTTTGGGAACGAAGTTCGGCGTAAAGTTTCGGGCTAAAAGACTACGCGCGTGAGCCCGCGCCGATTCCGCACGTGTCAAGTAGCCTCTACCGCACGTGTGTTACCAACTACGGATCACATCCGCCGGGCGGGTTGCCGATCAGTTCATACGCGTTCAGGCCCGTGAACATTCCGCCACTGGTGATGTTGATTCGCGCGCCACGCTGCTTGGTAAGATCGGGCTGCCAGGTGGCTCGGGCGTTAATCGAGAATTCATCGATCGGCGCCACGTTGTCCGTGAGTGTCGCGGTAAACACGTCGGTCCCAGGCGTGACCGTCCCACGGAAACGCGCCGCACACCTCAGGGTGCCGTTCACCACCGCTGCGAACGACAGAAACACCGTTGACCCGCTCTGCCGCACTCGCCACACTTGGGATCCGTTAGCAATGGACCACGCACCGTTGAAATCCTTCAGCGAAACGGAACCCGGTATGAGGTTACTGACGCCGTTGGAATGCGTGCCAGAACAGTCGGAGCCCGCGTAGGTAGACGCGATGGTTCTGGTCGCTAGCGTCACGGTTGCGGCGCCGCTCAGCAGGCCGAGACATGGGCTGAACTGGTTCAGCGAAAAATTGAGCAACTGACGGCCGGCCAATGTGGCGGATACGGACCCACGCACTCCGTTGAATTGCATGACTTCGTAGGTCCCGCTCACGCCGTTTTGGTTTTGCGTCAAGCGCACGTTGAGCGGTACGTTGACCGGGAACGACGTACCACTGGGTGTCTGAATGCGACTTGAGAACTGCCCGGCGTAACTGCCGGTGACGTCGAGCGAGTTGCCGTTCACATCATACGACGCACAGACATCTTCGGCGCCAGCCAAGGCCAGACAGGCCACCAGATTGACCATGAAGACACTGTTGCCCTGCGCAGTCACGGCCACCGAGAAGATGCCTTGGGCATCACTGTTGGATGGGGACGATTTGGCAAAGGTGGCGCCGCTGGAGGTAAACCGGACCCTCACAGGCATGGGCCGGGGCGTCGGGCTGCTACCGAACTTGAGCGCGAAGGCCACATCGAGATCGTTCGGGAAATCCGACTGCACCGGGTCGGGAAAGTTGGATGAACTGACGACCAGGGATGCGCACAACTGCGCGAGTACGGTGGCGCGTTGCAATGCGCCATTGGCGATGCCGTACAACTGCGCCACTGACTGCCAGAACAGTACATTTTGCATGGCGGTGAGACTTTGCTGGGCGGAGCAGAGTTGATTGTTACCCTCAATAGCGCGCTGCAACTTTGGCAGTGCGGCAGCCCTCCATTGTGTCTGGCGATCTCGGATCGCCGGGTCATTGGAGACGAGCGCGAAGACGCCAGTTACAAACGGGCCGGTGTCGCTCCACATATCGAAACTCGACACGGCGGTGAGAAGTGCGGCATCCGTATTTGCATCATTCAGCTGCGGAAGCACTCCAAGGTCAAACCATTCGACCAACCGACGAACCATGGCCGGGACGTCAGGTGGCGTAACGGCGGCAAGCGAATAGAACGCTTGTGCCGCGAGTTCGGCATCAATCGAGGGGATGATTGGAAGAGGGCTGAGCGACTGCAGGTCGGCAGACGTTCCAAACGCCGCGCCAGCAGCGGTGAAATGTCCAACGAGCACCGCCACTTCGTTCACTCGGGCAACCGCCACTTCGCGCGCCGCCTTGGTGCCGTTGTCCGTCATGCTGAATCCAGTCAGCACCAACCCGGCCCGCGGCGGCGCAGTCACCCCGATGCGCAGCGTTGCATTACGCGCAAATGCCAAGCCGGATGGCTGCAAATCCACCGCGGCCACCATACCACCGGTCAACGGCAAATTGCCGATACTCGCGATCGGAGTCATGCGGATCAGCGTATTCGCTTGTAGCGCGTTCGCCGGAATCTCAAGGCGATAGCTGACACCGGCGGCCGACGTGGTGAGCACACCACCCGCTGGGCCGACGGTCGCGCTCGTGGCAGCCGCCGTGTTCAGAATGGTCACCGCGGGAAGTCGCACGGTGATCACGGCCGTCGCGGCGCGCCCATCGACTGTGGCAGACACGGTGGTGACACCGGCCGTGAGCGCAGTCACCACACCGGTAGCACTGACGGACGCCACGGCGACGGCGCTCGACGTAAACGTGACCGTCTTCCCGACGACGGCCGAGTTGTCGCCGAACGTCAGCAGCGGAACGAGCGTGACCGTTTCGCCCGTGACCAGTGCCCTCGCCGAAATATTGAGAGCGATGCTGGACACGCGACGCGCAATGGTCAGCGCGGTGGTGGTGCTCACCCCCCCGACGGTTGCCGAGATGATGGCCGTACCGGCGCTCAGCGCGGTCACGCGCCCTGTGTTCGACACCGTTGCCACGCTTGGCGCATTCGACACCCACGTCGCAGCACGAACGCTGCTCGTACCGTTGGAGAGCGTCGTGGTGGCCTGCAAGTCGCGCACATCGCCCTCTACCAAGGCTAACGCGGATGGTGCGATCACCACCGTGCTCACTGCCAATACGACCACGCTGGCCACACCGGTTTTGCCGCCAACGGTGGCGCTTATCGTGGTCGTTCCCGGCGACACCGCCAGGACGTTGCCATCACTGGATACGGTGGCGACCGAGGCCGCGCTTGAGGTCCATGCCGTGGGGAGCGTCGTCGTGGTCGAGCCGTTGGAATTCGTGACGGCTGCGGCCATTGCGGCCGATTCCCCAGCTACCAGCGAGGCATTCGCGGGTGTCACCGCAACCGAGGCTACTGTGGCTGGTGGCGCCGGTGCAGCGATAGGATCGCCACCACCGCTGCATGCCGTCAGTTGTCCGCCTGCGAGGGAAAGCGCCGTGATGAACAGGGCACGAAGGGTGGGCTGACGCATCGACATGGAAGGTGGGACAGAGGGTGGACGGGCGCCGCTGTTGCCTGGCCATCCTAGTCCTGCGCCGTTAGCCACCCGTTAGCTCGCGGAAAGGTCGCCGCCATGTTCGTGGTGGATACGACAGGCTACGCGATGTTCGGCAGCGCAGCAATTGCTCCGGAATCTCACGCCGAGTTCGGAACCGAGGAGTGGCGAGTCGTCCGTCGGCGGACGTCAGCGATTGTCACGGCCGCATGCGCACGCTCCGACTCCGTTCGTCTCCGGGCCAACGCGACGCTCCCAACGTGCCGGCTGCTTGTTCGATGTCTACTTCCGCCGCCGTATTGGGCCTAGTGAGGCGTCCACGACCTTGGGGTTACTCCAGCAGGGGCACGCTTGCCTTCGTGTCCTCTTTCGTTTGGCTGGGGTTGTGGGAACTGCTCTACCGCGGATTGGCGCGGATGGGCGCGGATGAACGGTGTATCCAGTGTATTGCTTGACTAATACGGTTGGTCCGTGCATCGTATGGTGTATTAGGTCACCTATACACCTGGCGCTTCCGTGCTCATTCTGCTCGACCCCAACAGCGGGGTACCGACCTACCGACAGCTGGTGGACCAGATCCGCTTTCAGATGGCCAGCGGACGGCTGGTTGCGGGGAGCGAGTTGCCATCCACGCGGGCGCTGTCGCAGGAGCTCGGCATCAACCCGATGACGGTGAGCAAGGCGTATAGCCTGCTCGAGGCCGAACGGCTGGTGCTACGTCGCCCCGGGCTGCCGCTGGAGGTGTTGGCCCTGTCGGGGCCGGATGCGGATGCGGAGCGCGATGAGCAGCTGCGTGTGTTGCTGGAGCCGGCGGCGCTCGCGGCGCGACAGTTGGGGATGCGACCGGCGAAGGCGGTGGCCGTGTTCCGTCAGCTGCTTTCAGACATCGTGGATTACGAGGAGCGAGATCAATGATTGACGGCACAGACCGCGCATTGTCCGACGTGCTCACACTGGACCGGGTGACGAAGCGCTTTGGCGGCACGACGGCGCTGGACAGTGTATCGCTATCGATTCCGCGCGGCACGATCGTGGGGTTGGTTGGACGAAACGGATGCGGCAAGACGACGCTGCTGCATCATGTCACGGGCATGGTGCTGCCGTCGGCGGGGGCGGTGCGCACGTTCGGCGTCAATGCCGGCTCGTTGGGCAGCGGCGAACTGGCGCGGATTGGCGTGGTGCATCAGCACGCACGGTTTCTGGAGTGGATGAGCGTCTATCAGCTGGTGCGCTACGTGGCGACGTTCTACGTGCGCTGGGATGCGGCGCTCGAGAAGGAGCTGATCGAACGATTGGCTATCGGGCTGGACACGCGGGTTGGGGCACTTTCACCGGGCAACGTGCAGCGGTTGTCGCTGCTGCTGGCGCTGTGTCATCACCCTGAGTTGCTGTTGCTGGATGAGCCACTCAGCGATCTCGATCCCACGGCGCGTCAGGAGGTGCTGGCGGTGTTGTTGGAGCGCTTCGATGCCGACGGGCCCACCATCGTGATTTCGTCGCATCTATTGCAGGACATCGAACCGGTGGTAAGTCGCATTGTGTGCCTGGATCGCGGGCGCGTGACGGCGGATGCCGAGCTGGATGAACTGAAAGAGACCTATGAAGAGTGGATCGTGACACCGGTGTCGGTCGCGCTGGACGCCTCGTGGAGTGCGCCGTGGGTGGTAAGCAGCGAGCGCACGGGCAGCGCGATGCGCTGGGTGGTTCGGGGCATGCGGGGGCGGGCGGCGGCGATCGGCGCCGAGTTGGGGGCGGAGATCGTGGTACGTCCGCTCAACCTCGATCGCTTGTTTCCGGTACTCACGCAACTTCCGTCGGCGCCGACGAGTGCGTCGGAACTCGCGGCGGCGGGTCGGTGAGCTGACCATGTACATCGGGGCATTGTTCCGGCTGTTCTGGCGGCCGGCGGCACTGTCGGCGCTGTTCCTGACGTCGCTGGCTGCGATGGCGCCATTTGCGATGTTCGGCGAGCAGGTGCGCGCGGTGCAGTCGGCGGTGCACTTGGGGCTCACGTTGCCGCTCATCGTGGGAGTGCTCGCGTCGAGCGCGGCCGACGAGTTGTTGAGGCAACCAGGGAGCTGGATGCTTCCGGGGCTCAGGAGGTCACTGGCTGCAGGTGACGTGTTGATGGTGCTCGCGCTCAGTGCGATCGTCGGTGTGGTGGCGTGGCGTGCGGGCGGAGCCGCTTTGGCGGTGGGTGTGGCGATGATTGCCCCGTTCTGGTACGCGGTTGGTGGTGCTGCCCGGCTGGCGGCGAAGCGGCCGAAGTTGATTGGCGCTTCGGCGCTGGTGGTGCTCGCAATGGCGGCGGCTCCGGCCCTGTATACGCGGGCGGTCACCGGTGCCCTGCCCTTGGCCGCTGCCGTCGCCGCCTGCGCGACGGTGCTGCTGATGCGGGCGCGGTGGTCGCCCGGCGTGGCGCGGATGCGGGCAGCAGTGGGCGAGCCGGAGGCGCTGCTGTCGGGTTCGACGGCGGTCTTCTCGCGTGCGCGCGCGATGAGCCCGCCGGGGCACCTCGACGAAGGGCGTATGCCCACGCTTGCGTTCTGGGTGCGGGCGGCGGCGTACGAGCACATGGCCGGCGGGCGGACGGCGTTCACGGTGAGCGGCGTGATGATGGCGGTCATTACGCACCTGTTCCAAACGCCGGTGCCGCTCGCGCTGATGTCGGTCTCGCAGCGCGGACTGCAGTTGGGTAGCGCGTTGGTATATCCGATCAGTCGCCGCGAGCGCGCTACGATTCTGTACGTGTGCAACGCGATCGACATTGCGTTGCTGGCGTGTTGTTTTACCGTGACCTACGTGGCGTTGCGGGCGGTACATGCGCCGACGGTGTCGTTCATGGCGTCACTCGCGCAGGGCGTGTGGCCCGTGATGTTGGCGGCGGCAGTGGCGTTGGCGCCGATTCTGCAGTGGGCGCGGATACGGGGCCCGATCCCGCCGTCACGCGCGTACCGCTTCATGGGATATGCGTTTGCGTTCATGTTCGCCACGATGGCGCTCGGATTTGGCGCGGAGAAGTTGTTCGACGCGCAGCGCGGCATGCTGCCGGCGCTGGCGATGATCGTTGTCGTGGGCGTGGTGGTGCAACTGGTGCAGTTGGCGGCGCTACGGTGGGTGTATGCACGGGCGGACTTGGTGGCGCCGTTGGCGTAGCGATCGCTTTACCTTGCCAGCCGACGCAACTACGCTTCGTCCGACGTCTCGAACTTCTTGCGACGACCCGACGCGGCCGTCCACTTCTTCTTCGCTGACGCGAAGAACATTTCACGCCGTCGTGTCTTGAACGCCCCTTTCCTGAAGTACGACTTCGTCCACACGTCCGCTCCGCTGTCCCGCTCGTCGAGGAACGCGCCTGTCGCATCTCCGCCCTTGGCTTCGATCTCGTTGGCGACGTCGCGGAAGTAGAAGTGCCGGAAGAGGCGATCGAACTCCGTGAGATAGATGTCCGCGATGCGGGGAACGCCACGAATGAGTAGCATGTTCTCGTCGTTGGACTCGAGCGAGTTCTTCGAGTAGTTGGCGGAACCCGTGCAGACGAGCAGATCGTCCGAGAGCGGATCGATCAGCAGAATTTTTGTGTGGATAAAGAAGATGTTTCCCTGCTTGCGGTAGTGCTCCTCACGCGCGAACCACTTGTCGAGGCTGAAGTTCTCGATGCGCACCTTCTGAAACTGCTTGTTCTTGTACATCGAGGTCTTCCCAAGCTCCGCACCATAGGCGACCACCAGATCACGGTCGCTGCGCAGCTGCGCGGATTCGGCCGCAGTCGGTCGTTTCTCCAGCATGACAAAGCGAAGAAAGCTCCGGTCCTTCGTGAGCCGCGGAAGCAGCCGTTCATTGATGCCGAATGCGCCGGTGAACATCACGCCTTCGGCCGCGTCCTCGATGCGGTTCCCATACCAGTCCAGCATGTTGCTGGAGTGTCGTGGGGAAAAGACCACGGGCACTGGTGAGGAAGGGACGAGCTCCGGTGGATGCGGAGACAGTGCGACGACCGCGTTTCGCGCCTTGGCCAGCGTCGGGTCGAGCGAGAGCGCTTCGAAATAGTCGTAGTATGCCTGCGCGACGTGGCGGTCCTCGACGATGAGTCCGACGTTGCTCTGGCCGAGGAAGCCTGATGGCGTGATGTTCGTCGAACCCGTCCACACCGCATGCGGCACGGTCTTCCGCACGCGCACGAAGAATTTGTTGTGCGGAATTTTCGGCTTGGTGCGCGGATAGAGCACCTGCTTGCCCTTCGAGCTGCGAGGGAGTTTGGCGGTGGCGATCGCCGCGCTGTTCACGTCCGTCTCGTGATAGCTGAGTCGCACGCGAACGCCTCGCTTGATCGCCGCTTTGATGGCGATCAGCACCGGCTGATACGTGAACTCGTACACACAGCCGACAAGCTCGTCGCCCTTCGGGATGCAGTCGATGAAGGCGATGCATGCCTCCGCCAGTCCGCGAGAGAGCCACTTCGTGACCGGCACATCCAAGTCGTCCACGTGGTCGGCGGGTGACACATCGCCGAACTCGCGCGAGAAAGCCTGGCTCGCGATCGCTCCGCGATTGAACCACACGCCATGGCCATCGACGACCTCCTCCGCCTCCGTTCGCACCTCGACCTTGAGAGCGTCTGCGGCGTCGTCACTCAGCGAGCCCGGCGTCCCGTACTTCGGAATGATCCGGAACAGGTACGTCGTGTCTGGTTCGGCGGTGTAGTCACTCCAGAGAAAGATCTGGATCGGGTCGGTCTGCCTTTCGTCATGCGCCAGATTGCGAAGCCCCGCAAGCCTTGCAGTCGTTTGGGACTGCAGTCCATGGCGAGGAGAATGGCTCTCGTACCGGCTATGCCTCGTGCCTGAAACCCACCACTGGTGCTGCGAGCAATATCGGAACGCATGAGTGCCTCATCGGAAGCATCGTGAGACCCCCTCGCTCCGGAACCCGACGGAACTTTGGAGCCATTTTCGGAATATGTCTCTTTCCACCGCTCTCGTCTAACGGGCGCGACCACCGACGCCTCCCTCAGGATCGCCATGGCCACGACCGCTATCGACGCCGACACGATGACCGAGCAGTTCGCGGCGGTCCGAGGCGCCACCGAGGCGCTGTGCGACCCCCTCGAGGTCGAGGATTTCGTCGTCAGCAGCATGCCCGATGTGAGCCCGACCAAGTGGCACCTGGCCCACACCACGTGGTTCTTCGAGACGTTCGTTCTTGCTCCGCATCTCCCCGAATACCGCGCGCTCGAACCGCGGTACGCGTTCCTGTTTAACTCGTACTACGTACAGGCCGGTGAGAGGCACTGCCGCGCCCAGCGGGGCCTCGTCACACGCCCCACGGTGCGCGACGTCTTCGCGTACCGTTCGTATGTGAACGATGCGATGATGACCCTCCTGGACCGCGTCGGCAACGATCCGTCGCATCCCGCCAGCGCCGTGATCACGCTCGGCATGCACCACGAGCAGCAGCATCAGGAGTTGCTGCTGACGGACATCAAGCACGTGCTGTGGACGAATCCGCTACGACCGGCCTACCGGTCGGATGCGCCGGCGCCGGCCCCAGCGACGGCGCAGGGCTGGATCCCGGTTGCCGAAGGGGTCCATGACATCGGCCACGACGGCCACGGGTTCGCGTTCGACAATGAGGGGCCGCGACACCGCGTGTACGCGCAGCCGGCCGAACTGGCGCGGCGACTGACCACGAACGCCGAGTATGCCGCGTTCATCGCGGACGGCGGCTACCGGCAGCCGGCGCTCTGGCTGAGCGCCGGCTTCGCGGCCGTGCAGGCGGAGCGCTGGTCGGCACCGCTGTACTGGGAGCTGGTAGACGGGGCCTGGCACGAGTTCACACTGCATGGCCTTCGTGAGCTCGACCCACAGGCGCCCGTGACCCACCTGAGTCACTACGAAGCCGACGCCTTCGCCCGATGGTCGGGGGCGCGACTGCCCACCGAGGCGGAGTGGGAAATCACGGCACCGGAACCGTCCGCCGTTGGCCGTTTTGCCGACTCGGGAGCGGGACATCCGTCGGCCGACGCCACCGACAAGCCCCAGCAGTGGTACGGCGACGTGTGGCAATGGACGCAGAGTGCCTATCTGGCGTATCCCGGGTTTCGCCCGGCGCCCGGGGCCATTGGCGAATACAACGGGAAATTCATGAGTGATCAGTGGGTGCTGCGAGGCGCCTCCTGTGCGACTGCCTCGTCTCACGCGCGTCGCACCTACCGCAATTTCTTCCCGAGCGATGCGCGCTGGCAGTTCACCGGCGTCCGGCTGGCGAGGGACGTCGCGTGACCGCTCCCCTCCTTGTCACCACCGATGCCGTCGACGCGCGGCTGCGGAGAGAGGTGATCGCCGGGTTGAAGGCCACCCCGCGCACATTGCCGGCGACGCTGTTCTATGATGCGCGCGGCGCGGCCTTGTTCGAAGCGATCTGTCATCTCCCCGAGTACTACCCGACGCGCACCGAGCAGGAAATCCTTTCGGCGCATGCCGGCGACTTGGCCGACTTGATCGGACCGCGGGCCGCGATCATCGAACCCGGCAGCGGTGCGGCCACGAAAGTGCGGCAGCTCCTGCGCGCGCTGGACAACCCGATCGCCTACGTGCCGGTGGATGTGGCGGAGGAACAGTTGGCGCGTGTCAGCGCCGAGCGTGCCCGGGAGTTTCCGGCGCTCCGCGTGCGCGCGGTGCTCGGTGACTATCGCGATGCCATTCCGCTTCCGCCGCTGCCGGGAGACGCACGCCGCGTCGTGTTCTTTCCCGGTTCGACGATCGGCAACCTGCAGCCGCATGAGGCCGCGCATTTCCTCCGCGACATCGCGGCGGTGGTCGGCCCCGACGGCGGCTTGGTGCTGGGCGTGGATCGCCGCAAGGACCCGCGCATTCTGCACGCCGCGTACAACGACGCTGCCGGCGTGACCGCGGACTTCAACCTCAATGTCCTCACGCGTCTCAACCGTGAGTTCCGCGGCACCTTCCACCGCGCTGCATTCCGGCACCGCGCCTTCTTCAACGACGCGGAGAGCCGAATCGAGATGCATCTCGAAGCCGTGTCCCCGCAGACGGCCCGCGTCGAGCACCTCGAATTGTCCTTCGCCGCCGGTGCGACCATTCGCACGGAAGTATCCTACAAGTACGACCGCGCTCGTCTCGATGCGGTGGCTGCGGCTGGCGGCTGGCGCGTCGTCGAGTGTTTCACCGACGCGAAAAACTGGTTCTGGGTCTGCTGGCTGGTGCCGGTGGGCGACACCTCTGAAACGAGTCTGTAGTCATGAAGGCCATCTGGAAAGGCACCGTCGTCGCCGAATCGGCTGACACCGTCGTCGTCGAAGGCAATCACTACTTCCCACTCGCGAGTCTGGATCGACAGTACGTGGTCGACAGCAGCCATCAGACCACCTGCTCGTGGAAAGGCGTGGCGAGCTATTACACGCTGCGCGTGGACGGTGCCGACAACGCGAATGCTGCATGGTACTACCCCACGCCGAAGGCCGGGGCGGAGTCCGTCGCCGGCCGCGTCGCGTTCTGGAAGGGCGTGCAGATCGAACAGTGAGTCCGCCAACCCTGGTGGACGCCGCCGTCATCGGGACCGGACAGGCAGGTCCGTCGCTTGCGACAGGCCTGGCCTCGCGCGGACTCTCGGTGGCGATATTCGAGGGCGGAGCCCTAGGGGGAAGTTGTGTCAATGTGGGCTGTACGCCCACCAAGACGCTTCGGAAAACCGCGCGCGTTGCGCATCTCGCCCGACGCGCTGCCGACTTCGGCGTGCAGGTGGGCGACGTACGCGTTGACCTCCCCGCGGCGCTCGCGCGCATGCGCGGTGTCGTCACCCGATCCCGCAGCGGCCTTGAGAGCTTGCTGACCGGAACGCCCGGTGTATCGCTCGTGCGAGACTGGGCCCGTTTGGAAGGACGCGCCCCGGACGGCCGGTTCGTGGTGCGTGCGCGAGACGCGCAGTGGCACGCCGCGCGCGTCTACCTCAACGTGGGCACGGCACCATCGTTGCCGCCGATCCCCGGACTGCGCGACGTCGCGGCGTTGACGAATGACTCGCTCCTGGCACTCAACGAGCTGCCTGCGGAGCTGGTGGTCATTGGCGGAAGTTACATCGGCCTCGAGTTGGGGCAGCTGTATGCGCGGCTCGGCAGCCGCGTAACCATCCTCGAGGCAGGACCGGCAGTGGCGTCTCGCGAGGACGCCGACGTTTCGGCCCGCATCACCGCGATGCTCGAGGCCGAGGGGCTGCACATTGTCGCGGGCGTGAAGATCTTGACCGTCTCGCGCGACGCCGACGGTCGCGTGGCGGTCACCCTGCGTCGTCCCGACGGCACTGCGGATGAGCGCGTGACGGGAACACATCTGCTGGTCGCGACCGGACGCCGTCCCTGCACCGATGGACTCGGTCTCGACACCGTCGCTGTGGCGATCGATGCCCAGGGATACGTGCCCGTGAACGGAGCACTCGAAACGTCAGTCGCTGGCGTGTTCGCTTTGGGCGACGTCAATCGACGGGGCGCTTTCACGCACACGTCGTATCAGGACTATGAGATCGTGTTGGCCAATCACAACGGTACGCCGCGCACGGCCGACGGGCGCATTACGACCTATGCGATGTACACCGATCCGCCGCTCGGGCGCATCGGCATGTCGGAGACAGAGGCGCGGCGCGCGCTCGCCGACGGTCGGCACTTTCTACAGACGACCATCGAAATGGCCGCCGTCTCCCGCGCGAAAGAAGAAGGCGAGACGACGGGCGTTATCAAGCTCCTCGTTGATGGTGACACACATCGCTTCGCCGGGATCACGATGCTTGGCATCGGGGCCGACGAGGTCGTGCAAGTGATCGCCGCGATGATGGCGGCCGACGCGCCGTACGAAGTGCTGCGCGACTTCCTGCCGGTCCATCCCACGATCACCGAATTTTTTCCGACGATGCTTGGGCGCCTCAAGCCGCTCAGTTAGCGACTCCGGGCATTTCGCCCTTCTCTTTCCTCCGCGCTCATGTCGCTCACGCTCGAAGCCCGCCACCTGGGTCACCGATATGGATCGGTCGTCGCCCTCGACGACGTCAGTTTCGTGGTGCCGGCGGGAACGGTCGCTGCGATCGTGGGCGAGAGTGGGTCCGGGAAGACGACAGCACTGCGGTGCTTCAACCGACTCGTGACTCCGGATACTGGTGACGTGCGCATCGGCGACAGCGGTGTCGAATCGGAGGCCATTGATGCGCTGCGCCGTCGTATCGGATTCGTTCCGCAAACGGGTGGACTTCTGCCGCATTGGAGTGTGCGTCGCAATGTCATGCTCGTACCGCGTCTCACGGGAATGGAAGATGGGAACACTGCTGCGTGCGAAGCGCTCCGCCTTGTGGGACTTCCCGATGAGACGTTCGGCGATCGCTTGCCGCGCGACCTCTCGGGCGGTCAGCGTCAGCGCGCGGCACTCGCCCGCGCCCTCGCCGCGCGGCAGGAAGTGGTGCTGCTCGACGAGCCGTTCGGTGCGCTCGACGCGATCTCGCGCGCCGAGATCCATGGCGTGTTCGAGACCGTGCGCGCGGCGCGCGGCTTTACGGCGCTGCTCGTGACCCACGACCTCGCCGAGGCGGCGCGGTTGGCCGACCTCGTCATCGTGATGCGCGCCGGTCGAGTGGAACAGGCGGCACCCTTTGCCGCACTGCGGGACGCGCCCGCGACGCCGTACGTGGCCGCACTGGTCGCCCGGGCGCGCGACGGCGCGCGCGCGATGGAGCCGGCGTGATGACATCCTTGCACCGCCGCTGGGCCAGAGTCGGCTCGCTGGTGACGACGGTACTCGCGGTGATGAATGCGGCGTTGAATCCGGCGGAAGCGCAGCGCGTAGCTGCGAGTGCGCTATCGCCGTCCGCGGCGCAGCGAGGGCGTGCGGTGGTCATCGCGTCCAAGCCGTTCGGCGAGTCGTACGTGCTTGCCGAAATGTTCGCGCAGCTGCTCGAGCGCCGCGGTATCGCCGTGGACCGGCGGCTGGGCCTCGGAGCCACCGAGGTCGCGTTCGGCGCGCTGCAACGCGACGCGATCGATGTCTATCCGGAATACACGGGAACCGGACTCCTCGCCATCTTGCACGACTCGCTCACCGATGCGATGCGCCGCGATCCGCGGCTCACCTTCGCGCATGTCTCGGCCGCCTTCGACGCGCGATACGGCGTGCGATGGCTGCCGCCGCTCGGCTTCCAGAACGGGTACGCCATCGCTGTGCGGCGCGAGACAGCGGAGCGGTTTGGCCTGCGCACCTTGAGCGACCTGAAAGCACACCCGGGCGAGTTCACCGGTGGCTTCACCGCCGATTTCCTCGGACGCCCCGACGGCGCGCCCGGGCTTGCCAGCGCGTACGGCCTGCGCTGGCGTGCGGTGCGACCACTCGCCCCGGCCGTGAAGTACGCCGCCCTCGTCAGCGGCGACGTCGACATCATCGACGGCTACTCCACCGACGGACTGCTCAGCAAATACGACCTCGTCACCCTCGAAGACGATCTCCACTTCTTTCCTCCGTACGAAGCGGCCGCGATCGTTGGTCCGGGACTCGTGCGCGACCGCCCTGACGCGGTCGCCGAACTGGCGCGCCTGAGCGGTCGGCTCACGGAACGGCTGATGCGCGACGCGAACCGCCGCGTGGAGGTGGAGCAGACCGAAGTGCGCGTCGTCGCCGGCGAGTTGCTCACCGCGATCGGGCTCGGCACGCTGCAGCCAACCACGAGCGCATCAGTCGACCGTGCCTCGTTCGCCGCGTACCTCTGGAGCCAGCGGAGCACGATCGCGGCCCTCACGGCTCGTCATCTCGCCCTGGTGGCGATGGCGCTCGCGGCCGCGATCCTCGTTGCCGTTCCGCTCGGTCTCGCGCTCGAACGTGCCCCGCGTGCCGCCGAGCGCGTGCTCGGCGCGCTCGGCGTGATTCAGACCGTGCCGAGCATCGCGCTGCTCGCGTTCATGATCCCGGTGCTTGGCATTGGCACCGCCCCGGCGCTCGTCGCGCTCTGGCTGTACGCGCTCTTTCCGATCGCGCGTAGCACCTACACGGGCGTGCGCACCGCCGACGCCGATGCGGTTGCGGCCTGTGAGGCCATGGGCGCGAGCCCGTTGCAACGGTTGTGGTGGGTGCGTGTGCCGTTGGCCATGCCCACGATCTTCATCGGCATTCGCACGTCGGCCGTGATCACCGTGGGCGCCGCGACGCTTGCGGCGTTCATCGGTGCCGGCGGCCTTGGCGACCCGATTGTCGCCGGCCTCGCGCTCGCCGACACGCGCATGGTGCTCTCCGGCGCGCTACCGGCGGCCGTGCTCGCGCTTGCTGTCGATCGCGTGCTCGCGCTGCTCGAATACGCGGCGACGCCCGGCTACCTGCGCCGCGCCACGCGCTGAGCATCGCGAGTCCTATAGGCTGCAGACCGTGTCTGCACGTTGACGTGCGCGCAGGGCTTCGAGCGCATTAGGGCCGCTTATCTACCAGCCGCCGCTGCCCGCTCCACCCTTCCACGGACCGACGATTTCATCGGTGACCCATCCGCCATAGAACCCGCCATCTTGCGGGCGCACGCGTTCCCCGTTTACCAGACACTCGGCGTGCGTGGGGTACAGCGCCACATGATCGCGGAGCATTTCATACGGCTCGAGTGGCGCGTCGTACGACCACGCGGCACGCTCCAATCGTACATCGCCCGCCACCACTGTCCAGTAGCGAGCGGTGCCCTTCCACTCGCAATGCGAGGACCCGGAGGCCGGCACGAACGCGGCGCGCAGAGCGTCGGTGACAGGCAGATAGAACGACGGCGGGCTGGCGGTCTCCAACAGCCGCAAGGCCTTACGCGTGCGCAGGATTTCTATGCCGCCAACGCGCACGACCACTTCGCGTGAATCGGCGACCACGCGCGGCGGGCGTGGGTAGTCCCACACCGACTCCTGTCCATCGCCTGGCTGGTGTGCGAACGGCGGACGGGTGTTTCCCGTCCACGTCCAAAGGGCCGCGGCGCGGCGAAGGCGGTCGTTCATACGGGTGTACATCCGGATACGAGAAGTTCGTGTTGTGCGGTCTCAGGGCGAGGCCGCAGCACAGGCTGCCGCCTGCAGCGCATCGTACATCAGCCCGGGGCCCTGCCAGACTTCACCGAACACCACGTCGAGGCGATTCGTGAACATCATGAGTACCAACCCGCGCTCGGGCAGCAGCACGTTGCGCACCTGAATGCCGCCAATTTCACCGCGTCGCTCAATGAGACGTACGGGTGTCGCACATCCCGCCAAGCCGGCCTCAAACGCCCACGCACCGAGTGCGGCGTAGCCGAGCTTTGGTTCACCGCGCCACAGCTCGCCTTTTGCCGCCGGCGACAGCATGGTGCCGAGCAACAGCCGATCGAAGGCCAGCAACCCCTCGAGCGTGCCCGTGAGCGCGCCCGCTGATCCAAACGTCGCCAATTCAAATGGCGCCTCCGACGTGCTGTCGGTGAGATATCCACGCACGGTTTCGCGGGCGCCGGGCGTCCATGCGGAGCCAAGCTGCCTAGCCAGCAGTTGCGACGTGGTCTTGCCCGTGCGCGCGCGCAGCAACGCCCCGAGCACGAGGTAGTCGCAGTTGTTGTATTCGAAGCGGCTGCCCGGCGCCGCAACTGGCGCACCGCTGCAGAGCCGCGCGTATGCCGCGTCGCCCACGTTGGCACCACGCTCGCGATAGGCGCGCGGCGTGCCATCGGCATCGCTCGGTCCGTCATTCAGGTTGGGAAGCCCCGACGTGTGCTGCAATAGGTGCCGCACCGTGATCTCAGCCCGCGCCCCGTCGGTGAACCCCGGCAGATACGTCGACACCGGGACGTCGAGCACGATGCGCTTCGCGTCCACCTCGCGCAGCACCAGCGCGGCGGTGATCTGCTTGGACACCGACGCGTACCGCCAGCGGTCTGAGGGCGTAATCGCGCGGCGGGTGGCGCGATCCGCCATGCCCATCGTCCGATACAGCAGCACTTGCCGCTGGTCGGCGAGCAGCACACTTCCGGAGAAGCCGACGCGCGCGAGGGAATCGACGAAGCGCGTGAACGCGATCGGCGTGGTGGTGCGGGCGGGCGTCTGCGCAGACACCGCCGTGGTCAGGGCGCACGCGGCGAGCGACGCAATACAAAGCGTGGCGCGGGGCGCGCGGATGTGTCCTGCTGGCCGAAGGAGACCGTGTCGTGGCATGGGAGTGAAACTGAACGGGCGTCGAGGTCGGTTCCATTAAGCACTGCTCCGACGCTTCCTATGGTCGCCTCCCCGACGACGAAGACTGCCGCCGGCACGCAGAGATCCCCCCGCGCGCCTGAACCTTGCATAGGTCCGATATCCGTAACCAGGACGTCGGCAGGTCCGCCATCTCTCGCGGTCCCGCCTCCACGCATAGTCCGCCATCGGAGATTCGACCGTGACACGCATTACCACGATCAACCCCGCCACCGAACAAACCATCGCGACCTACGAACTCATGAGTACGGACGCGGCCTTTGAGAAGCTGGAGGCCTGCCATAGAGCGTTCCTTCAGTGGCGAACGACTAGCCACCACGCTCGCGCGTCCTGTCTTCGCGACATCGCGAACGCCCTGCGCACGAACGCCGACGCCCTCGCCGCGGTCATGACGGCGGAGACGGGGAAATTGCTGCGCGACGGCAAGCTGGAAGTCGAGCTGTGCGCGCTGCTCTTCGAGTACGCGGCCGAACAGGGTCCCGTGCTCCTGGCCGATGAAGCGCGAACCCACAGCGGGGGTACCAAGGCGGGCGTCGTCGCCTATTGCCCGATCGGCGTCGTGTACAGCGTGCAGCCGTGGAATTTTCCGCTGTACCAACCGGTCCGCGTTCTTGCCGACAATCTGATGGCGGGCAACGGCGTGATCCTCAAGCACGCCAGCATCTGCACCGGCAGTGGGCTCATGTTGCGCGATATCTGTCTCGCGGCAGGCTTGCCCAAGGGCCTGTTCGATGTGGTGGTCGTGGACCACGACACGTCGGACGCGATCATCGCGCACCCACGCGTGCGCGGCGTCACGATGACCGGCAGCGATGCGGCGGGACGGCACATCGGCCAGGCCGCGGCAAAGCAGTTGAAGAAAACGGTGCTCGAGCTGGGATCGAATGACGCCTATCTCGTGCTCGAAGACGCCGACGTGCCACTCGCCGTGAAGACTTGCGTGATCGGTCGCCTCTTCAACAACGGCGAGACCTGCGTCTCTGCCAAGCGCTTCGTCGTCACGGCCGCCGTGTACGATGCCTTTGTTGGCGCGTTCGTCGAGCAGATGCAGGCCACCGTGATGGGCGAGCCAACCGACGAGCGCACGCAGCTCGGTCCGCTGTCGAGCAAGGAACAGTTCGACACCCTGTCCGAACAAGTCACCAAGAGCCTCGATGGCGGCGCCACCCTGCTCTGCGGCGGTGTTCCCGACAAAGGTGTCGGGTATTACTTCCCCGCGACCGTGCTGGCCAACTGCCAACCAGGGACGCCCGCGTACGACGACGAACTGTTTGGACCGGTCGCCGCGATCATCAAGGCCAGTGACGACGTCGATGCCATGCGGATCGCCAACGCGAGTCGCTACGGTCTTGGCGGTGGGATCTTTACCCGCAACGAGGAGCAGGCGTTCCGGCTCGCCCGCGACCACTTCGAGACGGGCATGGTGCGCATCAACTCCTTCGGCACAGCCGACCCCAACATGCCATTCGGCGGTGTCAAGAATTCGGGATTCGGTCGCGAGCACGGTGGCTTCGGGATGAAGGAATTCGTCAACGCCAAGGCGATTTACATGCCGTCAAGCGCACGGAGCGCATCATGAACGCCGCTATCATCACCACGTCGCGCGACACCACGGCACAGATCCTCACGAGAGCGGCGCCGTAGCAACGCTACGCTCCATCGCCCGTTCGGTTTGTAGACTCTCCTGGTCACGAAAGATCGTGGCCAGGGCCAACAGCTTGCCGTCCCGTTCATAGCGCACCGAGAGGTTGCGTTCGGCGGCCGAGCCATCGGTGTGCAGCGTGTCCCACGACTCGGCATGGCCGACGTAGCTGATCGTCATGTCGTAGTGCGCACTCCAGAAGTACGGGACGTGCACGAACGCTTCGCGCGCGCCGAGGATATTGCGCGCCGCCACCTGGCCCATGCGCTGCGCGACCACCCAGTGCTCCACGCGAAGGCGCTCTCCGCTGTGCGGGTCGGGCCAGCGGGCGATATCGCCGGCCGCGTAGATACCTGGCGCGCTGGTTTCGAGATATTCGTTCACGCGCACCCCACGGTCCATGGTGAGCCCGGCACGTTCGGCCAGGTCGAGCCGGGGACGGACGCCAACGCCAATGACCACGAGGTCGGCCGGGATGCGCTGCTGGTTGTCGAGGACGACGGTGTCGCGCTCAATGCGCAGTGGCTTACGCTCGAGGTGGAAGATGACGCCCTTCTCCTCGTGCAACGCGCGGATCGCGCCACCTAACTCCGGACCCAGGATACGTCCCAGTGGCACATCCTCGGGCGCCACCACCTGCACCGGCAGTCCGCGTGTGGTCAGCGCCGCCGCGACCTCGAGTCCGATAAAGCTGGCGCCGATCACCACTATGTGGCGCGCCGTCTTGGCCGCGGCAATGATAGCGCGGCTGTCGTCGAGCGAGCGCAGATAATGCACATGCGGGAGCTCCGCGCCTTCCAGCGGCAGTCGAACAGGCTCGGCGCCCGTAGCGAGCAGCAGGGCGTCGTAGGGGAGCGCGTCATGGCCGGTGACCTCCACCACGCGAGCCTCGCGATCGATGCGCGCGGCGGGCGCCCGCACCACCTCGATGCCATGCTCGGCGTACACGCCGTCCGGGCGCAGGGGAATCCACTCCTCGGGCGCGTTGCCGGCGAGATAGTCTTTGGAAAGGTTTGGTCGGTCGTACGGCGCGTCGGTGTCGCTGTCCACCATGGTGATCGCACCGTCGTATCCGCACCGACGCAGCATCTCGGCGCCTGCCGCGCCAGCGGCGCCGGCTCCCACGATGACCACACGCCGCACCAGCGACGCCGCCGAACTCGACGTGGACGAACGCGACGTGGAAGACGGCATGGGAAACGATGCGGCGAGTGCGCCGCGCGCCTCCTTACCCGTCACGAACACCTCATCGCCACGTCGCTCCACCGTATAACACGGTACGGGTGAGAGCGCTGGTGCGGCCAGCGCCTCGCCGGTGCGGATGCTGAAGCAGGCATGGTGCCACGGGCATCGGACGGTGTCTCCTTCCACCAGCCCTTCCGCCAACGGACCGCCGTAATGCGAGCAGGTGGCGCCGATGGCAAACGCGTCGTCGCCACGGCGCGAGAGCAGCACCGCCTCGCCCTGCGCGTGCCCCAGAAGCTGGCCTCCGTCGCTGAGATCGGCAAACGGAATGCCCTTGGAAAAGTCGGGGCCGCTCAGTGGCGTATCGGTCGTGCTCATGGCACCTCCAGTGCGGTGATTGCGTGGGGAGCATTCCTTTACAATTGGCTCGAAGTTGTCACACGGTAGTCTACGCGAAGGCCGTGCCGGCGGCACGGCGTCGGCCCGAGTGAAACGTTACCGCGCGACCGACTTGCATTGTGCGCGCGCGCGCCCAGACTCCTCGTATGACCATTCCTTCGCTCATGCGCGCCGCCGTGATTACCAGACCCGGCGGCCCCGACGTGTTGGCCGTTCAACAACGGCCGGTGCCGACACCCGGCCCTGGCGAAGTGCTGGTGCGCGTGCACGCGTCGGCGATCAATCGCGCCGACGTACTGCAGCGCTCGGGTCGATATCCGTCGCCTCCTGGCGTGCC
Source organism: Gemmatimonas groenlandica (assembly GCF_013004105.1). NCBI lineage: Bacteria > Pseudomonadati > Gemmatimonadota > Gemmatimonadia > Gemmatimonadales > Gemmatimonadaceae > Gemmatimonas > Gemmatimonas groenlandica. The sequence goes on from NZ_CP053085.1 coordinate 1,565,005, forward strand.
GGCGGACATTCCCGGACTCGAGTTTGCCGGCGAAGTGGTGTTGAATGGCGCCGGCTCCACGCTCTGGTCGGTCGGCGCGCGCGTGTGCGGGTTGGTGGGTGGTGGCGCGCACGCCGAGTATCTGGTGACGCACGAACGCGCGGTCGCTGGTGTACCGGATGCCCTCGATTGGGCGCACGCGGGCGTCGCGCCCGAAGCCTGTATCACGGCACATGACGCCTTGGTGACGCAAGCGCAGCTGCGTCCTGGCGACACTGTTTTGATTCATGCCGTTGGCAGCGGCGTCGGGCTCACCGCCGTGCAGATCGCCCGTCAGCTCGGTGCGACGGTGTACGGCACGGCGCGCAGCGATGTCAAGCTGGACGTGGCCCGCGACCTCGGACTCACCGCGGGCGCCACACCGGGAGAACCCGGCTGGGTGGCGGCGGCCGCGCGTGGATGGACCGGCGGCCGTGGCATCGATGTGGTGCTCGACCTGTTGGGCGGGGATTACGTGCGAGAGAGCGTCGCCGCCCTCGCCCTCAAAGGGCGCTTGGTCCTGATCGGCACGTTGGCCGGTCTCGAAAGCTCGCTCGACTTGCGCTACATGCTCTCGCGTCGACTCACGGTGCGCGGCACGGTGTTGCGCAGCCGACCGCTCGAGGAACGCATTGCGGTCACACAGGCCTTCGCCCGTGAAGTCATGCCGTGGCTCGCCAACGGTGTGGTGCGCACGCGAATTGATGCCACGTTCCCGCTGGAGGCGTTGGCCGAGTCCCACGCGCTCATGGAAAGCAACGCAACGGCGGGAAAGATCGCCATCACCATGTAATTACCATGTAATCACCATGTAATCACTATGTAGGTCGGTCGTGCGCGTTAGCGACGCGGCATCAAGATGGTGTAGTCGAAATCCAGCACCACCGACGGATCGTAGGCCTCGGTGGCATCGCGATATGTGAAATCGGACGCGGAGCGGTCTTTGAGTGCCACCGTGCGGATTCTGAGCGCGCCGACGTCGGTACGATCGCGTACGGCGTCGGCGGCGAGGATCTCCGACCACGCGTAGATCGTGTCGCCGGCAAACGTGGGGTTCGTGTGGCGACCGCCGTGGATGGCCGCGATACCGATCGTATTGGCCAGTCCGTTGAACGACAGCGCGCGACTGAGACTGATGACGTGTCCGCCGTACACGATGCGTCGTCCGAACCGTCCTTCCCGCTCCACATGCTGATTGAAGTGCACGCGTGCAGTGTTCTGAAAGAGGCGCGCCGCCAGCATATGATCGGCCTCTTCGATGGTAATGCCGTCCACGTGATCGATGCGCTCGCCCACGTGGTAGTCGTCCCACAGGTAGGCACTTCCGCCGAGCTGCGTATTGTACGCGCCAACAGCGAACGACACAGGCACATGCAGCGACGCCGGCGCTACGAAGGTGGGCAGATCCGGCACCACGGTTTCGGGCGCCGCGCTCGTACCGTCGCGTTTGCGCACCATGACCCATCGTGCGTACTCCACGACGATCTCGTCGCGCTGATTGCGACCCACCGAGTGTACGTACACCACGCCGGTGGTGCCGTCGCGGTTCAGCTTGATGCCGGTCACGCGTGAGATCGTCGACAGGGTATCGCCGGGATACACCGGTACGCCGAACCGTCCGTCGGCGTAGCCCAAATTCGCGATCGCGTTCAGCGAGATATCCGGTACGGTTTTACCGAACACGATGTGAAAGACCAGCATCGAATCGACCGGCGCACACGCAAAGCCCAGCGCTTGCGCGAAGGGCGTCGAGGAATGCACGGCAAAGCGTCCGCCGTAGAGCGCGGTATACATCGCCACGTCACCCTCCGTCACCGTGCGCGGTGTGGCGTGCACCAGCACCTGCCCGACGAAGAAATCTTCGAAGAAGTTACCGATCATAGCCCGTAGGCTTCAGCCAACGCGGGATCACGCTGCGCGACCAGGCGTGCCAGATCCACCACCACTTTGGCCTGCTTCCATGTGGCGTCGTCCTGCATCTTGCCGTCGATCATGGCGACCCCGTTGCCATCGGGCATGGCCTCCAGAATGCGCATGGCAAACCGCACTTCCTTCACGTCCGGACTGAACACGCGGCGCGCGATGTCGATTTGATTCGGAGCCAGCGACCAGGCACCGCTGCATCCCATGATGAAGGCGTTGCGGAATTGTGCCTCGCAGCCCGCTTCGTCTTTGAGATCACCGAACGGTCCGTAAAACGCGCCGATGCCGCTGGCCGCGCAAGCATCGACCATGCGGGCAACGGTGTAATGCCAAAGATCCTGCTGGGCGAACGCACGCGGCGCCTCGTCGGCGCCGGGATCACTCAGTACGCCGTAAAACGGATGACCACCACCGACGCGCGTGGTTTTCATACCGCGCGACGCAGCGAGGTCGGCCGGACCGAGGCTCATGCCGTGCATACGCGGACTGGCCTGCGCGATCTGTTCCACATTCTTCACGCCCTCGGCGGTTTCCAACAGCGCGTGAATCAGAATTGGACGCGTCACATGATAACGCGCTTCGAGCAGCGCCAGATACTGATCGACAAAGTGAATATCCCACGGGCCTTCCACCTTGGGGATCATGACCGCATCCACCGCATTGCCCGCCTCGCGAACGATCTGATCGAGATCGTCGAGAATCCACGGACTATTCAAGCAGTTCACGCGCACCCAGAGGGCGGTGCTGCCAAACGTATTGTTTCTGGCCACCTCGATGAATCCCGCGCGCGCCGCCGCTTTGTCGGCGACCGGGATCGCGTCTTCCAGATTGCCGCACAACACATCCGCCTGCGCGATCATATCGGGCACGCGCGCACGAATCTTTTCGATGTGCGGCGGGAAAAAGTGGATCATGCGTTCGGGACGGACAGGTCGCTCACGGAACGGCGTCGGCGCACCAATGGCGAGTGGCTTGTAGAAGTTGTTTGGTAAGCGCATGTGTGGGGCGGTAGAAGTCGACGACAAGAGTGAATCAGAAACCGCTACTGCGTGTCTCCCGCCACGACGCCTGCGTCATGCAGCGCGCCGACGGCGGACTCAGACAAGCCGAGCACACCGAGCAGGATCTCGTCCGTGTGCTGGCCAAGGCGGGGCGCGGGCCGAACCGGCACGCGATCACAGGCGCTAAACGCCAGCGGCGATCCGGGCGCGAGGTAGCGTCCGACACCGGGTTGGTCGATGTCGCTGAACATCGGATTGGCCACCGAGAGATCGCGATCGAGCGTCATCGCTTCGCGAACGGTGCGATACGGCCCCCACGTGACACGCTTCGCATCGAGCGCGACGGCGACATCGGCGTACGACCGCGCCGCGAACCACGGCGACAGGAGATCGGCGATCGCATCGCGCGCCGCGAAGCGATTCCCTTCGAGTGCGAGGTCCAGCCCCGTCGTCTGCTCGAGCGCCGCCACATCCGCGTCGATCTCCGTGGCGGCGCAGAGCGTGCGCCACTGCATATCCGTGAGACCGACCACCATCACCCGCTTGCCATCACGGGTGGCAAAGTCACGCCCGAACGCGCCGTACAGATCATTCCCATAGCGCGCGCGGTCGACGTCGTTGATCGCCACCTCGGCCAACATGCCGAGATGCCCCAGCATGGCAAGCCCCACATCTTTCAGCGCGAGCGTTACCAACTGACCCGGGCCACCGCGTGCGCGATGGCGTTCGGCCGCCAACAGCGCCACCGCCAGCAGGTGACCGGTAATCGCATCCCACGCTGGCAGCACGTGATTCACCGGTGGGTCGCCGACGGCACTGTCGGTGGCAGCACCGGTAATGGCAGGAAATCCGAGCGCCGGATTCACCGTGTAGTCCACCTCGGAGCCACCATCGCGTCGGCCCACCACGTTCGCCATGATCAGGTCGGGGCGATGGGCTCGCAGCGCGTCGTACGCGAGCCAGCCGCGTGCCGGAAAGTTGGTACTGAACATGCCGGCGTCGGGTCCCGGCAACGCGATGAGTTGCGTGAGGAGCTCCTGGCCGCGCGGCGATTTGATATCGACCGCGATCGAGCGTTTGCCCTTGTTGAGGCCCGCCCAAAAAAGACTCGTGCCATCGCGCGTGACGGGCCAACGCCGATAGTCCAAGCCACCGCCGATCGGATCGAAGCGAATCACATCAGCGCCCAACTGCGCCAGCGTCATGCCGCCCAAGGGCGCTGCGACGAAGGCCGATCCTTCGATTACGCGTAGGCCTGCAAGAATACCAGTCATGACCAAGCTCAAATCACGCGCTGCTGGCGCAGCCGGGCGATCTCTGCCTCGTCGATACCGAGGACTTCGCGCAGCACTTCATCGGTGTGCTGACCGAGTTCCGGCCCCAGACTGCGTACGCGCGCTGGCGTCTCAGAAAGCTGTGGAACGGGCGACGGCACGATGATCGACTCACCGGTTTTCGGCTCCTGCATCGCTACCAGGTTGCGCCGCGCGTGAAACTGACGGTCGCCGAAGATGTCGGCGATGTTGTTCAACGGCCCGGCCGGCGTATCGGTGGCATAGCAGCGCTCCAGCACTTCCTCGCGGGTGAGCGACCCGCACCAATCGCGGACGATCTCGTTCACGTCGTGCCGATGTTCGAGGCGTGTCTTCTGCTCGCCGTACGTGCTCGACGACGCGAGCTCGGCGCGCCCCATCGCCACGGCGAGACGACGGAAGAGCTTATCGGTGGCGCAGGAAATCGCGACCCACTTCCCGTCTTTGGTAGCGAAGTGTCCGTGTGGACAGGCGAAATCATTGTGCGACGAGCCGAGTCGTTCACGCACGATACCGTACATGCCGAAGGCGGGCGCCAGTTCTTCGGTACAGCGAAACACCGACTCATACAGGGCCGCATCGACATACTGTCCCTCGCCGGTGAGATCGCGATGTCGCAGGGCCATCAACACGCCGATGCAGCCGTACAGTCCCGTCATGTAGTCACCCAACGTGGTGGAGCCGGGCGTGACGGGCGTGCCCTTCGGCATGCCGGCCAGATAGGCAATGCCCCCGACCGCGTGCGCGACACGGGCAAAGCCTGGGCGATCCTTGTAGGGCCCCGTTTGTCCATAGCCGGTGACGCGCAGCATGATGAGCCGCGGATTGATCTCATGCAGCACATCCCAACCGAGTCCCCACTTCTCGAGCGTGCCGGTGCGAAAGTTCTCGCACAGTACGTCGGTCTTGGCGATGAGCTGCTTGAACAGCTCCACGCCGTCGGGCTGCCGCAGGTCGAGTGTAACCGAGCGCTTGTTCCGCGACTCGCTCAGCCACGTGTAGGTGTCACCGCGCTGCGATGGGGTCCCGAAGCGGCGCAAGGCATCACCGCCGATGGGATGCTCGATCTTGAGTACGTCGGCGCCGAATTCACCGAGCATCGTCGCACAGAACGGGGCCGCGATGACTGTCGCAATGTCCATCACGCGAATGCCGGCCAACGGCAGCGGGGTCCGATCGGGTTCAGAGGCAATAGGCATCAGTGTCGCCGTCAGATGATTTTTCTGGTGTGCAAGCGCTTCAACTCGGCGTCGGCGAGTCCCAGCAGATCACGCAGGACCTGATCGGTGGCATCACCCAACGTGGGTCCAAGATTGGTAATGCGACCAGGCGTGGCGGACAGCGTGGGCACAACGCCGGGCACGACGACCTCGCCCGTCGCGTCTTCTGTTACGCGCACCAGATTACCGCGGGCGGCGAACTGTTCGTCTTCAAAAATGTCCGCGATGCTGTTCACCTTCCCCACCGGCACCTCTTCCTCCAAGCACCGGCGCAGGACCTCTTCCCGCGGGCGGGCCGCGACCCAATCAATCACCAGCTGATTCACCTGATCGCGGGCGGCGAGTCGCTTCCGCTGATCCCCATAGAGACTGCTTGACGACAGGTGCGGCTGATCCATCGCGACCGCCAGCCGTTCGAACATCTTGTCCGTGGTGCAGGCGATGGCGATCCACTTGTCATCCCGCGTGCGAAAGTGACCATGCGGGCAGGCGACGAAACTGCCCGACCCCTCGCGCTCACGAATCTTGCCGTTCGCGCCGTACACCGCGGCGATTTCCTCCAGCACACGAAAGACCGACTCGTAGATGCCCACGTCGATCACTTGGCCATGGCCGGTGGCCTCACTGTGCCGCAGCGCAATGAGTACGCCGATCGCGCCGAACAAGCTGGCGATGTAATCACCCAGCGGTACGGTTCCGGGGAGTACCGGCGTCTCGCCCGGGAAGCCGGCGAGGTAGTTGAGCCCACCGAACGCCTGCGCGATATGGGCAAACCCCGAGCGCCGTCGGTACGGACCCGTTTGCCCGTATCCGGACACCCGCAGCATCACCAGCTTGGGATTGGCAGCGCGGATATCCTCCCACCGAAGGCCCCATTCCTCGAGCGTTCCCGGCCGGAAGTTTTCGATCAGGACATCGGATTTGGCGAGCAGCTTGAGAAAGAGCTGCACGCCTTCCGGTTGCCGCAGGTCGATCGTGACCGACTTGCGATTTCGCCCTTCACTCAACCACTTGAGCGTGGCGTCGGCCCGCGGCGATGGCGTACCGAAGCGTCGCATCGGATCACCAGCAATGGGGTGTTCAATCTTGAGCACTTCGGCGCCAAATTCGCCCAGGATCGATGCGGCGTACGGACCCGCGAGAAAATTACCGACATCAACGACGCGCACTCCGCGCAACGGCAGTGGCGTGGCGGGTTTGGCTTCAGGCAACTCCGGAGACCCCACGTGACGTGCTCCACATCGAAGACGGGACGGACATGACCACGGACGACCTGGCGAGCTGGCGCGGACGATCGGAAACGGTGCACGACGAATTGGCGTCGGCGCAGCTGCTCGCCGCCGCTGCCACCTTTGACGATGCCATCTTAACGTCCGACCGGCCCGCCACGATACCAGCGCTCTGGCATTGGTTCTACTTTTTGCCGCGCGCGCCGCACGCTCGGCTGTCACCGGATGGCCACCCCGAGCGTGGCGGATTCATGCCGCCCGTGCTCTTACCGAGGCGGATGTTTGCCGGGTCGCGTATGACGTTTCACGCACCGCTTCGCTTGGCCACGCCGGCACGTCGGGACGGCGTGATCCGTGAGGTCACGATGAAAGATGGAAAATCCGGGCCACTGGCGTTCGTGACCGTGGGGTACCGTATTTGGCAAGACGGGGTGCTGTGCCTCGAAGAGGAACAGGACATCGTGTATCGCGAACAGGGCGCGCCGGTGGCGGCACCGGTGCCGATCGCGCTCCCCGTCCCTCCCGCACACGCCATCACGCGCGACGTGACACCCGATCCGCGTCTGCTCTTTCGTTTTTCGGCGCTCACGTTCAACGCCCATCGCATTCACTACGACCGCGAGTACGCCACGCGCGTCGAGCAGTACCCCGGGTTGGTGGTACACGGGCCACTCACCGCGGTACTGCTTGCCAATCTCGTGCGACAGCACACGGCACGTGAGCTGGCGACCTTCTCGTTTCGCGGTGTCGCACCGTTGTTCGATCTCGCGCCGTTCCGCCTGGTGGCAATTCCCGATGGGGATACGGTGACGTGCCAGGCGCTCGGGCCCGACGGCAGGATCGCCCTCGAGGCGACAGCGACGCTCGCGCCGGCCTGAAGGCCCACCATGGCGTCACGGCACAACCTTTCCGCCGCCGCCCATGAGCTGGCGCATGAAATACGTGTACTCGAGCGCTGTCGTGTGCGCCTGTTGCTCAGCGTTGGCGCCCGACCCGTGGCCACCTTCGATCACTTCGTAGAACAGATACGGCATCCCGAGGTCCGCCATCTTCGCGGCAAACTTGCGAGCGTGCTGCGGTCCGACGCGATCGTCCTTGGTGGTGGTCCAGATGAGCGGCGTGGGATATGTCACGCCGGGACGGAGGTTGTGGAACGGCGAGATCGATGCGAGGAACGCGCGCTCGTCCGGCTTTGACACGGAACCGTACTCGCCTACCCATGACGAACCTGCCTGGATCTGCTCGAAGCGCAGCATATCGAGCAGCGGCACCTGAATGTCCACTGCGTTGAACAGCTCGGGATGCTGCGTCATCTCGACACCCATCAGCAGACCGCCATTGGAGCCGCCCATGATGCCCAATCGTCGCGGCGACGTGATCTTACGAGCAATGAGGTCCCGCGCCACGGCCGCGAAATCGTCGTAGATCACCTGTCGCTTGGTCTTGAGTCCGGCATCGTGCCAAGCCGGACCGAATTCGCCGCCGCCACGGATGTTGGCCACCACGAACGCACCGCCACGTTCGACCCACAGCTTGCCGGAGTTCGCGTTGTAGCTCGGTGTGAGCGAGACCTCGAATCCGCCGTACGCGTACAGGATGGTGGGGTTCGCGCCATCGAGCGGCATCGCCTTTGGATGCACGACGTAGTACGGCACCTTGGTACCGTCATTCGACGTGGCTTCGAACTGCTCCACCACCGCCTTGGATGCATCGAAGCGCGGCGCCAGCGACTTGATCGGTCGCGCCGTGGCCGTCGCTGCGTCGGCAAGCAAAATGCTGCTCGGCGTGAGATATCCGGTGACACTCACAAACGCCTGGGCGCTGCTCCGGTCGACCGCGATGACACCAGTGGATACGTTGGCCGGAAGTGCCATTGGGCGGTGCGCCCATACGCCGCTGGCCGTACGCGTGAATACCTGCACCGTGCCCTGCACATTGCGATCGACACCGACGAGCAGCGCGGCACGCGTGCCGGCGGCACCGGAGACCGACTCGCGCGGACCGGGCGCGTACACGCTCACCGGGGCGAGCGCCGTCGGCGTCTGCTGTGCCTTGGCCACGTCGAACGCCGCCAGCGCGCCACTGGGTATGGTGACGGTGCCTTCGTTCCACGGCTCGGCCAGCAGGACGATCACCTGCCCCTGAAAGAGCTCCACCGGCCGGGCCTTCGCCGGCATCGCCAGTCGTGCGACGTCGTTCGTGCGCACGAGGTAGTGCTCGAACTCGAAGGTGCTGAGCGGGCGGAGGATGAAGCTCGCACGATGGCCCTGCCCGTCCATCAGCGTGTACGGCGTCACGCCGTAGCCTCCATCATTTGCACTACCGCGGAAGAGCTCCGTTGCCTGAGCCAGCGACTGACCGCGCAGCACGCGCTTGACGATGAACGCGTAGCCGGATGTTGTCAGATCGCCGGGCTGCCATTCGCGCGCCACGAGCAGCGTGTCACGACCGGCCCACGCCACGCGCTGCTTTCCTTTGGACAGCTGGAAGCCGTCACGCACGAACGTCTTCGTCACCAGGTCGAACTCGCGCACCGTGCTGGCGTCCTCACCGCCATCGGAGAGATTCACCAGGCATCGTTGCTCGCCCGGTGAGTCGCAGTCCGCTCCCTGCCACACCCAGTTCGCCTTCTCCGACGCAGCGAGCGCATCGAGGTCGAGCACGGTGGTCCACATCGGAGTTGCTGTGCGATAGCTGGCCATCGTGGTGGACCGCCAGATACCGCGCACATGCGTGGCGTCCTGCCAGAAGTTGTAGAGGCGGCCGCCAATCATGCTCACGTACGGGAGACGATCCTTGGCCTGCGCCATGGCCAGCGCCGCTTGGTAGGTGCCCTCGTAGCGCGGATCCTTTTCCAGAATCGCCGACGTCTTGGCGTTCTCGGCACGCACCCACGCCATGGCGCTGTCGCCGAGCATGGCCTCCAACCACCGAAACTTGTCGGTAGTGTCGCGGGGGGCGGTCTGCGCGGGCAGCGCTGACGCCGAGGCGACGGTGACGAGCGCAACGCGGGCAAGAGACCGCAGGGTCAGGCGCATGGCGAAGAGCATGATGAGGCCGATGAGAGGGTCATTCACTTGGCTCGAGAAATCTGCGGCTTGGCTCGTCACGCGTCGAGAGCTGTCACGGCCCCGGCTCTTCATCGATACCGCGGCGTGTGCACTGTGTCGATGAACAACACGCCATCGTATTCGTCGCGGGGCACGAACTGCTCGGGTTGCGTACCCCAGGACAATCCCGTGATGCGATTCCACATCCACTCGGTGCCGCGCTCGCGACGCGCCCGTGAGAAATCGACGTACGCGTAGCGCCACGACGCCTGATGCAAGATCGACTCGAAGCTGCCGGTGCGCGAGCGGGCGATTTGATACGGCCGACGATCGTTCGCCGCGGCGGTCCCCCGGTACATGAACAATCCAATCGTATACAGCTCGCGCCGATGGCGCTCGGCGACCCACGTCCCCATGGTGCGCGCTGTCGCCATCGAGGAGTCGGCGGCCGTCGCGCGTGTGTTCTCGCGGTGCTGGATATGGAAGTTGTGCGCCCAGACGATGATCTTCTTGCCCGGATACAGCTCGTCACGCAGAAAGTCGAGATTGTTGGCCATGCCGAGGTCCCGGATCTCGGTGCCTTCCCGGTTGGGTCCAGCCGCGAGTTGGCGAACGAAGTACGTCATCGAGGTCGCCGCCTGCCGGCCGACCATCGCCGCGTTCGGGTCATCGCGGTGGGCGGCCTCGATCGCGCGCCGATGCGTGGTGATGAACGCGGCGAGCGAATCGTAGAAGGCGACCAATCGATCTTTGTTCGCGGCCGCATACTCCGGGCGCCGATTGGCAAGGAATACGGAGTCCGTCGTATACACGTGCCTGGCGTAGGCCGTGTCGATGGTCGATACCAGCGAACGCAGGACCCCGGGGCGCGCATTCGCCGTGAGCGAACTGGTCTGCTCGTCAAAGCCAGCCAGGATGAGCGGACGAGTCGTTCGCTGCGTCTCCTTGATGTACTCGAACAGCGGCACCACTTCGTCAGCGTGCCAGACGCCGAAGATGCAGGCGCGCATGAGCTCGAGCGCCGACAGTGACTGCACATTCTTCCGCGCGCGATCACACTCGAATGTCGAGCTCTCAAACGCCATCACGTCGAAGTCCATCTCTTCGTGGAGGTATTTGATGAGACGCACCTTGGCCAGACTGAACTCGGCGACACCGTGGCCACTTTCACCCAGTTGCACAATGCGCTTGCCGTTGAGCAGCGGCTTGAAGAACTGCAAGTCCGAGAAGTCGGTAGCACCCAGTGACCGGATAGGGCGAGCATTCTTCCGCATCCAGCCCGCGTACGCCGAGTCTTCGGAGATCACGACGCTGTCGCGCGGCACCGCCAACTCGGCGTCGGTCAGCAGCCGCGACATGTCTTCGGCTGTGCGGGGTGGAGGTGTGTACGACAACACCGTACGCGGCATGGGCTCGCCGAACACTTCGACGGTGATCGAGTCGAACCACGCGGTGCCGTCACCCGGATGGAGCAGCCCAAGGTAGATCGCCCCCGCGCCGGAGTCGACGGGCAGCTCGATGACGTGACGCGTCCACGGTGTCGTGCCACGGGGCCCGCGAGACGCCATGTTGTCGAAGGCCAGCGGCGCGGCGCCGTTCGGCGCGTCCACTCGCATCCAGAATCCGGCAAATCCTGTAGTAATGCCTTCGGTGCGGATGTAGCCGCTGAGTCGCAGCCGTCGTCCGGCGGCGACGGCCACAGGAAAGGGCTGATTGGCCACAGCAAACTTACGCGAGTCCTCGGTATATCCCGCAGGTCCGATCCATCGCGTGCGCAAGCTGAATCGCCCCTCCATTGGTGAGACGGAGTCGGCAACGAGTTCGAACCCGTCGCCGCCCAGTCCCCATCCACTCGGCCTGCCGCCGATGCCTTGGGTCTCGAAGCCGAGGTTCACGAGTTGCTGTGCGCTGGCGGCGGAACTACCGACTACCGAGAGGACGGCCGCGAGGACACATCGGAGAGAAAGCACTTGGATCATCTCCACACTAGAAATTGAATACTGCGGCGTGCCCCGAAATCGCTGGAGGAAGCGTACCGTGAGAATGCGGACCTAGTTCCGTGCGCGCTTAACGCCAATGTATAGAACGGGCCCAGCTAGGCTCCTTACGCGCCGCCCTGTCGACAGCAACGACCGTCATGTGGTGGGCGCGGCCACGACGCCTAGATGAGCTCGATATTTCATTCTTGATGAAATCAGCGTGACGGATAACGCTGAATGTGCTTGCGAGCGAAGTCCATGTACCTGACGGTTCGCAACAGATCCTCGCCGCATCTCGTGATCTTGGAGCGCCGCACACGCGTCCGCAACTCTCGTCGCCGCGAGCACTCGAGCCCGCCAAACGCAAAACACCCCGCGCCGTTCGGTACGGGGTGTTCGCACTTACGGATGGAGTGAGATTCGAACTCACGGTACGCTTTCACGCACACACGCTTTCCAGGCGTGCGCCTTAAACCACTCGGCCATCCATCCTGAATACTGATCCCTCACCTGCACCTGCCACTGCTTCCTGATAGACGAACGCGCCGGCGCGGGGTTCCACGACGGCGCGTCCACTCCCAGTTCCTGCTAATCGCTTGTCGCACACACAGCACCTGCTGCAGCGGACAGGGTGAGATTCGAACTCACGATACCGTTGCCGGTACGCCGGTTTTCGAGACCGGTGCCTTCAACCACTCAGCCACCTGTCCAACTCGCTCAAAAACGTTTAAACAGTTGCAAAACAACGATTTAATCGCAAATCGAGACGATCTTCTTCCCCCTAGACGTGCTTCTTGGGCCGATATAATGGCTCAAAAAATTGATAAAATGGGGACAGAGTGGGGACAAATATTACCAGTCCGTTTAACCACTCAGAACTCGTAGACTAAGTGGCTAGCGGGAGCGTGTCAACTCGCAGCGAAAGGCCGTAAGAATGACACCTGACTGTGCCCTAGCTTCTGGTGTTCGCGCTGGATGACGCAGCGATGACGACCCTGCCGAAGATTCCCACCCATGCCGAATAGACGACCAATACCCGCCCTACTCGATTTAAACGACGGGGAAATAATCGTCTGTAACTCCGCTATCGAGGCCGAATTTCTGGCGCTGGTCTGGATGGCGTATCACGGGAATTCAGCAGCCTTCGCAACCCTGAGACAACGCGGAACGCCACCGATACCGACTTTCCCGAACAACTGAGCTACCTCTTTTCGGCGTCGTCGGTTCCGCTGAAATGAGCTAGATACGGTCGCCTATTGTGGCGGCAAATGCGCTTCCCAGAATTCGACCAGCTGATCGGCTAAGTGAGAAACCGTCTCCAGCTTTCCCGATGAGAGGCGAACGTGAAGACCATCAAACGCGAAGGCGTCAGCGCTAAACATCGACGAGAACGCGTTTGCGCTAAATGCCCCATCCCGATCCTCGATGTCCGACACACTGGTATGACGCTTGTTCGTCAATACGAAATGCTTCGCACCATTTGCCACGTGATCCGCTATTTGTAGAATGGAATTTTCATCTCGCAACGATCTTCGAATCGAAGCTTCTGAGGGGTCAGGATACATCCAGTCAAGAATATGCCACGCGGTCACGAAGAAATCATATGCTGCATACGTGTCGTGAGCGTCCAGCCGAATCCGATTGCGATCATGTACCAGCTTGGCCAACAAATCTCGCGGTTCTACAAGCGGTCCAAAACCTTTCATATAAGCTCTTTATCAAAGTTGACCGCCAGAGGCCGAGCGTGCTGCTTCCGCTAAGTCAGCAGCTTACGTAGCTCTTCGATTGCATATGGCTCGCGACGCGAATGGATCATCGCGTGGCAGTTAGCGCAGACAGGCCGAAGGTCGCGAACGGGATCGAGAATGTATTCGACGCCAGTTTCGGCGAAACGTTTGGCAAGCTCAGCCATGGTGACTAGGTGGTGCACGTGGATGTACCCGTGCCCCATTGCACCGTACGCAATCCCGAAGTCGAAGCCGCAGACCAAACAGGCGGCACCATAGTGGGCGATGCACTCTTTCCGAGCCGCTCGGCTTCTCTCGTATTTATTGACCGTGACCTGCCGACCGGCCCCGACCGGATACTGGCCAACAGAGTCATCCAGTTCCTCGGGAAGTTTGCTGTCATCGGCGGCGGACGGATCCAGCACGTCCCACACGATTTGGATGGGTACCGAGTCCGTCACGGCGACTGGGACACCGACTCCGGCATACGTGAAGGGACCCCGATCTAAGGAGCGCCAGAAGATATGCGTGGTCACTTCACGGCTTAGCATCGGCGCAATCTTGGCGTCGGTCCGTTTTGAGTTGGTCGTCCCGAACCAGCGGAATCGATCAGACCGGAGCCACTCATTCTGGTAGTCGTGCCCCGTGCGGCCCGCTGCATTGACCGCAGCGAAGATGAACATTTCGTCCCCTTCGCGGTGGTAGCCGGTCAGCCAGTCGCCGGAAGGTTTCGCTTCTATACCAAGGGCACGTGTAATGTCACTGCGGGTATAGGAACGATTTGGATGAAAGGAATGACGCTCCCTTGCGGCCCATAGAGTTTCAAGCGCAAGGTATGCTTCCCCGTTGATACTGGTTCCCGACGACGGGATTGCCCAATTGATCTGGGAGAGTGCCCCTTCTGAGTTACGAGGATCGAGCGGCTCCGATTCGTCCGCAAGCACCGTATCAAAAAGCACCTCGACATAGTTCGCCGTCCCCCCCTTCGCGGCTAGCTCATCGTCCCAATGGGGTGCTTCGAAGGGAGAAGAGATCGTCCAGCCACTCGCGACGAATCCGCGTGGTTCGGCACCTTGCTTTAGAAGAAATGCGCGAGTGCCAATTGGAAGCGTACGGGTATTGCCGGAACTCCACCGCATGCGCACCGACTCGCCGCCATTAAACCTACGAACGACCTCGCTTCGGTCGGGCCATTCCCACCGATCAGGATTCCAAGTTAGGATGACCGCCCGTGTCTCGCCGGATGGGGAAACCTCCGACAGTCTGGTCCGGATGACAGTGAATCCGAGCGTATTCAGCGTCTTTTTGACGGTCTGCTCTCCCCCGCTGAAATCACTAGCAGCGAGCGGTACGCCAGATACGCTCGATACTCCGTGTGCCGCTCCAACGATTGCCTTCGAGTCGTAGAATCGACCGTTGTAGAACAGGAAGAATTCTCGCGCTCGACCGAAGCCATACTTCGCAAGAAAGGCTTCACGGCCAAGGCTGTCAAACTCGGCAATCGCTCTGAGTACTGCTTCACGGTCATCGACCAGCATTCAGTTCTCCAATGACTAAATGTTTGGTGTGAGATGGGTGTCGCGAACGTATCATCTGCCGCGAGCTTCATTCTTGTTCTACTGCCAAGCAAAAGATTTCCTTCGCTCCACAGAAGCCAAAGCCCGACTGAGACTACACGCGAAGCCTCAACCGCAGTTCGCCCAATTCTCGGAACATCTACGTCTAGGTTGGCTTAACCTCACCCCGCGTCTCGCTCGTCTACCGCATCTGCTGAGTAAGCGCATCTCTAGTTGCGTCTCACTTCGCTACAGCGCACTGTTACGCGCTTTCGTGACCTCTTTCGAACACGCGTCGAAATTTTCGAACTCATAGCCGACGCGCAGCCAAGCCGTAGAGCGATCAAGCGCATGCGCTTGAAGCGCAATCGTCTTAACATGACCTATGTTCATGCTGTCAGCTTTCTTCTCCCAGAGCGTAACGAACAAACGCTCCTTTTTTAGCAGGGCCATCATAAAGTCTTGGGGATCGTTCCAAATGCTTCCGGTTTGGAGAACGTTGTGTTCCTCACTTGGCTTCCCGTATTTCTCGCTGACGCCATCTTCAAGCGACTTGAATGATCCCATAAGGACCGTGCCGTGTGCATCTGATTCAATATTGCGACCGACCGCAATGATCTTGCACAGTCCAGCTGACCCAAACATGAGGGTATAGGACACAAACGCATCGTGAGTGCGAGGAACCTTCTCAACCGTGAAGAATCCCTGCTCGATCATGCTCCAACCAGATGTCGCCGCTTTCGCCGCCTGCTCGGACATGCCCATGCTGAGACCGAAAGGGCCATCTCGCACTGGCACTTCCGTCGCTGCCTGTTTCACGGGTTGGGCAGAGTTCTCGTCATTTTTAGTGGATGTATCCCCGTTACTACACCCACTCAGCTGGCCCACGATCAATCCCAGAACTGCGGTGCTAATCAGCTTTCGTCGCATGTTCACGTGACTCCTCCCTCTGATCCAATCTCGGGTCTTGGAACGATCCCGCAAGCCTTGGAAATTGGCCGGAGATTTGAGGTTCGTCAGCATTGATTGAGATATTTTCGTGGAACAGAAACTTCGATCAGGGTCGGTCTAATCTACGGACCACGCGCAGACCGCGGGAGGCCTTCCGGAGGGCGGTGCCAATCTGTATATGCATGCGGAGTTTCTGTGCCCCCATAGGGCTGCATTTACTCAGCGACTGACAGCTAAATCACAAGAGGCTGCAAAGACATTATGAGCTACGACATAGGTGCGATTGGAAAGGTGGAAGTTGTGGTTGATGGCCGCTGGACTTTGGAGGATCTGGCAACGTTCTCGAGCCATCTTAGCGAAACGTACGGGTTCGTTCTCTCGCTGAGTCTCGACAGCGAAGTGAAGCAATTCGGAGCGGCATATTCACGGTATCCGTTTGCGGGCGGGTGGAGCTACTACGATTTCTTCCGCGATCTGAATTTAATCATTGGTCCTGAGCGTCAGATTTCTGTTCGCAAGATTCAGTACGCCTCTCTCGGCGTCATTGAACTTACTGGGGCCACGGAACCGCTGAGGCAGGCATTAACGATAGCATTTCAGCTGGGTGTTACCGGCGTTGCCGTTCAGCGCCTGAGCGCCATCGTGCGCTCGATAAGCGGCACTATTAGACAGGTCCGCATAGACTGGGCGGCAGGAACAGACGCGGCCACGAACGCCGAGCGCAATAAAGTACAGCTACTACGCGATGCTTCCGCAACTCTAGGAGCAGAACTTGGCTTCTCGGAGGAACAAAGGCAGACTCTCTCACGACTCACTAACGATAGTCCGCTCTTGGCGGTGAAGCTGCTTCTTGCGGTGGCTCGACGTGCACTGAAGGCTCAGCGGATGCATTCTACAGGAAAGGTGGTGAAGGTAGATGTTGTAGATCGGACGACGCCTGTTGAAACGGAGCCGCCAGTCTAAGGAACGCTCTTGTCAATTGTTCACTTGATCGGGCTTGGGACTACCCATTCGACATCGAAATCTCTCGACAATCAGAAGAACAGCTCTTGGCAGCCGTCAGGCGCTTCTTCAATGCGTCGATCTCGACCTCCAAAGCTTCAAACGCAAAGAGAGATCATGGAAATCACGAATTGCCGTCCTTAGAAACGATTGCACTAGCCCGCCCGCCTGACGCGGCTTTTCATATCTTTACTTCACGACAAATCCTCGAGCTAGACAGGGTAGCTCCAACGCTCCAGCGCTCTGCAGCCTCCTGAAGCATCCCCAAAGGCATTAATGGCGTGCAGGGCGATAGGGATGAGAAGGGCGTCCGTGACCAGTTGTACCATAAAGACGCTACCCGATGACGCACCAATGACGCGAGATCGTACGCTGTAGCCATGATCAACGAACCGAGAATCATCGCCTCGCTGGACCTCGCTGATGGATTGCCGCCAATCGTCTGCAACAGTGTGCCAGAGGCCCAATTCCTCTCCGACGTATGGAGAGCCTATCATGGGGATGAAAAGGCGCTCAGACGCCTGATAGACCAGCCTAGGCCCCGTCACTCGTCCCAAGCCGCTTCGACCGGTAGATGGGTCATCGGCCAGAGCGATAGGCATGCTGGAACGCTATAATTCCCTTGAAAGGCAATCTGCTGACAGTAGCTGGCTCTCCGACGCTCCCTCGATACTTCGTGACCTCACATTCGACAGTTGTCGTCCGTGTTGGCGACCTCCAGCCGACTTTTCAGGCGGAAGTGCTACGGGCTTATGCCGACGGACACTGGAATGCGTCCGTCCTTCAGAAGGCTGTGAGCCACGAGTTCAACTTCATGGGTCCGTGGGTAGAGGTGGCGGTCGTCGATAGTGCTACGGGTGTACCGGAAGACTCGCACCTCACGCTTCGATTCTCTCCGCCGACTGGCCGTGACTTAGCCGACGCTGAAAGGCGATTCGCCAAGGCAACACGACGGGCTGAGCGTGGGGATACTGCGGGCGCGGCCGACGATCTCAAGTCACTGACAACGACGTGGCCGGAGACGGCAAAGTATTGGCGGGCACTGGGACAGGCGCATCTCGTTCTTGAGGAGTGGGACGCATCGGAAGACGCCTTGCTCAAGAGCCTCGCCATCGACCCGCTCGACCCCGATTCGATGACCTTGCTCGGCAACCTATATGCTCGCCGAGGAAAGGCTGATCGCGCCATCGCTCTCTATCGACGATCCCTAGAACTGGATCGGAATGTGTACGCCATGGCAAACGTTGGCGCGATGCTGTCGAAGGCAGGTCAGCCTGACGAGGCGCTTCGCGTATTTCGGGAGGCTGTGAAGCTTGATCCCAACTACGCGAACGCTTGGTATGGACTTGGCCTGACCCTCGCGAATCGTCGGGATGTCAACGTGCTGCCGGAAGCCATTGGCTCGTTGGATCAGGCACTCAGGGTGCTAAAAGAGCGGTCATCAGCGCCAGAGGTATGGGATGCTAGTCAGGGTCTACTCACCCAATTATCCAGCATAGCTGCTCACGACTGCGGCAATCGGGCTGACTCCATGCTCTCCGCCGTGACAGACGAAGTCTCGGAGATCGGTGGACTCAGCGTCACGATTGAAGAAGCAACGCTACGTGGCATTCTCGCCAAGATTGAACTTGGTTGGGTGCACGGGCGTGGGTATCACCGTGTGGTCGTAAGTCACGGAGCTGGCGTTGAGCGGGTTCATCAGATTCGACATGAACTCGAACATGCCCGACTCGCTGCGCTTGCCCGTCGTGCAGGAGTGAACAAGTGGTTCGCCAGTTCGATTGAGTCCTATGCGCTCGCGAACCGCGCAATTGCGAGCGACCTTGCACGGCTCGGGAAGCTAGGAATGTCGTCGCTGGATCAAGTGGAGATGGGACGCCGTTGGATCGACGGCATTAACGGTCAGTTGTACAACTTCCCCGTTGACCTGCTCATCGAATCAACGTTGATCAGAGAGCATCCGGAGTTCCGTGAGTTGTGGTTCTTCGCTGTAGAACGTCAGCTTCGCGTTGCACTGAAGATTGCTGAGGATCGTACCATTGCGAATTCAACCTCCCGCTTGATCTACAGGGCGAGCAACACGATGAATGGCGTGTTCGCCCTATGGCTTGAAGACCAGTATCCACGCCGAACAGACATCGCGTCGAGATTCAAGCGGATCGACACGTTCGCAACCGCGAAGAGACTGTACGAGTCTTGGCGTGAGGGCGCAGCGAGTTGGGCGGCTGGTGCCGAGCTTGGTTGGGTTGACGAATGGGCGGCGGTGCTGGGACTGAAGGGCTGGTACGTATGGACAGACGGGAATAACTAGGAGCGCACAGTGTCAGAGGATTCGATAACGCAACTGATGTCCGAGATTCTGGCGTTTCGTGATGCGCGAGACTGGAAACAATTTCATACACCCAAGAATCTCGCGGCGGCGCTCTCCATAGAAGTGGGTGAGCTGCAAGAAACGCTTCTATGGAAAACCGACGAGCAGATAACTGAGTCGCTTCGTCAGACGGAGAAGTTCAATCGCATTCGAGATGAAGTCGCGGATGTCTTGATCTATGCCTTGCTGTTTGCTGAAGCCACGGGTGTCGATCCAGTCACCGCGATCCGTTCAAAGCTCCAAGGAAATGCGGAGAAGTACCCCGTTGAGACATCGAAGGGGTCAGCATTGAAGTACTCGGAGCTGCCATCAACGCCAAAGTCCTAGCTCCTATGATTCAAACTATTGTATTGCCCGGACGTGAGAATTTCCCCAAGAGCGTCGATCCCGCGATTCCGCTAAGTCGGCTACAGCAAGCCGTTGACTCCAACATCTTCCGCGAGATACAGTCACGGTTTGGCTCTCGTCCCATTTCGACGTGGGGATTTACGCCGACGCTGGCCAACAAAACTCCGAAGAACTGGAACGCGCTAGAGGTCGGAGATCGCGCCCTCTTCACCGGCAACAACGAAGCGTTTGCAGTAGCTCGCATTTTCGACAAGGTGCATCACCCCGAGTACGCACGACAAATGTGGGGACCGACAGAGGACGGGCGAATCTGGGAGTACATGATTCTCCTCGAAGACGTGCAACGATTGACGCCGCCGATCCCATATGTCGATTTGAACCCGCCGCTTGGCTACAGCAGCACCTTTGTGTACCCCGGTGCTCTGCTGCTCTCGCCGGAACGATCGTTGGTGTTAAGTGCCCTGTTAGAGGAGCGTGGCATCAAACCAACACCACAGACACCCAGTCCTCCCGCTCCAGCCCCCCTCCCATCACGGAAGGAGCTTGAAGGCCTCGCGAGTCTCGACAAGCCCTCGCTCGTTCAGCGGAGGGCCGAACAACAGTCGCTCCGACGCTTCTTACTAGAAGGCAACTCCACCGCCTTGTGCGCTCTCTGCGGCGAGAGCTTTAGTCAAGACCTGTTAATCGCCGCGCACATCAAACGGCGCAGTGACTGCTCGCATCAAGAAAGACTCGACTTCGACCACAATACGATGCTGCTCTGTCTCTTCGGTTGTGATGCCTTATTCGAGCGGCAGTACGTGATCGTCAACGCGGAGGGTACGGTGCATTTAGGACGCCGCGCCGAGACTGATGCCGTTCAACGAAGACAGGCTGAACTCACCGCCCGTCAAGTGCGAGGCTGGAAGCAACCGGCGCAGCCATATTTTGCAGCGCACGCCGAGCGCCTCCGACAGCCTGTCACTGACGAGAGTGAAGCGTGATCGTCTATTCCGCCGACAAGCGTCAATTCCTGTCCGATATCGACGAACGTGAAATCGATGAGGTGATTCATCTCCGCTACAAAACGATCACGGGGCGCGGAGTTGGAACGAGCGAGCTTCGGTCATGGCGTGAGTCTCTGACGCGAATGGCCAGCGTTCTGAGGGACGACAGTATTCCACCCAATGTGGGGATCGCAATTGAATTTCACATTCCGCAGAGTTCGAAGCGTATCGACGTAACCCTGACGGGACTCGACGATGAGAACGGGAAGAACGCGGTAATCGTCGAACTAAAGCAGTGGGAATCAGCCACGCGAACAGACCGCGACGCCATCGTAACTACGTTCGTGGGTGGCGGAAATCGCGAACTGGTCCATCCCTCGTATCAAGCGTGGTCGTATTCAACTTTGCTTGAAGGATTCAACACAGCGGTTCACGAGGGAGGCATCGTGCTTAGACCGTGTGCCTATCTTCACAATTACGTTCGCGATGGGCAGATAGACCACTCGTTCTACAATGGCTACATCAGCAAGGCCCCCCTATTCCTGAAGGGTGAGGAGGAGAAGGCAAAGCTGCGCAGCTTTATCAGCACACACGTCAAGCGCGGCGATAGCTCCGGAATTCTCGAGGAGATTGAAGGCGCAAAGATCCGTCCATCGAAGGCGCTCGCCGATAGTCTAGCAGTCTTGATGAAGGGCAATCCCGAGTTTGTCCTCATCGACGATCAGAAGACCGTATTCGAAGGTGTCGTGGCAGCTGCAAAATCCGCATCATCCGCCACGCCTCGGGTCGTTATCGTAGAGGGAGGTCCCGGTACTGGCAAATCTGTGCTGGCCATCAACCTGCTTTCAGCGCTGACATCGGATGGACTCGTCTGCAAATATGTCTCACGGAATGCCGCGCCCCGTGCCGTATTTCAGTCCAAGCTCACTGGTAGTCTCACCAAAACGAAGTATGAGAGCCTGTTCGGCAGCTCTGGATCGTTCGTCGAATCAACCCCGAATGCCTTTGACCTGTTGATCGTCGATGAGGCGCATCGATTGAGTGAGAAGTCTGGCCTCTTAAACAACAAAGGCGAAAACCAGACCAAGGAACTCATCGCGGCAGGCAAGTGCACGGTCTTTTTTATCGATGAGGATCAACGGGTTACTCTGCGCGATGCTGGCTCAAAGGCTGCGATTCGCACGTTCGCCGAATCCCGTGGTGCCGTAGTCGAAGAGTACGGATTGGCATCGCAGTTCCGGTGCAGCGGTTCGGATGGGTATCTCGCGTGGTTGGATCATGTGCTTGATA
This sequence comes from Gemmatimonas groenlandica, assembly GCF_013004105.1. Taxonomy (NCBI): domain Bacteria; kingdom Pseudomonadati; phylum Gemmatimonadota; class Gemmatimonadia; order Gemmatimonadales; family Gemmatimonadaceae; genus Gemmatimonas; species Gemmatimonas groenlandica. Next base: position 1,586,969 of record NZ_CP053085.1, read on the forward strand.
TCCGCACCACGGCCAATACAACGCTCGATAGTGCCCAATACGACTTTCACGTTTTCGACTCCCCGTCAGAGCTTCACGACCTCATTGAGGCGATGAACACGGGCAATAAATCGCGGATGGTCGCCGGATATTGCTGGCCGTGGCTGGGTAAGAAGGATCCTGCCGTTCAGGATATCACTATCGGCAGCAACTACAAACGCCGATGGAACTTGGTCAAGGATGGCAGCCTCTGGATAGTCTCCCCTGACTCGGTAAACGAAGTTGGATGTGTACACACCTGCCAAGGGCTAGAACTCGATTACGTGGGCGTTATCATTGGCCCCGACCTGATCATTCGAGATGGCCGCGTGCTGACCGTTCCATCCGCACGCGCATTTCAGGACAAGTCGCTCCACGGACTGAAAAAACTGGCCAAGACCGATTCGGCGAAGGCAGCGCAAGTCGCCGACCAGATCATCAAGAATACTTACCGCACACTGATGACTCGGGGAATGAAGGGCTGCTACATCTACTGTACGGATCCCGAAACGTCAGATTACTTCCGCAGTTGCCTTCGGCGAGAGTCGCCGGTTTCGTAGCTTATAGTTGTCGCAAGTATGATGATCGAGCATTCTCGGGAGTGCCCATATAATCGGCTATCTGGTGACCTCAACACTTTCGACGAAAATGGAACTCTTTGTCGGCAAAGAATACAGACGTCGTGAAGTCCACGATGCGTTTGGTGGGCAGCGGCAGGGCGGGATAAGCACACCTGCCAACAGCACCGAGATTCTGATCTTTACGGGCGCGAGCGGAGAACAGTACGGATATCAGGACGGCCCGCAGCCCGACGGTCTCTATTGGTACACCGGCGAAGGACAAATCGGCGATATGGAGTTTATTCGAGGGAATGCAAGACTTCGTGATGCTATCGCAAATCGGGATCGCATCCTCGTGTTTGAGCAGACTCGAAAGTCTTATGTGCGATTTAAGGGCGGCACAGAGTGCCTCGGGTTTCATGAGAAACATGGCCCAGACCTCGAGGGAAATGGCCGACGCATCATCGTATTCCACCTTGGCCTCGGGTTAGACTCGCCGGCGTCAATAGCTCCCGACGTTGTTCCCGACCTGAGACAAGATCGCGTGAGTCGCGCTGCTGCGCCTGTCTCACTCGAGGAACTAAGACGCCGTGCGCTACAAGAAGCGCCGGCCAGCGCGACACCTGCTCAACGCATTCAGAACGTCTACACACGCAGCGCCTCGGTAAAGGCGTATGTACTCAAGCGGGCAGATGGCACGTGTGAGAGCTGCCTAATTCCTGCGCCATTTACAAGGATAGATGGAACGCCGTACTTGGAGCCGCACCACATCCGACGGCTCGCCGATGGAGGACCGGACCATCCAAGCTCAGTCGCGGCGATCTGTCCCACGTGTCATCGGCGAGTTCATCATGGGGCAGACGGCAACGAGGTCAATAGGCGCCTCGCCGAACGCGTCGCGACTTTAGAGAAAAGGGCCGTCGATTAGTTCGGTCTGGCGTTCGCATGCGCCGGCGCGTTGGCTATCAAAGATACTCGCCGGCGCGCCGCCCTCGATTGTAGAACCAGAAATCTGCCATACGATGAAGATCTTCCTTCCCCATCCACGTTTTTTCATGCAAATGGATTACCCACGCGAGCCAACTCACGGCCGATTGTGAGGGTGGAATGGAATACGCTTGCGAGTGGGATGCCGGAGCGCAATTCGAGCAGTACGCCGTGAATCCAATATTCACAGGCCTGCTTAGCATCCACTGTAACTTTTGAAGCGTACGTTCGTTTACCTCGCTCGTCGTCGCGGCGTACGGATCCACAGTGACCGCCGACGCGTCTGATTGGACGTCAAGAGCTTCGTCTGGTGACGCGGCAATGGGATATGAACCGATTGCACCAAGACTCGAGTTGGAATTGAATACGAGTATCGCGCCATTCGAGATGGGCTGCTTGCAGTCTTGGCAAATCCACGGGCCATCATTCATGAGTTCTCTCCTTGGGAATGAGCTTACGGCTCGGCATGCGCGCTGCGAGTCGTATCCAGCCGGCATGCCGAGCCGCTTAAACCGAATTGAGTCGAAAACCGGAATGGCAGCGCCTAGTGCTGTACTTTCGTCACCACTCGCGCGAGGTCCGTCTTGAGCGACCGAGCTACGCGCTCGATAACGTGAAATCTTGCCATCATTACGCTCGTGAGTGCATAAGGAGAGAGCGCTTGCTGTAGTTCAACTCCGGTCCACGTGCGCCCGTTCGCGAGATTTCGGATGGTCATTACCGCTTCGACCAATTGAAGCCCCATCCACTCCTGCACGTAGTCAACGATCAGACGTTCTATCTCTAGGTCAGCATTGGGATTGAACACCAAAGCGAAATGGGATAAAACGTCGCGATAACCGCGAAAGTCCGCGTTAGCCTTGATGGTAGAACTGTTGAGTGCGTCGCCCGCTATCTCTGCCGCGACGTCCTCCATCTCGCCATCTTCCCTTCCCTTCCCTAACGTAACCCAGAGAACTTCTGGCTCTCTGGGTTGTGCCAGTACGGGTACTGCTTCGTCTCCCCCGCTCTCCACAAGATCGGCGAGATAGTCGTCACTTGCTCGACCGCCTCGACTACCGGAGAGGCGATGAGATCGAGGTTCACTGAGTTCTCCGTCGCTGCCGGCGGCTCCTCCTCGAACACTTCCTGCAGCTAGTACCACGCCTGAGGCACTCTTCCGGTAGCGACTAGGGCGGAGAAAATCGCGAATCCTCTTTAGTCGCTCCAGAATGCGTTCTCTCAGCTTACCGTGCGGGTCACTGTTAGAACGCGCCATAATCTCGTCGATCTTGGCTCTGATCTCAGCCGGAAGTTGGGTCCGAAACTCGGCTCCCCACCGTTCCCACCAATTGGCTTCCTCTACGTCTTCCCCGTTGATCAGAACACGCGAACGAGCCGTGTCTGCACGGAGGTCCAAACCGGTGGTCCCCCCGCGCGGTTCGATGTAGATAATCACATGCTCAGCTCCAAACAGCACTCCGAAGCCTGCAAGAATGCGGCGTGAACTTGGAGGCGTTCTAAGAACGTACACCTCGTCTTGGAAGACGATGCCAGCCTGACCGGTTCGGCTTCCGCGCGAACTCATCTCCTTCGATGACTTCGCGGGGTCGTCGAAAACCCACCAGTGCGCGTCCGCATTTGAGAGATGCACCGTACCGTGCGCGCTTGAATACTCGTCGAACAGATGCTTCGTGCCGCGGATAGTCTGGAGATTGAATGTTTTCTCCGAGGGCGATGGCTCGCCCTTCGGCCAGCGTTCAACATCCTTCGTCAGCACGCGAACTTGAAGCTTCAGGTTCGCCGGCAGGCGGAAATAGCGACTGGTTAAGTACGTCACCAGCCAATTCATTCCCCCTGTTTCGGGCGGCACACAGGTGTTGCCTTCGTCGCTGACACCGAGAAGCGTCACCTTGGTCCCAGAGTCCTCGATGCCTCTAGGTCTATTGACGTCCTTGATCCGCGGAGTCCAATGGGGACCATCTGCGAGATCAAATGAGTCTAGTCCGTACTGCCCGATGGAGTCATCTCGGTGCAGCTTGACCATCGTACCACGGCCGTCACGCCAAGACTGATAGACGAGACCGAGGCTATTCCGGAAAAGGGCCGTGATCTTAGCACCAACTCCAAAATTCTCTGAGATGCTTTGGGTTTGATTGGCGCCCTGAACTGCAAGGCTGTTCAAGTACGACGACATTTGCTCAGGTGTCATACCATCGCCGTTATCGACGATGCAGAGCTTAAACGTGTCCGTGCGGGCGAGATGCTCCCAATCAACGTCCCACCTGATAAGCCCCTCTCCCCCCTCGCCGGCTTTCTGACGCCGTACGACCGCTTCGATGGCGTTCTGGGTCAGCTCACGGATCTGCTGATTGGGCGGGGTGTCTGCCGCGAGGCGGTCCAGAAGGAACGCGATGTTCGCGACGGTCATTGGCCGAGTCTGTGACACTCTTTGCTCCTAATCGAGGCGGCGCTGCCGCGTGGATGTAGATGGCAGTCTTCCTTTCTCACTCGCGAAGGCGGAAGCCTCGGGGACTGATTAGGAAGATGCTGCCATTTTGAGCATAACCGCGTTCAAATAATCGCGCAAACCCGATTGGCGCGTCTCGAGCTATTCGGGCGACTTGATAAAGGGAACCCCGCTCATCCGTGGCCGCCTGAAGGCACGAACAAGAAGATCGCGCTTCGCCAGCTACAAGTCTGTGGTGTACTCGCGAATGAAATCAGGGGCTGGAGTATGCGGCCCAATCTCCTTGGATTAGATCGAATTCGAGAGGCCACTCTTAACGAGGCAAAGGGATGGGGAATCTCGTGAACGTTCGGCGCTCATCTCGGAGTGAAGCTCATGGTCGCATCCATTGACCATGTCAGAACGAGGTTTACTTTTCTAGTAACGGTGGTAACTAGTACCGTTTAAACACACCTAGATGAGAATGACATGGAATGCACACGTTTCGTCTCCTATCTTCGCGTCTCCACTGCACGACAAGGAAGCTCAGGACTCGGGCTGGAAGCGCAGCGCGAGGCTGTCCGTGGCTTCTTAAAGGGTCGCGATGCCAGTCTGATCGAGGAGTTTGTCGAGGTCGAATCTGGAACCAACTCGGAACGTCCGGCACTGATGCGAGCGCTGGCCACCAGCCGCATTCACAAGGCGACTCTAGTCGTCTCGAAGCTGGATCGACTGGCCAGAAATGCACACTTCCTGCTCGGGCTGAAGGAGAGCGGCGTCGATTTCGTGGCTTGCGACATGCCCTTCGCTAACGCGCTAACCGTCGGGATCATGGCATTGGTAGCGCAAGAGGAGGCGAAGATGATCTCAGCTCGCACTATAGCAGCGCTCGAAGCCGTACGTGCGCGTGGAGTCAAGTTAGGCTCGCCCAAGCCGATCACGAAGGCCACACAGCTGCTCGGACGGCGCGCGAGCGCGTCCGTGCGCCGCAAGCGAGCAGCACAGTGGATTTCCGATGTCTCGCCCCTCGTGAAGCACGCATTCGCCACCACAGATACGTTGCTTGGCGCAGCCAAGGTTCTCAACGCTCAAAGCACGCCAGCGCGAAGAGGGGGAAAGTGGTCCGCCGCTCAGGTAAAGCGGGTGCTGGAGAACTGCATAGACGGATCACCATCGAGCTAGAATGTGAAAGCTTCAGCGCGTCATCCACATCGCAAAGGTGCTAGGCGTCTCGACCACCACGCTCATCAATGTGAGGCGAATGAGAGGGACAAGCAGACAGATCGACGCCTAGGCCGTTGCGATTCGGCACGCAACACCTAGGGGGCTGGGCAGCTACACTCGACCAGCCACGTAGTCTTGGGCACTCTTCCGAATCGACCCGAATCTCTCCATCTCAGCTGCGACGAATTCGAGACGAGTTATCGGATTATCCCAGTCTTTGAAAACTCGTTCCTGCACTTTGTCGTCCGGTATTAGCACGCTTGCCACGTCCCACAACCAGACGAGCGACCAGTCACGTGGATCGACTGCATTCGGTTGTCCGAGCGCGATACCGAAACGCTCGCGATAGTAGCGAAATGCACTAAACGGAAGATCGCTAGGCAATCGCGACAGGACCTTCTCTACGTCGCTCGGAAGCATCTGCATCTCATCGCGGAATCCTTCGCCATTCGTAAGCATCTGGTACAACATGAATGACGAGTAGCCCTGTGTCAGTGCAGCGCAGCTTTCACCGTCAAAGGATTGGGCATTCTGGAGCAGTGGGACAGGCTGACTTCTGCCACGTTGATCAACCAACCCGCCGAAAAACATCATGGTTGGAGCGATGCAGAACCAAAACTCCGCCGCTCGCGCCTGTGGGGACGAAACGTTCTTCTTGATGAAGTCTGAATGCACCTCGATTGATCGATTGAACGACCTTAGGAGTTGCGGGGAGACATCAGCCGGTTTCCATGGATCGGGTTGGTTGCTGACTTGACCACGCGGTGATTCAGCCTGAGGACTGTCACTCGCCTGCGGTGCCTCAGCGAGTCCCTGAAGCACGCGTATTGCATCTGCGAGCCGCTGACGATCCTTGAATAGCCCGACGTCTTTGCTTAATTCGACCTCCGAGATTATCGCACCGACAGCGCTCGGGTAATTGGCAAAGCCCGCCAACTGCGTTGCAGCGTACCGAAGCTCCCCATCCGAAAGGGCACTCCACGGAGTTCGATGCCGAAGCGGAGAAATCGCCTGAAAGATCGACTCCTGCGCGTCGATTCCTGACTCACGCATGCGCATCATGGCCCCGACAGGAACGGCTGCCTTTCCAGCACGCCGAAGCCTCGGGTTGAATCGAAAGGCCAAGCGTACAGCGATGAAGAGAAAAGCGACTACGATTAAGGCCCATTGCCACCAGCTCATGTGGTTCCCTCTATTCAATTTCGTGGAGCCGTACAGAGAATGTTCACGTGCCAACCGAACGACACGGGTAGCAAGTGGGCGAGCGTCTAAGCTGACGATACATTACCCAGAATCCGTTGCGCTAGCCTCCTACCGCATTACTTGCCTCTATGCGCGCACCTATCGATCCGCTTAAGGACTGCATTGCCCGTATTGGTACGATCCGTGACCGATGGATCGTGATTAATGATGACACCGTTGCGCCGTCGCTCCTAACGTCTATTCGGCGGATTCTACCGATACCGGGTGCTTTCGATGCCATTCCCTATCGGAAGCAGGCAGACGAGCTTCTGAGCATTGAGGCGGCCCTGAGTACCGAGCTTGATGCACTTCGCAACTTCGCACTCTCGGAGTTCTCGGGCACTTCAAGCAAGGCGCTAGCCTCAGCTGCGATACCATATACGCAAGTCCTTATGACGGTGGTTGGCACGCTGCGACAGATCAAGGCTAGATTCGCCGACGCATTGGAGAAGACTGGTCCAAGGTACCAGTGGCAGGCTTACAACAAGGATGTGGCGGAGTACGAAGTCCTCAGAAGCCAACTGGGACGCGTTGGCAGCCGCTTCAGTGCCATACTCAACTCGGCTGATCCGTCCGAACTAATCGAGGATGTCGCGCAGACCAGCGAGATCCGACTCGCGAACGCGATACCACTCTTTATGAGTCAGATTATCGCGCACGTGAATGCTGAGGCACCGAGCTTAGTTGAAGCCGTCGTAAGCGAACAGATGTCAACTGGACAGCCAAAGGTTTTTGCCTTGCAGACCGACCATGCAATAAGGCTCCTCGCCTTTGCCATGATTGCCCATGAGATGCGAGAGGCGAAACGTTGTCTTCCGCCTCAAACCTTTCGACTGATTGAACCACTCACACTTGCGAGCATCCGGCAAGCAAGCACTGAGTTTGGCGAGGCATTTGAGCATGATGCTAAGCACTTTCTCATCGGCTACGACACAGCAGTCAGCCATAACGTCAATCCGATATTCGGCATCGCGGCATACTTTAATAGGATTCTAGCGTCGGAGCTTGGACTTTCCGTCTCTAAAGATGACGATAGCTATCTCGGGGACGCGGTATCTGAAGTTATTCGGCGACTCAGACTCAACTGGTGGGCGAACCTCAGCTCTAGGGCAACTATCCTTGTCTGATTCTCTTGACTCCATCATCACGCTCTGGCGCGACTCGAAACGTCACCTGATGATTGTAAGCTTGATGGCTGCTACGATCATCGGCTGCAAAAGCGAAAGAAGATTTGCTGGTCGATACGCAGCAAAATCCTCAGACGGGATGACGGCGGTCTTTGAGTTCGACACGGCGAACCGATTCTGGGCTATCGAAAACCCTTCGAACGTTTCGTCGTATTATTTGAGCGGCGACACCCTGTACCTATCAAGCGTGACTCAGGCGACAGCCTATATTCGCAACGGGGACTCCTACCGTTATGCTGATTCTTCGGGCCGAGTGTTGGAGTTCATCCGAATCAAGGATTAGTCGTACGGCTACCAAATTGGTCTGAAGGTTTGGGGGCGCGTAACGGCACCCTGAGCCTTCGAATACACGTTACCACCGAAACGAATTCCCACATGCTATTGATCATTGCTGGCGCGGGTGCCTCGCTTGACTCCGTGCCATTCACGCCTCCTCACACCGAGTCTGCGGGATATCAGCTACCCCTCGCCGATCAGCTCTTCGGGGTCAGTCAAGCCTTTTTAGATATTCAGACCAAGTATCCAGCTCTAAAGCAGATATCGACGCGACTGCACTTCCGCTCGAATGGCAAAACCGTTGAGGATGTACTCGCCGAAATGCAGGAAGAGGCGAAACACAATCCGGCCCGCCACCGGCAGTTGGTCGCGGTGAGATACTACCTCCAAGAACTCATTGATACCTGTGAGCAGCGATGGTACCGAGGGCACTCCCTGCCCACCAACATGATAGCGCTACTTGACCAAATTGAAAACGCTAGGCTCAAGCACGGCGGCGGCGCACACCCATGCTTCATCACCTTCAACTATGACCGCATTATTGAGAACGCGCTCAGCAATCGTGGACATACGTTCAATAACATATCTGACTATACGGCAGCGAATCGTCCTGCTTTATTGAAGCTCCACGGTTCCGTTGACTGGGTTCGACCGGTAACGGGTTTGAAGCGACCGCCAAGGGATAATTCGCGAAATGAGGTAGCCGAGCGAATGGGCGAGGAGTTTCACGAAATCGTCCCAGAGCAGGTTGGCGAAATCAAAATCATACGAAGCATTAGCTCCACAACTTCTGAGGAAGGAATCCACTTGCCAGCGATTGCGATTCCGACGAAGGGCAAGTCTTTTGAATGCCCGGAATCGCATGTGGAGGAGCTACGGAAGATTCTACCTGAGGTTCGCTGTATCCTGACAATTGGGTGGCGCGCACAGGAAGATCATTTTTTGGTCGAACTTCGCAGACTTGCTACGAAGCCGATTGTTGGCATCTGTGTTGGCGCTAATGGGCACGATGCTGATCCAGTCACTAAGCAGATGATGCGGACCATGCCCCGAAGTGAGTTTAGGTCATTTGACGGGAGGGGCTTTTCGGATTTCGTGCGTAATCACGGTGTCGAGAGACTTTCGAATCTCGAGTGGCATCGTTGATTGGCGAACCAATGAGGTAATGCACCTTAGGTAGATGTCCAATCAAAATGCCTCTCTGACAAAGGCGTGCAAAGCGTGGTACAGTTTGCCGCGATCCCCCTCTTCGATGATGCCGCTGCGACCGACGATTGAGCATTCATATCAAGAAGTAGTAGGTGCTGTGTTCGTATCATGGTACTTGAAGTTTGGAATCACAGATGAATTGGTCAAAACGATGACTGCTGGAATGTGGATTTATACTGCGAAGCGTCGGTAAAATGGTGTATCGCGATCTCGCACGTACCGACCATAGGCGTTACTAAACCAATAGGAACGTGAGTTCACAGCAGACGGGCAGGTCAACCACCCAACGGCTCGTCCTCAGTGTCGTCCCACTTCGCGATGACAGCACGATGATCGGAATCCGGATGTACCGCAGCTAACATCGACGGATTCGCGATGAACGAACGGAGCATTGTCAGCCAGCCCTGAAGTTCCCGTTCTCCGTTCAACAGCTTTTCACGGCTCGCAAAACCGATAAACAAGTAGCCCATGCGGGGAAAGACGGCTCCGTGCCGTTTGTGGAGATCTCGCATGCCGCCCTCGTCGTAGATGAACCGTTCGACCTTGAGCGTTTGATGGGTGGCACACTGGGAAAGGACTTCCTCCGTCCGCCCTTGGAAGAGGAAGCCTCCCATTGGGTTCAGGACGACGAGCCAAGGGTATGGCGAGCCGCCCTTGCGCCAACCTCCCTGTGTGGACGGGAGGACGAATGGTGTCCCATCTGTAGGAGTCACCATTTTTTTCGATCCTCCAACTCGTCTTGCAACTCGTCCTGCCGAGCCTCGAAAAGCATCGCAGCCCGCAATTCAGCGTCCTTGACCTTTGGCGACCAAGCCGGAACGTCGCCCAGCTTCCGGATCTCCACACGTTCGAATTCTTCGAGTGTCCGTGGATAGGCGTGGTTCTTCGACTTCATGAAACCTCCTTGGGGATGTAATCGCCAGACCGCTCATCAGCTGGCGTATTGATCGGTCATTGAGACATCGACCGTGAATCAAGTGTATCGATTCGCGGCGCACTTGTCAACCCCTAACTCCTTGTGGGACAACGGTTTACGTCCGTTTATACGATGAGCGTTAGAGTCGCGCATGGCCACGGGGATTTCATGACCTCTGCACGCGGGTCGAGGCTGCCCACCAACCGTTCATCGGACATCACTGCTATTCGGGTATCGCGATCATTCGGCTATAACGGCTATTCAGATATCACGGTTATTCGGATCTCACGGTTATCACGGTTATCACGGTTATTCGGTTATCACTGTTATCACGGTTAATCGGGGCGGACCGCGGAGCTGACTGCGAAGTTGGAAGACAAGCCCGCCGATAAACACGAGACCCCCTAGCCAGTAGATCGGTTCGGGGGTCTCTCCAATTTCTAGCTGGACGTTTGTCAACACCAACGAGAATTGCGCACTTTCACCAACAAGAATTGCGCACTTTGGGCGGGGGATGAGCCCGGTAGGGTCAGCCCTCCTGGCGTCGGGGGGAGCGGCCACGTACGGGGGCGCTGGAGGAGTCCGGCGCGGGTGGCGGGGCTAAGCGTGAGGCGAGCGCGCGATGTTCGCGCATGCGGTAGCTGTTGCCGCGGATGTTGACGATGTGGCAGTGGTGGACCAAGCGATCAATGAGCGCGGCGGCCATGACCTCGTCCCCAAAGACCTCGCCCCACTCCTCGAAGGACTTGTTGCTGGTGAGCACCGTCGACGCGTGTTCGTAGCGTCGACTCATCAACTGGAAGAACAGCTGCGCGCCGGTGCGCGAGATCGGCAGATAGCCGATTTCGTCGACGACCATGAGGCTCGGCGACACGAGGGTGCGCAGCCGTCGCGTGAGATGGCCGGCCTGCTGCGCGTCTTCGAGCCACGTGATTAAGTCCGCCAGCGTCGCATAGTAGACGCGTCGTCCGCGCTCGGCCGCGATCACCGCCAGGCTGATCGCGAGGTGCGTCTTCCCGACACCGGGCGGCCCGAGAAACACGACATTTTCTTTGCGCTCGAGGAACTGTAGCGTGTGCAGACTCTCGAGCTGATCGCGTTTCACCGACGGCTGAAAGGTGAAGTCGAAATCGTCGAGCGTCTTCACCGTCGGCAATCGCGCACAGCGCATCGCCGTTTGGAGGCGGCGCTGATTGCGGAGCGCGATGTGACTGCCGAGCAGCGCTTCCATCGCGGGACCGGCGCTCAACTCGCCGGCATCGATGCGGCGCAGAATGTCATCCACCGCTTCCAACGCGCCAGGCATCTTGCAGTCGGCCAGCTGGGTGCGGAGTCGGTCGCGCAGCGTGCCGCCGCTCATGAGGCCTCCTCGGCGAGCAACGCGCCATAGTGAGCGAGGGCCCGTCGCTCGACGGCGATGTGCGGGACCCGACGTGTCGGCGCGGGCTCGACCTGCGGGGCGACCAAGACCATCGACCGATACGGTCGCGCGGCGAGCGGCTGGAGGGTGGCCTGCTCGTCGCGAAGAAAGCGGGCGGCCGGCGACTCACCGGTCGTCCCGTGGATCCGCACATTGGCGACCTCCGCGAGCCAGCGCGTGCACTGATCGGCCAAGTCCGCATCGCCGAGAAACTCCCGGCCGTAGAGAAAGCTGGTACGGAGGTAGCCGACCGGTCGCTCGACTTTCCCTTTGGTCTGCGCGCGATACGGACGGCACGCGCGAATGCGAAAGCCCCAGTGCGCGGCGAAGCGCCCGAACTCCGCATTTTCGAGCAGCTTCCCGCCACCCGGACGCTGATCCTCGACGATGACGGCCTTGAGCTGATCGAACAGCATCTCCGACGGCACGCCACCGAAGTCCGCGAATGCGCGCTCCAAACTCTGCATCACCGTCAGCGCCGTCTGCCGCGGCACGAACTCCACATACAACTTGCGCGAGTATCCGAGCACGACGAGCACCGCGTAGCGCTTGCCCCACGGCAACTTCACTTCGGCGAAATCGAACTGCCCCTGACATCCGGGCGCCGTCTCAAAGCGGATGAGCGGCTCCGGCTCCTGACGCGGCCGGACGCGGGCCACATAATCGCGGAGGCGTGTCACGCCACCGACATACCCGGCGGCCCGACACTCGGCGAACAGTCGCTGTGCGGACAGGGCCGGATACGACCCCAATCGCTCGTGAATGAGCGGCTTAAACGGATCCAGTCGCTGCGGACGCGGCGCGGTCGTCCGGATCACCGGCGACTCGACCACCCGCGTCAGCTGCCCAGTCGCGATCCAGTGATGGACCGTCCGCGAGCTCACGCCTAACTGCGTGGCAATGGCCCGCTTCCCGAGCCCCTGATCCAACAAGTGCTGTAGCAACACGAGGGTATCCCTGCTGTACACCAGTCTCCTCCCCCAAGGGAAGAGACCAAGGTCGCGTCGACACGAGGCCGGCGGAGGGCCTCGCAGGAAAGCTCCCAAGTGCGCAATTCATCTTGGTGACTCTGCGCAATTTCATACTGGTGATGACAACGTTTTCGATCTGCCACTTCTAAAACGTCCTGCTGATGATGTTTGCGTAGTAGATACATTGCGCAGGCGAGGCGCTCGAATTTGTGGCACGCCGTGAGCAGCTTGTCCTTCACCACCGAACACGTAATGCGATTTACACCGTTGGTCAGAGTAGCAGCTGTACTCTTCTCGATGACGTTGCTTGGTTGCCCCAGCACACCTAAGACGCCGGAAGAACTGGCGAAGGCCGAAGCGGAGGCAGTTGACGAGAGACTTGCCGAAAGGGCGAACGAAGAGGCCCAGCGCAAAGATGCTTGGGAGCGTGAGCAGAAGGCAAAGGACGACAAATTCTGGCGCGATGCCGCTGCTGCTGCGGAGCGCTCGAAGTGGGAACAGCAAGCGAGAGAGAAGCGCCGTTGAAGCATTAGAGGCCACGCGACTTCGCGCTAAGCCAAAGAGTTCGCTTCGCGGTCAGACTTTCGTTCACCCTTGAAGGGGCTTCGAGAGACACCATTCAGCATAAGTGAAAGGGCCGAGGGAGAAGATCGAATTCTCCCTCGGCGTTTTCATTACCTGAATTTTGAGTCAAGAATGGGCTGCGGAATGGGAAGCCACTCTGCGATCAGGATCGTCGCGTCACGCAAGCTCTTTCTTGCTCGGCGGGCTGCCAAAACATCCTGACCGTTGAGCGCACACGTCATCTCGAAGTCCAGAATGGCGACGAGCGAATCATCAACGAAGTCGAGCCAACGCCTAGCTAGCTCTTGAAGTGCGTCGAATTGCTCTTTGGTTTGGGGATTTCGTACGCTCATAATCTTCCACCAGTAATGGGTATGGTTGTCATTGTCAGTCATTTGCATCTCCGAAATGGGTGATGCCTATACGTATCAGATTGCCGCGTTTTTCCACCTTTTTTAAGCCAAAATACCGATGCGGCGTACTGAAGGAGAGCGGCTTATCGAACGGTGCGGTGCTTTATCTCCATCGCCTAAATATTGTGGCCAGAGGCTACGCTTGCCATCCATCCTGCAAAAGCTTGCGGACATCGTCAGCGTGATATCGGAAGGAGCCTCCGATCCTGACGCCCGTGAGCATTTTGTGCTTCAGTAGTTTTCGAAGGGTCCGATCTGATACGCGGAGCATGGACGCAACTTCGGCTCGTCGCAAAAGCCGCGGGAAACGAAGCGCAAACTCGTCAGGTGCTTGGATGCCCTTATCGGGCGGCATTGAATCATATGTCATATAAGTCTCTGGTACGGGTCTCCCATACATATCATATGACGAACGGAAATTGCCGATCCCGCCTGCTCGCCTTCTCATTGATCGTGATGCGGGTGCGCCAGTTAACAGTTCGCTCTGCTATGACCTCAGCAAGCGACACTATCGGATATGCGCCTCCATGCTGCTCGTTTTCTTGGGCAGCGATTAGCACCAGCTGTTGGCAGAGTTCAGGCAAACGCACATGATCGTCGTCGGCTAGCGATTATTTCATGCCTGCGTCGGTTGCGATCTAGCTGCTGCAATGAAGCATACATCCACCACTCCCCCACATAGTGAGAGATAGAGAAGGAGATATAATTCTTCATAAACTCCTTCTTATGATGCATGGAGACAGAAATAGTGGGATACGACTTCACATGCTGAGCTGATTCTAGTCCGATATCGATCCCCCAAAGCGCCTGACCCAATCCCATCATATGCCCATGCACCATATTGAGATCATCGCGAAGCACCATGACGCAATCGTGAATACGAAACATCACTATCCCGTATTCTTCGGCCCATTTCATGAGAGCGTCGAAATATTGCGCTTCAATCTTGCCAAGGGTTTTCTCAATTACGCACGCATTCTTCGTCTTCAACGCTTTCGCCCGAATTCGACACCGATTGTGAAACTCTTCGAGCATGTCAACCAGCTTGCCTAGACCCATTTTACTTAGGAACTTGTAAAACTTCGCTTTGATCCCTTGTAGCGAATCCATCACCATTCGCTGGCGGAACTCCTTTAGATCTTGCTCCGTGTAGGCCATATCATGTCGTTCAAAAAATGACCTAATGGCATGTTTAAGATGCAGTAGATCATCGAGGGCACCCAATTTGCTTGTCAGTATGGCTGCGAACGTCAGAAACGCCGAACTGATATCAATGGTCGCTAACTGACGAGAGCCGAACCTGAGATTATTGCGTACTGTTTTGGGTAGCTGCGTGATAGATGTATAGACGCGCCCGTTCTGTGCCCGAAGATCACTCACACGGTAATCACGCATATTGAAGTCGAGCGCCCGCAGTTTCTCATACTTCGACCATCTGGGATCAATCTGAATATGCAGATGCTTGGCACATTCATGTTCCCAAGTGAGCGCATTCGTGGTTTCCCCAAGGGCTTCAACTCCCCTAGCACGTTTATCGATCTGCTCACGCGTATTCTCTGCTTTCTCCAAGAGCCGCCAGACGTTGTTAAACTTGTAGCAACTCCGGAAGCATATCTCGGGGCAGTTTATGAATGAATATCGATAAGCGTAGGACTGCGTATAGTTGCCGTTGACGTGTTGATAGTGCCGAGTCCGAACGAGCCGGAAGTGTTCGTTGAGGTATTCAACAGCGACGCCTGAATCGTCTATAGCTCGGAGCATTCGCGAGTCACACGGTGCGTTATCCGGAGCTACATCGTCATTACTGTAGATATTGCCCGTAGCCACTCCACACCGGATGATGAGTGCGGCAGTCGCAAGAATCTTGTGGCGTTGATCGGGGCGCAGTGTCAAATCAGCGTTGACCTGCTGCTTCCATCCCTTTGGAATTGCATATCCTTTTTTCATAATCTCACTGAGCAATAGAACGAAACCGCGCCCCCTCGATTCTCCCTGTACTGGCAGTGAAAATCTCAAAGACGCGGTTTCAATTGTCGGGTAATCACATTATCGGATCACTCCAGTAAGTGACGACCCGACATCTCATATATATCACGCACCATCGCCAAACGATCACACGTTGCGGGATCGACTGGTGAGATCTCTTCATTGCAGTATCGGCGATTTTGTACGGTCCTGTCAACTGCCGACCAGCCCAGCGCACACCATAATGACGGCGCTGTAGTCTCAGATGCTCGCGCTAAATATTCGGTTCTGCATATCGGCCTTATGCATATCCCGCTTATGCGTATCCCGCTTATGCATATCCCGCTTATGCGTATCCCGCTTATGCATATCCCGCTTATGCATATCCACAAGCGTGTGTTTAAACGGACGAGCTATGTCGCATAGTCGGCCTGATTAAACAGTGCCGATCTGTTTGGAGAAAACAGCAGGGTACAATCGTCGATCTACATAGGCGGTGAACTCTACGAACGGGCAATCAAACGCAGAACGACTGCGTTTATACCCTCCGTGATTTCAAAGCGCTGCCGACTGTAAAAGCATTTTGCGGGCGTGCTGTAGGTCCTTCGTGAGTGCTGCTATAGACTCTTCCAGTCGGGCTACTTCACCATCCCAATCGGTAATATTGATTCCCTCGGTGATGAACCAAGCCCGCATCTTCTCGTTCGCGTCATCCAAGTCCCGTTGCCAGTCTCGCTTATGCGGCCCGTTCGTCTTGTAATTCACTGACGTGGACCGTGTGTGACCGGCGAATAGGATGCTTGCGCGTGAGGATATGCCAGCCCACTCCCACCACTTTTGAGTCGATGCTCGTAGGTCGTATATCTCGTAGTCCTCTTCACCGCACGCCAGTTTGAACGCCTTCGCAATTGTGCTTAGGGAGTAATACTTCTGGGTTCCTGCCTTTTCTGGTGTCACTCGGCCCATTTTGGCGGTACGCTTACAGAGGACATTCGGAGCTGGCCCGACGCCGTCCAAACGTGGAATAAACCGTTTTGCGCGAGGGTTCTTGCCTTTTAGGACTCGGATTGCATCGTCGTGCCATTCGTAAACAACGGGCGTATGCATATCGAGTTGGGCGTATTCCTTCGGTCGCATTGCAGTGCACGCCAAGTTCCACACGTGTTGAGAAAAATGGCCGTTACCCTGCTCTCGCATTTTGGCCATGATCGCCTGCACTTCTTTCGGGTCGAGTGTCCGCCGCTCTCGCTTGCGCTCAGCATCCATATTCGGTGCTGCCTGTAGCTTGCTGAGGAGCCATTCATCGCCCGCGCTTCTGGCGAAGCTTCGACACATCGTCCTAGCCCGACGAAATACCAGATTCATTTGTCGCTTTTCGCATTCGATCAAATATCGATTTAGCACGTCGGGGAGCGCGTAGACGGTGGCCCCACTATCCGCCAGTTTCAGGAGCGCGACCACGGCCTGCCTGTACGACTCGACCGTGGTTGCTGCTAGGGGCTTTCTGTTGCGGTCTACTGGATGAGACTCTATCCAACGCTTGAGGGCGTCTGCTAGTGGCTCAGAACTACCGAGGGGACGTGAGTTTTTTGTCCCCGTAATCGCCTCATTAAAGGCCCGAACGAGACCCTGCTTGCCATGGTCACGAATCTGCCTCAGCGTCACGTCGTCTTCAGCTTTTATGCGCTCCGATACGAACGTATAGATCTGGTCGAGAACGTCCCTATCTGTGACACCGGTACGTACATCGATGCGCCCGAAATCGATTCCCCGAACGATTCCAACACGAATACGAATGCGATCATCGATCATCGAAAATCTCGCACAATGGGGACAACATGGGGACAAATGAGCGAACTAACGAAAAACAAAAAACGCTAAGTGCTTAAACATAAGCACTTAGCGCGAATCTGCTCGACGGACGAAACGGTTTTCGAGACCGGTGCCTTCAACCACTCAGCCACCTGTCCAACGGGAAGAATCTCACAAATCTGCTGCCAGTTCTGTGCCCTTCATCCCGGCTCGCCATACCAGCGCCAACCGGATCCCGCAGAGTCTGGATAAGTAATCGGCGAGGCGACCCGATTCAAGGGTTCTCGACCAGACGCGCCAGCTCCGCTTCGGCCGCCACGGTGCCGACGGGCGCCGCGGATGCCAGCGGCTCGGAGCAAAAGGAGCGCGGCGACTACCCGCGTCGGGCGGCGAAGAATGCTTTCAATATCGCGCCCGATTCCGCCTCCTGCACGCCACCTCGGACCTGCGGACGATGGTTGAGCTTGGGATGCCGCACGACATCCCCCACCGAGCCGCACATGCCGGCTTTCTCGTCCCAGGCACCGAACACCAGCGACCCCACACGAGCCAATACGATGGCCCCGGCGCACATCGCGCAGGGCTCGAGCGTGACCACCAGGGTGCATTCGGTGAGTCGCGCGGCGCCGAGCGTGCGGGCGGCCTCACGCAACGCCAGCAGCTCCGCATGCGACGTGGCATCACCGTCGCGCATCATGCGGTTCTGCGCGAGCGCGACGACGTCGACACCGCACAGCACGACCGCGCCGACCGGGACTTCCCCGACCAGCGCGGCCTCTCGCGCTTCGTGCAGCGCGAGTGTCATCGCGGCATCCACCTCGGGCGCCAATGGCGGCCCGGAGGTGGCACCGACGTCGTGACTCAACCCAGCATCTCCGCGAGCGGCGTCGGCGCCGAGAACGCGGCCTGCGCTGCGGCATCGGTGGCGTCACCGTGCGTGAAAGACAACGCGTCGGTGCCCGCTTGCACATCGGCCACGATCACATCGCCCTCCTTGAAGGTGCCCTCGAGTACGGCGAGCGCCAGTGGATTCTGCAGCATGCGCTGAACGGCACGCTTGAGCGGTCGCGCGCCGAACACCGGGTCGTATCCCTCGTCGGCGAGCAACGTGCGCGCCGCGTCGGTGAGACGGATGGTGAGTTTGCGATCGGCCAGCAGCTTGCGCAGATGCGCCAGCTGCAAGTCGACGATGTGATCGATCTCGCCGCGACCCAGCGGGTGAAAGACGACAATGTCGTCGATGCGATTCAGGAACTCGGGCTTGAACACACCGCGCAACGCCATGAGCACATCCTGCTCCACCGTGGCCCACGCTGTATCGCCCGCTTGCCCGCGCTCGAGAATCATCTGACTGCCGACATTCGACGTCATGATGATGACGGCGTTGCGGAAGTCGACGGTGCGTCCCTGCGAATCGGTGAGGCGTCCGTCGTCGAGCAGCTGCAGCAGGATGTTGAACACATCCGGATGCGCCTTCTCGATTTCGTCGAACAAAATCACCGAGTACGGGCGGCGACGCACTGCTTCCGTGAGCTGGCCGCCCTCTTCGTAGCCCACATAACCCGGCGGCGCACCGATGAGCCGCGCCACAGCGTGCTTCTCCATGTACTCGGACATGTCGATGCGCACCATAGCGTGTTCGTCGTCAAACAGGAATTCGGCGAGTGCCTTCGCCGTTTCCGTTTTACCCACACCAGTGGGCCCGAGGAAGATGAACGAGCCGATGGGCCGGTTGGGATCCTGCAGGCCGGCGCGAGAACGGCGCACGGCGTTCGACACGGCCTTCACCGCTTCGCGCTGTCCGACCACGCGCGTGGCGAGCACGTCTTCGAGTTTCGTGAGCCGCTCGCGCTCGCTCTCGAGCATGCGCGTGACCGGGATGCCAGTCCACCGCGCCACGACGTCGGCCACGTCATCGGCACCGACTTCTTCCTTGAGGAACTGCGGGCGTCCGTTGTGGCTGCCGAGTTTTCCTTCGGCTACCTTCATGTCACGCTCGAGCTGCGGAATTTTGCCGTACGTGATCTCGGCGGCCTTGTTGAGGTCACCGACGCGCGTGGCCTGCTCCGCTTCGAACTTCGCCGTCTCGATTTCCTGCTTGATGCGACCGACGGCGCCGAGGGTTTCCTTCTCCTGCTGCCACTGGGCGCGCATGCCGGTGGTTTTTTCTTTGAGATCGGCGAGTTCGCCTTCAAGGCTGCCGCGACGCTCGACCGATGCCGCGTCAGTTTCCTTGCGCAGGGCCTGGCGCTCGATCTCCAGCTGCACGATGCGCCGATCGACTTCGTCGATCTCCTGCGGTACCGAGTCGATTTCGATGCGCAGCCGCGACGACGCCTCGTCGATCAGGTCGATCGCCTTGTCCGGCAGGAACCGATCGCCGATGTAGCGATTGGAGAGTGTCGCCGCCGCCACAACCGCGCCGTCGGTAATGCGCACACCGTGGTGCGCTTCGTAGCGCTCTTTGAGTCCGCGCAGAATGGCGATCGTGCTTTCCACGCTGGGCTCACCAACAAACACCGGCTGGAAGCGACGTTCGAGCGCGGCGTCCTTCTCGACGTGTAAGCGATACTCGTCGAGCGTGGTGGCACCGACCACGCGCAGCTCACCGCGCGCGAGCATGGGCTTGAGCATGTTGCCCGCGTCCATGCTGCCTTCCGCCTTGCCGGCACCAACGAGCGTGTGCAGCTCGTCGATGAACACCACGTACAACCCTTCGGCGGCCGTGATCTCCTTCATCACGGCCTTGAGACGCTCCTCGAATTCGCCGCGGAACTTGGCACCGGCGATGAGTGCACCCAGGTCGAGCGACACGAGCTTCTTGTTGCGGAGCCCCTCGGGTACGTCGCCGCTGATGATGCGCTGAGCGAGACCTTCGGCGATGGCCGTCTTGCCCACGCCCGGCTCGCCTATGAGCACGGGATTGTTCTTCGTGCGGCGCGACAGCACCTGAATGACGCGACGAATTTCTTCGTCGCGCCCAATGACAGGATCGAGCTTGCCCTTGCGCGCGGCTTCGGTGAGATCACGCGTGAACTTCTCGATCGCCTGGTACTGCCCCTCGGGGGATTGGTCGGTGACCTTGTGCGACCCGCGCACCAGCTTGAGCGCGTCGAGCAGCGCTTTGCGATGCGCGCCGACGGTGGTGAGCACGCGCGTGCTGTCGGTGCCCTTGGCGTCAGAAAGCGCCAGCAGCAGGTGTTCGGTGGAGACGTATTCGTCGCCGAGTGCTTTGGCTTCTTTCTCGGCGGCGTCGACGACCTGCGTGAGTTCGCGACTGAAGGTCGGCTGCGCGTCGCTCTGCTTGGCGTACCGCGCGGCTTCCTGTTCAGCGGCAGCGCGCACGCTGGCGACGTTGGCTCCGACGCGCTGCAGCACCGGGACCACGATGCCCTCGTCCTGGGCCAGCAACGCCAGCAGGAGGTGCAGATCGTAGACGAGCGGATTGCCGGCCTTGCGCGCGAGCGCGACGGCTTCGTTGAGCGCCTCAGCGCTCTTCACGGTCAGACGGTCAGGATTGATCATGGGGTTCTGTAGAGGCAATCACAGTGCCGCGCTTCTGCTGCCAATACTGCAGACCACTACCGCGAGTTTCGAGAGGGAAGCCCCTACATTGGCGAGAATCGAGGATCATGAATACAAGACGGCGCGCCAGGTCCGTCCACCCGGCGCGCCATCGTGAGTTTTCGTTTGGGTCTCGTGGTGCTCGTTTACTCCCAGCTTACTTCACCACGATCATCTTTTTCACCAGCGGCACGCCATCCACTTCTAGGCGATACAGGTACACGCCCGAAGCGGCCTCCCGCCCGGTTGCTTGGACCTTGCCATCCCAATACGCGACATAGTCGCCGCATTGGACAGACACTTTTTCCAGCGGTTGACCTCCGGCCACCCCTCCGGTTCCGCCCTGCAACACCGGCGTCGCTACAACCTGCATGATCATGTTGTAGACCTTCAAACTGACGCGGTACTGCCGGCCAGGCTCGGTACAGTTGGGTGAATCACCCACACTGAACGGGATGCGAGTTTCAGGATTGAACGGATTCGGATAGTTCTGTCCGAGCGTCGCTCCATTGCGGCGTTGCTTGCTATCCTGCGCGGCCGCGACTCGTGGCATGATCACGCTGAGAGCGAGCACCAGACCCAGTGCTCCCCACACACGTTTCATGTTGCTTCTCCGACTGACGAATCAGGGTTGTGAGTCGAAGTCTCCAAGTGAAAGGTGGAAGTCGGACCTGAGTATCAGGTCTTCCTGAAGCTAGGACGCGTACACGGGGCCGTCAAGCAACATTCCCCGGCAGTCGGACGGGTTACCAGCGCCCCTGCTCCCATACCCCGAACGCGCGCAACTCGCGGCTGTCGGGGAGGTGCTGAGTGACGAACTCCCTCAGAAGCCGCTGATGCGCCCGACAGTCGGCAGGCTCGACCGCGGGCTGCTCTCCCCGAATCCAGGCGGAAATGACCTCGCGAGCGGAGGCGGGCAGCCGACGACCGGATGGCGCCATTTTGGCACACAAGGGGCAGAGAACCCCGCCGGCGGCGTGACTGAAGCGGGCGTCCGCCTCCGGGGGGATCTCGGCGTGGCATTCGGCGCACCGATCGATGCTCGGCATAAAGCCGACCTCGCTCACCAGCCGCCAAAAGATGCCGAGGGTCAGGGCCACGGTATCGGCCTCTGAGGCCTCGGCGATAGCGTCCAGCCCCGCCGCGACCCCCTGATAGACCCGAGGCGCCGCCTCGTCGTGCACCACCCGCAGGACGCACTCCACGAGGGCGCTGGCGGCGGTGAACCGGCCGAGGTCGGTGGCCAGACCGGCCCGCGAACGGGTGACGTCGAAGGCGTTGAGGGCGTGCAGGTCGCGGCCTGGTTTGACCTGGATCTGCGCCTGCCCTTCCGCGAAGAGATCGACGCCACTGCCGAACCGTTTCTTCGATGAGCGGGCCCCGCGCGCGACCACCGACAGCACGCCAGCCTCACGAGTCGCCAGACGCAGGATGCGCGACGACTCGAGGTACGGCACGGCGTGCAGCACGATCGCGTCGGTGGTGATCAGGGACATGTGTGGAGCTTAGCGACTCCGCAGACGACCCGCCTACTCTGCAGACGGCGCCGACGGCAACTACGGACGGATGGCCATGTCCACGCCGCCCTGATTCGCCGGCACGCGACGGACCTCGGTACCGGTCGGGCTGAACACGAGCAGCGACGTCACGGATCCCGTGCCGTTCTGGATGCAGTGCAGCCGGCCGAGGGCATCGGCCTGTCCACTGCCGCAGGTGACCGCGGTTCCGGTGGCTCCGGTGAGTACCAACCAGTCGGCCGACGCCGAGGTGACGAAGCTCAGATCGGCCGGGCGCACCTTGATGATACGGTTGGTGAACGAGGCGAGATCCTGGTACAGCGTGACGTACAGGAAGCCGTCGAGGCCGAGCTTGACGCCGGCACCGTACGTGTTGGCCGGCATCCTCTTGGCGGTGAGCACGCGCTTGCCGCGCAGATCAACCTTGGTGATGCCACCGGTGGAGATGAGCGTGTAGGGGAAGGACGCGAAGCTGGCATCACCACCGGCGCTGATGTAGGCCACGTCGCCGTCGACGAGTGCCGACGCACCGGATCCGCGCAGACCGGGCAACAGGATCGTGTCACGCGTGGTCCCGGTGTTTGGCACGCGAATGAGTCGAACGTCACCCTGCACCGCGTAGTTCACTTTGCAGTTGGCGTTGGCGTCGACGATCCAGGTGGCGTTGTCGAATTGAAACAGATCGGTCGGGCACGTGCCGACATTGCTGATGCGCGTGCTGGTGACCGTGCCGGCGCCAGCGAACGAGAGCAGCGCCACGCTAGAGGAATCGCGCAGGGCCGCTCCGATGAGCGTCTGTCCGCCGGTTCCGCTGAGCAGGCGCGCACGCGAGGGGTTGCTGCGCGTGGGAAGCTGAATGCGACGCGTGGTGGATGTGCGCACGTCCGTGACGTACAACAAGTCACCCGCGCCACGACTGGACACGGCGAGTACGGTGTCGCGCAGCAGCGTGAAGCCACCGGCATCGAACTCGGTGGTCGGGGCGAGCGTCAGCTTCGTACTGGCGCTGCCGGTGTCACCGAGGAACGTGAGACCGGGCTGAATGAAACCGTCGAGCACGATGATACCGCGCGGCGGCTGCGGCGTGCTGTTGTTGATACCATCATCGCCGCAGGCGGCGATGGTCGAGAGCAGTGCTGCCGTGGTGACGGCGAACGCGCGGCTGCGAATAGACGAGCGAGAACGGACCTGCGGGATCATCGTGGGGAGTGTTGCAGAGTGAACGAAATCGCCCAGGAGCGCCCGGGCGACGGAAAACCGCGGACCGACTGCCACGAGGCATCGGCGGCGTTCTCGAGCGAGAACGCGACCAAGGCGTCGAAGCGGGGCCACGGCCAGTGGGGCAGCGCGCGCAGCTGCTGCGCGACGGTGATGTCGACGAGCGACACGGCTGCCAATTCGAAATCGGGGTTGCGTGGGCCGGCGGTATATGGCCGGGCACCCATGCCGCGCCACACGATCGTGGCGTGCTGCGCCGCGGTATTAAGCTGCAGCTGTGCCCCGCCGGCGAGACGGGGGACATACGGGGTGGGGATATGCAAACCGTTGGTGCTGAGCATCGCATCGTATGCAGTGACCCACGTCGAGAGCGAGGCGATACCCGATGCCACTTCCGCGCGTGACTCCACGCCGCGGAGCCGTTCCACGCCGACGTTGGCGGGACTCCAGCCGAAGTTGCCGGGAAACCACACGATGGCGTCGCGTGTGTTGCGCGCGACGAGTGTGCCTTCGATGCTCGCGTGGCGACGCGCTCCACCGGCGATCACGCGCAAGCCGCTGCTGACGTCGAGATCGACGCGCTCGGGCGAGAGTGCCCGCACGAAGAGACGCTGCGGCGACGAGAAGTAGAGGTCGTACAGCGTTGGCACACGAACAGCTTGGGCGGCGCGTCCGAACGCGATCAGCCGCGCCCGCTCGCCAATGCGCACGATGCGGCGTTCCGCGCCGATCGAGGCGGTGGGCAACAATCCATTGCCCTCGATGAGATCCGCACGCGCCCCGACATCCACGCTCCATCCTGCGTCGCCGAGCGCGCTCCATGCGCGCTGCACGCTGCCGAAGCCTCGACTGCGTCGTTGCGTGATACCACCGGTCGCCGTGAGGCGATCAGCGCCGCCTCCCATGCGCCACGTGATGTCGCGTATCGCTCCGCGCCACTCGGCATCGGCAGCCCAGGCCACCGCGCGTGAATTGAGTGCAGGACGAGTGGGATCGACGTAGCGCAGCTGCATACGGCGGATACCAGACGACAGCGTGGTGCTGCGCGCAGTGGTTTGGGCACGCGCCAGCAGCCGATCGGTATGTGAGCGGTCGGCATCGTAGGCGCGCACGTTGGCGGGACCCACCATGCCGCGCTCGCTGGTGGAACCGAGCAAAGAGAATTGCGCGCGGCTGCCAATCACCCCAAGCGACAGGGTCGCGCGTTGTTCATCGTTGTTGACGCGCGCCTCACGCTGCGGCAGCACGCCGGCGTCATTGATAAATCCAAAATCGTTGGTCGCTGTGCGCCACGCGGCGCTGGCATGCCAGAGTGCGCCAGCGGACGACGCGTGCCACGCGCCTTCAACCGTCTGCTGCCCGAAGGCGCCCACGCGCAACGACGCCACGCGCTGCGCCGACGACGTGAGCGCCAACACGCCACCGGTAGCACCGGCGCCGGTGCCGACCGGATCGGCACCAAGGGCGACCGTCGCCGACTGCAGGCCGGCCAGCGGAATATCGGACACATCGGCGATACCGGTCGCGGGATCGTTGAGCGGCATTCCGTCGAGCGTGATTGCCACCTGCTCTCGACGCGCGCCTCGCAGCGAGAGGCCGGTTTCGCCACGCGCCGACCGCACGTTGGTGAACGGCATGAGCGAGAGCACGGCGTTGACCGTGGACGCGCCGGCGGTGCGGGCGTCGGTGGTCTGCAAGGTGACCGTGGTGCGTCCCGCCGTGCTTATATCGCGCGTGCTTGCGGCGGTGCGAGTCGCGGTGACTTGGACGGCGGCCAGACGCTCCGCACGCGTGGCATCGACCGCGAGCAGCGATACCCGGAGAGTGTCGCCGGCGGGCCGCGTCGCGAATGGCACCGCCACGCGGTGCGGCAGATATCCGGAGCGTACCACAAGCATGCTGTCGGCAGTCGTCCCCGCGCGCGTCACGGAAAGCCGCGCGCAGGCGTCGGATAGTCGACGCGATGGACTCCCCGCTTTCAGCGACGTGATCTCGGCACCCACCAGCGGCACGCGTGTGCGCGCATCGTCCACGCAGATGGTGACGGAGTCACGAGAGGCTGGACTCGGCTGCGCGATTGCACTCACCAGCAGGAGCACCACGATATTCATGACGACGGACGCTCACGGTGACGACCGCTGCCGCGCAACGGGAGCAGCGCCGGTGCGCCGACGGCGGGATCGCGCGTGACGACCAGCGGCCACTCGTACACGCGCTCGAGAATCTCACCGCGCATGACCGTGGCCGCGTCGCCCGCCGCCGCCACGGTGCCGCGATGCAGCAGCACGATGTGCGACGCAAACCGTGCCACGAGATTGAGCTGATGACTCACGAGTAAGACAGTCTGCCCGAGCTGAGCCAGCTCGTCGAGCAGTTCGAACACCGCCATCTCGTGCGCGATGTCGAGGAACGTGGTGGGTTCGTCGAGCACAAGTACCGGCGCCGCCTGCGCCAGCGCGCGGGCGATGCGCACGCGTTGCCACTCGCCGCCGGAGAGCGTGTCGGTGCGACGCCCGATGGCGTCACGGATACCGGCACGCGTCACAGCACTCTCGACCGCGGCGTGATCGTCGGCACTCATGCCGCCGAACGCGCTGCGGCGCGCGTGGCGACCGAGCGCGACGAACTCCTCGACGCGCAGGGGCAGCACCGGTTCCTCGCGTTGCGGCACGATGGCTACGCGGCGTGCAATGTCTCGGGCATCGAGTGACGCCACATCGACGCCGCCCACCGTTACACGGCCGGAGTCCATGGGAACGCGCCGCAGGAGCGTGCGCACGAGCGTGCTCTTTCCGCTGCCATTCGGACCGACGACGGCCGTCATCTTTCCCGGCTCGGCCGTCACCGAGACGTCATCGAGGGCGCGTTGCGTGCGACCGGCGTAGCGAACGCTGACGTGGTCAAACATGAGGGGCGCCCCCTGCTCGCTGCCGCCGATCGCGCCGTTCATGCCGCCATCCGACGTAAGCGGAGCAAGAAGAACGGGACGCCGATCAGCGCCGTGACCGCGCCGAGCGGCAGGTCGGCAGGAGCACGAAGCGTGCGCGCCAACAGATCGGCAGCGACCAACAGCACGGCACCATACAGCGCGGACATGAGCAGCATCGATCGATGATGACGCGCGCCCAACGCGCGTGCGAGATTCGGCACGACCAACCCCACGAAGCCGATCAATCCGGCCGCCGCGACGGTGGCGGCGGCGAGCCATGAGGCCACGAGAAACAGCTGTCGCGACACGCGATCGACGTCGACGCCGAGCGCGGCGGCGGGTTCGTCACCCAACGACAACACATCGAGATCGCGCGCACGCCACACGAGTACGCCCCCCAGCAGCAGGAGCGCGCCCGCGCAGCGAGCAACGGCGGGCCACGTGGCATCGGCCGCCGACCCCATCATCCAGAAGAGCGCACCGCGCAATCGCTCCGGCGGTGCATCAGCCAGCGCCACGAGAATCGC
The DNA here is from genome assembly GCF_013004105.1 of Gemmatimonas groenlandica. Lineage (NCBI taxonomy): Bacteria > Pseudomonadati > Gemmatimonadota > Gemmatimonadia > Gemmatimonadales > Gemmatimonadaceae > Gemmatimonas > Gemmatimonas groenlandica. The sequence goes on from NZ_CP053085.1 coordinate 1,613,916, forward strand.
CGCGTTGGCAAAAGCGCCGACCACGACACCGGCCATCAGCAGCAGCTTCGTATCGGCGCTTCCGCCGACGACGCGCGCGATGGCGGTAACGACGACCGTGGCGATCGCGGCGCCGGCGAACGCACACGCGGTCACGAGTACGGGTTGCACGACACCGAACGCCATCGCGGTGACCGCACCGACGGCCGCACCGCCGGACACGCCGAGCAGATACGGTTCCGCCAGCGGATTGCGCAGCGTGCCCTGCAGCGCGCCCCCACTAGTGGCGAGACCGGCGCCAACCAGCGCCGCGAGCAACACGCGCGGCGCGCGCAGATCGCGCACGATGGCGATCGTGGACGGGTCACCAATCCCGCGGAGTGCATCGACGACGTCGCGCGTCGCGATCGGCACGGCACCGATGGAGAGCCCGAGCACGAGCACGAGGATCAGCAGGAGCGCACCGATGCCCCAAGCTAGCCACGGGGAAGTCGGCACATGTGCTGCCTGACGGCGGAAGATGTCGTTCACCGGAGCGAGTCGCGCAGCGCTGGATGGAGCGCCCGGGCGAGTTGCACGGCGGCCATGCCCAGCACTACGGAAGGCCGACCAGTGACCGACGGATCCTGCACCATGAAGCGCCGCTCGCGCACCGCACGGATCGCTTGCCACGAGGGATTGGCGGCGAGCTTTCCTCCTCGCGCGACGCCGGTGATGATGACATCAGGATCGCGCTTCGCGATCTCCTCGATCGACACCGGCGGCGACGGTGCGTCCATGTCATGGAACACGTTCTCGGCGCCAGCAATGACCAACAGCTCATCGATGTAACTGCCGCCGCCGATCACGAGCAGCGGCGATTCCCACGCGGGCCAGACGACGCGTTGTCGCGGTCGTGACGCCGTCAGGGCGCGCACACGATCGAGTGTGGTCTGCACCGAGTCGCTGACGATTCGCGCACGTGCGTCGGCACCGAGCGCGCGTCCGAGGGTCGCGATCAGCCGGTGAAACTGCGCAATGTGATCGACACGCAGCGCGATCGTACGCACACCAGCGCGACTCAACGCCTCGGCGGCGGCACGATTCTCGGCCGTGGCGTACAGCACAACGAGCGTGGGACGCGCCGCGAGGACCGCTTCGATGTTCGGGCGAATGCCGTCGCCGAGTGCGGCGATGCGGCTGACCTCTTTCGGATACTCGTCCCAGCGCGAGCGACCCACGAGCAGCGAGTCAGCCCCGATCGTGAAGATCGCTTCAGTGGCGGCGGGATTGAGCGACACGACGCGTGCGGCGAAACGCGCGTCACGCGGCAGCGGCGCACCGAAATCATCGGTGTCCGCGACGGCGACGACCGAAACGGTGTCGCGTGTATCCGACGCACCGGTATCCGCACGCGAGCAAGCCACTGCGCCCAGGAATGGCAACAGGACCTGCAGCGCACGGCGTACCAATCGTGGGTGAGGATACAAAAAAGGCGTCCTCTCCCACGAGAAGACGCCCGAGCACGCGTGCACGTCGAATGGCTAGAAACGACGACACGTGGCGCGAGCCCCCCCTCGAGGGTCTTCGTCCGAGAATGAGCGCGGGTCGTCTCCTGGCTCCGGGTCGCTCCACTCGCCTTCCCGACCCAAAGGTCAGTGGCATCGTGAGTGTCGCTGCTGCATCGCGTGTGGCGTTGCAGATCCCGTTACAGTGGCGGGGCCGCACCGGCATTGAACCGGTTTCCGTGTCCTGCGCTCTGAAATCAGTTGTCCGCCGCGCCGAATGCGCGACATCAGGAACCTACTTTCGAGTCCCCATGTCGGCAAGCGCCGCGCCGAGCGCGCCCTTCAGTTCGCTCCGCCTCGTCTCGTAGGCCTTCTTCACCGTGTCAGACGGATCGGCGATGCGGGCGTACGTTTCGTCAAGCGCAGCGATCTCCTGCGCCAGCCGTTCGTGCATCGGCGCATCGGATTCACGTGGACGCAAGGTAGGCTCCACGGCAACACGACTCGCCGCGCGTCGCTGCATCGAACGCATCAGCACGACCATCATGAGCATACCGATCGCGACGAGTAATCCCGCAATGTACAGATTGCGCCCCGGTGCACCCGACGAGGGGAGCTCGATGATCAGATCCGCATTCGCCTGCACATCCTGCGACAGAAAGCGCCGGAAGTTGCGCCCTTCGAGCGTGACGGGGTCGACGTTGGCGAATCCTTTGCCGGTGACGAATCCCTGCGGCTCTTCGAGCAAGATTTCGAAGACGACAGCGCCACCTTCGGCTCGCATCGACAGCGGAAAGCTGCTGTTCGGCACTTTGTATGAGAACGCGACCTGCTTGATACCGGGCGCGATCGGCGCGTAGACCGACACGCGACCGGGACCCGCGACAAAGGCATCGGGTGAGATCTCGCCTTCGTTGGCGCGCACATCGAGTGCGGAGGCGGGAATCGAAATGCTCCACGTGGGCATCGGCGACGTCGTGTCCGTGGCGACGAGTGTGCGCAGACTGTCGTTGGACAGTTCGAACACTTCGATCACGGTGCGGAACTGCGTCGTATCGGCTTTGCCGACGATCAAATGGCGGCCTTTGACCGTGAGCTGAAATCGCACAGACGTCGTGTCGAATACGGTGATCTCGGCGTCATCACCACGGGCGTCGACGTTCCGGAGCGGCGGCGTGAAGTAGGCGATACCGCCCCACGTGGTCGACGCGAAATACACGCCGTCGGCGGTGCCGAAGGGCGTCCACCGAAAGCGGTAGCGACCCTGCGCATCCGTGCGGATGGAGTCGATTGGTCCGGCGGTATCCTTGCCGACGCGATGCAGCGTGACCCACGTCCCGACGGCGGGTCCCATGCCGGTCGAGTCCGCGTTGACACTCACGGGACGACGCACGCGGCCATCAACGGAGCGCGATTGCGCGTGCAGCGTCGTGGCGGTGGCGATGGCGGTCGCGGCGACGAGCGTCAGCGCGAAGAGTCGGAAGAACGACGGAAGTCGGGACACGCGGAGGACAATCGGGTGGGAGAGCGTATACGTCAGGGCGAGAACTTGCCGAAGTCTTCCGGCCGGAGGTTCTCGAGATAGGCCTTGAGCTGTTCGGCCGTCAGCTCGCTGTCGGCGGCGTCGACGGAGGAGAAATCATCACCGTCGTCGTCCTGATCGTCGTCGATCGCGGTGAGCAGCGTGGACGGCGCAAAGATCGGCGCGTCGAGTCGCAGGGCAATGGCGATACTGTCGGACGGACGAGCGTCGACCTCGACCACGCCGTTCGGTCCGTCGATCTGCATCTCCGCGTAGTAGGTGCTCTTTTGTACGCGGGTGATGGAGACGCGGCGCAGTGTACCACCGAGTCCGATGATGAGTGATTTGCAGAGGTCGTGGGTGATCGGACGTTCGCGCTTCACCTGATTCATCTGCATCACGATCGACTCCGCTTCGGGCTGGCCGATCCAGATGGGCAGGACGCGCTTCCCACCGCGTTCGCGGAGAATGACGACGTAGGAATTCGTCGCGCTATCGAGCCCAAGTCGGGCCACCGTGACTTCAACCATCATCGTTGCTCCTCGTGCAGGCGAACGCGAGGACGGCACGCCGTCCGCGGGGCACACCGCTCGGCACTCGTGGTGCGGAGCGGTGCGCCCTCGCGGATCACCGAATAGCGCGCTTGAGCGCGGCGACGCGGTCGGTGCGTTCCCACGTGAACGTGGTCCGGGCCGTGCGGCCACGACCCACGGTTTCCGGACGGCGACCGAAATGTCCGTACGCCGCGGTTGCCTGATAGATCGGCTTGCGCAGATCCAAATCGCGCGTGATGCCACGCGGCGTCAGGTCGAACACGTCGTTCACCGCGGCCTCGATCGCACGGTCGGACACGACGCCCGTTCCGAACGTCTGGACGTACACCGACACCGGCTGGACGACGCCGATCGCATAGGCCACCTGCACTTCACAGCGCGACGCGAGCTTCGCCGCCACGATGTTCTTGGCCACCCACCGCGCCGCGTAGCAGGCCGAGCGATCGACCTTGGACGGATCCTTGCCACTGAAGGCGCCGCCGCCGTGACGACCCATGCCACCGTACGTGTCGACGATGATCTTGCGTCCGGTCAGACCGGCATCGCCCTGCGGGCCGCCAATGACGAAGCGGCCGGTGGGATTGATGTGGGTCTTGAGGCGCTTCGGCAGATACTCCTCGGGGATCGACGCCATGATGACGTCGTCGAGGATGGCGCGACGGAGCTTGGTGTTCGAGACTTTCTCGTCGTGCTGCGTGGAGATCACGACCGTGTCGACGGCGATGGGACGATCGCCTTCGTAAGTCACCGAGACCTGCGCCTTGCCGTCGGGGCGGAGCCACGGCAGCGACCCGTCCTTGCGTAGCGCCGACAGGCGGTGCGTGAGGGCGTGCGCCAACTGGATCGGCAACGGCATGAGTTCCGCCGTTTCGTCGGTCGCGTAGCCGAACATCATGCCCTGGTCGCCGGCGCCGCCGGTGTCGACGCCCTGCGAGATGTCAGGCGACTGCGCGTCGATCGTGCTCATGACGGCGCACGTCTTGTTGTCGAAGCCGAACGTGGCGTCGGTGTAGCCGATCCCTTCGATCGTCTTGCGCACGATATCGGGGAGCGGCACGTAGGCCGACGTCGTGATCTCGCCGGCGATGACCACCAGGCCAGTCGTCACCAAGGTCTCACAGGCGACGCGCGCCGCTGGATCCTTGGCCAGGATCGCGTCGAGCACGGCATCCGAAATCTGATCCGCGATCTTGTCCGGATGTCCTTCGGTCACGGACTCCGACGTAAACAGGTGACGATCGGCCACGCAGCACTCTGGGTAGAAGGTTCGTGCGAGAGGGTCTCGCGTAGACTAGTCCGCTATGAAAGTGCGGGCAACCCGCCCGCCTGGGCGGCCGCATCGAGTTCGGTCCGCAAGCGACGACGCAGCAAGGTTTCCGCTTCGCGCGCGGTGCTGGCCGCGAGGGCGGCCTGCGCCGCATCCTGCGCGGCGGACATGCGCACGCTGCGAATGACCCGCTTCACTTCACCGACGGCCCGCGGGGCCACGCTGAGCTGACGGATGCCAAGCCCCATGAGGGCGAAGACGGCCAGCGGCTGCGAGCCCATTTCACCACAGACGCAGACATCGATGCCGTGGGCGGCACCGGTGGCCTGCACCTGCGCAATGAGGCGTAGCACGGCGGGATGAAAGGGCGTGAAGCGGGGCGCGAGGTTCGCGTTGCCACGGTCGACGGCGAGCGTGTACTGGACGAGGTCGTTCGACCCGATGCTGAAGAAGTCGACGTCGCGCACGAGGGTATCACTGGCGATGGCGGCAGCCGGGGTTTCGACCATCACCCCCAGTGGCACATCGGCCCGAAAGGGAATGCGGCGTGCGGCCAGTTCGGCCACGGCTTCGTCGATCAGCTGACGTGTTTCCCGCACTTCGTCGACCGTGACGACCAGCGGCAGCATGATGCGCAGATCGCCGTGCACACCGGCGCGCAGCAGCGCGCGGAGCTGCACCTTGAACAGCTCGCTCTCGTCGAGGCACATGCGGATGGCGCGCCAGCCGAGGAACGGATTGGCCTCGCTCGGGAATCCGCCCACCGGCAGTTTGTCGCCGCCAACGTCGAATGTACGAATGATGACGGGGCGCGTCCCAAACGCTTGAATCACCTTCTTGTAGGCCTTGTACTGCTCTTCCTCGTCGGGCATGGTGGCGCGGCCGACAACGAGAAACTCCGTGCGCATGAGGCCCACGCCATCGGCACCACTGGTCGCGCTCATCTCCGCTTCTTCGGGGATGTCGACGTTGGCGCGAATGACCATGCGCACGCCATCGGGGGTGATCGCCTCGCTGTGCGCGATCTCGCGCATCTCGCCGACGCGACCGGCTTCCTGCTCGACGCGCAGCCTCGCGTCTTCGAGCTCGTGCTCGGAGGGCGCAATGAGTAGCGTGCCTTCCGCGCCGTCGAGAATCGCGATCTGGCCGGGCACGAGAAACGACAGCGCGTTGCGCAGGCCGACGACGGCGGGCAGCCCGAGCGAACGCGCGAGGATGGCCACATGTGCGGTGGCGGTGCCGGCTTCGGTGGCGATGGCCGCGATGCAGTTGCGATCGAGCTGCATCGTGAGCGACGGCGTGAGATCGTGCGTGACGAGAATCGCGTGCGCGCCCGGCGGCACGTCGACCGGGTCGTGATCGGGGAGATCGAGCAGCATGGAGAGCACGCGAATGTGCACGTCCATGAGATCGCCGACTTTTTCGCGTAGCATCGGCGCCGAGTGGCGGGCGAAGTGCTGCCGCCATTCGAGCAGAATGATGTCGAAGGCCTTCTCGGCGCCAAGGTTCTGGCGGATGAGCGCCTCAGAGCTGCGGGAGAGTTCTCCATCGTCGAGAATGGAGATCTGCACATCGAAGATGGCCGCTTCCTCCGGGCCCGCCTGCTGCTCCGCTCTCGCGCGCAACAGGCGCAGGCGATCACGGGCGCGTTCAAAGGCGTCGTGCAAACGCACGATCTCCGCATCGATGGCGCTGTCATCGATGAGGCGATGCTTCACTTCGGGCACTTCCCACCGCAGGAGGTGCACCGGTCCGACGACGATTCCCGGCGACGCGGGAATGCCGCGGAGCACTGACTGCATCAGCTCTCCCCGAACCGCGCCGCGACGAGCGCCGCCAGCGACTCCAACGCATCGTCGGCATCGGGCCCGGACGCGCGCAGGGTGATCATGGCCCCGTGTTCGGCGGCCAACATCATGACACCCATGATGCTCTTGCCATTCACTTCGAGGTCATCGCGCGAGATCGTGATGTCGCTCTTGAAGCGTGACGCCGCCTTGACCATTTCGGCGGCCGGCCTGGCATGGAGTCCATGCTTGTTCACGATTTGAACCGATCGTTCAGCCATTAACGGACCACCGAGTAGAGGACGAAGGCCGCGAGCAGGAACAGGACGACGCGCCATCCCTCGGCGCGCCCCTGCAGTCGCACAAGGAGCACGGCCAAGAGCGGCGTCGCGACAGCGACGCCCACGGGAATGGGAGTCAGCGGCGCCGGTCCGCCCATAGCACGATGGACCGCGAGGGGCAGCGCCAAGCCACCCAACACAGCCGATACCCGTCCAATGTAGCGCGGACCGTGCTGAAGCACCGGATGCCCGAGGGCCGTGGCGACGCGAAGCCCGTGCCGCCAGCCGGCGCGGAGGGCCCAGTCGCGTAGGGCGAGATGCCCCACGTTGTACAGGACGAGAAAGCCGAGCACGACCAGCAGCGCCGACGCGCCGACACCGAAGAGCAGCAGCGCCACGAGCGAGCAGGCCGGCAACCAAGCGGCCCAGACGAGGCGATCGCCGACGCTGCCGAGGGGACCGCAGAGCGCCGTGCGGAAGCGCTCAATGCGCTGCGGAGCGACTTGCTCCACTTCAGCCCGGGCGAGGGCGCCAATGGCGAGGGAGGCGAGATAGGGGTGGGCGTTGAAGTAGACCGACTGCCGCGCCAGTGCCTCACGGTAGAGCTGCCCGTCCACGCCACCGGGGAGCTGTCGCAGGGCGGGTTCGACGCAGAAGCCCACCCCATTGCCGACCAGGATCTCGTAGTTCCACGAGCCCTGAATGGCCAGGCAGCGCAGATACATGGACAGGCGCAGGGCGGTGTCCATTTCCGGCGCCGACGCCATGCCCGGCACGGGCATGCTGACCGTGTCGGTGCGCAGCGCGTTCTGACCGAGCAGTTCGTCAGGCACCGAGCACCACCATCAACGTGCCCATGGCCAGGGAGATCAGGAACAGTCGGCGGGTGCCACTGATGGCGTGAAAATCCTTCCAAACAGCGGCGGCGGCAACTGCAGCCACGCACGTGACCACGATGGCGCGCGAGAGGTCCTCAGGCACGTTCCAGCGGCCGTTCACCCGTTCAGCAAGGAGATACCCGGGAATGAAGCAGAGCGCGCCCAGTAGTGCCGCCCGAACGAGATCGAGCGTCATGCCGAACACCTGAAGCCCGACGACCGTATTGCGATTGCCGGCGGCGAGCTGACCAAGACGTGGACGCGCAAAGCTGGCGATGATCTGGCGATGCTTGATCATGGTCAGCCCTCCGATCCACGCCGTGGCGATGCCGAGCGCGACCGCGACGGCAAAGGCACCGGCCAAGGGCATCGATCCCGCGGTGACACCGGTGGCAGCCACGGCACCGGCCACGACTGATGCACTGCCCCACTCGGGATAGCGGGAGGCGCCGACCGGCAAGGCTTCAAGCGCCAGACACTCGAGCGCCGCACCGCAGACGAGACCGGCCATCGGCGCGCCGACGAAGGCGCCACCCAGCGTCGCGGCCACAATCGGGCGCGAAAACATAGCCTGCGGGAAACTGACCACGTCGAGCCCGCAGACACCGGCCAGGAGTGACAACGGCAGGATGTCGAGCCACCATGTCGGCGCCGCCATCACGCGCCCGTGGTGGACGTCAGCAGTTCGCCGAGCGGCACCGGGCGGGCGCTGGGCACATCTTGCGCCGACACATCGACCCCCTGCGCGGCAATGTCACGCAGCCCCTGCTCTTCGGGGGGCGTGAGAAACACGAATCGCAGCCGCTGCACGCGACCAGGCGAGTGATGCACGCCGCCCACGTTCACGGCGCGGATGCGCCCGTCGGCCTGGGCGACGAGTCGGCCCATCGTGCCGATGTCGCCGACGAGCACGATGCCAGGCTCGGGACGTTTCTGCAGCTCAGCGAGGTGCGCGGCGGCATCGTCGACCGTGTAGAACAGGACCGACATCTCGGGGGGCACGCCCATGCGATAGAGCTCTTGTTCCCACTCGCTCGACGCGACCTCGTCGTCGACCAGGACGATGAAACGGAGCTCCAGCGGTTGCCCCCAGCCGACTACCACCTGGCCGTGAATGAGTCGATCGTCGATGCGGTACAGCGCGATGGGCATGGGCTCAGCCGCCGTATACGGCCATCGACGCGCGACCGCGTTCGAGCGCCGCGTTCACGGCGACGACAGGATCGACCGCGTCCTGCATCGCGAAATCGAGGAGCAACGAGAGGTTGATCCCGGTGACGAGCAGGACACCCGGGCGCGCCCGGATCATGCGCCGTACGGCCATCGTACAGCTCCCGGCGGGCAAGTCGGTGAAGATCACGCGCGCACCGGTGTCATCAACCGCGCGCGCGAGTGTGCCCTGAATGTCGTCGAGGCACAGCCCGCTGTTGGACATCGCCAGGAACGACGAGCCCCGGCCGGTGATCTGGTCCACGGCCGAGATGATGCCGGTGGCAAAGGATCCATGACCGGCAACGATGGCACGGACCGTCGCTGGTGCGACGTCGGTGTCGGTCGTGGTGCTCACGCGTGCATCCCCATCACTCATCATCCTCCTGCAGGTATCGCTGAACGTCGGACGTCCGGCGCATCTGGCCAATCAACCGTTCGTTGAAGGCCGTGGCCGAATCATAGCCGCGATAATACCGCAAGAGATGGTTCATCGCGATGACTTCGGCGATGACGGTGATGTTCTTGCCGGGATTGAGGTGTACCGTGATTTTCGGGACCTCGACACCGAGAATATCCTGCGTCTGCACGTCGAGACCGGTGCGATCGACCGTGGCCTCGGCGTCCCACTCTTCCAGCACGACGACCACTTCGAGTCGTTTCTGCTGGCGCACGGCATGAATGCCGAAGATCGCCGGCACGTCGAGCAGGCCGACGCCACGGATCTCCATGAAATGCCGCTGCAACTCATGGCCCTTGCCAATGAGCACATCGTTGCCACGGCGAGAGACGAACACGAGGTCGTCCGCCACGAGCCGATGGCCGCGCTCGACGAGATCGAGCACGCACTCCGACTTGCCGATCCCGCTCTTGCCGGTGAAGAAGAGGCCCACGCCGTACACGTCGGCGAGCGAGCCGTGCAGCGTGGTCGTGGGCGCAAACTGATCGGCGAGGTAGGGCTTGATGAGGCGATAGAACTCAGCCGTCTTCAGGCGCGAGCGTAGGATCGCGACGCCGGCTTCTTCGGCGAGCTTGACGAGCGGCTCAGGCGGATCGAGGTGCTTCGTGATGAACGCGCAGGGGAGCGGAAAGCCGAAGAACTGCTCGAGATTACTGATGCGCAGCTCTTCGCTGAGCGACTGCAGATAGGTGATCTCGGTTTCGCCGAGGACCTGAATGCGCTGATACGGGAAGCGATTGATATAGCCGGCAAGGACGAGCCCCGGGCTTGACGCCTCGGGGCTCGTGATCTCACGGTCAAGACCGGATGCCGAACCAAGCAGCTCGAGTTCGAGCGGATCCTTCATCCGTTCGAAGAGCGTGCCGACTGTCAGGCGTCGACTCACCCGGTGCGATCCCCGTCGGTCGGGACGCGCCGCGAGCGGCGCACACGTGACACCTGGCTTTCAAGCCGGTGTACGGCAGCGCTCAGGGCCGGCGCGAACGCACGCGCATCGGCATGGACGAATAGCTCTCGCGATCGCGCGCGTTGCAGCACGATCTCGACGCGGCGGGTCTCACCGTCTCCGACGAAACGCACGATGGCGTTGGCAACGCGATGCAATCGCTTCGCGAGGCGGATGACGGCGGCTTCGGCCTGTGCACGGAGCGATTCCGTGACTTCGGCATGGTGCGCGTGCAGGATGATCTCCATCAGCGACCTTCCTCCTTTCCCACCACCTGGCGGAGGTGAGCTTCAGTCTCTGTGGCGGCGTTGTCCCAGGTAAATGCCTCGGCGAAACGCCGCGCGGCGATCCCCAGGCGTTCGACGAGCGCTCGCTCGCCGCTGAGGTACCGCATCGACTCGGCCATCGCAGCGACATCGCCGTGCGGAACGAGAAAGCCTGTCTCGCCATGCCGCACGGACTCGCGAATACCCGGAGAATTCGACGCAATCACCGGAGTCCCGCTTGCCGCTGCCTCCAGATTCGTAATCCCCCATCCCTCTTTAGGTGATGCGAACACAAACGCCCAAGCCCGTCGAAGAAGGGCGCACTTCTGAGTCTCGTCAATACGTCCTAAAAACCGTACCCGCGAGTCCACCCCAAGGGTTCTTGCCAACTCTTCAAGCTCGGCGCGGAATTCGCCAGCCCCTGCGATCTCCAGTGTAGCCTCCGGAACGCCACATTGTGCAAACGACCGGAGCACCAGGTCGACCCCTTTGTACTTCTTGAGGCGGCCGAGGTAGGCAAAAACGGGACGATCCGCACGCTGAGAGAGATCAGGAGTGTATAATCCGGTATCAATACCCGGGAAAATCACGCGAATCCGATCCCGGCGCACTCCCCGGGAGACAAGGTCATCCCGGGTACTCTCACTGATGGCCTCGAACGCGCAGTGGCGGTACACGACGGGCAGCGGTCGCTCGGCCAGCCACACCGCCGTGGCCAAGGGTGCGGCAAGCTCCTGAAAAGCGGTGCCACCGAACAGGTGCGGGACCAGCGCCACGATCGGAGGCGCCTGCCACCACGGCGTGAATACCGGCACCTTGTTGATGTCCTCGACCAATACGTCGAAATGCCGATCGGCGAAGTGCGCGTGCCAGTGCTTTCGCACCAGCAACGGGAACGTGGCGCGCGTACCGACACGATGCACGTCAATGCCGTCGAGCGTGGCCCGCGGCGGGCAGCCGGGCCATCCGCCACACAGCAGGGTCACCTGATGCCCTCGGCTGGCGAGGCGACCAAAGATCTCGTGCAGATGAATCTCAGCGCCGCCAGCGAGCGGATTCTCCCGGCACTGCCAGTTGACGACGGCGATCCGCAGCCGGTCGCCCGGACGTGCGGCGGTGCCGGTCACAGGCGCCCGAGTTTGCGGGCGTAGGCGTCGAGCACACCGTTCACGAACCGCGCGCTGCGCGTCGTGCCGTAGCGTTCGGCCAAGTGAACGGCCTCTTGCAGGACCACTTTTACCGGCGTCTCATTGCGATCGAGCTCGGCGGCCGCGAGGCGGAGCACGCTACGCTCGATGGCACCGAGTCGTTCGAGTCGCCAGTTGTTGGTGACCTGCGCGAGGTCGGCATCGAGCTCGGCACACTTGTCGGCGACGGTGGCCACCAGGCGTGACGCGAACTGCCGCTCCTCGGGATCGACGGCCAGATCGTCGAACACGTGCGTGGCGATCTTGCGGAGCTGCGTGAGATCACGGAGGTCGGCGGCGTACAGCGCCTGGAGTGCGCGGGCGCGCCCGCGGGTTTCCACGCGCTCGACCTTCGTCGCGGCGCGATTACCACGAGAGCGGCGACCGGCGCGAGGCGCCAGCGGTTCCTGGACGGGCGTGTCCCAGAACGCGTCATCCTGCATGTTGGTCACTATTCGTCCCCTTCGAACTCTTCGGCGGGCGTGACCTGGTCGAACAGATCGAGCATTTCGAGCGCTGCCATCGCGGCTTCGGCGCCCTTGTTCCCATGCACGCCACCGGCGCGCGCCTCGGCCTGTTCCATGTTGTCCGTGGTGAGGACGCCCATCGTGACCGGCACATCAAAATCGCGCATGGCGTCCATGAGACCGCGTGAGGTTTCGCCGGCGACGATGTCGAAGTGCGGTGTATCGCCGCGCACGACGGCGCCAACCGCAACCGCGGCGTCGTAGCGTTCCGTGGCGAGTGCACGGCGCACCGCGACCGGGATCTCCCACGCCCCCGGGACCCAGAGCACGTCGATGTCTTCGAACTTCACGCCCTGCCCTACCAGCGCGCCCACCGCCCCTTCGGCGAGCGGCATGGTGATGCCCTCGTTGAAGCGACTGGCGATGACGACAATGCGGCGACCTTCACCGCGCGGACTACCGTTGAACTCGGCCATCAGGAATACGTCTCAGATTGCGAACAGGTGACCGAGCTTGGTGCGCTTCGTTTCGAGGTACGAGGCGTTTTCGTCGGTGGAGGGAGCTTCGATGCGGACCCGATCCTTGAGGATCAGACCGTAGCCATCGAGGCCCACGAGCTTGCGGGGATTGTTGGTCAGCAGGCGAATGGAGCGCGCGCCCATATCGAGCAGAATCTGTGCACCGATGCCGTAATTGCGCAGATCCGCCTTGAAGCCAAGTTGCTCATTGGCTTCGACGGTGTCAGCGCCTTTGTCCTGCAGCTCGTACGCCTTGAGCTTGTTGAGCAGCCCGATCCCGCGGCCTTCCTGATCGAGGTACACGATGACGCCCTTGCCTTCGGCCTGAATCATCTGCATCGCCGTCTCGAGCTGCCAGCCGCAGTCGCAGCGGCGCGAGTGGAAGACGTCGCCCGTGAGACACTTCGAGTGCATGCGCACCAGCACGCCGTCGGCCTCCGTCACGTCGCCGAACGCGATGGCGATGTGCTCGCGCGCGTCGACGTCGTTCTTGTAGCCGACGATACGCCACTCACCATACTCGGTGGGGAGTCGCGCCTCGGCCACGCGATGCACCAGACGTTCGTGCTTGAGGCGATACGCCACGAGTTGCGCGATCGTGATGAACGTGAGGCCGTGCGCTTTGGCGAACACTTCAAGTTGCGGGCGACGTGCGGTCGTGCCGTCCTTGTTCAGGATTTCGCAGATCACGCCGGCCGAGCGTAAGCCGGCAAGCCGCGCGAGATCGACGGCCGCCTCGGTGTGTCCCACGCGCTGCAGTACGCCACCGTCACGCGCACGAAGCGGGTGAATGTGCCCGGGCACGCGAAGGTCGGCGCGCGTGCTGCTGGGATCGACGGCCACGCGAATGGTGGTAGCGCGATCGCTGGCACTGATGCCGGTGCTCACGCCGTATTTCGCGGCGGCATCGATGCTCACCGTGAAGGCGGTGTGCATCGCTTCGGTGTTCTCGTCGACCTGCATCTCGAGCCCGAGATGGTCGGCCAGCGCGTTCTCCATGGCGAGGCAGATCATGCCCTTCGCCTCGAGCATGAAGTTGACCATTTCGGGCGTCACCATTTCGGCGCCGCAGACGAGGTCTCCTTCGTTCTCGCGATCTTCATCATCGGCGACGATGACGAACTTGCCCGCCGCAATGTCGGCCAACGCCTGCTCGACTGTGCCGAACGTCATGTCCTGCGCCTCTTCGCCCGTTACCGCGTCCGCTGCCGTCATGCGACTTCAACCCCTGCGCTGCGCCAAGGCGACAGCAACCGTTCGACGTGCTTTGCAAGCACATCGGCTTCTACATGCACCCGGTCGCCGGCGACGAGTTCGCCGAGCGTGGTGTGCCGTTTGGTGTATTCGATGATGGAGAGTTGCACGCCGTCGTCGAGCAACGCGTTCACCGTGAGGCTCACGCCGTTGACGGTAATCGAGCCGTGCGCGACCATGAGCGGACGCAAGGCGATGGGAAGAATCACGTCGACAAGCCATGCGTCGCCGACCTGTTCGGTGCGTGCGACGACACCGAGGTCGTCGACGTGGCCGAGCACCATGTGGCCTCCCAGACGATCGCCGAGTCGCATGGCGCGCTCGAGGTTGACGTGCGCGTCGGCGCGCCACGCGTCAATCGTGGTGCGGCCGAGCGTGGTGATCACGGCGGCGACGGTGAACCACGTGCTGCCGTCATCGAGCGCGCCGTGTTCGCGCACGGTCAGGCACGCGCCATTGACGGCGATGCTTTCGCCGTCGACCAGGTCGGTATAGCGGCAGCGGATGCGCAGTTCGCGCCCGGCCGGCGTGTCGGCGACGTGGGTGATCAGTCCCAGGTCGTCCACGAGCCCCGTGAACATCCTCTCTTCAGTCTCCAGAAACAGCGTAGACGGTCATCAGGTCGGCACCCAGTGCCTTCCGCTCCACGACGCGCAACCGAGGCGCCTGCCCGGCCCGCTGCGCAGGAAGCGCCGCGAAGGCCGATAGGGCGCCGGCGCCGAGGATGACCGGTGCCTGAAAGATAACCAGTTGGTCGACGAGCCCGGCGGCCAGCAGCGAAGAACCCAGCGCAGCCCCGCCCTCCACCAACAGATGGCGCACGCCGCGGGTGCCCAGGTGCCGCAGGGCCTCACCGGCGGAGGCGACGACGACGGTCTCGATGCCGGCCGCTCGAAGGGCGGACTCGGCCTCCGGGCACGAGCCGTCGGTGAAATCGACGACGGGGAGTGCGCGGGCCGACTGGACCAGCTGACCATCGAGCGGCAGGCGGGCACCCCGGTCGAAGACCACGCGTAGCGGCGCGCGGCGCGGTGATGCGGCATGGCGGACCGTGAGCGCCGGGTCGTCGGCCAAGGCGGTACCGATTCCGACGGCGATCGCGTCAGTTTCGGCGCGCAGCGCATGAACCGCCGCGCGGGCCTCCTCGCCGGTAAGCCAGCCTGGCTGGCGCGAGGCATCGACGATGGCCCCGTCGATCGAGACCGCCAGCTTCAGTGTCACAAACGGGCGATCCGCCCCCCGCGCGGCGAAGAAGAACGGCGCGTTCTGGTCGAGCGCCTCGCGTTCGAGCACCCCGCCGCTGACGGCGATCCCGGCCGACGCGAGGCGGGCGGCGCCGCCCGCGGCTTTGGGGTTGGGATCGTGGGCCGCGAAGACCACCCGGGACACGCCGGCGGCGATGAGGGCCTCGGAACAGGGGCCGGTCTTTCCGGTGTGATTGCAGGGCTCGAGCGATACATACGCGGTGGCCCCGGTCGCCCGCGGGCCGGCCTCGATGAGCGCGGCGACCTCGGCGTGGGCCAGTCCGTATTCGGCATGCCAGCCTTCGCCGACGATCCGGCCCTGCTGCACGATCACCGCCCCGACCTTTGGATTGGGTGACACGCGACCCGCGCCACGCTCGGCAAGTTCGAGAGCGCGACGCATGAAGCGCACGTCGTCGGCTGACGATGCCGGCAGCGGCCCGTTAGAACCTGAAGGCGATGCCGAGCGATCCGTAGCGATACCCTTCATCTGCCTTCCTGCCGCCGAACTGATTGACGGTTTCCCGCACGGTGCCTTCGCCGGACCAGCCGTACTCGCCAACGACGCGAGCCAGGCCGAGACCGATCGATGCGTTCACGAATGCGGTGTTGCGCGTGGTCGTGTAGCGCAGGTCGGGCAGTTGCACCAGAAAGCGCTGATTGGTGGCGAGCACGGTCTCGTTGACCGACGCACGCATCGACGCCGAGCCTTCGATTTCATCGCGACCGACGCCGGCGGCAATCCCGAAGATCGCAAAGCGCTTGCTGGCTACGACGCGCAGCGCATTCGACGTGACCGACGTGCCGGTGACGGTGAGCGTGTCGTTGTTCGGCGTGTAGCCGAGATCGACCGTTGGCAACTTCCGGCGCATGTAACTCACGCTGAGTCCGGGAATGAACGAGGACTCCTGCAGTGCGCCAACGCGCACACCGTACTGGAAGGCGAACCCGCCATTTCTGGGGGCGACTTCGAAGGTCGATTCCTTTACCGTCGGCAGATACGACGCACCGAGTAGGACATCGACACCGAGCGTGTTGGTGAGGCCGAGCGGGATACCGGGGAAGATGCCGATCGCGGCATCGGCCGATGGCAGCGGGATGGGGGTGCGCGCGGCACCGAAATCGGAGCCGACGGCGGAGCCGGTCACGCTGATCGGCACCGCATTCTTCGGCAGCTGACCATCGACCGCGCTCACGCGAAACGAGAACGCGCGCTTGGGCCATCCGCCCAACGTGCCTCCCTCACCGAGCACGGGATTACCCGACGAGACGGCGATCCCGATCTGCGGCACGACGAATCCGAACAAGTCGCGCGCCTTCTGACAGGCGTCGGCCCCCGACGCGGCAGCGGGCGTCACGGTGCACGGCCCCGACGTCGTTTGCGCCTCGAGCGACTGGGCCTGCCCTGCTCCCATCGCCGCGAGCACGACGACGGTGAGGCCAGCCACGCGCCGCTGACGCGCACTCATGTGATCACACCATCGAGGCGTACTCGACCGGTTCCCGGGACGATCTTCCCGCATTCCCACGCATCGATTCCACACTCCGCCGCGCGCGCAGTGATGGCGCGCACGTTCTCCTGTGCCGTGATGACGACCATTCCCACTCCCATGTTGAAGGCTCGGAACATCTCGAGCGGAGCGACAGCTCCCGCTTCAGCAAGTACCCGGAAGGTCGAGGGGACGGTCCACGAACCCGTATCCACGTCGGCATCGAGTGTGACGGGGAGCGCACGATTGAGGTTACCCGGTAGTCCACCGCCGGTGATGTGCGCCATCGCGTGCACGTGACCGAGCATGGGCTTGAGACACTGCAGATACGAGCGATGCACCTTGAGCATGACATCGGCGACGGTGGCACCGCCCGCGTCGGGGAAGGCGTCGTGCACCCCGAGCTTGAGCCGATCGCTGATAATGCGACGCGCCAACGAATAGCCGTTGGTGTGCAGCCCATCGCTGGCGAGCGCGACGAGGGCATCGCCTTCGCGCACGTTGGCACTGGTGATGACCTGCGACTCTTCGACGATGCCGACGATGAACCCGGCGAGGTCGTAATCTGGCGGTGTATACACGCCCGGCATTTCAGCCGTTTCACCACCGATCAACGCACAGCTGTTCTCGCGGCATCCCGCGGCCACGCCGGCCACCACGCCTTCGACTACATGCGGCAGCAACTTGCCGAATGCGACGTAGTCGAGGAAGAACATGGGCACCGCCCCCTGCACGAGAATGTCGTTCGTGCAGTGATTGACAAGGCAGTGTCCGATCGTCTCGTGGCGGTCGGCCTCGATCGCGATCTTGATCTTGGTCCCCACGCCGTCTGCGCTCGACACCAGCAGCGGCGCGCGGTAGCCCTCGGGCACACGGAACATGCCGCCGAATCCGCCGAACGCTCCGCGCGCGCCCGCCGTCATCGTGGACTGCACGAGTTTGGCGAGACGGTTCTTCGAGTCTTCGGCGGCGTCGATGTCGACGCCGGCCGAACGATAAGTGAGCGAGGATTCGCCAGACGTGCTCACGCGCTGAAATCCTCGTCGAAGGCGACGAGCTGGCGGAACTCCCGCACGCGCGCGTCGATATCGGCGCGCGTGATTTCCAGCAGCCGTCCATTCGAGAACTTCTCGACGGCGAATGAGCCCATGGCCGAGCCGACGACGACGGCGCGACGCATGGAGGCATCGCTCAGGTCGCCGCTGGCCGCGAGTGAGCCGATGAACCCACCGGCGAAGGAATCGCCGGCGCCGGTGGGATCGAAGACCGACTCGAGCGGATATGCAGGCGCGAAAAACACACTGTCTCGCGTGAACATGAAGGCGCCATGCTCGCCTTTCTTGATCAGCACGTGCTTCGGTCCCTTGTCGAGAATCCAGCGCGCGGCCTGCACGAGATTGCTGTGCTCGGTGAGCTGGCGCGCTTCTCCGTCATTGAGCGTGATCAGATCGACGTGACCGAGCAGCTCGATGAGCTCCGGGCGACGCGACTCGATCCAGAAATTCATGGTATCGCACGCGACGAGGCGCGGCTTCTCCACCTGCTCGAGCACCTGCAGCTGGAGGCGCGGATCGATGTTCGCGAGGAACACGAAGGGTGCCTTGCGGAACTGATCGGGAATGTTCGGGCGAAAATTGGAGAACACTCCGAGATGCGTCTCGAGCGTTTCGGCGGAGTTGAGATCGTGGCGATAGCGGCCACGCCACCGGAAACTCGAGCCGCTCACCTTTTCGAGGCCGGCGAGATCGACGCCGCGAGCGGCCAGCGGCTGGAGCAACTCGATGGGATAATCGTCCCCGACCACACCCACGAGCTGCACGGGCGCGAAGTGCGACGCCGACGACGAGAAGTAGGTGCCCGACCCGCCGAGCACATCATCGGCCTTGCCGAACGGCGTCTCGACGGAATCGAGTGCCACGGAACCGACAACGAGGACCTGGCTGGCGGTACTGGGGAAACTGCTCACATGCGCTCCGGCGCGGACAGTCCGAGAATGCGCAATCCGGCGGCGATGCCGAGCTGCGTGGCACGGGCGAGCACGAGGCGCGCGCGCGTGATGGCCTCGGGTTCGCCGAGGACATGATGCTTGTGGTACCAGGTGTGGCCGGCTCGCGCCGTTTCCAGCAACCACGCCGCGATGCGGTGCGGCTCGAGCGTGTCGGCCGCGCCCTTCACGGTCGCGGGGAAATCGAGGAGCTGCTTCACGAGCTCCTGCTCGGCAGGCTCGGTGAGCACCCCGAGGTCGACGCCTTCGCCGGTGACCGTGGTCGCGTCGATTTCACCGACGCGGAAGATGCCGCACATGCGCGCGTGCGCCATCTGCACGTAGTACACCGGATTCTCTTCCGATTGGCTGCGCGCGAGATCGACATCGAACACGAGCTGCGAGTCACCCTTCCGCATAAGGTAGAAATAGCGCACGGCATCGCGACCGACTTCATCGATGAGATCACGCACGGTGACGTACGAGCCGGCGCGCTTGGAGATCTTCACTTCCTCACCACCCTTCATGACGGTCACCATCTGGTGCAACACGTAGTCGGGATAGCCCTTGGGAATCCCGATCGCGAGTGCCTGCAGACCAGCCCGCACACGCGTGATCGTGCTGTGGTGATCGGCACCCTGCACGTTGATCGCGCGGTGGTAGCCGCGATCCCACTTCGTGACGTGATAGGCGACGTCGGGCACGAAGTACGTGTAGTCTCCGCCCTTGGCCGCGCTCTTCTTCATCACGCGATCCTTGTCATCACCGAAGTCGGTAGTGCGGAGGAACAGCGCGCCCTCCTCCTCGTACGTGTGCCCCGACTGCTTCAGTCCGTCGACCGTCTTGTTGACCGAGCCATCGGTGTAGAGCGAGCTCTCGAGGTAGTACGTGTCGAACTTGACGCCGAACGCCTGCATGTCGAGGTCCTGCTCATGGCGCAGCGCGGCGACCGCGAACGCCTGCATCGCGGCGAGATCATCACACGCCGCGTCTTCCGGATGGTCGACGACGTAGCGCTCGGCGATCTCACGGATGTAGTCGCCGTGGTATCCGCCTTCGGGAATCTCGAGCGGCGCTCCACCGATGGCGCGCACCTGCGCCTGCGTGCTCTTCGCGAGATTCGCGATCTGCGCGCCGGCGTCGTTGTAGTAGAACTCGCGATCGACCTTCCAGCCGGTGTACTCCAGCAGCGTGCTGATGGCATCGCCGAGGGCGGCCTGACGGCCGTGGCCGACGTGCAGCGGACCGGTGGGATTGGCCGACACGAACTCCACGACCACGCGTTCGCCATGGCCGATATCGAGCCGTCCGAAGGTGTCGGGCGACTCGAGAATGGTAAGCAGGCCGCGCGCTTGGAATCCGGGATCGAGGCGGAAATTCAGGAACCCCGGGCCAGCGATTTCGGCGGCCGTTACGCCGACGCTGGCTTTGTCCATCGCGGCGATAAGCGCTTCCGCAATGTCGCGCGGCTTCTTGCCGAGCGGCTTCGCGAGGGTCATAGCGAGATTGGTCGCCCAATCTCCGAACGACGGATCACGCGGCCGCTCGAGAATGGGAGAAACGTCGTCGGGCGCACCGAGCGTGCGCGCGGCGCGCGAGAGCTCGGCGCGCAGGGCGTCGGCGTGAGTCACGGAGTCCGGGATGTCGAGAAAGAGTACGCGCGAACGGCTCGCGTCATTCGGATGACGAGGACGGCGTGCTGGTCGACGGCTTCGACTCGCTCTTGCTGTCGCTCTTCGTGTCGCTTTTGGTGCTGCTTTCGGCGGACGAGGACGCGCCACTGGTGCGCTGGTCCTTCTTCCCGTCCTTGCCGTAGTCCGTGATGTAGAAGCCGGAGCCCTTGAACAGGAGACTGGCGCCACCGGAGATGATGCGCGTGGCCACCCCCGTGCCATCGGGCGTCGGAATGCTTTCCGGAACCTCTGAGATCTTGAACCGCGCCTCGATGATGGACCCGTCGGGGCAGCGGAACTCGTAAGTCGGCATGGCTACGTTACTTGGCTAGGGTCAGACAGCCTTGAAACGTAGCCCAGCCGGTCTCGCGGTTCAACCGGTACGGCTCAGGTCACCGTGAGGGTCGTGGCGCCGGGCGTGTAGATCACGGTGAGCGTGGAGAGATTGTCTGCGCGCTGCGGCGACGACTGCCAGACGCCGGCGCCGTTGAACAGGGCGCCATGATTGGGACACCGGAAGCTGGTGCCGTTCACCACGTTCACCGTCGTGCCGGCATGAGGACAGCGCATGGAGAAGGCGGCAAAGCTGGTGGCGCTGAGGCGCGAGACGGCCACGGGCCCCCCGTTCACATTGCCGACACTGCCGGCGACGCCGCCCACGTTGGCCAGGGCCGGCCAGGCGGCAAGGGTGACTACCAGTCCGGCGGCGGTCACGGTGAGGGTCACCGCAATCGTGCGTGACGCCACGCCGTTACCACTGACGGTGATCGTGGCCGTGTAGCTGCCGGCGGCCAGGGCGCCGACACTCGGGCGCACGGTGAGGGTGGCCGGCGCCGTGGTCTGATTGAGTGTGGTCGTGATCCAGCCCGTCGCGCCGGCACCGTAGGACACCGTCGCGACCAACCCGGCCAAGGTGCCGCCGCCGCTGTTGTTGCACTGCACCACCTGCGCGGCCGGCGTACTGCCGACCGGCGCCGTGAAGGACAGCGCCGCTGTCGATAGTTGCAGCGCGGCCGGTGTGGTCGGATCCTGCACCAGCAGCGAGACGCTCAGTGTTTGCGCACCGTTGCTGACGCCGGCACCGGATATGGTGACGGTGGCCGTGTAGTTGCCGATCGGCAGCGTGCCGCGCTGCGCCGACAGCGTCAACGTGGAAGGCGCCGACGCCTGACTGAGCGCCAGCGACAGCCAGCCGGTACGCTGCCCCGGTCCGTACGTAAGTGTGACCGCCAGTCCACCAAGAATGCCACCGCCGTCATTCGCAATCGCGACCGTCTGCGCAGACGGGGCGTTGCCAGTGAGCGTCGTCAGGAACACGACCGACGTGCGGTCGAGACCAAGCACCGGGGGCGTGAGGGCACCGCCGATCATGAGCGATCCGTCGGCGCTCTGTCGCACGTCGAGCGCCGTGAGTCCGGCGGTCGGTTGTCCGCTCAGCCACGTGCCGTCATTCGCGAAAACGGCCTCATGATTCGGGCACCGCAGTCCGGTGGCGGTGACATCCACGATGGAGCCGCGATGCGGACACACCAGCGAGAGCGCGCGGAACTGCGCCGAACCGACGCGCTCTACCACGACAGGGGCCGAGGTGCCGGAGACGACGACGGCACGGCCGCCGACCGAGGCGAGTTCAGGAACCGTGGACGGATCGAGCCGGAAGGGCGCCGGGATGGCGTCGAGCACCTGCTCGGGGCCGCTAATGATCCCGTCGCCGCAGCCGGAAACCAGGACGCCGAGGGTCAAGGCCGAGGCCGAGGCCAGAAACTGGCGCCGATCGACCCGATGGCAGCCACCACAGGGCGACGGATCAGAGGGCGACAGCTCGGTTGCGAGCGGGGACGACGGATCAAACGACGGATCGTGAGGCATACTGGATGTTAACGGGGAACCGCATCCTGTCGAGTTCGTACATCACGAAGTCGTTCATCGATTCGTCACGCGAGGATCATGCGGGTGTCACGTTCTTCGCGTGCACACCGGCTCGCGAGGCTGCATGTTGGCGAGACGGTCGGGATGTTCACGGTGCCGACCGCTCCTGCAAGACTCATTGGAGCGCCCCGCATGTTCTCGACCTGCCTGTACTGCCACGGTTCCCTCGGACGGAACGACGTGCTTGAGGACTTTCCGATTGGCCGTCGGATCGCGTTCGACGCGCGTCGCGGACGTCTCTGGGTGGTGTGCCGTGGATGCCGCAACTGGAATCTCTCCCCGCTCGAGGAGCGGTGGGAGTCGGTAGAAGCGTGCGAGCGACTCTACCGCCAGACGCCGGTGCGTGTGAGTAGCGATCAGATCGGGCTGGCGACCCTGAGCGAGGGGCTCGACCTCGTGCGGATCGGCACGCCCCTTCGACCGGAGTTCGCGGCGTGGCGGTACGGGGGGCGCCTTCGCAAGCGGCGCCTGCAACTGCCCGATCCGCGGGCCACCGCATTGGCCTTGTTGAGTCAAAGCGCCGCACTGATGGTTGGCGCGGTGGCGGCGATGGCCGGCATAACCTACACGCTGACGAGCAGCCGTCGATGGCAGCGTGCGGTGGTCGACCCGCTCGAGCATGTGGAAGCGCGACTGCAGTATGACCGGACCATTGCCCATGTACGCACGCCCGACGGCATGCTGCGGCCGTTGCGATTCAGTCACATCGCACGACTGGAAATCATCGCCGACGAGGGCCGGCCGTGGGTGCTTCGTGTCGCGCACGCGCAGGGCATCACGGATCTCGATCAGGCGCACGCCATTCAGGTGGCGAGTCCACTGCTGGCGCGGTTGAACACGCGCGGCGGAACGCCGGGCCAGGTGCTCGACGCCACACGCCGCATCACCGAAGCCGGTGATGCGGAGCAGTACATCCGCAGCAGCAGTGCGCTGCGGGTCACGCGTCGTGCCAAGAATACGATTTTCTGGGACGATGACGTGGGCGTCCTCGGCCTCACCGGCACCGAGCGTCTGGCGCTCGAAATCGCGATGAACGAGGACGCCGAGCGTCAGGCCATGCAGGGTGAACTCAGCGCACTGGAAGACGCCTGGCGCGACGCCGAGGAAATTGCCGAGATCGCCGATCGCATGTTTCTCCCGTAGGGCGTACGGCGCGCCGTTACGGTGTGCCGCTACGGTGTACCGGTCTGGCCGCGGATCTCACCGGCCGGGAACGTGGTCGAGTGCACGTTCACGTACGCGTTGCCCGTGCGCAGGAGCGTCATGAGCGAGTCGAGGGCGATGGGCGGCTGTCCGCTGATGCCACGGATATCGGACGCCGTGAACGTGCCCGTAAGCACGCCGCTGTTGCTCGTCTGTGTCTGCTTGACCAGATCGACGATGACGCCCGCCGTGGCGGCGAGACCGGCCGGTGCGTGGATGTGGGCACCGGTCGGGATCGACGCAATGCCCTGATACGTGACCGTGTACGTGACCGAGGCGCCGTTGCGCGTGAAGACGGCGGCGCCGTTCGCACTGGTGGTCACGGGATTGGGACGTTCGTTGGCGCCGTTCAACAGGGCCATGATACCACTCGGCAACACATTAACCGTCCCCGACATGCCGGCGTGCAGCGAGCACACATACGGGTAGCTGCCTGCCGTGGGGAAGGTGCGCGCCACCGACGAGTTGGAGACCACCGGCACGTTGGTCGGTGCTCCCGCCGACTGAAAGAGCACATTGTGCTCGATGCTACCGAAGCTGAAGGTCACGACGCCGCCTTCGGCAATCGTGGTGGTGGCCGGCGTGAACACGTTGGCGTTGGTGGCCTGCACGGCAACAGCGGTGGCGCCGCTGATCGGCGCCGTCACGGTAATCGCCGCGCTGCCAGTGGCGGTCACGCCATCCCGCGTCAGTGAAGCGCTGACCGACGCCGCGCCCGGTGCGATGGCGGTCACGAGTCCATCGACACTGACGATGGCCTTCGTGCGATCGGCGCTCGTGTACGTCACGCCGGTGACACCGGCGATGGCGTTACCGCGCGAATCACGGGCGGTCGCGGTGAGCTGCGTGGTGCTGCCGATCGCCGGCGTCAGCGCGGCCGCTTGCACGGCCAACGTGGCGAAGCGCTGCGCGACATCGACCGCGACCGTTCCCGACACCGATCCGCTGGTCGCGGTGATCGTGGCGGCGCCATTGCCGGTAGCTGTAATCGTTGCGGTGGCGCCCGATCCCGAGACGGTGGCGACGGCGGCGTTGCTCGTGCTCCAGCTCACGGCGGCTCCGCTCAGCGTAGCCTGACTGGCGTCCTTCACCACCGCCGAGAGCGACCGCGTGGCGCCGAGCGCGGTCAGCGCACCGGTTTCGGCGGCACTGACCGCCACTGATGCCGCGACCGCGGTTGGCGTCGGCGTGGTGGTGCCGCCATCGCCGCCACTGCAGGCCGCGAGGGTGAACAGCAGCGACATCTGTGCGGCGCATGTCGCTACGCGTATCGCTGCGCGCGTGCCGCGTGCATCACGGAGTGTGGTGAACATCGGTCGATCTCCCGGCGAGAATGAATCGGCGACACGGACGTGCATCGCCACCGGGAGTAGAGCGAACAAGCGAGGAAACTATTCCCGCGGGGCGGCGGACGTCTCGAGCCGTTCGAGCCGTTCGAGTACGTCGGCCGCCGAGTGGGCCCGGTTGGCCAGGTCATTCTCCGTCATGGAAGCGATCAGCGTATCGAGCGGCAGCGGCCAGGCAATCGCGTCGGAGCGTGCATGTGCTCCAGGCTCGTCGCCCAGGCGACCGCCGATGAGCGTCACCGGCATGTCATGCCGTTGCGGCGCGTGACCGGCGAGACACTCATGCAGCACCAGTCCGAGTGCATACAAGTCGCTGGCGAATGAGGCCGAAGCGCCGATGAGCTGTTCGGGCGCGAGGTACTCCGGCGTCCCCACGGTCGCTCCGGTGACGCGTCCCGACAGAGAGGCGTCGCCGGCGCGCTGCACCGACTGCGCCCGCTGCGCGGCGTCGCGCAGCGCGCGCGCGATGCCGAAGCCCGCGAGCTTGACCTGCCCGCCGGCCACGATGCGAATGTCGCTCGGTTTGATATCGCCATGGATCACCTGCTCCGCGTGCGCGGCCGCCAGGGCGCGCAGCAGCTGCCGCGCCAGCGCGATCACGCCGTCAACTGGCAGAGTGCCCCACTGACGGAGCACGCTCGCGAGTGAAACGCCGGGCACGAACTCCGATGCCACGAACGGCACGCCGTGGTCGTCGCCCACGTCGCGAACCTGCGCGACGTGCGGATGCACGACGCGGCTCGCCTTCGCCACATCAGCCGCGAGCAACGCGCGCGCGTCGTCGTCGAGAAAGAGTCGTTCAGGGCGGACGACGCCGAGCGCGACCAATTCTCCGCGATGGAGATCCAGGGCGCGATACAGCACGCCGCGGTCACGCTCGCCGAGTATCGCATCGATGCGATAGCGCTTGGCCACGGTGCTGCCCAGCGCGAACGGCGTCGTGTCGCTGTCCGCCTCACTCAATATCGGCAGCGGAAGCGCGCGTGGCAGCGACAGCGTGCGCTCCACGCGATGACGAAGCGGCAATATGCTGCGCGACGTCTCGGTGGCGACAGGATGCTCGGCGGTCACCAACGTGGCAACGTCAGGCGAGAGTAGCCGACTGAGCGCGACGTGATCCTGCAGATCACCACGTGCCGCGGAAAGCTCACGAGCAAGGACCTGCCGCTCGTGCTCAAGCCGCCCGGCCGGTGCGCCCACGACCCGGTGAGCGACCAACGCGGCTACGACAGCGAGCAGCAAACCGAGTGCACTGGCGATGGCCATCGCACGACGCAGCGCCGCGATGGCCGGAACCTCCACCTCGGCTCGCCGCAATACGAGGTAGCCACCGACCTCCGTGCCACCCGCGGTGTTGAGCGCCGTCGCATGCGTGATCCACTCCCGACCGTCGATCACGAGCGGGGCCTGCCCCGATGCCCTGCTCCGCACGGCCTCACGCAACGACGTATCGCGCGTCATCGTCGACGCGGCGACGTGGGCGACGCCATCGGCGGTGCGTACATAGAACACCAGCTCGCTGCCCGTGGCCGTCGCGATGTCGACCGCTAATGCGGAGTCGAGCAGTCGCGTGGCGACCAGCACACCGAACGGCGACCCTCCCGGGGCCGCCACCGGAACGGCGGTCGCCTGAAAGAGCGCGGAATCACCGGATCCACCAAAACCGGTCATCACCTGTCCCCGGAGCGCCCCCGAAATCAGCGAGACGTTCGCGAGCTGATCGCCGGAGGCGGAGGGCTCGTCGGACTTCGCCACCAGCATGCCCGAGGCATCGGTGATGAAGACCCACGAGGCGTCGAGCTGTTCGGCGGCTTCGAACGTCTGGTCGAGGATATCGTCGCGACGGCTTTCGGCGACGAGCGTGCGAAAGTACGGCCCTTGCACAAACACGCGCGCGCCGCCGGCGAGACTGCGGCCACGTCCAGCGAGGAGCTGCGCGACGAGGTCGGCCGACTGCTCGAGCGCGCGCACCGCGCCTGCGGCGGCGGCGCGTCGCGCTTCGGTCCGCGCCACGGTAAACACCGTGCCCAGCACGAGGGCGACGATCGTGACCGCCCCCACGAAGACGCGCGCGGTGACGTGCATCGCCGACGCTGCTAATACCGGTCAGCGCGCGATGTCGCGTACGGCTGGCCGAACTTGTTCGTGTGGGGTTTGGGCACGTAGCCGCGCCCGTCGAGGGCCACCACGATGTCGGAGAGACCGTCCGCGGGGACGATGATCGTCTCTACGTGTTCGGGTGCCCGCTCATGCCACACGTGCAGCCGCCACGCTCCTGCCGGCACTCGCGCGATCGTGAACACACCGGATGCTTGCGCCCGCGCGACATACGGCGTGGGAACGGCGACGACATAGCTCACCATGCGCGCGTGGATGTTGCAGTAGATCGCGTACACGCCGGCCTTGGGAAACGTCGTTGCTCGGCTCTTTCCGGTACGATACAGACCGAGATCGAAGGCGCCGAGTGCGGAGTTCGAGAAGACGTTGTGGCTGAACGGGTCCTGATTGGGAAACGCGACCGCGCCGCCGACGCCGATGGTCTGCACGCGCGGCACGAACTCGCGCAGTCGCATCCCCACCGACGCTTTGGCCATGTAAACGGTGGGGCCGCGCGGGCGCTCTCCGCTCGCTTCGAGGAAAATCACCGCATCACTGAGCGTCGCTGGCGCGCCGTTGGCCGTTTCGATCACGCGCAACTGGCCTCGCACGGCGCCCTGCGCCTCGAGCCTCGTGACGCCTGCGCCGCACACGGCCACCCCCCACGCGAGCGCGGCGACTCGCACGTATCGCGAGCATGACGATGGCTGCGCGCGACGCCGGGTCACAGCTCGATCCCAAAGCCGATGTTGAGATGACGCGCGTGCTGCAGTCCAGCGGCGTAGCGGGTTTTGAGATCGCGCAGTTCGAACGAGAGAAGGAGTGGCTGCGCCGGACGCCACATGGCCTGCACGGCACACACGCTGTTGCGGCGACGGTCCGCGCTGGCGCCCAACACGCGATCGGTACCGCAGCCCACGCCGGCAATCACGCGCGGGTGCCACTGCACGTTGAGCTGGACCCATCCGGCCGCGTCGGTGAGCGGCACCCCGGGTTTGTCGACATTGTTGCCCAAGACGCCGAAATTCTGACCGATGGCGCCGCCACCGAGTCCCCGCAGGAGTCGGCCTCGATACGCTTCGCCGCGTACCTCGACGCCGTGTCCAAGGGCGACGCGCGCGTCGGCACTGGCGGCCCAACTGGTCAGGTTCGTGTCGCCGACGGCGCGCAGCCAGCCGCGATGCGTGCCGACACCGACCTCACCACCGTGCGAGAGGACTGACTGGAGCCCCGCCACCTCCTCGTCGATACCCCAGCGCAGTCTGGCCCGAGACTCGAGCGCCGGTCGTCCGCTGAGCTGGCCGGCGTCGGGCCCTGCCGGGTCGGTCACATGGCGGTCCGCGCTAAAGGGCGACATGATCGCCCCCTGAAGCGCAATCGAGACGGGTGTACCGGCACGGCGCCGCCACAACTCGCGCGTCACGCGAACCTGTGGCAACCAGTTCCACAAATTGCCGGCCGCCGTGAACGTAGGGATCGCCACGCCGGCCGCCGTGATCGGCGTGAGATCGGAGATGAGCGGCGTCTCCATGCCGACCATCACCTCCGTGCGCGGCCACACCAGCATGGCGCGCGCCGTGCGCAGTCGCGGCTCGGGGAAGAGCGGCGGATTCGGATCGAGTGCCCGGGCGAAGAAATCCAACTCGAGGTCCGCGAAGAGCACGCCGCCCAGCACGCTGTCCACGCTGACGCTGGCGCCCACGACCGATTGACGCATGGACAGTCCGAGGGTGTGCACGCCGGTGGACCCGTACTGTGGGTCGGCCGGTCGCGCCACGGCCGCGAACGTCGGCACCTCCGAGTTCGACGCGACGCCGGTGGTGCGCCACCCATTCACGATCAGACGCGCCGAGAGTTCGAGCTGCACTCGTGAACGCAGGCGAACCTGCGTGGACGATTCGGTCGCGAGTTGCTGTCGCAACAACGCCAACGCCGCCTCGGCACGTTCGAGGCGTACGGCGATCGAATCGAGCGTGAGTCGTGCCCCCGTCGAGTCGCGGGCCAGCGAATCGCGCGGCGGTGGCCCCTGCGCGTGCAGGCCGCGGGCGCTGACGGTCAGCAGCAGCGCCGACCCGAGACGGACCAAGAGACGGGGAGTGAACACGACTCCAATCAGCGGTGCGATTGGATCGAGCGCAACGTGCCCCATCATCCATCGGCGACTCCGGCGAGCCGTCAGTGCGCGCGCGGATGCAGGGCCACGAGCGCCGGCCAGCGTTGGTCGGCGACCACGACCGTGCTTCCCTGCCCGGAGGACCACGCGAGCATGCCGACGCCGGAGGCATCGGTGCCGACCGACTGCCCAGCCGCGAACGCGCCGCGAATGGTGAGCGAGCGAAACAGCCAGGCATCGGAGAACACGTACTGCATCACGAGTGCGTCGCGCCACTTGTACGCAAGTACCGCCGCCACCTCTCCATCGAGCTCGGTGGTCCAGGCGGCAACAAGCTGGAGGTCCGCGCGACGAAGCGGCTCCACCGAGAAGGGGACGGCCCCGCGCACGGTCTCCAGATCGCGCGCACGCCCGGGCAAATCCCGCGCGCTGGCGGTGAGAAAGTCGGCGGCCACGAGCGAAAGCAGGGGGATCGGCGCGGTCACGACGAGTGGCGCCGGCTGCAGCGCGGCGATGTCCGGCTCCCGAGTGCGCGGGGTGAACACGAGCGCGGCGGCCATCACGACGACGACCGACACCAGGCCGACGAGCCACCGGCGCCGGCTCGCGGCCATCGTGGCTGTGCCATCGATCGACGCGGCGACGATCGATGCCGACGGCACGGGCTCCGCGGCGATCGGCGCCGAGGCGATCGGCGCCGAGGCGATCGCCGCGCGCAGCCGGTCGTCGAAAGCGGCTGACACGGCCGGTCGGGCGACACGGGAAAGCCGGGTGGCGAGACTCTGGTGCACCGTGACCTCCCGTCGGCAGCGGCCGCAACCGAGCAAGTGCGCGTCGATCTGAGCCATCGTTTCCGGCGGCAACTCGCCGTCGACGTACGCCGCCAACAGCGTCGCCAGCACTTCGTGCCGCGCCTCGCGTGTCGCGTCGTCCTCGGGCTGCAGCCGGCCCGCGGCTGCCCCTCCCTGCCACTCACTCATGATGTCCTCGGCGCTCGTCCATGACCGCTCCGCAATTCGCCCCGTGCCTCGCTGCGTCGACCGAGGTCAGTCGCACCGAGCGCCCACTGTTGACGACGTTCCACGATCACGCCGGCGAGCAGCCGGCGACCGCGAGAGATCCGGCTCATGACCGTGCCGATCGGCACGCCGACAATGTCGGCGATCTCGTGATACTTGAACCCTTCGATGTCGTGCAGTTCGACCGCCGAGGCGAAATCCTCAGGAATCGCGTCGAGCGCCAAGCGCAGCATCTCTTCGTCGAGGCGGGCGACCACTTCGGCGAACACGACATCGGTGTCGGTCGACACGAACTGCTCGTGCACGTCCTCGAGGCGCGACATCTGCACCAGCCGTGCACGTCGGCCGGTGCGGTCGAACGCGTCGCTGAGCACCGTGCGCAGAATGCTGAAAAGCCACGGACGCACGCGCGCGGGATCGCGCAATTCATCGAAAGCGCTCCACGCCCGCACGCACATGTCCTGCACGGCGTCTTCGGCGTCACTGAACGAGACCGTGCGCCGCGCCGCGAAGCCCAAGAGGCGATCGAGATGCGGACGCACGAGGTCCTCGTAGCGCTGCTGTCGTAGCGCGAAGGCACTGGCCGAATCGGGAGTCATACGATCGGTGACGGGGGCACGAGGCAAACTATTCCCTCCGGGGACGGGCCGCTGGACAGTCCCTACGGCGGTGGGCAGCTTGCCTGTATGTCTTCTTCCCGATCCTGCCGCCCTTCGCGCCCTCTCACGGGCGCCCTCGCGGGTCTGCTCGCCGCCGTCCTCGCGTGTGCCGTCGTCACCCGCGCCGGCGCGCAGTCGCCACTCCTGACCGGCCCCGGCGTCTCCGCCGAGCTGGCGCGTCTCCGGGAGGCACAGGTCACCGACGTGGCGTACGACCTCGCGCTCTCGGTGAGCGCCGGAGACACGGCGACGGGCCGGGTGACGGTGTCGTTTACGCAGCGCACGGCGGGCGACGTTGTGCTCGACTTCCGCGGACTGTCGGTGCGTGATGGGAAGATCAACGGTGCGGCATGGGCCGAGATGGCGGCGGCCTGGAACCGGCATCACCTCGTCGTTCCCGCCGCGCGTCTCCGGCTCGGCCGGAATTCGGTCGAGGTGGGGTTCGCGACACCGGTTGCCCAGGCCGGCGCCAGTATCATCCGCAACCGCGACGCCACCGACGGCAACGTATATCTCTACACGCTGCTCGTACCGTCGGACGCGAACCTGCTCTTCCCCTGTTTCGATCAGCCTGATCTCAAAGCGAAGGTACGCCTCTCGCTTACCACGCCGATGGCTTGGCGCGCGCTCGCGAACGGCCGCGAGATCGGTGTGGACACGGCCGGCGCGCGAGTCACGCATCGTTTCGCCGAGACGCAGCGCCTCAGCACCTATCTCATCGCGTTCGCCGCCGGTCCGTGGGCGAGTGTCACACGGAGCGTGGCCACGACCTCCAAGGCGGCGCCCGTACCCGTGTCGCTCTGGATGCGCCAGTCACGTCGCACCGAAGCAGAAAGCGACACGCTGATCGAGATGAATGCGCGCGCGCTGCGCTGGCTGGGCGACTGGTTCGGTATCCCCTACGCGTTCGACAAATTCGATGCCCTGCTCGCCCCGGCCTTCCCGTTTGGCGGTATGGAACATCCGGGCGCGGTCTTCTACAACGAAGAGAGCTTCATCTATCGCGAACGTCCGACCGTTTCGCAGCTACTTGGCCGACAGGCGACGACGTTTCACGAAGTGGCTCACCAGTGGTTCGGCGATTACATGACGATGCGATGGTTCGATGATCTGTGGTTGAAAGAAGGATTCGCGACGTACATGGCAGCGCGCATGCAGGCCGATCTCGAGCCCACCTCGAACGCGTGGAAGACGTTCTATCTGCGCAACAAGCCGGTGGCGTACGCGACCGACGCCACGGCGGGCACAACCCCGATCTGGCAGCAGCTTGGCAACCTCGATCAGGCCAAGAGCAACTACGGTCCGATCGTCTACAACAAGGCGCCGGGTGTGCTCAAGCAGCTCGAGTATCTGGTGGGTGCGGCGGCGTTTCAGCGCGGGGTGCAGGATTTCCTGCGCACGCATGCCTACGACAACGGTACGTGGCGCGAATTGCTCGGCAGCGTGGGGCGTGCGGCCAGTCGCGATCTCACGGCATGGGGCCAGGCGTGGATGCTTCGCCCCGGCATGCCGCTGGTCGAACAGCGACTCACCGTGCGCAACGGCGTGGTGCAGCGACTGGCGCTGGTGCAACGCGCGGCCCAGCCGACGCTGTCGGGGCGCGGTGCCTGGCCGCTCAAGGTACAGCTCCTGATGTACTACGCGAATAGACCGGCGGTGCGCCTTCCCGTGGAGATGCGCGGCGATACGACGTTCGTGACCGCGGCCGCGGGACGGCCGGCCCCCGACTTCGTGTTCGCGAACGACGGAGATTACGGCTACGCGATCGTGCTTCCCGACTCCATGAGCGTGCGGTGGCTCGAGCAGCACATCGGCGCCGTGCGCGACGACTTCTTGCGGGCGATGCTGTGGGGATCGCTGTGGGATCTGGTGAGAGAAGCGAGGCTCTCACCGGCGCGCTACGCCGAGATGGTGATGCGCGAACTGCCCGCGGAGCGCGACGAGCAGATCACGGGAGCGCTCGTGGGCCGCCTCTCCACCGTGATCGGGCGCTATACCGACGACGCGGCGCGCGAGGCGCTGCTCGCTCGTGCGGAGCCCGTGTTGTTACGGGGCGCCGCCGACAGCGCGCGCAGCTACGGGCAGCGCAAAACGCAGGTCGATGCGGTGATCGGACTCGCGCGCTCGCCAGCCTCGCTGCAGCGGCTCGATCGCTGGCTCGATGGCGACACGGCCGCGGGGTTAGCCCTGCGGCCACCCACACGATGGTCGATCGTGACGCGGCTGGTGGCGCGTTCGGCACCGAGTGCGTCCGCGCGGTTGGCCGCGGAAGCGCGTCGCGATTCCACGAGTGAAGGACAACGACAGGCGTTCGTCGCCGACGCGGCGCGTCCGGATTCGGCCCATAAGCGCGCGTTGTTCACGCGGTGGTTCTCGGATGTCGCGCTGAACGAAGAGTGGGTCACGTCGAGCCTGCGCAGCTTTCACGACGCCGACCAGTCGACGATGACGAAGGCGTACCTTGTGCCTGCGCTCGATACGCTGCCGTGGATTCAGCAGAATCGCCGCATCTTTTTCCTGGGCAGCTGGCTGGGCGCGACGATCGGCGGCCAGAGTGATGCCGCGGCGCTCGGGCAGATCGACCGCTGGCTGGCGTCGCATCCGGCGCTTGCCCTCGACCTCCAGCAGAAGATCCGGCAGAGCCGAGACGAGCTCGAGCGTACGGTCCGGATCCGGCAAGCGTTCAGCGCGGGGACGCCTCGACAGTGACCCGATTCGTCCCGCGCTGACGGGACGACCGGAGTCGTCAGCAGGCGTCATGTCCCAGACTGACGCGACTTGTGACCTAGCCACACGCTATTCGTCCGCGCTACCTTGCCTTCAACTCGACTGTCAGCTTTGTGTGACGATTTCGTCCCAATCTGACAACGAAAAACGCTGACAGTGGCGCGAATCGACGACTTCGAGCCGCTCACCGTTTCGATCCCGCTCCGCCTTCCCCTCCATCGGAGACCCTCAATGGGTAGGTTTTTCTCGTTCGCCGCGGCACTCGCGGTTGCCGTGCTGCCGCTTCGCGCGGACGCACAAACCCGAGATATCTCGGGTAAGGTGACTCAGGCGGTCGTCGGCACCCCTATCGCTGACGTGACCGTCAGTATCGTCGGACAGCAAGTCGGTGTCCGTACTAATGAACGCGGTGAATTCCGCATGCGCGTGCCGTCGGGTGAAGTGGTCGTGCTGGCGCGACAGCTGGGCTTCAAACGCCAGACAATCCGCCTCGGCCCGACCGAGAACACGGCCAATTTCGTCCTCGAGAAGGACGTGCTGCAGCTGGAAGGCGTGACGGTGACGGGTCAGGCGACGACGACGGATCGCAAGGTCGCCGCGACCGCCGTGGCAACCGTCGGTGGTCCGGAGCTGAACCGCGTGCCGGCTCGCTCGATTGAAAGCAACTTGGCGGGTAAAGTGGCCGGTGCGCGCATGTTCGAGAACAGCGGCGCCCCGGGCGGCGGTGCGCAGATTCAGATTCGCGGTGCCACCTCGGTGCTCGCCTCTGGCGACCCGTTGTATGTGGTGGACGGCGTCATCATTTCAAACGCCAGCATCTCCTCGGGAGCGAGCTCGGTGAGTCGCGCCTCCGGTAGCACCGGATCGAGTCAGGACCAGGTGGTGAACCGCTTGGCGGACCTGAATCCGAACGACGTCGAGAACATCGAAGTGCTGAAGTCGGCGGCCGCGACGGCCATCTACGGGTCGCGTGCTACCAACGGTGTGGTGGTGATCACCACGAAGCGTGGCAAGCAGGGCAAGGCCACGTGGAACGTGGTGCAGCGTATGGGGACGCAGCAGGCCCAGCGTCTTCTCGGCCATCGCTCGTTCGAGAATTACGCCGAAGTGAAGCCGTATGTGGGCGGCGTGTATGGCGACTCGATCGCCCGCGCGGTGTGCGGCTCCGGCGCGTGCCCGTCGTTCGATTGGCAGAAGGAGCTGTACGGCCGCACGTCACCCAGCTGGGAAACGTTGCTGTCATCGGCCGGTGGTGCCAACAACACCCGGTACTTCGTCTCGCTCAATGACCGTCAGGAATCGGGCATTGCGGTGAACACCGGTGCCCGTCGTACCGGTGGTCGCATCAACCTCGACCAGACCATCGGCACCAAGCTCACCGTGAGCGCCGGTATCGACGTTACGCGCAACTTTTTCCAGCGTGGGTTCGGCAACAACGACAACGCTGGTGTGAGCCCGATCTACTCGCTGGCCTACAACCCGGCCATTATCGACCTGCAACAAAAGGACGCGTCGGGCCGCTACGTGCAGATGCCGTTCTACACGGGTAGCACAAAGCCAGGCTTCGGCACGTCGAATCCGTTTGAGGTGTTCAACTTCGCCGACAATACGGAAAGTGTGTGGCGCCAGGCGGGCAATGTGCGCGTGGGATACACCGCGCTGTCGACGACGAAGAACTCGGTGCAGCTGTCGTATCTGACCGGTGTTGACCGTTTCCAACAGGAAGGCTTCCAGTATTTCCCGAACTACTTCCAGGTCGAGCCGGCTGACGGATTCCTGGGCACGGCGAATCAGGTGAACGCGTCGAGCTTACAGATGAATCAGGGCATCAACGCGGTGTGGACGTATTCGCCCGGTGGCAAGTGGTTCACCTCGGCGACGACCTCGATTGGTGGCTCGTACGAAACGCAGGCGCTGAACCAGTACAGCGTGCGTGGACGCGGCCTGCTGCCGACGCGCAAGATCGCGCTTGGAGCAACCGACATCGCGATCACGAATCAGCGAACGGAGTTCCGCGATCAGTCGATGTACGGGCAGACGCAGTTGCTCATGCTCGACGAAAAGCTGGCGGTGAATGCCGGCGTGCGTGCCGACCGTTCCAGTGCAAACGGCGATCGCGAAAAATATTTCACGTTCCCGAAGTTCTCGGGCTCTTATCGGTTCGTGAAGCCGCTGACTGACAAGCTCGACGAAGTAAAATTTCGTGCCGCGTGGGGACAGTCAGGCAATCGGCCGCGTTGGGCCGACCGTGATGTGCTCTACGCCGACGGCGGTCTGATCGGCGGTAGCGGCTCGCTTGTATCCTCCTCGGCGCTCGGCAGCACGACGGTGAAGCCGGAAGTCATGAACGAATTGGAGTTCGGTACGGACATCACGCTGTTCGGTGGGCGTATGGGCGTCGAGTTCTCACGCTACCAGCGTAAGATCAAGGACTTGCTGCTCACGTTCCCGCTCGCGCCGTCATCGGGCCTCGGCACACAGGTGATCAACGGTGGTCAGTTGTCCGTCCTTGGTACCGAAGCCGTACTCTCAGCGGTGCCGCTCCGCACGCGAAATTTCGAGTGGACCACGCGCATCATCTTCAACCACAACGCGCAGTTCACGGATTCCATTCCGGTTCCGGCCTTCGCCGCGGCTGGTACGTTCGGCGTCTCGTACGGCCGTAATCGTATTCAGAGCGCGACGCGTTCGACGAACATCTGGGGCAATGCGCCGCTTCGTCCGGGTACCACACCCGGTACCTTCGTCGTCGTTGACACCATTCTGTATGACTCGAACCCGATCCACACCACCACGTTCAACAATGACTTCTCCTACAAGCGTTTCACGCTGTCGGCGTTGGTTGATTGGCGGAATGGTGGCTACGTGTCGAACATGACCAAGAACCTGTGGGATGAGGGTGGTCAGGCTCGCGATTTCGTAGCAGAGGGGAAAACACGGTTCGACACGTTCAATAAGCAGGATATCCGCCCGTATCTCGAGAAGGGCACGTACGTGAAGATTCGTGAAGTCTCGTTGAACTATCAGGCGCCGGACGCGTTGGCGAAGAAGCTGCCAGGTGCGAGCTCGCTGCGGTTCAACTTGAGCGGTCGCAATCTGGCGATCATTTCGAAGTACTGGAGCTTTGACCCCGAGTTCAGCAACTTCGGCAACGCGAACTTCAACCGCTTCGTCGACCTCGCGCCGTTCCCGGCAAGCCGTCAGTTCTTCTTCAGCGTCGACGTGGGGTTCTAAGCCATGACAACCTCAATTCACGCGACCCCGTCCTCGGCAAAGACGATTTTGACCACTTCTCGCGCATTCGCCACGCTTGGTGCGGCGCTGGTGCTCGGTGCGTGCAGCGCCGACAAACTCGACATCACGAATCCCAACACGCCGAGCGTCGCAGCTGCCAGCGGCGACCCGCAGGCACTTCAGCTGCAGGCAACCGGTTTGTTACGTCAGCTTCGCGGAGGCCGCGGTGGCTTCATCAGCAATACCGGAATTTTCGGGCGCGAGTCGTATAACTACACTCCGCAGGAAGGACGCAACACCTCGAACTATCTGATCGGCATCTCAGGACAGAACCGATTGGACCCGGCGGGATTTGCGACTGGAGTCTGGGCTGGGCAGTACGGTAACCTGCGCGATGTGTTCAATCTCAAGAATGTCGCAACGACGTCGACCGCGCTGACGGCGGAGCAGAAGGCTGCGACGCTGGGCTTTGCGAAGACGATCGAAGGATTGGAGCTGCTGTACGTCATCAGCACCCGCGACACGCTCGGCGCGATCGTCGAGATCAAGGCGAACGCGTCCGAACTTGCCGCGTTCGTATCGCGTGATTCGGTGTACAAGTACATCCTTGCCACGCTCGACGAAGGTGCCACCAACCTGGCGGCGGGCGGAAGCGCGTTTCCGTTCACGATCCACGCCGGCTTCAACGGCTTCAACACGCCGTCAACGTTCCGACTTTTCAACCGCGCGATTGCAGCGCGCGCCGCCGCGTACTACGCGACGAGCGGTGGTGGCGCGGCAGCGTGGCAGCGAGCGCTTACTGCACTCGGTGCATCGTTCATCAACACTGCGGCAACGACGCGCGCGCAGCTTGATGCAGGGCCCGCCCACGTGTATTCATCGGCGACGGGCGATGCGAACAACCCACTCAACGTGGTGACGGCTACGGACATCTATGCGCATGAGTCCATTCGGACGGATGCACAGAACAAGGCGAACGGTTCGCCTGATGACCGGTATACCGCCAAAATTGGGTCACGGCCCACGCGGAACGCTCCCTCGGGACTGGGCATTGCGTCATCGCTCGGTTTCAATGTTTATCCGGCGTTGACGAGCAACATTCCGATCATCCGTAACGAAGAGTTGTTGCTCCTGCGGGCCGAGGCGCTGTTGGCCACGGCCGACAAGGCGGGCGCGATAGCGATCGTGAACCAGCTCCGCGTGAACTCGGGTGGCCTTGCGCCGTCCACGCTCACGACGGCGTCAACGGATGCCGATGTGTTGACCGAAATCCTGTACAACAAGCGCTATTCGTTGTTGCTCGAGGGGCATCGCTGGATCGACATGCGCCGGTATGGCCGGTTGAACCAGCTGCCGCTCGATATCGCAACGGGAACGAACGCACACTTCGTCGCGCGGGTGATGCCGATCCCGCAGGGCGAATGCCTGGTGCGTGTAGGCAAGCCGGCGCCGCTCGCTGGACCGGGATGCTAAGGAGTACGGAGTAAGAAGTACGAAGTAAGAAGTACGAAGTAAGAAGTACGAAGTACGAAGTACGAAGTAAGAAGTACGAGGTACGGAGTAGTAAACGCCCCCGTGAGAGTCTTCTCACGGGGGCGTTCTCACGGAACCTAGCGGATCAATCAGTACCCGTCGCGCGTCCAAACCGCGATGACGCCGCAGCGTCGGTCAGGGCCGCTGAATTCAGGCGGGGTCGTGGCGGGACCGCTGTAGATCTCGATACCGGCAATTTGTCGAGGCGGTGGTAGCAGGTCGAGATTGAAGAATCGAGGCAGCACAATGCCATCGAGCAGGATCTGCATGGGACAGGCGCCTGAGCCTGCGCCCGTCAAGCTCCCGCCTTCCCGGCGCGACAGGGCCACGGTTCCGGCGAACTGTTGATCGGTGATGCGTGAGACCTCGACGCTACGCGTATTGCGAAGATAGTCGGAGGCCTCACGCGAGCCTCGACGATCGAGCTCGTCTTGCGTGATGAACTGTCCTTGGCCGATAAGTCGGCGCTTTTCAAATCCAAGCATACGCATGCCGACCCGTCGCTCTCGAATACGCAACGTGTCCAGCAGGCTGTTGGAGCGAGTGAGCGAATAGGTGAGCCGCAACGTGTCATTGTCGCGCACGTCGATGATCCCGGAGGTGGGCGCGAAGCCAATGCGTCGGACGACGATCAGGTATTGCCCGGGCGGTACCTGCAACATCCGGAACCGTCCGTTCTCTCCAGTCACGACGCGGGCGGAGGTGCCGACTACGGAGATGTCCGCGCTTACCAGCGGGCGAAGCAAGGTATCGGTCACCACGCCATCGATCACCGATTGGGCGCCGGCCAAGCGTCGCGCGGCTGCGGCGGCGCGTTCCCGCTCCTGCGCGGCGCGATCGAGAACAGTCGTACGTTGCTGGGCGCCGAGTGCCGTCACCGAAATCGGGAGCGCGCAAAGAGCTGCGATGGCAACGGACGTTCCGAGGCGCCGAGAAAAGCTGGGCATATTGGTCATGGACTAGAGCAACTGGTGGATGAACGCTTGCTTCGGTGCTACTTCTTCTTCAGGTCACCGCAGGCCACGATGATGCCCATGGCTTGCGCGGCGTCGTGGATGTTGACGTAGTAGGTCGTCGTGTCGGCGAGCACGACGGCCAAAGTTGCCTTACCGGTCCCCTGCCCCTTGTCGTTGATCACAATGGGCGCGTAGGCGCGTCCGCCACCGACGACGCCGCCGCTCTTCTCGCAGCTGCCGGCGTGGATGTGCCATGGTCGTGTCGCCCCGGGGGTGTCGTCGGCGATCGTGACGGAGACCTCGGAGCCCGCGCCGTCTGTGGTAGGCGTGACGGATGCGGTGCCGTGCGCCTTACGCCCGTCCTTCCCGGCGAGCGTGGCGGCGTAATCGGCGATCGGTCGGGCGAGGGCGAACAGGACGGCGCTGTTGCCGACGAGTGCGGCGCTGAGCGCCAGCCAGCGGAAGGTCGTGCGGCGGGGCATCGGGAACTCCGGTACGAGGACGTGCAGGGAATCTACGGACGACGAGCAGGAGGACGCGGGGGCGTTCCCTTGGCGGGCGGCCCCTTGGCGGGCGGCCCCTTAACCGGCGGGCGGGCGATCGGTGGGGCCTTGAGCGGCGGTCGAGGTGGCGTCGAGCGAGACGTGGTACCCCGCTGTCCCGGGAACGCATCCGCCACGAAAATGAACGCGAGCGCGAGCGCGGCCAGCACGAGGACCACAAAGAGCACGCGCGCTCGCATGGGCCGACCATCGACCCAGATCGTGGAAACGAGCACGGGTACGACGATAAGAAACAGGCGCACGATGCGTCGATCGAACGTGTTCGGTACGATCTTCGTGTTGCGCGGCGTGATCTTGAGACGATACTCCGCCTCACTGGCGAGTCTGAACACGCCATCCTCGAGCGCGCGGAACCAGCGCACCGGCGGCAGGCGCATGAGCAGTGCCTGCAGCTTCGCCTTCATGCCGGCACGCGATCGAAGAGCGAGGGCGGTTCCGAGGAGTCATCCCAGCGGATCGCGTCGCCCACGGCAATGTCGCCGTCGTCGAGAATCATGGCGAACGCTCCGCCACCCCACGCTGGACGCATGATGGCCTGCAACCCCGGGAACACCTCGTCCATCTGGTGACACGGCTTGGTCTCGCCCGCGATCTGTACACGCACGTTGCCGAGACGGAGTACGCGCCCGCGCGAGTCGACCAGCGGGATGCCGCGAACCAGCACGTTGGCGCGACGTCGGATGGGGCCAAGCGACGCATCGTGCTCATGGCCGAGGGCGGCGAGGTGTTCGTCCCATCGCTCGGCCTCGAGTAGCGTGATCTGCCGGCGTCCACGCTGATTGGCGTTGCCCACCAGTCCGCGGTTAGCGCGCGCGTGCACCGTGCCCACCGCATCCATGGGGCCGCGCTTCGCGCGCTTGAGCCAGATCTGTTCGACGACGCCGGTGGGCACTTCGGAATCGGACATCAGGCGCGCTCGACGATGCGATCGATGAGGAAGCTGGACTGCTCGAGCGCCTCGGCAGTGAAGTCGCCGAAGAACAGGCGGACATCCTCGAACAGTCGCGAGAACGCGGCTTGATCGCCGCGCGCGAGAATATCGGCTACGTCGTGCACGGACTGTCCGAACGCCGACGTGACGTCCGCGGTGCGCGGGTTCCGCATTTCGATGGATCCGTAAAGCGCGGGGTCCTGCGCAAAATGGCGCGCGGCCACGTAGAGTTCCAAGAGGTACGCCGGTGAGGTGAAGGGCAGCGTTTCGGCCAACGGCAGGCCGAGGCGGCTGAGCGTGAGCCCCTGCACCTGCGTTTGAAAGTGGGTGAGCACCTGCACCACCGACATCGCACGATCGTGCTGCGTGGCGTTGGTTTCGGTGATGACGAGACCGCGCGCGGCGAAGGATTGCGCGACCCAGTCGGCCCATGCGTCGCCGCGACCACGACAGATCACCACGCGCTGTCCCTGCAGCGTGTGCACGCTGGGTCCGAACATGGGGTGCGTGCCGACCACGCTCGCGCTGGTAACCTCGAGCATCGCGTGGAGCGGCGCCTCCTTCACGCTGGTGACGTCCATGAGCAGCGCATCCTCCCGCACATGCGGGCCTACAGCGCGAATCACCGTGTCGGTCACGTCGATCGGGACGCTGACCACGACCACGTCGGCCACCGCCGCCGCTTCCTCCGCGCGCAACGTGGTGTCGGTGTCGACGAGCAGCAGGCGATGTCCGAGGTCGCCGAAGAGTCGCGCCATCACGCGACCGATACGGCCGTGGCCGCCGATGATCGCGATGGTGTACGACGCGGCATCCATCGGCACTTCGGCGCGCAAGGCGGCCTGATGATCGCGACTCGACCGCATGAGCAGCCGGAAGATCGACTCGATCTCATCGCTCGGGAGGCCCAGCTCCTTCGCGTGTTCGTGTCGATCACGCAGCAGTTCTCGCTCGCGACTGGCGTCACGGATCTTGAGACCGTGCTGGCGTTTGTAGGCCGCGACTTCTGCCACGAGTGCCATGCGCTTGGCCATGATCTGCAGCAGGTCGCGATCGAGCGCGTCGATCATGGCGCGCACCACCGGGAGCGGGCGCGGCGTATCAGCCACGTGTGCCACTCATGAACGGCGTCACTTGGTCATCTTCCAGAAAGCGATACCGCTGGCCTGCGGTCCGACATCGGCAGTACCCACCGTCGCATGCGACGTGAGATCGATGACATCGACCTTACCGGGCTGCGAGCCCTGCCCTTCGCTGCTCACGAACGCGTATTTCGAGTCGGAGCTGATGGTTACGCCGTGCGCGAGACGGTTCGACGTGGGCACCTGCGCGACACTGGCGCCGGTGGTGAGATCAAAGATCTCGACGGCGTTACCCTGCTTGAGCGTGGCGACCATCAGTTTGCCGTCGGCAGTCACGGCCAGGTTGTACACGCCACGTCCGGTCTTCATTCGACGCATGAGTGCCCAGGACTTCGTGTCGATCTCGAGGATCTCATCAGCCTTGTTACAGGCTACGTAGATCTTCGTGCCGTCGGCCGACGGCTGTGCCCACGTGGGCGAGCAGGAGGCGGGTGCCATCGTATGCTTCTCGAGGCCCATCCCCGAACGCCCGACCTGCGCCGGATCGACCGTCGGCCCGGCGGACGGCTTCGTTGCCGGACGTGAAGCGGCCATGTCGTGCCCCATGGCGGCATGATCCATTCCCGCCTTACCGCTGGCCATCGTGGTGGTCGCCGTGAGCGCCAGCGGCCCTTCCTTGCCCGTGGCCAGCGAGAACCGGCGTGCCACGACGAAGTCCTTGGTGTCCACTTCCACCAGCTGGTCATCCATCATGCAGGTGGAGTACTGCCGCATACCATCCGGCGACACGCGACTGCCGTGCGGCATCGTGCACGTCACGATACGCGCGACTTCCGTGTGATTCGGCGTGTAGATCACCGAGACCGTCGACGGGATCATGTCGCCGTGCAGATTGAAATTCACCGACAGCGCGTAGAGGCCGTCGGGCGTGACGTCGATTGACGCGGGGAAGTTGCCCAACAGCAATCCCGGACCGACAAGCGTGTCGGGGCCGAGTTCGTAGCGCCAGTACTTACCATCGGGGAAGCCGTGCCCTGTGGTCAGGTGCAGGTACTTGCCATCCGGCGAGATGGCGAGGCCGTGCGGTCCCTCCATCTCGGTCGCCAGCTCGCCGACACCGATCATCTTTTCGACCACCGTCCCCATGGGCCCGAAGCGCACGCGATAGATCTTGTCGGCGGACTCCGCACCCACGTACACCCAGTAGTCGACGAGGGGCGCTTCGACGGGCGCTGGCGCAAAGACGGGCTTGGTCTGCGCGGTCAACGGTGCCGTCGGGCGCAGCAGCGTAGCGGCCGCGAAGGCGACGACCGCGTGGGCCGCGCGCCACGTCTTGCGAGGGCTTGGAACGAGAGGCATGATCGCGGGGCTCGGCAGGAACTATCCCATTGGAGACAACAGTATGAACGTAGCGCGCAGCCAGCGGTTCGTCACGACGACCGCCCTCTTCCTGGCGATCCCGCTTGCGATCACCGGTGTGACACCCGGCGCTGCCGCAGCGCAGGTCGCGACCCAAGCCGTCGTTGCCAGACTCGTCGCCGAACCGGCCAAGGTCACGATCCGCGCCGGCGAATCGCTGCCGTTCAAGGTCACGGCGTACGACGCGCAGGGTCAGATCATCCCCGACGCCGTCGTGCGCGTGGGCGGACCGCGTCAAGCGGTGGCGTTCAGCGATGGACAGGTGCGCGCCTTCCGGGCGGGCTCGTATACCGCCACGGCCACGGCAGCCGGCGCGACGGGGCCGATCGCGCTGGACATCCCGGTACTCGTCAGCTGGCCGGCGCTGTCCAAGCTCGCGATCACCGCCGACTCTGGACGCCTGTACACCGGCATCTCACTGGGGCATCGCGTGGACGGCACGCATGCCGACGGCAGTTCGCGCGCCGGCCTCATTCCGACGTGGCGTAGCAGCGCACCAGCCGTCGCGTCGGTGGATCGCTTCGGCACCGTGACGGCGCTCAAGGCCGGTACGGTGGTGATCAGCGCCGAGTCGGAAGGGTTTCGCACCAGTAAGACGTACACGATCATCACGAACCCGGTCAGCGCGCTCGCACTGGACATCAAGGAACATGTGATCCTGACGGGTCAGGTCGTGCATCTCAACGCCACGGCGCGCACGGCGACCGGGGCGCCGGTGAAGGATGCCGTGATCACGTGGAGCTACACGTACACTCCCGACGACACGACGGTGGCACCCGGCGGCCCCGGCATCATCGACTGGGGACGCTTCACCGCAAATTATCCGGGCCGTTTCACGTTGCTCGCGCAGTCGGGGAACGTGACGGCGCGCAAGGTGCTCGAGGCCAAGCCGCGTGACGTGGTGCGTCGGATCACGGTCACCGGCCGTGGCAGCATCGCAACGACGGCCACGTCGGACCTGTGGCCGTGGACGGGCAAGGATGGACGCGACTACTGCCTGGTGGGCACCTGGGGCGGCGACGGCTACGGCATGGTGTTCGACATCACGGACATGAACAACATCGTGAAGACGGACTCCATCAAGATCGATGCGCGCACGATCAACGACGTTACGGTTTCCCCGGACGGTCGGTACGGCGTGCTGGCGCGTGAAGGCGCCTCGAACCGCGTAAACGGGGTGGTCATTCTCGATCTTGCCAACCCGGCGCATCCAAAGATTGCGTCGACGTTCGACCAGGAACTCACGGGTGGCGTGCACAACATGTTCGCCACCAACGATCACCTGTTCGCGATCTCCGGCGGCCAGAAGTACGTGATCATCGACGTGAAGGACATCTACAAGCCGAAGTACGTGAGTGAGTATCAGCACCCGAATGCCCGCATTCACGACCTGTGGGTGCGCGATGGCATCGCCTATTCGGCGCAGGGCGGCGTGGGAGCGGTGATGGTCGACGTGGGCAACGGCAAGTACGGCGGAACGATCGAGAAGCCGAAGCTCATCAACGTCTTCCCGATCAACTCAGGCCACGAAATCTATCCGTACTTC
Organism: Gemmatimonas groenlandica; assembly: GCF_013004105.1. NCBI lineage: Bacteria > Pseudomonadati > Gemmatimonadota > Gemmatimonadia > Gemmatimonadales > Gemmatimonadaceae > Gemmatimonas > Gemmatimonas groenlandica. The sequence goes on from NZ_CP053085.1 coordinate 1,658,726, forward strand.
CAGAAGTCGACGGGTCGCACGTATCTCTTCCTGGGCGACGAAGAGATGAACCGCGCCGGCCGCGTCTGGGAAGGCACGAACTATCGCGCCACACTGGGCAGCGCCGGCGGCGTCGCGCAGACCTCGGGCGGATACGTGCACATCGTGGACGCCACCGATCCGATGCATCCGCGCAAAGTCGGCCGCTACCACCTCGAGGATTACGGCGCGCACGACATCATTGTCGAAGACGACATTCTGTACCAAGCCTACTACGACGGCGGCGTGCGCGTGGTCGACGTGAGCGGTGAACTCATGGGCAACCTCGCAGATCAGAAGCGAGAGATCGCCGTGTTCAAGCCGTACGATCCGAAGGCCTTCACGGCGAACGCACCGTTCGTCATGAACGCGATGCCATGGAAGGGTCAGGTGCTGTTCACCGACTTCAATTCCGGACTGTGGTCGGCGAAGCTCGAGCCGAAGGCGAAAGCGATTACGCCGTAACACATACAAAGACGGCGACGGCAACGGCAACGGCGAAAAGCAAAGGCAACAGCCGGAACACGGATTAAGTCAGATGGCACCGATCACACAGATAAGCAAAAGCCTTTGATCAAAAACGCGAGGCGAAGGCGCGGTACGGCTTATCTGTGCAATCGGTGATATCGTTTTCAAATCCGTGTTCCCGCTGTTGCTGTTCGCGAGTTAGACGCGCGCCGATGTCGATTCGCGATCGCCGCTGGACGTGACAACCGTGCCCTGCACGTGCTGTACGAACGACTCAGCACAGAATGCATTGAAATCACGCTGCATGGCGTCGTGCTCCCGCTCGCCCATCTTGCCAAGCTCGGCCAGTCGGGCATCACCGAGGCGCTCACCAGCCGCCGCGAAGGTCGCGAACGTGTCCTGCGACTGGCGGATCATGACGATGTCGCCGACGACACGCAGGAAGTCGGTACCACGCAGGGAATCGACGACATCGCGTGCTTTGCCAATCGCCGAGCCCAGTACGTTCTTGAGACCGCTTCCACCATCCGATCCGATCGTCGTGCCGTAGGCCTCGAGCATTGTTTGGTGCTCCTCGAGAGCCGGGATGTGCTTCTCGCACAACTGCCGATAGGTGGGATCGTCGGCCTGTCCCGCATGATCGCGCAGACTGCCGATCAAGGCGTTGTGCTGCGAGATCGCGTTGTTCAGCTGCGCGCGAAGGAAATCGCGTCCTGTATCCATGGTCATGCTCCATCGTGAAAGGTGCGAACACGGGTTGCACAGCCCGTGCCGCACCGATCGCGATGCCGATCACATTGTCGGCTGATATCGACCCCACACCTGCTCGAGCGTGTCGGCAATTTCGCCAACCGAGGCGCGCAGGCGTACCGCGTCGATGATGCGCGGCATGAGCGGCGCGCGCGCACCGACATGGGCCGGGAGATACTCCGGCGCGATCTCGAAAATCGCCTGCAACGCGGCCTGCACGGCGGCGTTGTCGCGCGAGGCCTTTACCTGCTTCAGTCCGGCCACCTGCCCCACTTCCAGCGCGCTGAAGTCCGGGGAGGGAATGATTGGCGGGTCCTGTCCGTCGCCGAAACGATTCACCCCCACCACCACGGTTTCGCCCGCTTCGACACGAAGCTGGTACTCATACGCGCTACGTCCGATCTCTTCCTGGAAGAAGCCGGCGCGAATCGCCGCGGCGGCACCGCCGAGGGCGTCCACACGCTCCAGCAACTCGAGCGCGCGCGCTTCGACGGCATCGGTGAGCTGCTCCACATACCAACTGCCGGCGAGCGGGTCCGCGGTCTGTGCCACGCCAGACTCATAGCCCACGATCTGTTGCGTGCGCAGCGCGAGCGTCGCGGCTTCGGCGGTCGGCAGCGCCAGCGCCTCATCGTAGCCATTCGTGTGCAGCGACTGCGTGCCGCCCAGTGTGGCCGCGAGCGCCTGGACGGTAACGCGCACCACATTGTTGAGCGGCTGCTGTGCAGTGAGCGTGACACCACCGGTCTGCGTGTGAAAGCGCAACTTGCAGCTGGTGTCGTTGGCGCCGAAGCGTTCGCGCATGAGGCGCGCCCACAATCGCCGTGCGGCACGGAACTTCGCGACTTCTTCGAACAGATCGCTGTGCGCGGCGAAGAAGAACGACAAGCGCGGCGCGAACGCGTCGACGGCCAGACCCGTGTCGACCGCCTGCTGCACGTAGGCGATGGCATCGGCGAACGTGAACGCCACTTCCTGCACCGCCGTGGCACCCGCTTCGCGGATGTGGTATCCCGAAATCGAAATCGGATTCCACTGCGGCACTTCAGCGGCGCAGAAGCGGAACATCTCGGCCGTGAGCGCGAGCGACGGATCGGGCGGATAGATGTACGTGCCGCGCGCGATGTACTCCTTGAGAATGTCGTTCTGCACGGTACCCGACAGCGCGGAGCGGGCGATCCCACGCTCTTCGGCCACCACGATGTACATGGCGAGCAACGTCGATGCCGTGGAGTTGATCGTCATCGACGACGAGACTTTGTCGAGCGGAATGCCGTCGAGCAAGACGTGCATGTCGTCGACGGTATCGATGGCGACGCCGACGCGGCCCACTTCTCCGCTCGCGCGCGGCGAGTCGGAATCGATGCCCATCTGCGTGGGCAAGTCGAAGGCGACCGAGAGTCCCGTCTGCCCCGCTTCCAGCAACAAGCGGAATCGCTCGTTGGTGGAGCGTGCCGTACCGAAGCCCGCGTACTGGCGCATCGTCCAGAGACGACCGCGGTACATCGTGGGCTGCACGCCACGCGTGAAGGGAAACTGACCGGGATCGGCCAGGTCACGGGTGTAATCAACGTGGACGTCGTCCGGACGGACGACGCCTGGGATCGGAATGCCGGAGGGGGAGAGTCGCTCGCTCATCCCCCCAATCTAGCGATCAGGACGCGACTGTCGGAGTCGGCGCTGCGGTTCGCGTTCCACGCCGCTCCGGAATGCCCGGTGCGACGTACTGCGGCAGCGGGAACTCGGCGACCGTTTCCACTTCGGCTTTGCTGCCGAGGTAGAGCGGCGTCCGCTCGTGTAGTTCGGTGGGCTGCACGTCGAGGATGCGACCGAACCCGTTGGTGGCCAAGCCACCCGCCTGCTCGGCGATGAACGCCAATGGATTCGCCTCATACAACAGGCGCAGCTTACCCTTGGGCGCCTTCTCGTTGGCCGGATAGCAAAACACGCCGCCACCGAGGAGGTTGCGATGGAAGTCGGCGACGAGTGATCCCACGTAGCGCACGTTCAGCGGCGAGCGCTGACCGTCCAGCCCGCGATAGCGACGCATGAGCGCGCGCGTGGGTTCCGGCCAATCCTGTTCGTACGCGTCGTTCACCGACAGATACCGCGCACGGGTCGGGATCTGAATGTTCGGGTGCGACAGCAGAAACTCGCCAATGGACGGATCGAGCGTGAAGCCGTGGGCGCCCTGTCCGGTGGTATACACCAGCATCGTACTCGAGCCGTAGATGACATACCCGGCGGCCACCTGACGGCGACCCGGCTGCAGCATGTCCTCCATCTCGCCACGCGCACCACGGGTGATCTTCTGATACACCGAGAAGATCGTTCCCACCGGCACGTTCACGTCGATGTTGGACGAACCGTCGAGGGGATCGAACAGCAGCACATACTTGCCGGCGCGAAAACCTTCGGGAATGTGGATGATGTCCGGCTCCTCTTCGGACGCCATCGCGCACAAGCGACCGCCATGGTCGAACGCTTTGACGATGATCTCGTTCGAAATCACGTCAAGCTTCTGCTGGACCTCTCCCTGCACATTCACATCGCTCGTGGCGCCGAGAATGTCCGCGAGTCCGGCGCTTCGCACCTTGTTGGCGATCATCTTGCCGGCGAGCGCCATGTCGTAGAGGATGCCCGACAATTCGCCGGTCGCCTCGGGGAACATGCGCTCCTGTTCGATGATGAAGCGTTCGATCGTGACGACGGACGTCGCAGTATGCCTGACCACGGTTCTACTCCTGGGGGGAGACGGGCGCGCAGGAGCGCAGCAGCAGAGGTTCGACCCGATCCGGGGAGGATCAGAGCGAGACGCACGTAAAGACCGTTGACGCAGTGGCGGGGAAACAAGCGTACGCGTCGCGGTCTGTGGAAACTGACCTACGTGGGCAAGCTCAGGCAAGAGCCGCGCCGTGCTCCGGCGCCGACAATGGCGATCAGGGTGGCACGGCCGGGCGCTCCGGGATACGCCACCGGTCGCCATGGGCGGTCACGTCGAGCCACTGCCCGTTCGTGGAGACGACGACTGCCCCTTCCAGATCTGATCGCAGCAGCGGCACCCGCCGGTTGGCAAAGCGCTCCAGGACCTCCGGCGATGGGTGCCGGTAGCTGTTTCCCGCGCCGACGGAGACGAGGCCCACGAGCGGGTCCACGGCGCGAACAAAGTCGGGCCCGGAGCTCGTCCGACTGCCGTGATGGCCGAGCTTCAGCACGTCGGCGCGTAAGGCGCCGTCGGGAAGTCGGTCGAGCAACCACCGCTCCTCCTGCTGCTCGGCATCACCCATGAACAAGAATCGCCGTCGCCCGTACGAGACCCGGAGTACCACGGACGTCTCGTTGGCGTCGTGCTGCATGGCCGTCCAGGTCGAGTCCGGTGCCAGGACCTCGATGGACACGCCATCGAGCTGCCAGCGCTGCCCGGGGTGCACGCGTCGCCACGGCTGGCCGCTGTCGCGCAGCGCCACGAGCGCTTTGCGATAGCCGCTGCTCGACGTGACGAAGGCAGGCTCCCACCACTGCCGCGGCGAGAGCGCCGTGATCACGCTGGCGGCGCCGCCCACATGGTCCTCGTGGGCATGCGAGAGCACCATGAGCGCGACCGCACCGCCGCGACGCTGCACGTATGGGATCACCGCGCGGCGACCCGCGTCGCCGCCATCCCATGATGGCCCCGCATCGATGAGCACCCAGCGACCGCGCGGCGTTCGGAGTGCGAACGCGTCTCCCTGCCCGACGTCGATCATGTGCAGCTCGAGTACGCCAGCGCCCACCGTCAGCGTGGGTAGCCAGACGGCCAGGACCAAGGCCGCAACAGCGAGGCGAAGCCACGGTCCGGCACGACGCGCGGCGGTGGCCCGCACCACGGCGACCGACGCGAGACCCGCACCGATCGCGGCCGACAGCGTTGGCGCCACATGCACGACGGCATACGGCATCGCGGCGGCCGCGGCGGCGATCCGATCGAGCAGCGCAATCGGCAGGGCACTGGCGTCGGCGATGATCTTCGCCATCGGGTCCAGCGGACTGGCCAGCAGGGCGAGGAACAGCGCGGGCTGCAGGAACGCCACGAGCGGCCCCGCCAGAATGTTCGTGAGCGGCGCGAGCACGCTCACGCGTCCAAACGTCCACGCGATCAACGGCGCGGTGACAACGGTGGCGACCACGCCGGTGATCGTTTCACGCACCAGCCATCGTGCGATTCCCCGTCGCGTGACGAGCCAGCGCTGTGTGTCCCGCAGGGCAGCGCGCCACACCCCGGAGAGACCTCCGCGCGACGAAGGCGGTAGGGCGAGGGCATACGGCTGCCAGCGTCGCAGGATGGCTCTGGCAGCCACCAGCGCAGCCATCCCACTCACGCTCAGCTGCCACCCAAGGTCGAGCACGACCAACGGCTGCACGGTGGGGATCACGGCCCCGAGCGCGAGCGCGGTCCATTCATGCACCGGACGCTGCCACGCGGTGGAGAGCATCACCGTGAGCAGCATGACCGCGCTGCGCACGGCAGGAGCCGGCGCACCAAGCATCGCGACGTAGGCGAGAATGAGCGCCAGTGACGCTACGGCCCCGACGGTCGCCGGGAGTCGCATGGCGGCGGTGATCGTGAGCAGCGCCGACGCGATGATGGCCACGTGCATACCCGACACCGACAGCATATGCACCAGCCCCGCGTCGGCGAATCGATCACGCACGGCCGTGGCGATGCCGTCCTGGTCGGCGATGACCAGCGCGCGCACGAGCGCGGCCCGCTCACCGAACAAGCGATCGATCGTCTCGCCGGTCCGTCCACGGGCGGCGCGCAACCAGTCGCGACCGATCGGTACCTCGGCACTATCGGCGGCGAGTCGCACGCCGCGATCGGTGGCCAGCGCACGGCCCCGCACCACGGCGATGTCGCCGGCGCGAAGTACACCGCCGGCGAGTCTCACTGAGGCCGCGACGGTGCAGCCTCGAGATCCCACGTTGAAGCGAAGCGTGCCGCGCCCGCGGAACACGGGCGGCGCGGTCGCCGAGATGGAATCCGATCCAAAATCCGCTCGGTGCCGACGCCTTCGAGGCGCGGCACCGTCACGCTCGGTGGTTGCGCCCTCGAAGGCCAACGTGACGCCCGCGCCGGTGGCGACGCGCTCGACTGCCGCCGCCCGACAGAGGCGCGCATCGTGAGTGGCCGACGCACTCGCGAACACGCCGGCGAGGCCGAGCCCGGCGAGCGTCAGACTCGTGAGCCCCCCCACGTGCCGCGCCCGCCATCCCGGACGCGCCGCCAGGCCGGCGAACAGCATCGCGACGACGAAGGCCGCCGCCGACTCGACGCGTGCGAGCCATGGCGAACCCATCGCCGGTTCGCCGAACGTGGCGCCGACGAACAACCCGAGCAGCCACCAGCCGGCGGCGTGAATCAGGAGTGGCATCCCCCACGGTGGCGAACCGGCACCGGTAATGCAGTACCGGATCCACGCACACCGTTACCGGTCGACGCCGCAACGCCACCGAAAACGACTACTCCCGCGTGCACCACGTTCTCGACACGAAAATGCGCCTCCTCCCCCTCCACGCCTCTTTCGGAAGTATCAAAACGGCCGCATTCTAGCATGAAAGAACCGTTCGCCCCACTCACTCATTGGGAGATCCGATGCGGATTGAAACATTCGTCGCGGCTGCAGCAGTCGGCGTGATGACGGCTGGTAGCGCGCACGCACAGCCTGCGACCGGCACCGTCGCGGGCAAGGTGACGGAGGTCGGCGGTGGTGCCGTCGTAGGTGCCAGCGTGTTCATCACGGGAACGCAATCGGGATCACTGACCCGAGGCGATGGTGGCTACCGCATCGCACTTCGGCCGGGCCGCTACGAGATTCGCGTACGGCTGGTCGGGTACGGCCTGGCGCGCGACTCCGTCACCGTGACTGCAGGCGGCACCGTGACGAAGGACTTTCGGCTCGAGAAATCAGCTACGACGTTGGGGGCGGTGGCGGTCCTCGGTTCGCGCACGCAAGAACGTACCGTGCTCGACGCGCCGGCCCCGATCGACGTGCTCAGTGCGACCGAGTTGCGGGCCACCGGCCGTGTAGAGACCGCACAGATGATTCAGATGATCGCCCCGTCGTTCAACTTTCCACGCGCCACCGTTGGCGACGGTACGGACCACGTACGACCAGCAACGCTGCGCGGACTCGGCGCCGATCAGGTACTGGTGCTGATCAACGGCAAGCGTCGGCACACGAGTGCGCTCGTCAACGTGAACGGCTTCGTGGGACGTGGTCAGGCTGCCGTCGATCTCAACGCGATTCCGGCGGGCATGATCGATCGGATCGAAATTCTCCGTGACGGCGCCGCGGCCCAGTACGGATCGGACGCCATCGCCGGCGTGATCAACATCATTCTCAAGGGCAATGCGCCGACGGAGTTCACGGCGTCGGTGGGCCAGACGAACACCACGCTCGAGGGCAACCCAGCGCTTCCCAGCAGCATTCAAAACTTCAAGAAGACGCTGAACGACGGCAAAGTCTTCCAAGCGAATGGCACCTGGAGCACGGATTTTGGCGGCGCGGGATTCCTCGCGCTAGGCGCGGAGTATCGTGACCGAGGCCCCACCAATCGCTCCTTGCCGGATACGAGGCAGCAATATTTCACCGGCGATTCGAAGAATGCAAATGCCGCGGCCATCAATCATCGCCAGGGCGATGCGGACACGCGTGACGCCACGGCATTCATGAATTACGGACGGACCCTGTCCAACGGCGCGCAGGTCTACTCCTTCGCCGGCATCGGCCGCCGCGATGGTGAGGCGGCAGGCTTTTGGCGCCGCGCGCAGGACGACCGCACGGTTCGCGCGATCTATCCCGACGGCTTTCTGCCGTTGATCACGTCGACCATCTGGGATTACTCCGGCACGCTCGGCGTGAAGGGCGACGTGGGCAAATGGAAGTACGACGTGAGCTCGGTGGCCGGTCGCAACACGTTCGCCTTCGACATCGCCAATTCTGCCAACGTTACGCTGGGTGCGGCGAGCCCGCGCGAGTTTTACGCCGGTACGTTGGGCTTTACCCAGAGCACGACGAACGCCGACTTCTCACGAGAACTGAACATCGGCCTTCGGAAGCCGCTCCAACTCGCCACGGGCGCCGAGGTGCGCTACGAGCGCTACGACATTACGGAGGGCAACCCGGATTCGTATCGCGACGGCGGCGTGCGGATCCTCGACGGCCCGAATGTCGGCCGCCAAGGCGCGGTCGGCTCCCAGGTGTTCCCCGGCTTTCGTCCCACGGATGCAGGCGCGCACTCGCGCAGCAACGTCGGCGCCTATCTCGAAGCCTCGAACGAAATAACCGATCGGTGGCTGCTGAGCGTCGCGGCGCGCGCCGAGAACTATTCCGACTTCGGCAGCACCGCCACTGGCAAGGTGGCCACGCGCATCTCGTTGCTCGATCAAGTCAAGCTTCGCGGAGCCGTGAGCACCGGTTTCCGTGCGCCGTCGCTGCACCAGCAGTGGTTCTCCTCTACCGCGACGAACTTCATCAACGGGCAGCCGTTTGACGTGCGAACGCTCCCCGTGACCGATCCGATTGCCCGTGCCCTCGGGGCCGAAGATCTCAAGCCGGAAAACTCCGTGAACTGGAGCGGTGGCTTCGCGATCGAGCCCTCCAAAAACTTCTCGTTCACGGCTGACTACTACAACATCTTCATCAGCGACCGCATCGTCTTCTCGGAGAATTTCACCGGAGCGCAGGTCTCGGCGCTGCTCGCCTCGAAGGGACTCGCCGGTGTCTCAGGCGGCCGCTACTTCACCAACGCCATCAACACCCGGACGCAGGGCGCGGACTTCGTGGCGAACTACGGCGTGACACTGGGCACGCTTGGCTTCGTGCGCCTGACCGGTGCGTACAACACGACCGAGAACCGCGTCACCTACGTGAAGCCCACGCCGACGGCCCTGTCGTCGCAGTCCGAAGCGTTGTTCGGTCGGGTTGAACGCGGGCGCATCGAAGTCGGACAGCCGCGATCGAACGTGATGGTGTCGGCGAACCTCTCACGCCGGGCGCTCGACCTCACGCTTCGCGCGCAGCGCTTCGGTGAAGTAGTGTCGCGCGGCACCGCGACGAACGGCACGCTCGACAACGTATACGGCGCCAAGGTCATCACCGATGCCTCCATCGCGTACACGTTTCCCCGACAGCTCCGATTGACGATCGGCGCCGACAACCTGTTGGATGTCTATCCCGGCTACAACTCGGCGCTGACCAACAACGGCGGCATCTTTCCGTACAGTGGTGGCAGTCCGTTCGGCTTCAACGGCCGATATCTCTATGCTCGGCTGAATATCACGCGCTGACGACCGTCTGCCATGACGCAACGCGAGGGCCAACGGGAGATTCCCGTTGGCCCTCGCCGTTTGTCGGATACCGCAACGAACCGGCGTCGCTACCCGGCCATCATCGGCAACGGCTTGCGTTCGGTCTGCTCGACAACCGGCGTCCCCATGAACGTCGCGCCGGTGGTGCCGCTCAGCTTCACGGTGAGATAGTCGCCGATCGCGCCGGCGTCGGCCGGCACCATGATGGTCTTGAAATCACGCGAGCGCGCCTGCAGCAGTTCGCCGTCGCGCGCCACTTTCTCGATGAGCACTTCGACGGTATCGCCGAGTCGGCGCATGTTGTTCTCACGCGAGATCCCACGCACCGTCTTCAGCAGCAGCTCGAAGCGCGTCGCGACGATGTCGTCGGGGATCGTCCACTCGGCAGGCATGCGTGTCGCCGGTGTTCCTTCGCGCGGCGAGAACTTGAACATGAAGGCGTCGTCGAAACGCACTTCCTGACAGAGCGACAGTGTATCGGCGAACTCTTCGTCGGTCTCGCTGGGAAAGCCGACGATGATATCGGTGGTCAGGGCCAATCCGGGAATCGCGGCCCGCATGCGTTCCACGCACGCGAGATAATCCTCTCGCGAGTAGCGACGCAGCATCTTCTTGAGCATCGACGTCGAGCCGCTCTGCATCGGCAGATGGATGTGCCCACAGACCGTGGGCACTTCGGCCATCGCGGCAATCACACGATCAGAGAAGTCGTTGGGATGCGGGCTCGTGTAACGCACGCGGCGGATGCCGTCCACAGCGCCGACGGCGCGCAGGAGGTCGGCGAAATCGTGCGTGCCATCGTTGTACGAGTTGACCGTCTGTCCAAGCAGCACCACTTCCGTGAGCCCTTGGTTCACGACCTCGTGCACTTCGCGCACGACCTCGTGGAGCTTGCGGCTCCGCTCGGGGCCCCGCGTGGTCGGCACAATGCAGTACGTGCAGCGATAGTCGCAGCCGCGCTGCACCGGGATCCAGGCCTTCACTCCCTCGAAGCGACGGGCGACGACGTCTTCGTAGTGCTCTTCGAGATCGAAGTCGGTGGCCGTGAATTTCTCCCCGCGGCGCGCGCCATCGAGCAGTTCCGGCAACGCGCGATAACCATCGGGACCAACCACGATCGACACGTGCCGGGCCTGCTCGAGCACGCGAGGACCAAGCCGCTGCGCCATGCAGCCGGTCACGCCCATGACGCTGCCGGGTCGCATGAACTTCTTGAGTTCACCGAGTCGGCCGATCACACGCGTTTCCGCGTTTTCGCGAATGGCACAGGTGTTCACGAGAATCACGTCGGCACCATCGGGCACATCCACGGCGTCGTAGCCGCTCGCGACGAGCTTGCCGTACATGAGTTCCGAATCGGCCACGTTCATCTGGCAGCCGTACGTCTCGATGTAGACGGTGGGGCGCGGTGCTCCGATCGGTGCCCCGATCGGAGCCGCGGTCACGAGCGCGTCACTCATCGGTCAGTTCCGCGGACGGATCTGCACGCCGATGCCAAGCAGCCACGCCGATTCCTTGAAGCCGCTGCCGGACATCGTGCGGTTCGCACGTTGCACCGAGAGGTCGAGCGTTGCGTCTTCACCGGCGACCGGCACACCGAGTCCCGCCGTGAGGCGATTCTCCTTGGCGATCTGACCGAGGACGCCGAACGGGAGTTCATTGCGCGCATAGCCGGCGCGCACGAGCAGCGGCAGGCCGCGGAACTTGGGGCCTGCGACTTCCGCTCCGGCGTGCCAGTTCATGGCGTCGGTCGACGAGCTGTTTGCCGATCCCAATGACGCCATATCGGACCAGGAAATCTGTTCCAGGCCGACGGCGAACACCGAACCGACAATACCGTCGTACCGCAAGGCCACACCCGTGCGGCTGGGCGCGCTGGCCGTCGAGACGACGGTGTCGCGGACGCGGGCGTTGAGCTCGTTGCCGCGACGGTACGACGCCATCGCGGTGAATCCCTTACCGAGCGTGGCCTCACCGCCGACGGAGAGCGCGGTGCCGAAGTAGGTCACGCGCGACGAATCGAGCACGCTGCCGAAGGCGAGCGTATCGGCAAACGTGCGCTCGCGCGTCGCGCGGTTCTCACCCGTGTAGAGATGACCCGCGATGCCGACGCGAAAACGCGGCGACACCTGCCAACCGGCACCGGCGCGGAGGTCGTTGATGGCGCCGCGCACCTCCGTCTGGTCGGTCGTGGGCACGGTCTTGCCGTCAATCAGCGCACTGCCGGTCGTCGTGGTCGAGAACGTACGATCGAGGAAGCTCGTGGCGCTCAGGCCGACCGCAACGCCATGTCGCGCCGGGAAAATCAGCATGATGAGCGGAATCCGCTGCAGCGTGCTCTTCTCGCTCACGCCGTTCACCGTGAGCTTTCGCAGCTCGGGTTCGGCCTGCGCCGTGATGACCGTGCGGGCGATACCACCGAGCGCGGCCGGGTTGGTCGGTGTGAGCGCGTCGAACTCGGCGAAGGCACCGCCCGTCCCGTTGGTGCGGATGCTGCCGCCGCCGACGGGATAGCCGAAGCCCTGCGAACCGATGGAGCCTTGCGCGCTGGCCGTCGATGCCATCGCGGCGAGCAACGCCAGCGAGGCGGGTGATGCGAAGGATCGGAGTCGAAGGCGGATCACGGGAGGACGAACTCCGAACGCGGGAGATAAGTGATTCGCAGACGCGGGCGCAGTGTGGCCGGCGCTTCGCTGGAGTAGAAGCGCAGTTCGGCCGGCTGCGCGCCTTCGAGCGCGATCTTGAAGGCAATCGCGCGCGGCACATTGGTCGGCAGCGTACGCCACGTGCGCGCGAGCGCCAGCACATTCACCGCGCGGACGCCCGCCGATGACGGCAGCAGCAGCGTGGAGTCGACGCCGGCGAACGAACCCGCCGCGGCGAGATCGAGAATGCGACGCAGGTCGGTGACGACGTCGGTCGTCGTGGGGACGAGGGCGAACAGTCCGACCGAATCCGCCGTATTGCCGAACGTGGAGGCTTGCTGCGTGAGCAGCACTTCGGCGCGCACGATGGTACTCGAGTCGGTGATGCGCGACGGCACGTTGAAGCGCAGGTACGATCGATAGGCCGGGAAACCGCCGACCAGCAGGGTGTTCGCGCCCGGCGGCGGCGACGCCAGATCGCTGATCATGTAGACCGCGTACGCCAGCTCGGCATCGGCGGTGGAATTCGGTACGATCGTGCTGGGCGAAATCTGCTGCGGCGCGTACGTGGTATCGGTGCTCGGATCGAAGACGACCGTGGGGGCACCAGCGCCGCCAACGAAGGCCACCGCACGAAGCTGTCCCGAACCACCACGGATGCGAACGCCCAGTCGCAGGCGTCCCTTCGCGGCGATTTTAGCCGCCATCACCGTCTTGGAGAACGGAATACGGATCGAGTCACCGATCGCCGACGGCGTGAACACCAACGAGCCGATCCGGCGATCCGGTCGAAACAGCGAGCGCACCACCGACGTGACGGAATCGGACGCCGTGGTATCCACGTCGTACACTTCAAGCGTCACGGGCGTCGAGCCGCGGCGTCCGGTGCTGTCGAGGGGGAAACGCAAATACACCGAGTCGACCGCCGTGATGGAGTCGACCGTGGCCCCCTTATTCGGACTGAACACCGTCGGGAGCGCATCGAAGCGGAGGATGGCGCTGGTGACGACCGTGTCGGGGCGATTGGCGATCAGGACGTATGGCGACAGCCCGAGCGCTGGATAACCGGCGAGTGAGCTGTCGAGGACGACCGCATCGACAATGGTGTCGCGGAAGGACTCCGCCTTCGATGGACATAACGACGGGCAGGCAGCGCCACCGTCGAGGGACTCCGTGCACGCCGCGGCCGTGACGGCCGCGAGCACGAGTCCACAAAGCAGGAGAGGGCTGCGGAAACGCGGCCACGAGGTAAAGCGAACGCGCTCAGGCATTCTCGAGCGAAGCAGGCGTGAATGGCGCGGGCAACAGTTCCGCCAGCGACCAGCACGCCGTGAGCCCATCCGGGGTCACGGCGAAGATTTCGAGCGCTGGGGCGAACTCCACCAGCGCCTGTCGGCAAATTCCACACGGTGGCGTCGGCGAAGCCGCCGCTGACGTGATTACGATGCGCACAAAACGACGCGCCCCATCGGCGATCGCTGCACCGAGCGCAACGCGCTCCGCACAGATCCCCGCCGGGTACGACGCGTTCTCCACGTTGCAGCCCGCATACACGCGCCCGTCATCCGTCTCCAGCGCGGCGCCCACGGGATAGAGCGAGTACGGACACCACGCATTCGCGCGCGCCGCGTCTGCCGCGGTGCGCAGATGGGCGATGCTCATGCGTGCAAAAGGCCCGGCAGGAACGACGTGCCGCGGCCGCGCCACGAAAGACCGAACCAGTCGGCCACCGTTGCGCCCAGATCCGAGAACGTATCGCGCTCTCCCACGCTCCCACCGCGCACCCGCGCGCCGGCCACCAGCACCGGCACGCGCTCGCGCGCGTGGTCGGTGGATGGCGTTGTAGGATCGTTGCCGTGATCGGCGGTAATGAAGAGCAGGTCGTCCTCCCGAAGTGCTGCCAGCAGGCTGGGCAGGGCGCGATCGAACGCTTCGAGCGCCCCCTGAAAACCACGGACATCGTTGCGATGCCCGAACAGCTGATCGAAATCTACCAGATTGGCAAAGCAGAACCCACGAGGAGCCGAATTCAGCCACTCGAGAAGGGCCGAGACCCCCTCCGCGTTGTCGACCGTGTGCCGGGACGTGATGCCGCGACCGGCGAACAGGTCGTCCACCTTCCCCACCCCGGCCCGCGGAATCCCCGCCTCGGCGAGGGCATCGAGCAGTGTCTCGCCGGGCGGCTGAAGGGAGTAGTCGCGTCGGTTGGCGGTACGCTTCCAAGCCCCCGAAGTTCCCACGAACGGGCGCGCGATCACTCGCGACACGTCATGCGGGGCCACCAACTGCTCCCGGGCGATCTCGCAGGCGCGATAGAGCTCCGAGAGCGGGATCGACTCCTCGTGGGCGGCGATCTGGAAGACCGAGTCGGCCGAGGTATATACGATCCAGGCTCCGGCCTCACGGGCCTGCTCAGCGAAATCGGTAATCACCGCGGTCCCGCTGACCACGCAGTTGGCAATGACCGGACGGCCGGTCGCCCGCTCGAACGCCTCGATCACGCTGGAGGGAAACCCCTGCGGATAGGTAGGGAACGGCTTGGCCAAGTGAAGTCCGGCGAGCTCCCAGTGTCCGGTGGTCGAGTCCTTTCCAGAGGAACGAGGAAGCAGCGTGCCCCAGGCACCGATGGGATGCGCGGCCGGCTCGACGCCGGGAATCGGTGCGATATGCCCGAGACCGAGGCGCGCCATGTTCGGCAGGTCGAGGCCGCCCACCGCCCGTGCCACGTTGCCAATCGTGTCACTGCCGCTGTCGCCGTAGGCCGCCGTGTCGGGGGCCTCGCCGCAGCCCACGCCGTCGAGCACCAGAATCAAGGCGCGACGACCGGCGGTATCCGCCGCGGTATCGGGTACGGAACCGGTGGTGGTCATGACGGGCTCGGTAGAAGGGGCCGGGACGGCACGCGCAGCGGGAGGCCAACCAACAGCTCGTAGGGCGACAGATCGGCCAGCTCAGCCACCTGCTCCGTGCTGATCGTGGCCACCCCGTCGGTGCCGATGAGCGTGGCGATGTCGCCGACGGCACACGGCACGTCGGTCACGTCGACCATGATCATGTCCATGGTGACACGACCCGCGACCGGACACCGTACCCCACCGATCAGAACCTCGCCGCGATTGGAGAGTTGCCGCCGATATCCATCGGCGTATCCGGCGGAGATCGTGGCAATGCGCGACGGTCGCGCGGCCGTCCACGTGGCGCCATAGCTCACTGTCTCGCCGGGAGCGACCTCGCGGAGATCGATGACGCGGGCCCGCAGATGCACCACCTGCCGCAAACCGAGCAACTCGCTGAACATGCCCGCATAGACGGCAATGCCGGGACGGGCCAGCGAACCGGGCGAGAGGCGCGTCCGACTGGCGATCCCGGCGCTGTTGTCACTGTGCCGGAGCACGGCGGGCGGCAGGGCGTCCCCGAGCGCCAGCATGGCGTCGACGAAGCGCGCGTCCTGCTCGTCGCGGGAGTCGATGTCTTCGTCGGCCGAGTGAAAGTGCGTGAACACACCCTCGGGGGGATGGGCGCGGAGCACGTCACGGAGTTCCTCGACCTGATCCCAGCGCACTCCAGCGCGCGCCATGCCGGTATCGATCGACAGATGGTATGGCCGCAGCTCGCCTCCCTGCCCGGCATCGGCCCAGGCGCGAATATCGGGCACACGATGCAAGGCCGGTCGCACTCCCAAAGCGTGGGCGCGCGGCAACTCCGACGCCAACAACGGCGTGAGGCAGAGAATGCGGCCGCGGCACCCGGCATCGCGCAATTCGGCCGCTTCGTCGAGCGAGGCAACGCCGAGACCCCATGGGGCATCAGGGGCCGCCGGCGTGCGATCGAAGGGTACGCCAAGGGCCCTGCTGACCATTGCCGCACCGACGCCGTAGGCATTCGCCTTGACCATCACGATCAGCGGCACGCCGGCCCGCGCGCGCAGCTGACGGACGTTGTGGCGCACTGCCTCGAGATCGACGTCGAGCCAGGCGCGATCGGTGGCGGGATATATTGACGCGGTCACTCGCACATCCTAAGCAGCCAACGACGTACGGAGAAGCGATGCAACGGACGATGGACGACGCGCTGGACCTGATGCGGGATCTGCGGGCCCGCTGCGAGTGGGACCGGGTGCAGACGCACAGCTCGCTCCGCCCGTACCTGATCGAGGAAGCGCACGAGGTCGACGACGCGATCGCGCAGGGCGACGACCCGACGCTGCGCGACGAGTTGGGTGACTTGTTCTTGCAGGTGCTCTTTCACTCGGTGGTGGCCGAAGAGCGCGGGGCGTTCACGATGCAGGACGTCGCCGGTGCACTGGTCGCCAAGATGCACGCGCGGCATCCGCATCTGTACGGCGACGGCATCAAGCGCAGCTGGGAGTCGATGAAGGCCGAAAAGGCCAAACGTTCGACGCTGGAAGAGGGGCTCCCGGCGGGGCTCCCGTCGCTGCATCGGGCCCACCGGTTGCAGGACCGCGCCGCCGGCGTGGGCTTCGACTGGCCGAATGCCCTCGGTCCGCTGGAGAAAGTGCGCGAGGAGATCGACGAGCTGGCCGCGCACGTGAACGCGGATGGTCAGGTGGCCGATCAGGACGCGTTCGAGGCCGAGCTGGGCGACTTGCTCTTTGCCGTCGTGAACCTGGCGCGCAAGACCGGCGTGCACGGCGCGCTGGCCCTCGACCGGACGAACGCCAAGTTCGTGCGACGCTACGCCGCGATGGAAGCGTTGGCGAACGCCGATGGGGTGGAGCTCACGGCCCTCTCGCTCGAGGAGCAGGACCGGTACTGGGACGCGGTCAAGAGATCGGAGCGGTCAGGGTGAGAGCCGTCCCATCATCCGCGGGAACGCGATCACTTCGCGGATATGCTCGATGCCGCAGATCCACGCGATCGTGCGCTCGAGTCCGAGTCCGAAGCCTGAATGCGTGAACGTGCCGTACTTGCGAAGGTCGAGATACCAGCCGTACGCCTCGACCGGGAGCCCTTCGTGCGTGAGACGCGCGAGGATCTTGTCGTAGTCGTCTTCGCGCTGTGAGCCGCCGATGATTTCGCCGCGGCCTTCCGGCGCCAGCAAATCGGCGCAGCGCACCGTGCGCGGATCGAGCGGGTTCTCCTTCATGTAGAACGCTTTCGCTTCCTTCGGATAGTTCACGACGAACACCGGGCGCTGATACTCGTCGACGATGAGCGCCTCATCGGGCGCGCCGAGGTCGTCGCCCCAGACGATGTCGCTGCCCTTCCCTTGCGCCAACTTCACGGCGTCGCCGTAGTCGAGGCGCACGAAGGGCTGCGACACGCAATCGAGCTTGGATGTGTCGCGCTCGAGCACCTTGAGCTCTTCCTGTCGACGCTCGAGCACACGCTCCACCAGGTAGCGCACGAACGCTTCCTGCAGATCCATGTTGTCGTCTTGATCGTACCACGCCATCTCGGGTTCGATCATCCAGAACTCGGTGAGGTGACGACGCGTCTTCGACTTCTCGGCGCGAAAGGTGGGGCCGAACGTGTAGATGCGGCCCATCGCCGCCGCGAGCGCTTCGCCGTACAGCTGCCCCGTCTGCGCGAGGTACGCCGTACCTTCGTCGAAGTAGTCGGTGCTGAACAGGCCGGCCCGTTCACCGATCGCCGCGGTGAGAATCGGCGTATCGCAGCGGATGAAATCGCGCGCGTAGAAGAAGTCGTGCACGGCCTGTTCCAGCTCGTGTCGCACGCGCATGATCGCGACCTGACGCTGACTGCGCAGCCAGAACGTGCGGTTGTCGAGCAGGAAGTCGATGCCGTGCTCTTTCGGCTGAATCGGATAATCGTTCGGACTCGCGCCGATCACCTCGAGCGTCTGCACGCCCATCTCGAAGCCGCCGGGCGCGCGCGCATCGGCGCGCACTTCACCCGTGAGCGCCACCGACGCTTCCTGCGTAAGTTCGGCGAACGCGTTCCACGACGCCTCAGGCACCTCGGACTTGACCAACACCGCCTGCAGAATGCCGGTGCCGTCACGGGCCACGACGAAAGCGACCTTGCCCTTGGAGCGCAGGTGAGTGACCCAGGCGCGAACGGTGACGACGGCGCCGACATGGTGCTTGAGGTCGGCGATACGGGTGCTGGATTGGTTCATCGGACGAGTTGAGGGAGAGCCGTGAAGCTACACCGTTGCCCGCTCGCGCTCCAAGAGTTGACGCACCTTGGTGACCAGCGTGTCGGGGGTGAAGGGCTTCGGCACGAAGGCATGCGTCGCGTCGTCCGGAAGTTCTTCACCCGCCTGGTAGCCCGACATGAACAGCACCGGGACGAGGATCCCGCGCGCGGTCATGGTTTCGGCGAGTCCGCGGCCGCCCAATCGCGGCATCACGACGTCGGTGATGACTAGGCTGGGGAGCGCCCGATCGCCATCCAGGACCTCCAAGGCCTCGATCCCATCGGCGGCGACCCGAACCCGGAAGCCTCGCCGATTGAGAATCTCCGCGACCAGTCGGCGGAGCCCGGGCTCGTCCTCGACCACGAGGATGAGCTCCGATGTCGGGCGCTCCACCGCTGGCGGGGCGCCCACCGGTAGCGATCTCGCCGCCAGTCTCGGCAGGAGCACCCGCACGGCAGTGCCGACGCCGAGCGTACTGTCCACCAGCAGCCGTCCCCCGGCCTGCTGCACGATGCCGTACACGGTGGACATCCCGAGCCCGGTACCGTCCCCAATCGCTTTGGTCGTGTAGAACGGTTCGAAGATCCGGGCCTGTACCTCCGGCGTCATACCGGTGCCGCTGTCCTGGACGGTCAAGACGACCCACGCGCCGGCCGGCACCCCGGCGTATGCACCATCGCCGACCGCGGCCAGATCGAGCAGGTCAGTCGAGACCTGAACCATGCCACCGTTCGGCATCGCGTCGCGCGCGTTGACCACCAGATTGACCAGCACCTGGGCGAGCTGACCGGCATCCACCATGACGGGAAGTGGTTGTCCCACCGTTCGCGTCGTGAGCGTCAGCCGCTCGCCGATCAGCCGCTGCAGCATGCGCTCGATGTCATGCACGGCGACGTTCACATCGACTTCCGTCGGCGTGACTCTCTGCCGCCGGCTGAACGCGAGCAGTTGGGAGGTCAACATCGCGGCGCGCTCGCCGGCCTTCATGATCTCGATCAATTCTGTCCGCACATCGCGCAGGCCATTGCGCAAGGCAAGCGGCGCGTCATCGTGGACGAGCGTCGACGCCTGCTGGTCCGCGAGCTGCGCAAAGCCCATCATCGCCGTGAGCAGATTGTTGAAATCGTGCGCAATGCCGCCGGCGAGTGTACCGACCGCTTCCATCTTCTGCGAGTGCAGCAACTGCTCCTCGAGCAACCGGCGCTCGGTGATGTCCGCCAGCACGCCGATGATGCGCGAGGGGATAGCGCCTGGACCGACGCCGTCGGTCAGCGGGGTCCCGGTAACGTAGAGCCAGCGCGTGCTCCCATCCGCCTTCGAAACGGTGTACTCGGCATGCGCGGGTCGCCCCAACATTGCCTTGGCAATGCCTTCGCGCACCATGTCACGAAGCGCCGCCGGAATCAGTTCGATGAATCGATCGCCGGTCATCACTCGCGCTTCACCGGCGAGGCCCAGCAACTCGAGCGACTGTTCGGACCACTCGATAACGCCCGCGATCGGATCGTACCCCCACAAACCCATCTTGCCGCTCATGAGCGCGATCTGGAGCCGCTCATCGTTCAACCGTAACTGCTGTTCGACGCGTTCACGCTCCTGAACTTCCTTCCGCAGGTCGTCATTGGCGCGCTCCAGATCGCGCGTGCGTTCCTCGACGGCATCCTCGAGCCGCGCCTGCCGTCCGAAGAACAGGTACGTGACGCACATAACGAGCAGCAGGATGACGGCCGATGCGACGCGCGTCGGTCGCAGTTCGCGCGAAACGGCGCTGTTCCAACCGTCGACCGGCATGCCCAGGAGCGTCCACTCACCGTCCATGATCGAGACCGACACGGTTGCGGGATCGCCGAGTCCGATCGGACTGCCGCGGAGCGGCTGTCGCGCGCGATCGAGCAACGCCACGCGTAACCTCAGCATCGGCGCGATCGCACTGGCCTCGTCGAGGAGCGGCTTCACATCGACGGCCATCGACACCAGGTCGGGAAACCCTGGCGGTCCCTCGTCGAGGCGACGTCGGATCAGCAGGCCCTGCCCGCCCTGCAGCAGTTCGATCGGTCCCGTGACGACGACGCTCGATGATGACATGGCCCGGCGGACGCCATCGGCGATCTCCGCTCGCGGATCCTGCAGCAGGTCGTAACCGAGCAACCGGGACGCGTCCGACATCGGCTCCGTCGCGATGATCCGGCCACTACGGTTGAGCTGGAGCGCGCGAATCCCCGGCGCCGCAACTCGCAGCCCGGCAGCGAAGGTATTGAACGTGCGATTCAGCGCGTCGAGGGACGGCTGCGCCTCCACGAAATCCTTGAGTCCGATCAACCGTGAGACGCGACGACCGATCGCGTTCTCGAGCGCCTGCGCGTGCGGCGCCATCTGCGCGCGTACACGCTCGCGCTCACGCACGACCAGCGTGCTGCGATACCACGCGTCATACCCGACCGCCACGGCCAGTCCGAGCACCCCCGCCGTAAGCGCTGCCCGAGCCGTGCGCAACCGTACTGCCGAGCCATGCGCCACGGCGTCCCTGGCCAAAGATCCTGTCCATTCGTTGGGCGGCATCGCCCGCAGCTCCCCTAACATACACGATCGAGCGACCGGTCCGCATCGGAATCCCCGGGTACCGCTCAACCAACCCGGAACAGCTCCAGCGCGCGGGCATAGCCTACCGTGAGCAGGTGGCGAAGCCCCTGATGCGATGGCGCCGTGAGCTGCGGGTCGTCCTTCAGCACGCGTTCGGCCACGATCCGGGCGGTCTCGTTGAGCGCCTCGTCGCGGAGCGGATCGGCGATCCTGAAGGCCGGCAAACCGTGCTGCTTGGCGCCGAACAGATCCCCCATGCCGCGCAGCTGCAGGTCGGCCCGCGCGATTTCGAACCCGTCCTCAGTTCCGGCGAACAACCCGAGACGTTCTGCCGCCTCGGCCCCCACGTCGCCGAGCAAAATGCAGTACGACTGCTCGGCGCCTCGCCCGACCCGGCCGCGCAGCTGGTGCAACTGCGAGAGACCGAATCGCTCCGGGTGCTCGATGATCATGACCGTGGCGTTGCCGACATCGATGCCCACCTCGATGACCGTCGTGGCCACCAGCACGTCCACCTCGCCATCGCGGAACGCGCGCATGATCAGATCGCGCTCGTCGGCCGGCAGTCGCCCGTGCAGCAACGCCACACGACGCGTGGCGAATGGCCCGCTCACGAGCTCCTCGAACATCACCGTGGCCGCTTTGAGCTCCATCTTCTCGGACGTCTCGATGAGCGGATACACCACGTACACCTGGCGTCCGGCGTCGAGCTGCGTGTTGGCGAACTCGAACACTTTCGGCCGGCCCGATTCCGGACGTACCACCGTGGTAATGGGGTGTCGACCCGGCGGGCGTTCATCGAGCACGCTCACATCGAGATCGCCGTACAGCGTGAGCGCCAGCGAACGCGGAATCGGCGTCGCGCTCATGAGCAACACGTCGGGGGCTTTGCCCTTCAGTCCAAGGGTGGCGCGCTGCTCGACGCCGAATCGGTGCTGCTCATCGATGATCGCGAGGCCGAGGTTGGCGAACGCCACATCACCCTGAATCAGCGCATGCGTGCCGATCGCGAGCACGGGCTCGTCGTCGGCCAGACGCGCCAGCGCGGCGCGGCGCTCCTTGGCCCCCAGCCGCCCAGTGAGCAACACGGGGCTGATACCGAGCGGGGCGAGCAGCGCGCCGATGCTGCGCGCGTGCTGCTCGGCCAATAATTCGGTCGGTGCCATGAGCGCGACCTGTGCGCGGTTCTCCATCGCCAACAGCGCGGAGAACACGGCGACGACCGTCTTACCCGCGCCCACGTCGCCCTGCAGCAAGCGATGCATGCGGCGCGGACTGGCCATGTCGGCCACGATCTCGCGAATGGCCCGAACCTGCGCGCCGGTGAGCGTGTACGGCAGCACCGCGCGGAGTTTCGTGGTCAGGTCGCGACGATTCACGAATGCGGTGCCGCCGCGGGCTTCGCGGGCCACCTGATTCGCCTTCCGGTGCAGTAGCTGCACGCACAGCAACTCTTCGAAGGCGAGCCGGGCGCGCCCGCGCAGAGCCTCGGCCACCGACGTCGGGCGATGCACGAGCCGCAGCGCCTCCGGCAGGGGAGGCACGTCGGCCTGCGCCAGGATCTCGCGCGGCAGCGTCTCTTGCACCAACGGCAACAGCTGCTCGAGATGCTGCTGCACCATGGCGCGCAGCACTCGCACCGAGAGGCCTTCGGTGCTCGGATACACGGCCAGCACGCGCCCTTCGTTCGTGCCTTCTTCTTCCGGCCCAAGATTGACAAACTCGCGTGGCTGCAGACGGCGGCCGTGGAAAAAGCGGACCTGCCCCGTGCAGAGCAGCCAATCGCCCTTGTTGATCGTGCGATCAAGGAAGGGTTGCCCAGGCCACGCCACTTCGATCATCCCGCTGGCGTCCTGTACGACGGCCTGAAATACCCGCAGCCCCTTGCGGGTGGGCAGCACGCCCTTGGCAATCACCTGACCGAGCACCGTGATGTCGGCGCCGACGACGGCCTGCGCGATGCGCGTGACCGTGCTGGCGTCTTCGTAGCGGTGCGGCACGTGGCGCAGCAGATCGCCCGCCATCGTGATCCCGAGACGCGCCAGCAGCTCGGCGCGCACCGGGCCTACGCCTTTGAGATAGGTGACCGGCGTGTCGAGCGTGAGCCGCGGCGCCGGACGCGCAGGCGGACGTCGCTTCCGCTCCTGCGGGTCACGATCGCCGCCGAACGCCATCACGCCTCCACCAGCTCCTTGGCGTAGTCTCCCGCATCGAACGGCTCGAGGTCGCCGATCTGCTCACCGAGACCGACGAACTTGATCGGCACGTTGAGCGCCTCGTGCACGGCCACCACAATCCCGCCCTTGGCGGTACCATCGAGCTTCGTGACCACGATGCCCGTGACGGGGACCGCGGCCGAGAAGGTGCGCGCCTGCGAGAGCGCGTTCTGGCCGATCGTGCCGTCGAGCACGAGCAAGACCTCGTGCGGAGCGTCGGGGAGTCGTTTCATGATCACGCGATGAATCTTGCGCAACTCCGTCATGAGATCGTCACTGGTGTGCAGGCGACCGGCGGTGTCCACGATGACGATGTCAGCACCACGCGTCATGCCGGCATCGACGGCGTCGAATGCGACTGATGCGGGATCCGATCCGGGTGCGCCGCCCACGAAGTCGACACCGGCACGCTCCGCCCAGACACGCAACTGGTCGATCGCGCCGGCCCGGAACGTGTCGGCGGCACCGAGCAACACCTTCTTGCCTTCCTTCTTGAATTGCGCGGACAACTTCCCGATGAAGGTCGTCTTGCCGGCGCCGTTCACCCCGATCACGAGCACCACGGTGGGCCCCGTCGTGGCACGAAGCAGCGTCGGGTCGGCGTTGCCCTTCCGGAGTGCGGCCTCGATACCCTGAGCCAGGGCACCACGGAATTCCGCTTCGGTTTTGACCTCACCGCGCTTGGCGCGAAACTCGACGTCCGCCACCAGTGCCAGCGACGTCGTCACGCCAAAATCGGATTCGATCAGGAGCGTCTCGAGCGTTTCGAGCGATCCCTCGTCGACGCCCTTGAAGAGCACCGACACGTCGGTGAACGCAACGTCCTTGAAGCGCTGCCAGAGCGAGCGCTTGGGAGCTTCATCCTTACGGCGAAACAGGCGAGCCATTCTTGACCGGGCGAAGAGAAACGAAGTGTCGAACGAGTGGCGACGATCAGCGATAGCCGCCAGCGCGGCGGCCGATCCATTCGCCGCAGAGCAGCAACAGGGCAAGCACGAACGGCCATCCCGCGTCAGCCAGTCGGGGGGCATCCGACGACAACGCACCGCGCGAGAGCACACCATCACGGACGGTGGGAGCCCGTGGCACCCATTCGCGCGAGGCGTTCACCACCAACACGCTGGCGCCGCCCTCAGCCTGCACATCGTACACCCCAGCCGCCAATGCGGGTGAGGTTGTTTCGAAGCTCGACCCGGTGAATCGCAACGTGAGCGAGTCGATAGCAGTGCCGCCCCGTCGGCTCAGTCGCACGGCCACGATCGAGTCGACCCCGCCGCGACGCCACGCGACGGGATCACCAGCACGCATGAGCGACGCGATCGGCCGGGCAGCCCGCACATCACCGCGTCCGGCCGCCAGCCAGTCGAAAATGGCACCCCACAACGCACCGAATGCCTCCGCGGAGCGGCCACCGCGAAGCGCCCAGCCAGCGTATCCCGATCCGGAGACGACAACGGTGCGGACACCGTTCTCGATGCGCGCCGCAATGGCGGGCACGGCGTCGCCGCGCTTGCCCAGTTGCGCGGTCAGCACGGGCATCGCGCCGCGTGCCGGGCCGGCGAGAGTCAGCGGTGGCAAGGAATCGAGCGGTAAGCCGGCGAGTGCCGCGGCGAGCGGAGACGCCGGCACACCCGACGCATACCATTCCGGCGTCCGCGCCAATTCGCCCGCCCGCGCGATCGTCGTGGGCGGCGCGGGGATCCAGAGTGCTTTCGCACCCGTCGCGCTACGGGCGGCGGCGCGCGGCCGCCAGGCCGTATCGCCATGTACGATCAGCATGCCCGCGGCGCCCGCCTGCGTCTTGACGTCGTCCTCGCTGATCGGCGCCAGCGAGCCCTCCACGCGCCAGACGCCCGGTGCCACGCGCAGGAAGGCCCGCGTGGGCACGTTCAGCGCGCCGCGCAGCACCACCAGTGCCTCACGCACGTCGAGGTCAGGGGCGGTCGACACGAACACCGCCGAGGGCCGGTCACCGATGTCGATGGTGGTGGACAGCGTGTCGTTGCGCGGCTCCGCGTCGCCGGGAACGAGCAATACCGACCGCACGAGCGCCGAACGCGCGCCGCGCGGCAGTGCGATCGTGGACGTGACGCGCGTCGAGGTGAGTGCCGCCAGGGCCGGCACGGCGAGCACGACCGGCGCGATCCCATCCACCATCACCCGCAACTGCGCGTCGGGCGTCGATGACGCACCGGCGGTGACGGTCGCCGCCACGGTGATCGTATCTCCGGCGGTGGCGGTGGTCGGCACCGCCATATCGGCGATCGCCCCGTCGGTACGCGGCGCGTTCGCCAACACGCGAATGATCGATCCGGTCGGGGCTTCGGCGAGCGACTCGGCGTCATCGACTTCACCGTCGGTGAGCAGCACTAACGGACGCCCTAGCGACGCGGCACGATCGACCGCGGCCCGCACGCGCGAGCCCTGATCGTCGGAACGCAGGGTCGCGATATCGGAGGCGCTGATGTCGCGAATGGAGTCGCCGACGATCACAAACGCCTCGGCACCGGGCGCATCACGCTTGACGGCCTCGGAGAGGCGTTCGCGCCACGCCTTGACCACCGAGTTCTCGTCGCCAACGGCGCGACGCGAGGAGGCCGACACGTCGATCGCCACCAAGGGCGTCGCCGGTCGAGGCGGCGCCGAGGGGGCGCCGAAGAGGATGGCCGCGACGAGGGTCACGGCGAGGGCGCGTAGGGCGCCGAGCATGATCGCACGGGAGCGCGCAAGCGTTCCGACGCGCCCGTAGGCGAGCCAAGCCGCGGCAACGCCGAGTGCGAGGGCAAGTATCCAGCGAATCACGACAGTAACGTCATTGATCGGCACGATAGGAGAAAGGGCAAAGGGCAAAGAAGCCGAAGCCTCTTTGCCCTTTACGCGGAAGGATGCCGATCAGTTCAGTCGCCAGCGATGCGCGTCACGACCGGCGCCGCCGCCGTGCTCGCGTCGCGGGGGCCATCCAGCCGGGCGAAAAGCCGAGCCTTGAGATCGTCGAAGGTGGCGCGCTGGCCGGAGGCGAGCGGCTCACCGGTCACGTTGCGCAGGGCCACCCGGGGATCGCGGTGCTTGCCGTTCACGAGCACTTCAAAATGCAGGTGCGGCGCAGTGGAAAGGCCCGTCGTGCCCACGAAAGCGACCGTGCGCGAGATCGAAACATTGGTGCCACGACGGATGCCAGGGGCGAAGGCATTGAGGTGGCCGTAGCGCGTGACGAAGCCGTTGCGATGACGAATTTCGAGCACGCGACCATATCCGCCCTTCCATCCGGCGAAGATCACGACGCCATCGCCAAGCGCGCGGACGGGGGTTCCACGCGCGGCGGCGTAGTCCATGCCCTGATGTGCGCGCACCGTACCGAGGATCGGGTGACGTCGCAGGCCGAACACGCTCGAGATGCGCCGGAAGGCGAGCGGTGCGCGCAGAAACGCGGCACGCATCGACTTCCCTTCGCCATCGAAGTAGCTCGACTTCGTGCCCTGCGCGAACCGCATGGTTTCCACCCGACGGCCATCGACCGTGAGTCGGGCCGCGATCACGTCGCCAGGACGCACCGCGCCGTTCGGCGCCCGCTGACGCTCCATGAGCACCTTGATCGTGTCTCCCTCGCGCAGATCGCGGCTGAGATCAACACGGTACTCGAGAATGTCGGCCAAGGCGTAGGCGACTTCGTCGCGCACATTGGCCGGAAACGCCTCGGCGCCCTGCGCAATGGCTCCCGTAAGCGTGGAGGTCACCACACCGCCAACCACGACGGTGTCGGTGGTCCACGAGAGCGTCTCTTCTTTCTCCAGCCATCCTGACCGCGAACCGGCGGTGGCGGAGCGGGTGAAGCGCACCAAGCGATCGATCGCCAACTGCAGCACGACCTCTGAAGCGCCGGAATCCGGGCTGACTTTGGAGGTGATGGTGGTGCCGGCGCGGATCTTCCGCGCGTCGATCGCCTGCGATTCCATCAAGACACGGGCAGCTTCGTCACGCGGGACGCCCGCACGTTCCAGCACGGCTACGAGCGGCTCACCCCGTTTGACGGTGTCGACTCGCACGCGCCACTTCGATGCGACAGAAACACGAGACCCCGCAGCGAGTACTGTCGCTGCGGGGCGTTCGGGGACGGGACGTCCCAACGCAATAGCGGTGGCTCCGATACCGGCACAAAGGGTAGCCATCAGGAGCCGTGCGCGAGCGCTGGTCAATCCATCTGTCTCCGTATGAACGTCGGGATTTCCATGTCGTCGAGCTCAGCGCTGGGCGACGGAGAAATCGGTGGAACGCGAGGCGGCCGTGGTGGCGCCCCTTCCCACGCAGGACGAGCGGGGGCGGCAACAGGTCTCACAGCGGGCCGGTCCCGAGTAGGGAACGGGAGTACGGCGGGGGACTTGGCAGCCGCTGCAGGAGGAAAAGATGCAGCCGGTGGTGTGACAGCGGAAGGGGCCGTTGTGCCGAGCGGCACATTACGGACGACTCCGTTGCCGGCGCCTCCCTGCATCTGCCGATCAAATCCGGTCGCGATGACCGTAACGCGGATTTCGTTCATCATGGCGGGCTCATGCACGGCGCCGAAGATGATCTCGGCGTTGTCGCCCACGGCATCGTGCACGATGTCGTTGATCTGCGTGACTTCCCCGAGGGTGAGGTCTTCACCGCCCGTGATGTTGACGAGCACGCCAGTCGCGCCGGAGATCGACACGTTGTCGAGCAACGGCGAGGCGATGGCCTGCTGGGCGGCTTCCATGGCGCGGTTCTCGCCGCGGCCGATACCGGTGCCCATGAGCGCCGAGCCACCGTTCTGCATGACGGTGCGCACATCGGCAAAGTCGACGTTGACGAGGCCGGTTTCGCTGATGAGAAGCGAGATGCCTTGCGTCGCGTGCAGCAGCACTTCGTCGGCCTTCTTGAGCGCCTCGTGGAACGGGATGCCCTTGCCGACTACGGCCAGCAGCCGCTCGTTGGGCACGATGATCATCGTGTCCACATGCTTTCGCATCTCGGCGATGCCTTCTTCCGCTTGGCGCATCCGCTTCCGTCCTTCGAACAGGAACGGCCGCGTGACGATGCCGACGGTGAGGGCGCCCGCTTCACGCGCGAGTTCACAGATCACCGGCGCCGCGCCAGTGCCCGTGCCGCCACCCATGCCGCAGGTCACGAACACGAGATCGGCGTTGCCGAGCACGCGCTTGGTGTCTTCGCGGTTCTCGTCGATGGCTTGCCGCCCGATCTCGGGGCGAGCGCCAGCGCCGAGTCCACGCGTGAGCTTTTTGCCGATCTGAATCTTGACGTCGGCCTTGGAGTTCATGAGCGCCTGCGCGTCGGTGTTCACCGAGATGAACTCGACGCCCTCGAGATGTTCCTCGATCATGCGGTTGACGGCATTGCCGCCACCGCCGCCCACACCCACGACCTTCATGCGGGCGTTCTGGGCAGCGCTCTCTTCGAACTCGAAGGTCATGCGGGGGAGCTCCATACGGGGCTTTACGGGCTCAGGGTGGTTCGCAGAGCAACCCGGCAGCAGGCTGGGTCACCATGAGTCCTTTGCAGCGAGCTCCGCCATGGTGGGCGGTCCGCGCACGGACTCTCAGGGATGTGGAAGATCATGCCGCATGGTGCGAAAGCTTCCCTAGAATACACATTCGAGAGTGCAGCGCAACCCGTGAAATCCGTTGAAGTTGGACGAATTCGTCACGAGTTCTGGCGGCGTGAAACAGGCCCGGTTTTATCCACAATTCCCTTCATTTCGACGGCTTGTGACATTCGTGAATGGGGCCGCCGGACGTGGACTCCGCGCGGCCGCTGTTTCGGCGAACAGATCACGCGGAGGCGCAGAGAGCGCAGAGGCCGCAGAGTCAAAAAATGGTCTCTGCGTTCTCTGCGCTCTCTACCCTCTCTGCGTGATCGGTTCTACGGAGTTGGCCTAGCGGCTACCCGCCGGTGCCGTCGCCGCCGCTGGCTTCGTCTCGGCCGGACCGCCGGCGTCGTTCCAGTTGATGATGCTGTTGAAGACCATGTTGAACTCCCCATGGTTTTGCCAACGATAGATCGGGTTGTTGGCGAACATGATCACGCGACCGTTGCCCTTCACCGCGCCCGGTACATCGACGGCGAACGGACGCAACTTGAGCGAATCGGCGCCGGTCATGAGTCCCGACAGCACCGCCCTGTCGCCACCGACGTAGCGCGCGAGCACGTTGCCTTCGTCGGCGATGCCGACCTTGAACGGTGTGCCGCCCACGTACTTCACCGGGATCACGGTCTTGCCGAAGCCGTAGAACACCGGATGCTCGGGACGCGTGATCGTGGCTTCCACCAGCGGACGCTGCGACGTGAGCCCCGGCACGGTGACCTTGTCGACCGTACGTGCCCAGCCGAATTCGATCGGCAAGCGCGCGGACTCTCCAATCGCGATCAGTGTGCCGCCCGACGCGAGGAACGACGCGAACGCATCGACGCCCGGCTGGCCGAAGCCGCCGGTGAGATCTTTCGTCTCGCCGTACATGCCGAGGAACTTGTACTTGTCGTTCTTGAGATACGGCTGCGGGCGCGCGGCCGGCGCCTGCATCACCGTCTGGCGGCTCAGGTTCTGCTCGGCCATCAGGATCACGTCGTAGTCCTTCCGCAGGTTTCCCTGCACGACGCGCTCCTTGTAGATCAAATCGTACGGAATCTTGAACTCGTCGAACGTGAGACGATACCACCCGAGATTCTGCGTGCCACTCCATTGCGAGTAGATCGCGACGCGCGGCACATCGGCGTCATGCATCGACACGGACGGTGCGCTGCCGATCATCGCCGCGGTGAGTCCCAGGGAATCCACCAGCGTACGCACCCGCGGCGCGTACTTGCCATCGACCACGAACGAACCCGCCGGAAAGGTCGTGTCGCCGGCGGCGAAGCTCTTCTCCGCCACCTTCATCGGCACCGTGCGCAGCAGGTAGCGCAGCGTGACCATGTTGTTCGACCCGGTGTGCGCTACGGCGATGGCGGCGTTGCCGCTGCCGCGCGTGTTGCCCTTCAGCACGATCTTGTCGACCGGTGACACGGCGGCCTTCAGAATGCTCACGTCGGCGATCTCGACGACATCCACGTCCATCGCAAGGCCCATCGACCACCCGCTGTCGTCGTACGTGTTCAGTCGCGCGTCCGGATACTGCTGCCGCTCGATGAGATTCTTGGCGAGACGACCGTAGGGCTGATCACGCTTGATCACATACGAGCCGGCCGGATACGTGATTGCGCCCACCTTCACCGGCGCGGTGGCCTGCCCCACTTCGATACGCTGCACACGCAGCAGATTCACGAACTCCGCCACGCGCGTCATGTCGCGTTGCAGCGGAATCACGAAGCCGTACGGCGCCTTGACCTTGCCCTCTTCGATGCTGTTGCGCGTCTTGATGTAGAAGTTCTCGAGCACGGTGGCCGGAAACATCGACGCCAGCTGCAGCGCCGAGAGCACGCCGGTCTCCATGTAATTCGTGTTCGAGCGACGCGTAAAGGTCGCGATGTCGTTGAAGCCGATCGGATTGCCGCGGTACCACTCGCGATCCTGCGCACCACCACGACCGGTGGGCACCGCACCGGCGCGTCCACCAAGTCCGCCGCCGGGGGCCGGCGCGCCACTGGCGATACCCTTGCGCGCATTCGCCATCGCCGTGCTATCGAGGTCTCGTCCCGACTGCGTCTCGTACATCTTCATGAGACCGTTGTGGTTGTACGCCACCGACCCGAGATACCCGGGCGACCAGCCGTCCATGAACGCATGCGTGTACACACCCGGCATGCCCCACTTCGTCATCTGCGCCATCTCCCAGTTGCCGAACCACGGCAACTCGGCAAACAGGATCGGATCAAGATTCGGATTCTGCGGCGGGCCGCCGGTGTACGTGTAGAGCAACGGCTGCGCTTCATGCAGATCGTGCATGATCGGCGGGTAGGCCGTGAAGTACCAATCGATGATCGCGCGCATCTGCACCAGTTTGATGTTGATGTCGCGATTGTTGTCATGGTACACGTACTTGCCCCAGTACGGCACACCGGCGCCGCCACCGAACCCACCGCCGCCACCTCCACCTCCACCGCCGCCCGCCGCAGGCGCGGCCACTGGCGCGGCCACTGGCGCACGACGCGAGGAGTCGCCAGGCGCGGCCGGAGCCGGCGTGACGGCGGGAGTGATCGCCGGCGCCGGAATGGCCGCCGCCATGTCGAGGCCGCGGAAGAACCAGTCGACGTTGCGGTCACGACCGTCGGCGTCGGCCGCCGGCGTCATCGACACATACAACTGCTCGCGGATCTGGCTGATCAGCGGCGACGTCTCGGTGACGAGACGATAGGCCAGCTCCATCAGCATTTCCGACGGACCGGTTTCGCCGCTGTGCAGGCCGCCCATGAAGTGGTAGTGCGGCTTCGTATCGGCCAGCACCGCTTTCACCTGGGCCTCGGTCATACCGCGCGGGTCGGCAATCTTCGCGAGGTTTTTCCGGTTCTGGTCGAGACGCTGCATGTTCGCCTCGGACGAGATCCAGACCACGACGAGCTCACGACCTTCGTCGGAGCGACCGATGGTTTCGATCTTCACGCGCGGCGACGCCGCAGCGAGCGCGCGATAGTATTTCAGCTGATCGGCGTAGTACGTGAGCTTGCGCGGCGCGCCGATGTGATACCCCAGCACATCGCGCGGCGTCGGGATCCCCGCCACCAACGGCAGGTGATCCACCAGCGGGCTGCCATGCTTTGCATTGGCCAGCCACTCCTGGTAGTTCTGGGCGAACGTCGGATCCTGCTTCTGATTGGGATCGCGCGCTTCGGTCGTGAGCTGCTGGGCAGCCAACGAGGCGAAGGGCGCGAATCCGAGCAGCAGCGCGTGGCGCGTTAGCGCCTGGCGCACGGCTCGGAAACGGGGGAGACCGACGTTCACGGGGAAGCTCCGAAAAAGTATGGAGTATGGAGTACGGAGTAGGGCGTACGGAGTAGGGCGGATGCGACTACGGGGCACCGAGACCGCTGTCTCCGTACCCCGTACTTCTTACTCCCTACTTCGCCGTTACGTTAAAACCAATCCTGCAACCACGTCTTCACGCGGGTGGCCAGCTTGTCGACACCGGCGCCCGTCAGTGATGGGCGGCGCGCGATCACACCGCCAAGCGCCACGCGATGAGCGCCGTACAGGGCCAGACCGACCGCCGTGGCGAAGCGCGGTTCGGCGATCTGCTCAACGAGTCCGCCGACTTTGTCGCCCGGGACACCCACGCGTACGCCAAGCCCGAACACGTCGGCGGCGAGCTCGCTCACGCCCTCGAGCGCGGCACCGCCACCCGTGAGGACAATGCCCGCATTCAGCCGACCGGCGAACCCCGCAGTCTGCACCTCGCGCTGCACCTTGTCGAAGATCTCGTCCATGCGCTGATGAATGATGTGCGTCATCAGTTCCCGCGAGATGTGCCGCTCGCCGTGCGACGCCGACGCCGGCATGGCGATCACCTGCTCGGCATCCACCATCGGCTCGTACGCGCAGCCGTAGGCTTCCTTGAGCTGTTCGGCATCGTTGTTCGTGATCCCGAGTCCCTGCACGAGATCACTCGTGACGGCGTTGCCGCCGTACGGGATCGTGCCGAGATGCCGGATCTTCCCCTCGTGAAACACGGCGAGATCGGTCGTACCGGCGCCGAGTTCGAGCAGGATGACGCCGAGTTCCTTCTCTTCTTCGGTGAGCACCGCCAGCGCACTGGCCAGCGGCTCGAGCACGAGCTCGCGCGTTTTGTAGCCGGCGCGTTCGATACTCTTGCGCAGATTCATCGCTGGCGAGCTGCCGATCGTGACGAGATACATCTCCGTCTCGAGGCGCGTGCCGATCATTCCCACGGGATCGCGGATCCCATCGGTCTTGTCGACGCGATACTCCTGCGGGATCGCGTGCAACAGCTCACGGTCCTGCGGAATCGCCATCGCGCGCGCGACTTCATTCACGCGATCGACATCGGTGCGCATGATCTCGTTGCCACTGATCGCCACGACACCCGTGGAGCACATCGCGCGCACGTGTTCTCCGGCGATGCCGACGTACAGCGATTCCGGGGACACGCCGGCCACGCGACTGGCCTCCTCGACCGCTTTCCGGATGCTGTGTGTGGCCTCCTCGATGTCGGAGACGACACCCCGTCGCAAGCCCATCGTGCGGGTGTTCCCTACCCCGAGCACGCGCAGCGTCGGCGTGCGCGGCAGATCGCCGTGCACCGCCGCGACGATAGCGGTAGTGTGCGCGGTGCCGATATCGAGGGCGGCGACAATGGGTTCGGAAGTCATGGCTGTCTGGCGATCACCTGGTCACGGAAGCGGAGGTCCAGCTCCACCGCACGCAGATGATTCCGCGCGAGGTCCGCTTCCACAGGTAATATGTCCTTGAACCGCGCTACGGTCACGTCGGAGCTGGTTCGCACGGTGACGCCGCCCAGTTTGAAGCGCATTTCGTCCGTTCCGGCCCGCTCGCCGTGCGAAACGCGGGCATAGAGTCGCGGCGCATCCTTGCGCAGACCGTCCAACAGGTGCAAGAGCGAGCTATCGGCCGAGGCGGCGACGGGCACGTCCAGCGGATACCTCGCGGGGTCTATCGGCAGGGGACGCCCGGTGGCATCGGCCGGCTCGAGCCGTCCCTTGCGCGGCACGTAGGCCACTGGCTCCCGCTCGACGACGCGAATCAGCAGGGTCCCCGGCAGCTGCCGCTCGACGGCGACCGACGCGACCATCGGGTGCGCCGCGATGCGCTCGACCAGCGGCTCCAACGGCTGCCACACAGACTGCAAGGTGTCCACCTTGAGCCGCGCAATCAGCTCTGTCGGACGAGCATAGCGCACGCCTTCGAACACCACGCGACGGGCGTGGAAGTAGTCGAGTCGCGCCAGCGCGAGGGGGCCCCACCACGGTGCGCCCACCACGACGCCAACCGCCAGCAGAAATCCAACGGCCCGCACCCAGCGCAGCCAGGTGGGGCGAGCGGCCTTCGCTGTCGCCTTCGGCGACGTTTTCTTGGCCGACGACGTACCAGGCTCGAACGCGGCGGTGGCCATCAGCGGCGCAGCGCCTCGAGCAGCTCAGGTCCCGTCTTGGTGATATCACCGGCGCCCATGGTCACGACCACGTCGCCGTCGCGAACGACGGCACGCAGTGCGGCCGCCGCGTCGCTTCGCGGGCCCTGCCACTCCAGCACACCCGCCATGACGCGATCGCCAATGAGCGCCGAGGTGACCGTGGGATCGGGGGCTTCCCGCGCGCCATAGATGTCGCACAGCAACAGCACATCGGCCGCACTCAGCGCATCGGCGAAATCGATTTGCAGATCGCGCGTGCGCGAATACAAGTGCGGCTGAAAGGCGAGCACGAGTCGACGGCCGGGGAAAGCGTGGCGCGCCGCGGCAATCGTGGCGCGCACCTCGGTGGGGTGGTGCGCATAGTCATCGACCACATCGATGCCCTGCACTGATCCGAGGCGTTGAAAACGGCGCTCGACGCCGCGAAAGGCGGCGAGTCCCGGCGCCATGCTCGCGACCGTACACCCGAGGGCGAGTCCGGCGCCGAGGGCGGCGAGCGCGTTGCGTACGTTGTGGATTCCCGGCACCGACAACTGCACCAGTCCCAGGTCTTCGCCGTCGAACCGCGCCTGAAAGCGTGCGCCCATCGCGTCGAGCACGAGATCACCGGCGACGAGCCGCGCATCAGCGGCGTGCGACGACGGAGCGGCACCGGGCGCGGTGGCGCTGTAGGCAATGACCTCGTGACGCGACGCAATGCGCAGGGCCATCGCGCCGTCGTCATCGGCGCAGCGGACCACGACGCGCGCCGGCGTGAGGTACTGCTCGAACGTGCGCATGATGTCGTCGAGATCGCGATAGATGTCGAGATGATCGGCTTCGACATTGAGCACGACGGCGACGGCGGGATCGAGCGCGAGGAACGAGCGATCATATTCATCGGCTTCGACCACGTACGTGTCGCCACCGAGCCGCAGATTTCCGGCCCAGAGCTCGACACGTCCTCCCACCACGCCGGTGGGTTCGCGACCAGCGGCGGCGAGCGCTTCGGTCGTCATCACCGTCGTCGTGGTTTTGCCGTGCGTGCCGGCGATCCCGACCAGCGTACCACCACTGACCGCATCGGCCAGCGCTTCGGCGCGACGGACGAGGGGGATACCGGCGTTACGCGCGGCGACCATCTCCGGATGAGACGCCGCGATCGCCGAGGAGTAGACGACCGCGCGCGAGCCGGCGACCAGCGCAGCATCGTGCGCGGCGACGGCGATCCCGTAGCGCGCGAGATCGGGCGCCCCCGCCGGATTCGCGTCAGTGCCCTGAATGCGCACGCCGCGACGAGCGAGCAGTTCAGCCAGCGCACTCATGCCAGCACCGGCGATCCCGATGAAATGCACCGGACGCGGGTCGCTGCGATCGAGCAGAATGGCGGCCGTCAGCGACGGAGCGCGGGTGCCGGATTCGGCGTTATCGGGGCGTGTAGGCGGCGCAGACATGGCTTCAATATGGCGACGCAATCAACCGATCCCCACGGCATCGAGGCCGAGGGTCATGATGACCGATCGGGCGATGTCGGCGGCGGCACCGGGACGGGCTCGCTGCAGCGCGGCGTGGTGCATGGCGGCCCGTGCCGCCGAGTCGTCCCGCAGCGATCGCACCGCGGCGTCGAGCGACGCGACGGTAAAATCGTGCTGCGGCACATAGCGCGCGGCGCCCGATGCCTGCGTCGCCTTGGCGTTGTGCGTCTGGTGATCCTGCGCGGCGCTTGGCAACGGGACCAAGAGCGACGGAATGCCCCAGGCGCACAACTCGGCGATCGTCAGCGCACCGGCGCGCGTGACCGCGAGATCGGCGGCGGCGTAGGCGTCCGCTATCGGCGCGAGGTACGGACGGACCCGCACCATGCCGGATTCACGGTCGAGATACGCTGCCGCCTGCTGCTTCCCCGTTGCCCAGATCACGGCGACCCCGTCGGGAAGTCCTTGCGCAGTCCACGCCGCGACCACGTCGTTCAAGGCACGTGCGCCCTGACTGCCGCCCACCACGAGCACGACGAAGGCGTCGTGAGGCAGTGCCCACACGCCGCGCGCCTCAGCCCGCGAGCGAGGCGATGCCGGCGGCGGTTCAATCGGACATCCCAACGGCAGCACCTGCGTCTGTGGGCCGACCGAGAGCCGATTCGCGGCTTCAGGAAAGCCGAGGAACAGCGACTTCGCGCCCTTCGCGAAGGTGCGTGTCGTCAGCCCCGGATGCGAATCAGGCTCGTGCAGCATGGTGGGTACGCCATGCGCGCGTCCCCACGCCAACGCGACGCCCGCGGCGTAACCGCCGGTGCCTATGACGGCCCGCGGTGCATTCGATGCCGCGAGTTGCGTGATCTCGCGCCACGCACCGAAAGCGCCCACGATCGTGCGCCAGTTCTTCCAGGGCGCCTGACGATACAGCGGATGCAGGTCGAGCAGCGTGAACGCGAACTCCGTGGTCGGCAGCACATCGCGTTCGATCCCGCGACGCGCACCGATGAAGTGTGGCGCGACATGCGGCGCCTGCTTCACCAACGCGCGGGCAATCGCGAGTCCGGGGTACAAGTGCCCACCGGTGCCGCCGCCCGCAAAGAAGACACGGGTCGCACGAGACGGCGTCATGCCATCGCGACCAGCGGGTCGGTGGCGGTGGCGCCGTACACGCGCTCGCGGTCACTGCCGATGTTCACGAGGATGCCCGTCATCGCCAGCGTCAGCACGAGGTTGGAGCGTCCGTACGACACGAATGGCAAAGTCAGTCCGGTGTTCGGCAACAGGCCAATCACCACACCCAGATGAATGAAGGCGGTGAACACCGTGACGAAGGTGATGCCGATGGCAAGCAGCGCCGTGAACGGACTTCGCGCCTGCCTCGCGATGCGGAATCCGAGCCAGCCGTAGAGCGCGAAGGCGAGGGTGAGCGCACCGAGTCCGAGGAATCCGAACTCTTCACCCACGATGGAGCCGATGAAATCGTTGTAGGCGAGCGGCAACCAGCCGCGCTGCTGATTGCCCTGACTGAAGCCGACGCCCGCAATGCCGCCGGACCCCACCGCAACGAACGACTGGTACTGTTGATCGGCCGTGGCTGATCGCGTGGTCGACTCCTGCTCCTTGGACAGAAAGCTTTCCACGCGCTTCCGCACGTACGAGCTCTGCGACGCCTGAAATCCGATCAGGAGCAGGCCCACCGCACCGAACAACAGAAAGTGCGAGACGCGCGCGCCGCCCACGAACAGCAGCACCGCCATGATGAGACAGAACATCATAGCTACCGAAATATCCGGCTCGAGAATCGCCAACAGACTGAGGGCGCCGATCACCACCGCGAAGGGCATGAGCCCTTTGCCCAACTGCTTCACGGCAGCGCCTTTCTTGACGAGCAGCATCGGCGTCCACACCAGCACGGCGAACTTCGCCAACTCCGACGGCTGTATCGAGCCGTTGAAGAGATAGCGCCGCGAGCCGTACATGCTCTTGGAGATCGCCTCCGTGCCGGGCAGGATCACGATCAGCATCAGCACGAGACTGATCCCCATGATATGCCACGCATAGCGTCGCCAGACTTCGGCGTCGACCTTGGCGCAGACCGCGAAGATCACCACGCCCACGACCACGCCGGTGAACTGGCGCAGCACAAAGAAGTGTCCAGGACTGTTCGCCGAGATCGCCTGCAAGGCGCTGGCACTGTACAGCACCGCCAACCCGAACGACACCAGCACCGCCGTCACCAGCAGCAGTGCGCGCGCTTCGAGCGACATGCGCCACCGTTCACGGGTGCCCGTGAGATTGCCGGTCATATTGCCGGTCATGGTTCCGCTCATCACGCCACGCTCGCGATCACTCACGCGATGACATCCGCGAGTCGCGCGAACTCGCGTCCGCGCTCCTCATAATTGTTGAACATGTCGTAGCTGGAACAGGCGGGCGACAACAACACCACGTCGCCGGCCACCGCCATGGCACGGGCCCGATGCATGACCTGCTCGAAACTGTCCGCGCCGCAGTGTTCTACCATGACACGTCCGTGCAACGGGGCTTCGAGATCGCCCGAGATCAGCGCGCCGGCCTCACCGTACGCGAGCACGGCCTTGGCGGTGCGCAGCAGCTCGGGCACCAGCGCCGTATAGGACTCACCCTTGTGACGGCCGCCCAGCAGCACGATGGTGGGACGCGACATGCTGGCCAGTGCGACCTTGGTGGAGTCGATGTTGGTGGCCTTGGAGTCGTTGAGCCACAGGATGCCATTGCGATCGACCACCGGCTCGAGCCGATGCGGCAGCGCGCCAAAGGTCCCGATCGCTTTCGCCAACTTCGCCCGCGCCAAGGGAGTGCGGTGCAAAGGATCAGCCGCCATGACCGCCAGCAGCGCGGCGAGCGCGTTGGCGACGTTGTGATCGCCGACCAAGGCGAACGTGCCGCGTGCGACCAGCGGCTCGCCAAAAAGGTGCAGCATGCCCGACCCGCGATGGTAATAGCCGTCCACGTCGGTGCGATGCACGGAGAAGCGGTGCCAATGCCCCGGAATACCAGCCACCAACGCGTCGACATCGGCGCTGTCGGCGGTGGTTACCCACTGCGACGGCAGTTCGGCATTCGCAAAGAGCCGCTTCTTGTCGGCGTAGTACTCGTCCACACTGGCATAGCGATCGAGATGATCGGGGCTGAGCGTGGTGAGCACGCCGACATTGGGCATGATGCCCGGTGTGTCGTGCAACTGGAACGACGACAGTTCGAGCGCCGCCCACGCGGGCGGCGCGATCATGAGCGCCAGCTCCGACACGGGCGTACCGATGTTGCCGACATCGGCCACGTCATGCCCCAGAGCGCGCAGCAGATGTCCGATCAGCGCCGTCGTGGTCGTCTTGCCGTTGGTGCCGGTCACCGCGATGTAGCGCAGCGCCGGCTGCAATCGCAGGGCGACTTCGACTTCGCTCACCACGGGTACACCGGCACTGAGGGCGGCGCGGATCGGCGGCGCCGTCGGCGGGATGCCGGGGCTGACCACCAGCACCGAGCAGTGTGCGATGCGCTGCACGTTGTGCACGCCCACATCAACGCTGGCGCCTTCGCGTTCGAGCATGGCGCCCGCACTGCGTACGGCGTCGGACTTGGAGGCATCGGAGGCGTACACTGAGCAGCCGGCGGCGCGCAGCAGACGCACGGCGGCGATCCCACTGCGGGCGAGGCCGACCACGGCGAACTCGCCGCGCCGTTCGGCAAGACGTCGCGCGACAAGCGAGGCGAGCTCCTGCGGCGGCCGTGCGTCACCCATGGTTTCGCTCCGTCAACGCAATTTGAGCGTGCTGAGCGCGAGGATCGCGCACAAGATACCGATGATCCAGAACCGAATGACGACCTGCGTCTCCGGCCAGCCCGACAGTTCGAAATGATGGTGCAGCGGGGCGCGTTTGAACACGCGATGCTGCTGCGCGTACTCCAACCCGAAT
Organism: Gemmatimonas groenlandica; assembly: GCF_013004105.1. NCBI lineage: Bacteria > Pseudomonadati > Gemmatimonadota > Gemmatimonadia > Gemmatimonadales > Gemmatimonadaceae > Gemmatimonas > Gemmatimonas groenlandica. The sequence continues at coordinate 1,698,358 of NZ_CP053085.1, forward strand.
CGCTTCTTCCGGTACTTGAAGACGGTGCGCTGCAGGATGACCGATACGGTCTCCGCCACGAAGACCGCGCCCACGATCAGTAGCAGGAACTCACTCTTCAGCAGAATTGCGATCGAACCCAGTGCGCCACCAAGCGCCAACGAGCCCGTGTCGCCCATGAACACCTGCGCCGGATGCGCGTTGTACCAGAGGAATCCGATGCAGGCACCGACCACCGACGCGCAGAACACGGTGAGCTCGCCGGCGCCGCGCATGTAGAAGATCTGCAGATACGCGCTGGTGTCCACGCGACCGGCCACATACGCGAACAGGCCGAGCGTGAGCACCGCGATCGCCATGAGTCCGGCGGCGAGTCCGTCGAGGCCGTCGGTGAGATTCACCGCGTTGCTGAAGCCGGTGAGAATGAACGTGACCCAGGGGATGTACATCCACGCGGCCCACGCGACCGCCGGTACGACCAGGATGTACTTGAAGAACGGCAGGGTGGTGCTGGCACCCGGCAACGTGGAAATCGGGAAGAGCAGCAGAATGAGTCCGAGCCCGAGTCCGCACGTGACCTGCCCGGCGAGCTTGTACCGCTCGACGAGGCCTTCGTTCTTCTTCCCTTCCCGCTTCTGCCTGAGCTTGAGGTAGTCGTCGAGAAAACCGATCATCCCCATCCACGCCGTGACGGCCATGGCCAGCAAGACGTAGCGATTGCTGAGGCGCGCCCAGAGCAGTACGGGCACGAACGTCGCCGCCAGAATGATGAGGCCGCCCATGGTCGGCGTGGTGCCCTTGCCCGCATGCGAGTCGGGTGTGCCCTCTCGGACCACCTGATGCACCGCCATGGCCCGGAGCCGGCGAATGATGACGGGACCGAACACGAACGTGAGCAGCAGCGCCGACACGAACGCGGCGGCCGATCGAAACGTGATGTAATTGAGCAGATTGAACACGCGGACATCGTGCGCAAACGGCTGGAGCAGATAGTAGAGCACTAGGCAGTCGCCCAGGAGGAAAGCGTGGGAACCAGCCGCTCGAGGCGCATCCCGCGGGAGCCCTTGAGCAGCACGATGGCATTGCGTTCGAGTCGCGGCGCGATCAGCGACCACAGCGCGTCGAAGTCCGGCGTAGCGAGCACACGAGGATCAGCTGGCGCGAGGTCATGAAACGCCGCCGCGAAGTCACCGACGCCGACGATCAGATCGGCCCCAGACGCCAGCGCCGCACGCGCCACCTCACGATGCTGTTGCGCCGACTGGGCGCCCAGCTCACGCATGGTCCCAAGAATCGCGACCCGCTGTTGTCCGGAACCTACGCGACCGAGCAGATCGAGCGCAGCGCGCATCGACGCGGGATTGGCGTTGTAGGCGTCGTTGATAAGGACGAGTTCGCCGAGCTGCTCCCACGCGCCGCGCATGCTGGGCACCGGCATCTCGGCCATCCCTGCTGCCGCGTCGACCAACGGGACACCGCACGCTCCGGCCGCGGCGATTGCCAGCATCGCGTTGGCCGCCTGATGCGCGCCACGCAGCGGTAGCGTGAAATGCACGCCCTCCACGTCGAGCCACGGACGCCCCTCGTCGTCGAGCCCCCACGCCGTGGGCGTGATCGACGCGTGCTCGAGGCCCGCCGACAGCACCGCCGTAGCGCGCGACTTGGCGATATCTGCCACTTCAGGGTGCGCCGACGGCACGATGGCGAGCGTCACGCGATGAAAGATCTCACTCTCTTCGCGCAGCACGCCGGCCAGATCGCCAAGCCCTTCGAGATGCTCTTCGCCAATCGACGTGAGCACCGCGATGTCGGGCTCGGTGATGGCGCGCAGCGTGGCGACTTCCCCCGGCGTGTTGGTACCCACTTCAACGATCGCGACTTCCGCATTGGAGGGAATCGCCAGCAGCGTGAGCGGCACGCCGATGAGATTGTTGAGATTGCCCTTGGTGGCGTGCACCACCAGCGTGCGCGAGAACGCCGCCTTGAGCAGCTCCTTCGTACTGGTCTTGCCGTTCGACCCAGCCACGGCGATCACACTGCGCCCCCAGGCGCGGCGCCAGGCGGTGGCGAGCTGTCCAAGCGCCACCAAGGTGTCCGACACCACGTACGTCGGTACGCCTAACCCGGCGGCCTTGCGGGCATCGCTCACGACGAACGCCGCCGCACCGGCATCACGCGCCGTCGACAGGAAATCGTGTGCATCGAAGCGCTCACCTTTGAGCGCCACGAAGACATCGCCGCGCGAGATCGCCCGTGTGTCGGTGGACACCCCGGCCAATGGACGGGGGATCCGCGGACCCGTACCGAGCGCATCGGCCACGCGCTCGAAGGTCCAGTACGGATGCGCGTGATCAGGCGCGACGGCGGCGATCGCGCTGAACGCGGTACCGGCGGTGGAGAAGGCGGTCACGCAGAATGGGGCGGACTGTTGGGAAGGACTGGCGGCGTCCCGGCCGTGAGCTCGGCCATGAGTTCGGTCACGATCTCTCGCTCATCGAACGGATACGACGTGGTGCCGCGAATCTGATACGTCTCGTGTCCCTTGCCGGCCAGCACGACGACATCGTGTGCGGTGGCCGCGCGCAGGGCATGCGCAATCGCGTCGCGCCGATCGACGATCCGCACATGATCACGCCGCGTCATACCGGCTTCGATATCGTCGAGAATGCGATCAGGATCTTCCGTTCGCGGATTGTCGCTGGTCACGATAGCGATGTCGGCGAGGTCTTCGGCAATGCGTCCCATCTCGGGGCGTTTGCCGCGGTCGCGGTCACCACCGCAGCCGAAGAGGACGATCAATCGGCTCGCCGACCCGTCGCTCTGCCGGGTGAAGGGACGCACCGCCCGCAGCGCGCGATCGAGCGCATCCGGCGTATGCGCGTAGTCACGCAGCACGGTCGGCGACGTGTGCAAGCGTTCGAGTCGTCCCGGTACCTGGGGCGCGAGGGACAGGCGTTGCGCCACGTCGGCAATCGGCATGCCCAATGCCAACGCCACGGCCGCCGCGCCCAGCGCGTTGGCGATGTTGAAGTCACCGATGAGGGGCAACGACACCGACTGCGCACCGTGGGGCGACACGAGCAGAAAGCGGCTACCGTCACTGGTGAATGTGACGTCGCGCGCCGAAATGTCGGCGCCGGATTCGGTGCCGAAGGTCCTCGACGTGGGCGCATTGGTAACGCCGCGCCAGGAGGGATCATCGGCATTGAACAAGGCCACACCATCGCGCGCGAGCAGTCCCACCAGCCGCAGCTTGGCGGCACGATATTCCTCCATCGTGCCGTGATAATCGAGATGATCGCGCGTGAGATTGGTAAACACAGCCGCGGCGAACGAGAGCCCGTCGACCCGTCGCTGATCGAGCGAGTGCGACGACACTTCCATCGTGACCGTGCGCACGCCGCGATCCACCAGTTCGCGCAACAGTCGCTGCAACTCCACGGGGCCTGGCGTGGTGAGCCCGCTGCCGCCGGGCATCGTGACGCCCTCGCTGCCGAGCAGCACGCCGAGAGTGCCGATGGAGGCTGCGGGACGTTCCGGTGAATCCAGCAAGTGTCGCAGCACACCCACGGTGGTCGTCTTGCCATTCGTGCCGGTGACGCCAACCAGCGTGAGTTCGCGCGCGGGCCAGCCGTGGAATGCGGCGGCGGCCACCGCGGCCGCGCGGCGCCCATCGCGCACGACGATGGCCGGAATCTCCGCCGCCGCGGCCGCTGCCGCGTCCTCGACGAGGGCAAGCGCCGCACCACTCGCTTTGGCCGCGCCAAGCCAGGCATGACCATCCTGCGCGGCACCCTTCACCGCGAGAAACGCCGATCCTGGCGTCACGCGGCGACTGTCATCAGTCACATCGACAACGACGGGCGGCAGTTCAGTAGCGGACGACACCAGCAAGCCGGCATCGCGCAGCGCGTCAAGCAACACGCTGACGTCAACGACGCGAGCGGTACTCGTCACTTGGCAGACTCCATGCGCGGCATCTCCAGTTGCACCGTGCTGCCCACGCGCAGCATGGTGCCAGCGGCGGGACGCGTGCGCACATCGGAGCCACGCGCGATGCTCACCTGAAACCCGGCCGCGTACAAGGTGCGCGTGGCCTGACGCACGTCGAGTCCGAAGACGGATGGCACCGGCCGGATCTCGCGCGGCTCGTCGTCGTTTCTCGCGGCCACCTTCTGCGCCGTGATGGGGAGCGCGACCACCACGCGCGCGGCGGCCGGAGCCGGCTCGGCCTTCGGTGGTGGCGGTGCCAACAGCGAGTCACGGCGCGCCGAATCGCGCGCAGCGAGGGCAAGCGCCTTCTCCGACTTGGGCTTCGCCACGGGTACCGGCATGGCCTTCGCGACTTCCGCCAACGCGTTACGATCCAGCGCCGAGTTCCGGGTCGCGAGCGCGGCCTGCAGGATGCCGTTCACAAGACTGCCCGACACGATGCCGCCGTAGTACGTGCCCTTCGGATCGATAATGCGCGCGACGAGCACGTACTGCGGTGCCTGCGCCGGAAACATGCCGGCGAAGGTCGCATTGTACTTCCCCTCGAGGTAGCGACCGTTCTCGCTACGCCGCGCCGTGCCCGATTTGCCGGCCACATCATAGGTGGCCAACTCGGCCGACGTCCCGGTGCCGCTATCGACGACCGAGGCCAACATGCCGCGCATCTCCCGGGCCGTCTTGGCGGTCAGCACGCGCCGCACCACGCGACGTTCGTGTTTGTAGATCGTGGCCCCCTGCGCGTCGTGCACTTCCTTCACCAGCGCCGGCTGCAACAGCTCGCCGCCATTGGCGATGGCGGCGTAGGCCAGCGCGATCTGCAGCGGTGTGGCCAAGACTTCGTAGCCGATCGACACGGCGGTCTGCGTGCTGCCACTCCAGCGCGCCGGCAACGGCAAGGAGCCCTTCGACTCGGCGGGATACGGCACACCCGTGAGAGAACCGAATCCGAAGTCGCGCATGGCCTCGAACTCTTCGCGCGGAGTAAGGCGCAGCGCCAGTTTTGCGGTACCGATATTACTGGAGAAGCGAATGACGTCGCGCACCGGCATCTGTGCAGCTTTATGTTCGTCAGTCAGCGCCCGCTTACGGCCGGGCAGCATCGCACTCCCGTTCTCCGTGTCGATGATCTCGTTCGGCGTCGCTTTTCCCATATCGAACAGCCTCGACACGAGAAACGGCTTCATCACGGACCCCGGTTCGTACGCCAACGCCATGGGTGTACTGGTACTCGCCGGCCTCCCGTCGCGCACTCCTGCGAGCGCGAGAATGGCACCGTCGCGCGGGTCGAGAATGACGACGTCACCGCCCGTGCCGCCCGTGCGTTGCAACGCCATGCGCAGCTCGCTCTCGGCAATCTCCTGCAACGCCTGATTCACCGTCAGCGTGACCGTGTGTCCGGGCAGGGCGTCGACGTTCGACAGCTCCGGCGATTCCACGTAGCCGGCCTTGGGATCCTTCACGAGCGCGCGACTGCCGTCTTGCCCGCGCAGGAGCAGATCGAGTTCGAGCTCGATGCCACCCACCGGTGCATCGTCGGCATCGACCGCGCCGAGCACGCCACGCAGGTTGTCGCTGGCCGAGTTGATCCGACGGCGGACGCGCTCCACGTGCACGCCGGGTAGTCCGACGAGGCGTTCCACGTCTGACGGCAGGTACAGCTTCGGAAGCGACACCCACTTCTGGTTCGTATCCAGCGCCTTGCGTATCTGCGCTTCGGGAACCGACAGCGCGCGCAAACCACTCCGCAGCACGGCCCGCGTTTTCAGGAGCGGATCGCCACGCTTTGCGTTCTTGCGACGCACGTCGCGGATTTCACGCGGCGCGATGTTGAGCTTCACCTGCTCACGCGATTCCACCAACACCGCTCCGGTGGCGTCGGTGATGGCGCCGCGCAGCGGCTTCACCGTTTGTTGATCGACGTGCTGCCGGTCGGCTACGCGCAGCCACGTATCGTGTTCCACGATCTGCAACTGAACGGCACGCGCCAAGATGGCGACGGCGAACAGCACCAGACTGGCGTGCACGATCATCGTACGCGCACGGCTGACCGTGGCCGGCGCGCCGGGATGGTCGGGCACGAGCCGGGGCTCGTCGGCCGCCTCGGTACGAATCGGTCCGAACATCATCGGCGCGTCATGAGCGTGACGCGGAATCGCTGGCGACGGTATCCGGCCGCTCCGGATCGGCGAGCATCGAATCAGAAAGCATCCGTGTCTGCGCGTCGGTGGCCACGTGCAGTCCGAGCCGACGTTCCGCCTCCGAGATGACGCGACTGCGGGCCATGGCGCTGCGGATATCACGGTCGAGCGTGGTCTTCTCAGAGAGCAGCGCCCGCTGCCGATTGGAGAGCCGACTCATTTCCCGCACTGTCGACGCGCCCACACCGCGCCGCCACACGACAATCGATGCCACCACCAAAAAAACGCCCAGCCCGATCGCGATCCAGGCGCGGCCCTTGAGCGGTCCGCGCGGGGATCGGCGAGTGCGCTTGGTGGAGGTGGTCGCCATCAGAGTGCGAGCTTCCAGGCGCGCAGGCGCGCGCTGCGGGCGCGCGGATTTCCTTCCACTTCTTCCTCGGTGGCGTTGATCGGGCGACGCGTCAGCGTTTCGCCGAGCGGCACGCCACGACAGGTGCAGATCATCTGCCGCGGTGGGCAGATGCAGGCCGTACTCCAGTCGCGGAAGGCATTCTTGACGAGGCGATCTTCGCCGGAGTGATAGCTGATGATCGCGAGCACGCCGCCGGGTGTCAGGCGGTCGCGCAGCATCGGCAGCGCGTGCTCGAGCCCCGACAATTCGTCGTTCACGGCGATACGGATTGCCTGAAAGATGCGTGCAAAGTCGGGCGCCCCGCTGCGCGGTCCAAGCACGGCGCGGATGGCATCCACCAGATCGTCGGCGGTCGCGAACGGGCGGCGCTCACGCCGTCGCACGATCTCACGTGCCATGCGGGCCGCGCGTGGTTCGTCGGCGTAGGCGCGCAGGAGCGCGGACAGATCCACCTCGTCGATGGTGTTCAGGAGCTCACCGGCATCCGTCTCGGCGTCGGTGCCCATACGCATGTCGAGCGGTGCCCCTTCGCGGAACGTAAAGCCGCGCGCGAGATCGTCGAATTGATGCGACGACACGCCGAGGTCGAGCAGAATGCCGTCGAAGCGCTCGTCGACCGACAGCCCGCCGGTGTCGAGCGCGGCATAGTTGGTGAGCAAGGCCCGGAACTGACCGGAGCCTTCAAAATCGGCCAGTCGCTCGCGCGCGGCCGCGAGCGCCCGCGGATCGCGATCGACGCCGGTGACACGCATACCGCGTTCGAGAAGGGCGGCGGTGTGCCCACCACCGCCCAAAGTGCAATCGAGGACGGTCGAGGCGCCGGCAAGCAGCGCTTCGATCTCGGCCAGCAGCACCGGGACGTGGTAGGCGCCAACGCGCCCGGATGGGAGAGTACGGACCGGGCTCACGCGCTTATTGGAGGCATGTTAGGGCGCGTCATGTTAGTGAGGTGCTGAGTGCACCGTCAAGCGACGCTGACGCGTTCAGAAATGTGCATTACCCGTACTTGCGCACGGATGTGATGGCTGGTGTTTTGTCCCGTTCGTGCGCGGGGAGAAAACGAACGGGCCCACCGTCGGAGCGACGGCGGGCCCGGGGTCCTGCAACGGCGGTGCTACTTACAAAATGCCTTGATCATCTGGTCGGCTGACGGATCGAGCTGCATGACGAAGCCCATGTACTGGCGCATCGCGTCGGGGGCAAAGGTACCACCCTTTGGCAGATTGATCTGCGCATCAACGAACAGGTTCTTCGCTTCCTTGGCCAGCGCGCAGCTCTTCTGCTCACTGGCGGCCGTCAGCTTGAGCTGACCGTACACGACACCGGCGGCACCGAGCAGGAACTGCGCCTGCGCCTTGACCGGTCCCTTGGACACGGAATCGGCGAAGGTGAGCGTCGAGATCATCGCGTCGAAGTCGGCCGGCAGCTTGCTAGCCTGCGCCTTCTTGAACTGATCGTTGCCGATCTGCACGAGCATCTGTCGAACGAGCGTGCTCGTATCACCGGCTGCGATCACGGCGCGAGCCGCCGGCACGACTTCTTCCGTACGGTTCAGATCCTTGAGCAGCGTGAGGCGCAGGAAGGCCCCGTTTTCCACGGCGACCTTGGCGGCCGTGGCCTTGTCCAACGCTTCGAGCGCCTGCTGGTTCTGGCCGGCCTTCTGGAGCGCCACGATCTGCGTGAACGTGAGTCCCGGCTCGCCGGGGAACTTGGCGAGACCCTTGGCGGCCATCTCCGCCGCCTTCTGGAACTGGCTGTCGGCCGCCATGGCCGCAGCCGAAAGCGAGAAGTAGGCGGTGTCGGCGAACGACGTGTCCAGCTTCACCAGCTCGTCACCCTGGGTAAACGCTTCCTTGTAGTCCTTCGTGGCCAGGAGGATGCGCCAGCGAAGACGCAACAGATCCGGGTCGCCCGGGTTCAGCATCACGGCCGTGTCGATAACCGGCTTGGCGAGGCGCGGATTAGCGACACTCGCGAGCTCTTCAACGACGTCCTTCTGCAGGCGCGGGTTCTTCGGGTCGGTCGAGAGCAGACGCGTGAGCGCCACCACGGCCGAGTCCTGCTGACCGAGCGCACGATACGACGAGGCGAGAATCGCGAGGCCTGGGCGGCTCTTCGGATCGATCGCGACGATTTCCTTGGCGATTGCGAGCTGCTCAGCGGCCGGCGCCTTCTGCGTGATCATCACATTCGCCATGCAGATGCGGGCGAGCGTGGCGCGCGGGTACAGCACGATGCCTTCCTTGGCCGCCGCGATCGCTGCGTCATACTTCTGATCGCGCGCCGAGTTGATGCACTTCTTTTCGGCGTCGAGCTGCTTGCGCGCTTCCTTGAGTTCCTTGGAGATCGCACCGGCGGCATCACCGACCGACTTCACGTCGTACGACCCGATCGGCTGTACCAGCGAGTTGTCGCGGGCGAGCACGAGATTGGCGTCGACCTTCACGCCGGTCGCCGTCTTGGTGACCGTGCCGGTGACGTACTCATCGGCACGAAGCAGCGTCGCGAGCGCACGCTGATCGTGCGCCTCGAGCGATTCGGTTATCGGAAATCCCGACGCTTCAAGCGTGGCATTGATGTCCGTCTTAGGCAGGACATACACCTGCTTGAACGGGAACTCGCTGTTCATGCGTGAGCGCACCGCGTCGGCGGCCTGCACTCCCAAGCCCTTCTCACCAGCCTTGAACACCGCCACCAGAACGCGCGTGGCGTTCGGGTCGGGGACGCGATTGTACTGAGCGGACGCAATCGACGGCACCGCGAGGGTACCAACGAGGGCGAGACCGATTCCGGCGAGCGCCTGGAAATGCCGTGACATCAATGTCGTAACCTCCGCACCGTGAGCCGTGGAGCCGGCGTAACGCCGGCATACTACAACCCGAGTGGCCGTGCGCGAGCCAGGCGGGTCTGGGGGGGAACAGCAGAACATGAAGAACAAGAACAAGCCTTGCAAGCATTCGGCCGAGGCCGACGCCCGTTTGGTACGCACATCACGTTCAGGGCGAGTCGCGCAACACTGAACGGTCGAGACGAGTGCAACGAGTGGGCGAAGAGGGACTCGAACCCCCGACATCCTGCGTGTAAGGCAGGCGCTCTAACCAACTGAGCTATTCGCCCGGTGTACATCAGCCCCACGTCGCCCGTTGAAAAACTACAACGAATACAGGGTGCAGTTCCCGCTTGAGGCACAACTTAACCGGATTGTCACGTTCGGCCGGGCAACGGTCCCACGCTTGGCCGTTGGTCGTTCCGCTTATCCCTTCAGAATCGCCAGCGGTACCAGAACCACGTAACCGAGCACGAGCAGGAGCGGGGCGATGGTCTCACCGCCACGGGCGAGGTCCACGTAGCCGACCACCAACGAGAGTGCGGCGGCGCCCCAGTACAGCAGGGCGCGGGAGCGGGGCTTGTCGATCGAAGTCATGGCGCAGGATACCGACAGACCAAGTGGCACGGCAAGGGCGGGTTCGGACCGGCCGCGCTTTTAGGATACCCCGGACACTCCCGTTGGTCCGGCCGCTCGTCCCACCGCATCATCGAGATCGGAGCCCGGTTCCAATGCGGGTTCGACTCCCGCGTCGAGCAGCGCCTGCAGCGCTGACGCTCGCGCCGCCTGCTCCTGGGCAAGATCCTGCGCCCGCATCGCCTCGAGCTTCCGGCGGTCACGACGGCGTTTGCTGACATACAGTGGGAGCAGAATCAGCCCAAAAAGCCCGAACACCGCGGAGACGTTGGTCACCAGCGAGAGCGCCCCATAACGGCTCCGCGTTCGCGTCTTCCAGTGCTTCTCGAACTGCTCACCCGTCATCCCGTAGGCCTGGCGAATGCCCTTCTCCATCGAGCCGGTCGATTTCCAGTAGCTGAAAAAATTGGCGAGTCCGTTCACCGGATCGAGCGCCTGCAGCTCGCTCACCACGCGATAGGCCATGGCGTAGCTCCAAGTCGCTTCGGAGGCGCCGGCGAAAAAGCCCTCCTCCAGCCGATCGAGCGAGGGCAACGTGCGCCACACCATCGTCAGCGACGTTTCAAAGGCTTCGTCGCGGGTCCACTCGCCGGCCGCCACACTGGCGTAGCCCTCGTCGAACCATCGGGGCGGCAGCCGGCCCATGCGCTCGTGCAGCGCGAGGTGGGCCAACTCATGGCGGAGCACCACGACCGGATCGCCAGCATCGCTTCCCGCCCGCCCGCCCTGCATCACCAATCGCTGTTCGTCGGGAATTGCGATGGCGGCGCCCCATTCCGGCGCATGCGGACCCACCCACTGCCGGAACCGCGCGGCATTCGGGGCCACCGCGATCAGCACGTGCGAGGTGGGGCGCGGCAGCCCCGGAAAACTATCGTTCGCCTGCGCGGACGTGAGCAGCGTGCGGGCGAGCCGGGCATCACGTGCCTCGGCGACCACGGTAAAGCGTCCCGCATCGAGACGCACACCGGGAGCATTCGGGGTCTGCGCCGACAACGCACGACCGCTCGCGAGCGCGAACGTGAGCGCACTCACGCCGGCGAACAGGATCGCGGCGAGGGTCGATCCTAGTCGGCGCGCGGTGGCGCTCCGCCCTGCTCTACCAGCCCCAGCAGCTCCGCGCAGCGTTTCCCCCATGGGTTGAACTTGTTGGCCTCCGCTCCTGAACGCCACGACGCGATGGCGTCATCGCGCCGTCCGGAGAACCAGTGAACGCGTCCCAGTTCATACCAGCTCTGCAGCAGGTTGGGTCCGAGCTCGAGCGCCTTTCGGAAGAACGCTTCCGCATCGTCGTACATCTCGCGTTCGCGATACACCATGCCCAGATAGAGATGCGCGTACAGCGTCGCCTTCCGGTCGAGATCGAGCCGGATCACGCGCGAGAGATGCTCGATCGCCTCACCGTACCGTCCCTGGCGCAGGCAGACGTAGCCCACGTTCGTGTGCGCGAGCGCGTGCTCGGGTTCGCGCAGGAGGACCTGCTGGAACGTGGTGCGGGCGGCATCGTACTGCTGTTGCATCATCTGCGCCCATCCCAGCAGTGTCTCGGCGTCATTGCTGCCGGGTGCCAGCTCGAGCGCGCGTCGCAGCGCCACCTCGGCGCCCGCCGGGTCGCCCAGTGACAGCTTCGACCAACCTTTCTCCACGAACGTCGACGCACCCAGATGGTCGACGCGACCCGAGCCCGCGACGGTCGCCGCGCGGCCATCGAGCTGCTTCCAGTGTTCGACCAGTTCCTTCACGCTCGCCTTGAACGCCAGCGCGGCCGTGGCGGCCGCATCGGCATCACGGAAGAGCGAGATGATTTCCTGTTTCACGCGCTCACGCTCATCCGGCGCGGGCTTGGCGACCAGCGTCTCGTGGATGGCATCGAAGCGCGCCTGCAGGTCGGAGCCGGTTAACGACATGGCGCGATCATATCAGAGAGTCAGCGGAGAAGGCGAACAAGATCGAGCACCAGAACAGTACTGCCACCTCGCGTGAAGGTGGCAATGGCGCCGACGCGATGCGCGTCGGGATGCCCCGCCGGCAAAGGCAGCACCTCACTCGCATCCACGCTGACGACATCGTGCACCGCGTCGACCGGGAGCGCCCACCAGGTGTCGTTCACGTGCGCCACGAGTACGCGACGCAGCCCGACCGCACCGCCGCCGAGGGCAAGGCCGAGCGGTGAGGCGAGATCGGCGTAGGGCAACTCGCGTCCCTCGAAGGAGACGCCGGGCGTGTCGGTAGAAGGACGCAGCACGCGGTCGATGAGCTCGACCGGTCCGGCGAGTCGATGCGCTCCGATCGAAAAACAGACGAACGTCGCCCGCTCCACCGTGCTGACGGCGCGGCGGCGGACGGCGAACAGCGCGGTCGACTTGAACGTGCTCATCGCTCGCTCACGCAATTTTCTCCACGGTGTCGGTCGCGACGCCATGCGCCGCCACGAGCCCTTCGATCGCGTGCGACATGTCGGCCAGCGTCACGACGTGGTCGGCGCCCGCCACGCGAAGCGCTGAATCGGGCATGCCGGGGATGACGCAGGACAAACGCTCCTGCACCACCGCAAGCCCGCCAGCTTGCCGGATCGCCAGCAGACCGTCGGCACCGTCGCGCCCCATTCCCGTCAGCACGACCCCGAGACAGGCCGCACCGTAGCAGCTCGCCGCCGACGTGAAGAGCCGGTCGGCGGCCGGCCGTACCCCCCATTCCGTGGGCTCCTGATCGAGCAGCGCCAACGGCGCGACTGTCGTGCCTCCCACGCGCAGATGAAAGCCACCGGGCGCCACGTACACGTGGCCGGCATGGAGGGGCTCGCCGTGCATCGCTTCGTGGACCGCCAGCCGCGAGATGCCGTGCAGTCGGCTGGCAAAGCTCGCGGTGAACCCAGCCGGCATGTGCTGCACAATGAGCACGGCGGCCCGCTCAAATCGCGGCAACAGCGGAATGATCTGGCTGAGGGCGGCCGGACCGCCGGTGGAGGCGGCGATGCAGACGAGACACGACGGGGCCTGGCCATGCGTCGACCGCGACGTGCCGCGCGCCGGTGAGCGCAACCCGCGATCGTGCGCCGAGCCACGCATCGCGAAATCAGGCGACACCAGCGTGGGCGACGGAAGCGGAATACCGAGCTGTGTGACCGCCGCCGCCGCGCGAAGCGCCTCGAGGAGCTGATCACGCACGAGTTCGAGATCGAGACTGATTGCGCCCGACGGTTTCCGCACAAACTCCACCGCCCCGCGATCGAGCGCGCGCAGGGTGGCATCCGCGCCGCCATCACTGCCGCCCGCGCTCAGCATCACCACGGGCCGTGGCCACTCCCGCATGATCCGATCGAGACACGCCAATCCGTCGAGATTGGGCATGTCCACGTCGAGCGTGACCAGATCGGGGTCGAGCAGCGGCATCTGACGCAGCGCGTCCAATCCGTCGCGCGCGGTACCGACTACCTCGAACTCGCCGCTGGACGCCACGATGTCGCTGACGAGCCGACGCATGAACGCACTGTCGTCGACGACGAGAACGCGGCGGCGTGCGCTACCCAGCGCGCTAGAGGACGACATCGTCGCCTCGCACAGAGCGCACGTGGACCCGTCCTGTGGACACGTCGAAGGACACCGAGCGACCGAAATCTCCCCCGACGGCTTCCCCCACGATCGGAATGTCGTGCGCCGCGCAGGCCGCACGGGCGGCCTGCACATTGCGGGCACCGAGACTGATGGCGCCCGGCGCCAGCAAGGCGGGGAACATGCTCGCCCCGCCAACCAATCGCGCTTCGATCTCGTGCCTGGCACCGAGTGCTTGCATACGCGAGAGCATCGCCGGAACCGCCGTAGACGCGGCCTTGCCCGCACTCGGCGTATCGGCGGTGAGGGCATGATGCGGCAACAGCACGTGCGCGAGGGCGCCGACGCGAGTCGCTCGATCGTGCAACGCGATCGCGACGCAGGATCCGAGTCCGATGGTCACGAGCGTGATATCCCCGGCGCCGGCGGTGAGATCGGCGATGCCAACGGTGTGCTGAGTCATTGCCGCGTCACGCCGGTGCGATGTCCACCCGTCGTCATACGGATCCGCCCACCAGCGCGTCGTCGCTGCTGGCTACGGGCGCTGACTCCACTGGCGTCGTCGAGCGCCGCATCGCGTCGAGATTCGCGCGAACAATTTGATTGTCCGGGTCGAGGGCGAGGGCCTGCTCCCACGACCGCTGTGCCTCGTTCAACGCACCGCGCCGATAGTGCACATTGCCGAGCTTGAGATAGACATCGGCACCGTGCGACGGCATCAGCCGCACCACCCGCACGAACGACTCAAAGGCCTCGTCATATCGCTGCGCACGATACAGATAGTCGCCGAGGTTCTTGTGCAGATGGGCGCAATTCGCGTCCTCGAGCAACGCGTGCTCGATGGTACGCGCCGCCAGCTCGTAGCTCCCGCGCCGTTCCTGTACGACGGCAAGATTGTTGTGCAGCGCGGCCGCGTGCGGATGTAGCGCAATGCCTTCTTCCAGCACGGCCGCCGCGCGTGCGCTATCTCCACCGAGTGCCGCCGCGAGGCCGGCCACATGAAACCAGGCGGCCGACGGCTGACGGGCCCCCCAGGCACTGCGTGCATCAGCGAGTGCAGACTCGGTTGCCACCAGGTCGCCCACACGCAAGGCGATCGTCGCCCTCGAGAGTGCGATCCGGGGGTCGGGCACCACGACACGCCGGGTGGCCTCTTCGAGGTAATCCGCCGCGGCCACCAGATCCCCGCGCTGCTCGCACACGAAGGCGAGGTTGTGCAGTACCGCCGCCGGAGCATCCGGCTCCTGCGATGCGCGCAGGAACGTGGCGTAGGCGCCCGCCCAGTCGCGCCGACGCAGCTGCACGAGCCCGAGATGGAAGCGCGACACTCCATCAGCTTCCCGCAACTCGAGCACCCGGCGGAACTCGCGCTGCGCCTCATCGAGCATCCCGGTGCGATAGAACGCGATACCGAGATTGCGATGCTCGGCCACACGGCTCTCCGGCGGCGGCTGACGTCGCGCGGCACTCCTGCCGACACGCTGCGCGTAGCCGGCCGTGAGCAGCCCGAACACCGCCTTGCCGACCTCGAACTCACCAAGCCCCGAGCGCTCGATCACGGTGTTGAGATCCTGCGTTCCGTCGAGAAACGGCAGGATTCTCTCTTGGGTCGCGCTGAGCGGCACTTCGCGCTGCGCGAGGCGCGGACCATCGAGCTCGAAGATCAGGTCGAGGCTCGGCACCTTCTTCGCGATCTGCGTCCACTCGTCCACGCGACGCGCGCCTTCCAACAGCAGCGAATCGGCACTGACCGAGACCAGCGCCGCGTCGGGCGAATCATCGGCCTCGGGCTCGAAGGTGAACGAGCCGAGTGTCCAGCTGAACAGGTGGTAGACCGCCTCTTCGACCTGCGTGCGATACTCGCCGACCAGCACCTCACGTTCGATGATCGCCTGCTCCAGCAGGGCGTGCGCCAGCTCCCGATCGTCCTGCGGCGCGCTCGCGGCCGTGACACGTGCGAGATCATCGGGCGTGATCGCGCCCATCCGCACGAGACGATCGCCGAGACGGTCGCGGCGATTCACCAGCTCGGCATGCACGATGCGACCGGCGGCGAAATGCACGGTGCCGAAGCTGCCCTCGCGCGCAATGCTGAGACAGCCCGTCTTCTGACCGAGCGCCAGCAGCTGCAGCACGTCGGCCAGCGACGCTTCACTGAGATTTCCGCGGATGGCCACTATCGGTACTCCTCGATCACGCGTCCGCCGAGGTCCGGCCAGTTCCACATGGTCTTCTCCCGATCCTCGAAGAAGCGATCGAGTTCACCGGGCGCGCGCTCCACCAACTGCTCCACGCGGTGCCGCTCACGCGACTGCAGGGCGACCACGAGGCCGCCCTCGAATCGTGAACGTAGTCGGTCCGCGAGCTCCGGGAGTTCGCGCGGCGCGTACGTGCTGGTGAGCGCGATCTGCGCTCCGCGTTCGTAGAGATGATTGAACAGGTGGAAGAGTTCTTCCTGCGTGCGCTCCTTCCCCGCCAGCACTTCGACGTCATCGAGGATGAACAGATCGGCGGCGCGGAATCGCAGGCGCCAGCGCTCCATACCGCCTTCCTGCATGGCGGCGATCAGCTCATCGACGAATGCGCTGGCCGAGAGGCAGGCCACGGCGGCACGCGGGCGCATGGCGTTGCCAAGGGCATGCGCCAGATGGGATTTGCCGCTGCCAGCCGGTCCGCAGATGAAGAGCGGATTGTAGCGTGTCCCCGGGTTCTCGATCACCGAGTCGATAGCCTTGACGGCCAGCTGATTGGCGCTGCTGACGTCGATGCGCTCGCGCGTGAAGACCGGCGACGGCGCGGGCAGCGGCAATGTGCTCGCCATCGCGCGCTCGACCAGCTGTTGCGCCAGTGGAATCGAAGCGACATCGCGGAACGCTGCGTGTCCGCGCAGCGCCGGATCGAGACTGCTGGCCTGCGCTTCGAGATTGCGAAGATGCTCGATCGCCGACGTGAACGTGGCGAGCAGGCCGTCCACGTCGGGCGCCTTCGGCAGTTGCATCGCGCGCTCGAGAACGGCCACGCTGTAGCCATGGCTCTTCCAGCGCGAGATCGCTTCTCCGAGCGCCACGCGCCACGGCTCCACCCGCGTCTCGACTTCCTGCAGCACGTCGGCGAGAAAACCCTCGTAGTCGGTACCGTCGGGAATGATCGCTTCGATCCGCGGCGGGTGCGACGACGGCGTGGGCATCGATGCGCGCTCGCCCAGCACGGCGCGCACATCGGGTGGCGCGACCGGCGTTCCCTCGAGCTGCTGAAACGCCGAGAGCTTGTTCAGGGCGCCCTTGAGCTCACGCACGTTACCGAAGGCCAGTCGGGCCACTTCGTTCAGCACGCCATCGGCGAACTCCACACCACGCGTGCCGGCCACGTTGCGCAGGATCGCCAGACGCATCTCGTAGTCGGGCGCACCCACATCGACGACGAGCCCGCCGATGAGCCGCGACAGCAGGCGTTGATCGACATCGGGTATCTCGGACGGCTGACGATCGCTGGTGAGCACCAGCTGACGACCCGAGCCCTGCATGATGTTGAACAGGCGCAGCAGTTCGGACTGCGTTTCGCGCTGTCCGGTGAGGAATTGCACGTCGTCGAGAATGAGCAACTCGACCTGCTGATAGTGCTCGATGAACAGCTGTCCCTGGCCGCTCGCGATCACGCGCTGCAGATGCTCGGCCACGTCCTCGCCCGACGTGAACTCCACACGCAGATCGGGCTTGCCCGCACGCGCCTGATGGGCGATCGCCGCCACCAGATGCGTCTTGCCAAGTCCCGAGCCGCCGTAGACGAACAGTGGGTTGTAGGTGCTGCCCGGTGCCTCGGCCACGGCGCGCGCGGCCGACACCGCGAGGCGGTTCGACGAGCCGACCACGAACGTGTCGAAGCGATAGTTCCCGTCGAGCGGGCCGCTCATGCGCTCCTCATGCGTCGCTTCCCGCGACGCCGGTGAGCACATCGGTGGTCACGTGCCCGGTGTGCAGCGACGGCGTAAAGGCCGGCGTGCGGAGGGCGAGCGCCGCCCGATGGGCTGTTTCCGTGCCCTCGTCCGCGCCGAGCCGCTTGAGCACGCGCATGCCGAGCGAACGCAGGGTGTCGAACACGCCCGGGCCGTGGAGCGCATCGCCGGCGAACTCAGGGACGGCGCGGAAGTTCAGCGCGACCGACAGTTCCGCGACGCTGGCGGCCAGCGACGCGGGCAAGTCCTGCTTGTTGTACTGCATCACGATGGGCAGATCACGCGCATCGACGCCGTGTTCCGCGAGATTCGCGTGCATGTCCTGCAGGCTTTCGAGATTGTCGTCCCACCGATGGCGCTGACTGTCGGCGACGAACGCGATGCCGTCGGCGCCTTGTAGCACGAGCTGGCGAATCGCGCGGTAGTACGGCTGACCCGGCACGGTATACAGCTGAAAGCGGACGCGATAGGCGCCCACGGTGCCAAGATCGACGGGGAGATAGTCGAAAAAGAGCGTGCGGTCGCGACGGGTGGCCAGCGACGTGAGCTCGCCGACCTGCGTGCCCGGCAACGCCGAGTGCAGGTAGGTGAGATTCGTCGTCTTGCCAGACCGTCCGGGCCCGTAGTAGACCAACTTGCAGGTGATCAGCCGTGTGGCATGATCGACAATGGGCATGCGCCCGCTCCTCTCCTCGCCGCCGGTGTCGCCGCGCCCGACGGGCACGAGGTCACCGGATGTCTCCTACGCCGTTACGGATGCAGCAGCGCGTGCAACCGGGCTGTCAGCGCGATCGCTTCGCGCACGCGATCTGCGTCAGCGAACGGCTCGGGCACCCGAAGGGCAGCGTGCCAGTGCGTCATCGCATCAGCGAAGTCACCGCGCCGGGCCGCTTCGTCACCGAGCCGGCACAACGAGATGGCTTCGGCGCGCGGTGCGATTCCGGCCGTCTCCCCTCGCGGCAAGGACGGCTCAGCCGCCTGCGAGGCAACCGGTGGCGACGCCAACCACGGTGTGCGTCGACGGGGGAATCCTTCGGGGGAGATGACCCCCAGTTCGACAGGATCGAAGAGCGAATCTTCGTCGTGCGACAGTAACGCGTCGTCGGGTGTGGCTGAGGAGTGCCGCGTGTGCACCGCCGTGGGGATCCAGAGATCGCCAGCGATCTCCCGACCCTCGGGAGCGGGAATCGCTGCCATCGCGGGTGGCGTGGGATTCCGCCGGGGTGCCACCGGTCCATCGCGCAGCGCCAATAGTCCTGCCCCGATCAGACCGTGGACCTGCTCCGCCACGTCCAACAGGTTACGCCCGAGCGAGTCGGCGAGCATCAGCAGATCGCGCTGCCCGTCGACACGGGTCAAGATCTCCCACTGCGCCGGAGCCAGACGGAGGAGTGGCAATTGTTGGGGCTCGACGTCCACGAAGGCCGGAACGACCCGTGAATGTGGCACGCGATCTTCGATCCGCGACCAGACCTCGGCCCGCTGAGCGGCCTCCATCAGCAACGGTTCGATAGCCAGACGGATGGCGGCGCCCGCGGGGGCGTGCTCGTCGGCTGGCGCAAAGCGAAAGGCGCCGTCACGCCACAACAGAAGGTCGAGCATGACCGCCTCCACCTCGCGCGCCTCGTGGGCGGTGCGCGCGTGGAGCGCGCCTGAGGTATCGTGCGCGTTCCAGACGCCGGCATTGACTACACTGCCATGCTGGAACTGCACGGCGGCGTTCCGACCTTGCAGCGCCGCTTCCAGGTACAGAACACCCGACTTGCGGCTCAGGGCGAGCAGTTGCAAGACCTCGGCGAGGCCGAGGTCGCGAAGTCGGCCGTCCAGACTCATGGCGCGCTCATGCGACGCGCGCCGGATCGCTGGGCGCACCGCTGCCATACACGGCGTGTGACACGGCATGTCGCGCGCGCTCCACGAAGCCATCCACCTCGGTACACTGCGCCAGGCGAGCCCAGCGCGCGAGCGCATCGCGCGTCCGCGACTGCTGCGCGAGGAGCACGCCGTCGAACCAGCGTGCGCCCGTGTTGTCCGGGTCATGCCGAAGCACGCGGTCCACCACGATGCGCGCGTCGCCGGCACGTTCCTCTCCGACGAGCACCTCGATCAGCAGCTGGAGCGCCTCGACGTCCGTCGGCCAGCGCTTGAGCACGTCCACGAGAATCCAGCGAGCGTCGGCATGTCGCCGTGCATCGCGGTGTACGCGGGCAAGTTCGAGCACGGCGTCACGCCAGTTCGGCACCGCCGATAGCGCGGCGACCAGCTCGAGCCGCGCGGCCAACAGATCGCCGCGTTCACGCAGCATCCGCGCGATCGCCACGCGGGCCGTGGGCCGCGCCGGATCATGCGCCAGCGCACGCCGATAGAAACCCAGCGCCAGCGCCTCGTCGTGCATCTTCATCGCCGCATCGCCGGCAAAGTGCAAGAGCGCGGCACTGGTCACGTCCTGTCGCAACAAGCGCAGCATGGCGGTGCGCGCCAACTCCGCGCTGGCCGGATCGCGTGCCGCGTCCGATGCCGCGGCGAACGCGAACAGCGCGAGGACTTCCGGATGATGCGGCCACAAGGCGCCGGCCCGCTTCAGCTGCGGCAACGCCTCAACGCCGCGCCCTAGCAGGCAGAGCGATCGCGCCTCTCCCAACGTGGCGCGCTGCCACACGAGTTGCGCCGTGGGCTCCATCTCGGCCACCGATGCCATGTCGACCAGCACGCGCGCTCGGGTATACCGCTCGAGGGCTTCACCGTGCACGGCACGAGACGCGAAGGCATCGGCGTCGTCGCAGGTGCGGGCGGCGTCCGCTACGGCCATTGCCACGGCCCTCGCGCCGGCATCGAGACCGCTTTGGGCGGTATCGCTCGCGACGGTTGCCGCGGGCGCCTGCTCCGGCAAGAGCGCCGCCAGATCATCCGTAGGCAGCACAATGCCGCGCAACGGCGATCCGCCCTGTACGGCCAGCAACTCGAGCGCGCCGACGGCATCCGGGCACTCACGCTGCAAATCGATCGCCACCGACAGGCGCGACTCCCGGCGTATCGGCGAATACCTCAGCGCCTGCTGTGTTTCCCGCGCGGCGCCATCGCTGTCGCCGAGTCGCTCGAGCACGCGCGCGAGTCCGAACCGCGCCTCGGCATGTGAAGGTCGGCATTCGATCGCGGTCAAGAAGGCATCGCGCGCTTCCTCGATGCGGTCCAGCGCCTGCAACACGGTCCCCATCCCCTTCCACGATTCCGCATCGCGTGGATGGAACGCCACGAGCTCACGCAGTAACGTGAGCGCCGCCAGTGGATCGCGCTGCGCTGCCAACCAACGCGACAGATTCAGGCGGGCTACGATCAGCGTGGGATCGAGCTCGGATGCACGTACGAACGACTCGCGCGCCGCGCTGTGATCACCGAGATCGTCGAGCGCCACCCCGAGGTTGTTGTACGCCAGCGCATGGCGCGGATCGATGCGCAGCGCCCGACGATAGCTGTCAGCGGCTCCTTCCACGTCGCCCGACTGATGCATCGCGACGCCATGCTCGTTCCACCAGCGCGGCTGCTCTTGCAGCGCCAGCAACGATTCGTACCGCGCGCGAGCATCATCGAATCGACCAGCGATCAGGTCGAGCTCACCCAGCGCATGCTCCGCCATGCGCGCATCTTCGCCGCCGGCCAGCGACCGTTCGAACTCTCGTCGCGCCTCTTCGAAGTAGCCACGCTGCCGGAAGGCGAGTCCGAGACCATAGCGGGCGAGCGCGCCTTCGGGCTCCACACTCATCATACCGCTCGCCGTCGATGGATCGATCGCGATCGGCGTGCCGGCGAGGCCGCCCGATTCGAGCGACAAATCGATCTGCGCCGTCGAGAGTGTCGGATTCAGTTGCGCGGCGATGCGCGCGGAGGCGATGGCCGCATCGTGACGTCCCATGTCGCCGAGCACGAAACCGCGCAGCAAATGCGCATCGGCGCTGTCGGCGTGCCGGGCCAGCAGCAGGTCGAGACACTCGAGCGCCTGCTCGTTCTGTCCGCGCTGATAGAGCACTTCGGCCAGATGCAGCCGCGCGTCGGTATCAGTGTCGCTCAGGTTCACGGCGCGTTCGAACCAGCGCTGCGCGCGACGGAGATCGCCGGCCCGCTGCTCGATCAGTCCACGCTCGAACAGCGCCGCGGCGTCGTCGGGATCTTCGGCAATCAGCGTCTCGAGCTGCCGAATGGCCGTGTCGTTCCGGCCGATCAGCCGCGATAGTCGCGCACGTTCCAGCGCCGCCGCGCGATCGTCGGGATCGGCCGCGACGCGTGCATCGAGTGCGGCCATCCGGGCATCACAGGCGCCCGGCGTCGCCGCGGCGATCTCGAGATTACGCGCCGCGGTGCGCATGCGCGGATCGATCGCCAGGGCGCGCAGGAAGGCATCGACCGCCTCCGCGTGCAGCCCACGCGAGTGATACAGCACGCCGAGGTTGTTGAACGCACCCGGATCGTGCTGATCGACGCGCTCGATCAGCGTGCGGAGCAGCTCCACGTCGCGACCAGCCGACATGACGGACGTCATGAGCGGAACGCTCCGGTTATTCAGGCGAGCCGCAGCGCGCGGAGCATCACCTGCAACGAGGCGGGATCGGGGAGCAGCAGGAAGAATCCACGAAGGGTCTGCTGCATCTCCATGAGCTGGAACTCGCTTTCGACGCAGAGGATCGCATCGGGATCGGGGGCGAACTCACCGATCGCACTGGTCAGCACGGCCGTCGACATGTCGATCACCAGACTCGGCGGCGACGGCAACAGGAGCATCCCCAGAAAATCACTGAGTGCGTTCATGTACGCGCCGCTCAGGATATTTCCCGCTTCCTTGATCGCCGACGTCTCGAGTTCACTGAACGCGGTCGACGAGCCGACCGGCCGTCGCAGCATCAGCTCGGCCAGTCGCATCACCGTCGGCTTCGGGAAGACCAGCATCGTGCGGCCGCTGAGATCGCCGAGCATGTGCATGAGCACCGCCGCCACCGGTTCTTCCTCCGGCGTGAACTGCGACGGGAGCTCCTCCATGCTCGCGACCGTGATGTTCGGCACCTTGATCATGATCGTGCTGCCGGTCATCTGCGACAACGCCGTCGCGGCGTGACCCGCGCCGATGTTGGCCGTTTCACGCAGTGCATCCAGCTGGATGGTCTTGAGAGACCGGATCGCCGACATGGTCAATTCACCTTCGGTCACGAGTCGCGTTCACGTGGTCATGCCACACTACTCACATCGACGATGAGCGCAGGGCTCCCGTCACCGAGCACCGTAGCGCCGCTGAACCACGGTCTCGCCCCGCGGACGGTATCCAGCGGCTTCACCACGATGTCCTGCTGGGCCAGCAAGGCGTCCACCAACAGCGCCGTTCTCCGTCCTGCCACCTCGACAATCGCCACATGACGCACGCCGTCCGGATTGGCGGCCGCCGGTGCGAGCGGGTCGTCCTCGAAGCGCTGCTGGAGCGCCACCAGCGGCACGATCTCGTCCCGCACGGTGATGGTGAGCGCGCCCGTGCGACGGGAGGCGCCGTTGAATTCCAGCACTTCCATGACGTGCGCGGCCGGGATGGCATAGGTGTCACCGCCGACCTGCACCAGCAGCGCCCGCATGATGGCCAGCGTGAGGGGCAGACGCATCGTGAACACGGTCCCTTCACCGGTGATCGTTTCGAGATCGATCTGGCCGCCGAGGGCGCGCACGCGGGTGTTCACGACGTCGACACCCACACCGCGTCCAGAGATCGAGGTCACCGACTTCGCCGTCGAAAAGCCTGGATGCGCCACCAACTGCAGGAGCGCATCATCGGCCAGCGTGGAGACCTTCACGTCCACCAAACCCTGCTCGTGCGCGCGCCGCAGCACCACGTCGCGATCGATCCCGCGCCCGTCATCCTGCACCTGGATCACCACGGCCGCGCGATCGCGCGCCGCGCGCAGAATCAACTCGCCGCTGGCCGGCTTGCCCGCCGCGCGACGGGTTTCGGCGTCCTCAAACCCGTGATCGAGCGCGTTGCGCAATAGGTGCATGATAGGGTCGCCGATCGCATCGAGCAGCGACCGATCGAGTTCGATTTCCCGTCCTTCCATCGTGAAGTGCACGTCCTTGCCGAGATCGCGCGCGATGTCGCGCACCAGACGCGGGAAGCGATCGAACACCTGCGCCACCGGCAGCATGCGCGCCTGAAGTACCTCATCCTGCAGCGTGGCCACCAGTCGTGCGGCATCGGCGGCGGCGCGCACGACCGCGCGATCGGGATGTTCCGACTGCTCGATCGCGCGAAGCAGGCGGTCACGCGTGATCACGAGTTCGCCGACGAGGTCGAGCAGCGTATCGAGTCGGCGCGCGTCGAGGCGTACGGTGCGCGGTGCGTCGCTCACACGCGCGGTCCCCTGCACTGGCGTAGGCGTGGCCAGCTTCACCGACACCCGCGCCACATCTCCGGCACTCTGCGCCGCGGCGCTGATCTCGTCGTCGGTCGCGGACGACTGCAGGGTAAGTCGGAAGGCGCCATCGAACAGATCGTCCTGCCACCGCTCCTGCGGCGGCTCGGTGCCGCGCACGGTGCCCAATGCGGACAGCTTGGCCAGCACGATCATGGCCCGCACGCCCTTGAGCGGACAATCGGCGGTGAGGCGCACATCGACCCGACGCGTCGTGCCGAACGCGCCGCTCGGGGCGGCCGCCTCGGTGAGCGCCTCGGTTGGCGCCTCGGCGACTAACGGCGTTGGAACGGGAGCAACGACGGGTACGACGCCGAGTCGCTGCACGAACGCGCGCATGGCCGATGTGGGCTCGGTACGTCCGCTCGGCACCGCGTCGACCGCAGCGCGCAGCAGATCGGTGCCGTCGAAGAGCAGCGCCAGCACGTCGCCACTCCACTCTTCCGCGCCACTTCGCAGGGGCTCGCAGCGACTTTCGAGCGCATGCGACAACTGTTCGACCGCGACATACCCCATCGCGGCGGCCATGCCCTTGATCGTATGCACACCGCGAAAGACGGTCGCGATGTGCGCGCCCGCGGCCACGGCGTCTACCGTGTTGCGATCGCGTTCGAGCGCGAGCAAGGCATCATCGACTTCCGTGAGATGCTCGCGCGATTCACTCAGGAAGAGCGCGGCGTACCGGGCGGCGTCCATCAGCGATCTCGAGGAGCGCGCGACCGCGACGACTTACGCGGCGAGGACGCGATTCACGGCTTCGAGCACGCGGCTGGGCTGGAACGGCTTCACCACGAAGTCCTTCGCCCCGGCCTGAATGGCCTCCACCACGAGCGCCTGCTGGCCCATCGCACTGCACATCAGAATGCGGGCGGCGGGATCGAGCTTCGTGATCTCGCGCACCGCATCGATGCCGCCCATGTCAGGCATGACGATGTCCATCGTGACGAGGTCCGGTCGGAGCTGCTGATAGCGCTCCACCGCCTGGACACCTGTTTCCGCTTCTCCGATGATCTCGAAGCCCGCCTGCGTGAGGATATCCCCCACCATGGTGCGCATGAAGATCGCGTCGTCGCAAATGAGTACCGTTCGGCTCACCGTTCCCTCTCGTCGGCTGAATGCAGGTGCCGCGCGCAGAGCGCCACGGCGTCCAGCGGCACGATGCGATCGAGCGCGGATTCGGACTCGGGTTGGGACTCGAGCGGCGCGTCCAGCACACGGACATCGTGCACGGCATGCACGGCGAGCCCGATGAGGCGCGATCCGTACTCAAGGAGGACGACCGACCCCGCCGTGACGGCACGCTCTCCCGACAAGAGGGCCTGAAGGTCCAGCACGGTGACGATTCCGCCCCGCACGTTGACGATGCCGCGGAGCACCGGCGGACTGCCGGGCACCCGACGCAGGGCGGCGCTCCGGATAACCTCACGGACCTGCTCGACCGGGATACCAAATGCATCCCGATCGGACGCGACGACCAGCACCCGTGGGCGCTGCTCGTCGTGGTCGTCGCCGCTAGTCGAGGGCGTCGTCGTGATCGTCCGGCTTGTGTCCGGGGAGGACTTCGTCGGTTTTGTAGAACCCGAAGACATCGAGCGGATCCTGGTGCGTAGCGAGTTCCGGCATGAGGCTGACCACCGACAGCGACTGCCGCAGGTCCGCCGGGAGCGGCGAACGCAGATCGACCGGAGCGCCGGTCACCGGATGACGGAAGCGCAGCCACGCCGCGTGCAGGAAATGCCGCTTGCCCGGCAACTCGACCAGCCGCCGACCGCCGCCGCCGCCGTACGTGTCGTCGCCCACCACCGGATGGCCGATCGACGACAGGTGCACACGAATCTGATGCGTCCGCCCGCTGTGCAGGTGGGCCCGCAAGAGGTCCGCCGAGTCGAAGCGGCCGAGGCGCACGAAATCCGTTCGCGACATGCGACCATCAGGGACGATCGTCATCTTGGTTCGGTCTCGCGGGTCGCGGCCGATGGGCTTTTCCACCGTGATGTTGTCGGTGGACAAGTGCCCCCAGCAGAGCGCGACGTACCGGCGTGTCACCTTGCGGGCGGCCAGCGCGGCGCTGAGCGAGCGATGGGCCGCGTCGGTCTTGGCCACGATCAGCAGCCCCGACGTGTCCTTGTCGAGACGGTGCACGAGACCGGCGCGCTCCTCGCTGCCACCGTCGGCCAGCGGCTCACCTCGACCGATCAGGGCGTTCACCAACGTGCCCGTCCAGTTGCCCGGCGCCGGGTGCACCACCATGCCGGCGGCCTTGTCGACCACGAGCAGATATTCGTCCTCGTAGACGATGTCGAGTGGAATGTTCTCCGGCATGATGTCGCGACCAGGCGGCGGCGGAATGACGACGTGCAGCCGATCCCCGGCCAGACTGCGATACGACGCCTTCTCGGCCTTGCCGTTCACCGTCACTTGTCCATTGGCGATCAGCGTCGCGGACTGGGTCCGCGACAGCTCGCAGCGGCGTGACACGAGCAGATCGAGCCGCTCGCCCACGTCGCCACTGTCGTCGGTGACGTCAAAATCGTGCACGACGCCAGAGGGGGCGCCTGGAAGCGCGCTCACGACGCCGCCGTTTGCTGCTGTGCCTTGTCCAACTGCCACAATGCGATCACGAGACAACCTGCTCCGATAGTAACGGCAGTGTCGGCTACGTTGAACGTCCAGAAGCGGACGTCGCCGAAGCCGATGTCGATGAAATCCACAACGCCGTCTCGCAGCCGAATACGATCGAGCAGGTTGCCGATCGCTCCCCCGACCACGACGGGCACGCCGAAGGCGGCGAGCCGTGAGATCCGGGTGAGGTCGGCCGTGGCGCGAATCAGCACCACGACAATCACGACGCTGAGCGCCGCAAAAATCCAGCGTGACGCAGGACCGAGGTGCATGCCGAAGGCCGCCCCCGGATTGTACGCGAGCGTGAAACGCACCACGTCGCCGATGATCCGATGTGGAATATGGCGCGGCGCGAGGTACTCCACGGCCAGCGCCTTCGAGATGGCGTCGGCGGCCGTGATGAACAGGACGAGCATCCAGAAGCGCGGCGTGGCCGAGGCGGCCGGCACGTCGTTGACGACGGCCGACGCGGTGGCACTACGGGTCGGGTTGGTCATCGCGAGAGATCAGCCGATTCTGTGGCGGCAGCAGCCGCCGCCGTTTCGCGCTTCTCTTCGCCCCACAACACCAGCGCTAAAAGGAACGCGCCGCCGCTGACGGCCATGTCAGCCACGTTGAAGGTCGGCCAGCGATGTGCCCCGAACCCGATATCGATGAAGTCGACGACGCCCAAATCCGATCGGATCCGGTCGATCACATTGCCGAGCGCACCCGCCGCCACGAGCGAAACGGCGAGCGCCTTGCGCAGGTCCTCCTGCGCCGTCTGCTGATACAGCCGCCACAGGATCACGAGGGCGCCAAGCGTGAGCGCCATGAAGATCCAGCGCGAGTAGTCGCCCAGGTGCAGCCCGAAGGCCGCGCCGGGGTTGTACACGAGCGCGAAGCGGAACCAGTTCCCGAAGACCGGATTGGACCCGCCGGCGGGCGCGAGCGTCGCGACCGCCACGGCCTTGGTGATCAGGTCGAGGACGAGGACAACGAGCAGAACAGGAATAGCGACGAGTGCCTTCACATCAGCCCTTTTTTGCGTCTTCCTCACGCTGCTTGCACGCGAAGCAGTAGCGCGCATGCGGCAAGGCGTCGAGTCGCTCGAACGCGATGTCTTCCCCACACTGGTGGCACTTGCCGAAGGTCTCGGGCGCCTTGTACAGCCGGCGCAGTGCCTGGTCGATATGGAAGAGGAACCGGCCTTCCTGCGACGCGAACAGGAACGCTTTCTCGCGTTCCATCGCGTCGGTGCCCTGATCGGCCATGTGGAAGGAGTAGGCGCTGGTGTCGCCGTCGGCGTCACCGTTCGGTCCGAACGCTTCCCCGTGGTGCCCTAGCTCCTTCAATACACGCTTCCGCTCTTCGAGCAACCGCTTCTCGAAGTGCTGGAGCTGTTTCTTGGGCATCGGCTTCGACTTCTTCGCGTCCTTCGACGCGGCGTTGGATCCAGCCATTACGACCCTTCCTTGGTGAGCGCGAGGCGGATCGAACGTCCATCGACGTCCACCACCTGCGTCGCGGTCCACGTGGAACCGTTGCCATCTGCATGGAACGGCGAGCCTGCCTCCGTGCCGAGCAGCAATCGCACGGCAAGAACCTCGTCGGCGATCCGGCCACGGTGCGTGGCCACAGCGCCCTCCAACTCCTCATCGCCGGCGATTGCCACCGCGATGCGGTCACTGACGTCCAGCTGCGCTTCCTTCCGGAGGCGCTGCACCTTGCTGATCACTTCGCGTGCCAGACCTTCAGCCCGCAGTTCTGGCGTGATGGTCGGGTCGAGCGCCACGCCGTATCCGCCGTTTTCCTGAACGACGGCGGCACCCGAGGCGCGACGGATGATGGCGACGTCGTCGGGGGCAATCAAGCGCGGAACCCCTTCCACCTCGATCGTGACCGATTCGCCACTTGCCAGTTGACGGATGAGCTCGACTGGCATGTCGGGTACAGCGGCAGCGACCAACGGGGTTTCCTTCCCGAACTTCTTGCCCAGCGTACGGAAGTTGCCCTTCACCTCGAGCGAGACGAGCGCGTCGGTCGAGCTCACGAACTCCACCAGCTTCACGTTGATCTCGGACGCCAGGAGGGCCCCCAAAGCCGACGCCGGTCCGGGATTACCCGGCACCACGCACTGCACCGACGGGAGCGGCTGGCGCACGTTGATATCGGCCACATCGCGCGCGGCCCGGGCTAGCCCCGCCAGTGTCCGGATGTCGTCCATCGCGGCCTCGAGCGTCTCGTCCACCGGCGTCGGATGTGTCCGCGTATACGACGCGAGGTGCACCGAGGTTCCGGTGAGGGCCCGATGCACCGCATCGGTCATGAACGGCGCGAACGGCGCCAGCAACCGGCAGGTGACGGCCAGCACTTCGTGCAGCGTGGCGAACGCCGCCCGATTATCGGCGCTTTCCACTTCATAGAAGCGGGCGCGCGACTGGCGGACGTACCACTTCGACACGTCGTCGTCCATGAACTGCATCACGCGACGGGCGGCCAACGTGGCGTCGTAATTGTCGAGGTGTGCGTTGACCTCGGCTTCCACCCGCGTGAGCCGCGACAGAATCCATCGATCCAGCACCGGGCGGTCGGCCACGGCCGGATCGTTCGCACTCGGCGCCCACCCGAAGTTGGCGTACTGGGCGAAAATGCCGTTGTACACGTTGCGGAACGTGAGCAGGAAGCGTCCCGCCGTTTCGCGAATCGCGTTCTCGTCGAAGCGACGCGGCACCCACACCTGGCTGGTCCCGACCAGGAACAGGCGCACGGCATCGGCGCCATGGCGCGCCAGCACCTCCCACGGGTCGACGGTGTTGCCCTTGCTTTTGGACATCTTCTGTCCCTGCGCGTCGAGCACGAGGTCGTTCACGACCACATGCCGATACGGTGCCGCGGTGCGATCGGTGTTGTTCGGCAGCGCGTCGCCCAGCCCGGTCGCGATCGCGATGAGCGAGTAGAACCAACCGCGCGTCTGATCGACGCCTTCGCAGATGAAGTCGGCCGGGAACTGCGCCGCGACCGTGTCGCGGTTCTCGAACGGGTAGTGCCATTGCGCGAACGGCATCGAACCCGAATCGAACCACGTATCGATCACTTCCGGCACGCGACGCATGGTGCCTTTCCCCGACGGGGCCGGCCACGTGTATTGGTCGATGTGCGGCTTGTGCGGATCGAAATCCTCGGGCAGCGGCCGACCGATGCGCGCGGCCAGATCGGCGTAGCTGCCGATCACGTCGATCTCGGTGGCATCCTCGTCGTTCACCCACACCGGGAGCGGCGTGCCCCAATAGCGGTCGCGCGAGATCGCCCAATCCACGTTGTTGGCCAGCCACTCACCGAAGCGACCTGTCCCCACTTCGCTCGGATGCCAATCCACGGCCGCGTTGCGCGCCATCAGGCTCTCACGCACCGCGGTCGTGCGGACGAACCACGAGCCGCGCGCGTAGTACAGCAGCGGCGTCCCGCAGCGCCAGCAGTGCGGATACGAGTGCGTGAACGTGGTGGCCTTCCACAGCACATCGCGCTCGCGCAGGACCTCGATGATGCGCGCATCGGCCTTCTTGACGAACACGCCGCCCACTTCCGGCACGTCGTCGGTGAACTCGCCGCGCGCCGTCACCGGCTGCAGGAAGGCGAGTCCATGACGCTGCCCAGCCGCATAGTCGTCGGCACCGAAAGCGGGCGCCATGTGCACCACGCCGCTGCCGTCTTCTGCGCTCACGAAATCTTCCGTCACGATGACTTCGTGACGCCCCTCGTCGGGATACGGCACCCAGTCGAGCGGTCGGCGATAGCGCTTGCCAGACAGGTCGGCACCGGTCATCTGTCCGGTCACCTCCCAGCGATCGGCCCAGTCGGCACCGAGCACACCCGGTACGCGCGCTTCGGCCAGGATGATCGTCCACTCGGCGCCGGTCTTCTTACGCAGCTCGACGTACGTAAGCGTGGGATTCACCGCGAGGGCGGTATTGGACACCAACGTCCACGGCGTTGTGGTCCATACCAGAATGCGGCGGCGCTGCGCCGGTGCGTTGCCATGCTCATCGAGCAGATCGAGCGCCACGTATACGCTCGGATCGTCCACGTCGTCGTAGCCCTGCGCCACCTCGTGACTGGACAGCGCGGTACCACAGCGCGCGCAGTACGGCAGGATCTTGTGACCGCGCACCAGCAACGACTTCTCATGCAGCGTACGCAACGCCCACCACACCGACTCCACGAAATTGTGCGAGTAGGTCACGTACGGGTCGTTATAGTCGAGCCAGTAGGCGGTGCGCTGCGACAGCTTCTCCCAGTCGCCGCGGTACTTGAACACACTCTCGCGACAGCGACGGTTGAACTCCGCCACGCCGGTCTGCTCGATCAGCTGCTTGCCGCCAAGCTTGGCGATTTCCGAGGGATCGACGCCCTGCCGCGCCGCTTCCTCACGCTGCAATTCTTTCTCGACTTCGATTTCTACCGGCAGGCCGTGCGTATCCCACCCGGCCTTCCGCGGCACGAAGTACCCTTGCATCGCGCGATGGCGGCAGAAGAGGTCCTTGATCGTGCGTGAGAATACGTGGTGAATGCCCGGGCGTCCGTTGGCCGTGGGCGGCCCTTCGTAAAACACGAACGGCTTGGCCCCGGCGCGCGCGGCCTGCGCCTGCTCGAACAGCTGTTCGGCATCCCAGCGCGCGAGCAGTTCCTGCTCGAAGGCGTCGGCGCCCGAGTCGGGGAGGAGCGGATACGTAGCGGTGTCCTGCGGTGCGGTCATGAGAGCGGGTAATTCGGAGCGTTCAGTCAGGCGGAGAAACGGCGGGGGCGCGGTGCTACAATCGCGCGATCACGCCCTTCACGACGGCAGCAAGCTTGGGTTCGGCGGAACGGGCCACGCCGACGATCTGCGCGAGACTCGCCGGCTCGAGCGCATCAGGCAGGCACTTATCCGTAATGATGGAGAGACCCAGCACACGCATGCCGCCGTGCAGCGCCACGATCACTTCCGGCACGGTGCTCATGCCAACGACATCAGCACCGATGCCGCGCAGGAATCGATACTCGGAGCGCGTTTCCAGATTGGGCCCCTGCACGGCCACGTACACGCCTTCGCGCAACGTGATGCCGTTCTGCGACGCGACCTCGCGCGCGAGTGCGCGGAGTGCAGGATCATACGGCTCCGACATGTCGGGAAAGCGCGCGCCCAGCGTGTCGTCGTTCGGTCCGATGAGCGGATTGTCGCCCAGCAAATTGATATGATCGGCGATCAGCATCAGATCGCCTGCCGCCCACAACGGGTGCATGCCGCCGCAGGCGTTGCTCACGATCAGTGTCTCGGCGCCCAGCGCGCGAAGCACGCGCACCGGGAACGTGACCTGCTGCAGCGAATAGCCTTCGTAGCGGTGAAAGCGACCCTGCATCGCCACCACCGTCTTGCCGCCCAGGGTGCCGCAGAGCAAGCGGCCCTTGTGCGACTCCACGGTGGAGAGCGGAAAGTTGGGCAGATCCTTGTACTCGATCGTCTGCTCGACATCGATCTGTTCGGCAAGGCCGCCAAGGCCGGTGCCGAGGATGATGGCCACGTCGATCGCGCGCGGGAAGCGCGCGCGCACGGCTTGTGCGCACGCTTCGATACGTTCACGGGCGTGCAGTCCGAGCGCGGGATGCGACAGCCCCACCGCCGTGTGTTCCTGCGTGTACTGCAACGACGGTCGCGAATTCTGTGAAGCGCTCATGAGTCATCCTCGACGACATCGAGCCAGGACGGCGTCGGGGCCGCGGGGCGTGGAGGCAACTCGCGGATCTCCTGTACCACCGCCGGCTCGGCGCGCACCGCCGACATCGTGCGCGGCGTGGTGAACTCGGGGATCGGTTCGGATTCCGCCGCGTTCAACTCGGTAAGCTGTCGTTCCAGATGGTGCCGCAGCTGCGCGAGGTAACTGCGACGCGTACGCCAGAGCGCCTGCACTTCATCTTCAGCCCGACGCAGTTCATCGCGCACCCCTTGCAGCAGCTTGTCGGCCTCGGCCTGCGCTTCACGCACGATGAGCTGGGCCTCGCGCTCGGCCTGCTCCTTGATTTCGCCACGCAACTGCTGCGCACTGACGAGCGCTTCGTTGAGCGCCTTGTCGCGATCGCGAAACGACTTCAGCTGCTCGTGGAAGTTGCGCGCCTTCTGATCGAGCTCCTGATTGGCGCGCGACAGGCGCTCCAGTTCCTCGGCGACTTGCTCGCGGAACTGGTCCACGCGTGCGCGGTCATAGCCACGCAGTGCGTTGCCGAAATCGAAGCGCCGCGCGTCAAGCGCGGTGAGATGGAAGCCTTGGTAGCCGTCGTCCGCCATGCGAATTCCCGGATGAATCAGGTCCGACTGCCGAACAGCACTGTGCCCAGCCGTACGTGCGTTGCGCCTTCCTCAACAGCGACTTCGTAGTCGCCCGACATCCCCATGCTCAACCAGTCGGCGCCGAACCCGGCCGCCTGCAGCTGTGCCCGTGCATCCCGTGCGCCGCGAAAGACGGTGCGCAATACCGACTCCTCGGCATCGAACGGCGCCATCGTCATCACACCCCGGACCCGCAAATTGCTGCAAGCGTGGAGGCGCGCAGCGACGGTCGCCAGGTCGTGCAGCGCGAATCCACTCTTGGTGGACTCTCCGCTCACGTTGACCTGCACCAACACTTCGAGCACCCGCTGCGCCTCGCCAGCCGCGTCGTCGAGCGCAACGGCGAGCCGCTCGCTATCGAGACTGTGGACGAGGTCGAACTTGGCGGCGTTCTTCGCCTTGTTGCGCTGAAGGTGACCAATCAGATGCCAGCGGACGGGCACCGTCACCTGCGCCATCTTTGATTCGGCTTCCTGCACTTTGTTTTCGCCCACATCGTGGACGCCCGCGTTCGCGGCGGCCATGACGGCGTCCGGGCCGTGCGTTTTCGTGACCGCGATCAGGGTGACGTCCTGTCCGTGTCCTCCCCGTGCGCGTGCCGCGGCAATGCGCTCACGAACCTCCGCCACCATCGTTGCGACATGGTCCGAAATTGGCATAGCACATAAGGTTAGGGAGCATTGCACGACGACACAAGTAACGGGTCGTCGAACCGCTGCACTTGCGTACAGCGCAGCAACGCCTGCATCTGCGCGACGGCCGGATCGGCACCCACCGGGACTGGCGCCAAGACCGAACGGGGCACCTGCTCCCTGGCCCGCGCCAAGGCGCCCGCGTCGAGCGTGATCGCCCCCGGTGCGGTGGTGGCTGACGGCGCAAATACCAGTCCCTGTAGCGCCCACCCCTGCGTCCGATCGACGCGGTCGCGATCGGCGCGCGACAGCAGCGCGCTCACTCGCACCGCGCGGCGGTCTGCCGTGGCGTGGATCATCACCGATCGCAGCGTCGCTTCAAGTCCCGGCCAGCGGCGTACCGCCTCAGGCGGCAGCAGCCGTCGCGCGGCGAGCGCTTCCCTATACCATGTGGCGCCAAGCAGCGGCACGGTGACCACGGTCACGTCCGAGCGATAATCTTCGACCTGCTGCAGATACCAGAGTGGGAAGGTGTCGTTGTCGCCGCCGGCGAGGAGGACCCCCCGCTGCGGCACGGCGTCGAGCAGCAGGCGCGCATACGTGCGCGGCATCGACGCGATGGGTTCCCGGGTGCGATCCATCACCGCGCGGTTGGCCACCAGCGGCACCGCGCCGATCAGCAGCGGCAGCGCGGCGATGGGAGCCGGCAGACGTTTGGCGATGGTCGCCGAGATCGCCGCGAGACCGGCGCCGGCCAAGAGTCCCCAACTCCAGAAGCCGAGCACGAAGAAGTAGTCGCGCTCGCGCGCCTCGTGCAGGGCGCCGGCCGGGATGAAGCTGCCGCCGAACGAAGGACCGGCCCGCATGTTGAGCCAGAATGCCACGCCAGCGGTGCCACACAGCAACAGCACCGCCATGGCCCGGCCCACGCGCGCCTCGTAACGCCACACGGCGCGCAGCCCTAGCGCCGCGAGCCAGACGAACGAAAGGGTGAGCATCGTGCGGGGTACGGACGGCGTCGGGAAGGGATGCACGCCAAACGCGACCTGCCAGTCGGCCCATTCGAACACGTTGCCCAGTTGCAGCCAAAGCGGCGCCATGCGCGGCAGCAGTCCCGCCACGTCGTACTGCTCTCGGCGCAGTACAGCGAGCAGTGCCCGCAGTGAATCAGGATGGCCCGACGCCAGTTCAGGCCCCGCCGCATAGAGCAGCGGCAGCACCGCCACGGCCGACACGCCGAGCATGCCGAGCGCGCCCCAGCCGGCCACGTCGACCAATCGAACGCGCGGTCCCGCCCACGCGAATACCATGGCCGCCGGCAAGGCGACCAGCACGCTCAGATGCAGCGGTACCGCGAGGGCGGCGATGAACACGATCAGGGCACGCGCGCGTTGTCGCGCCTGGTCTGACACGCCGGGGCGACCGGCGAATTCGCCGGCGGCCAGCATCACCGCCGAGAAAAGCAGCGAGACCGCGTACACCTCCGTCTCCGTGGCGTTGCTCCACACGGTCGTCATCGTGCCCGCGAGCACGGCGCCGACGACGGCGCCGCGCGACCCGATCCAGCGCTGCAGCATCGAGGCGCCGACACCGCCCACCAGCGCACTCGCCAGCACCGAGAGCATGGTCACGGCGCGGGCCGGACCGGTATTGGAGAACACATTGGAGACGACGTGCGCGATGAGCACCCACAGCGGCGTACCGGGGGGATGCGGGATGCCCAGCGTGCGGGCAGCGGTGACGAGTTCGGTGGCGTCCCAGAATGTGAGATCGGGCGCTGCCGTTGCGAGATACGCCGAAAAGAGCACGACCATCGCCAGCACCGGGGCGATGACGGTCCGGGGCATCTGAAAGCGCGCGCGCGGCGAGGTGGAAGGCGCCGTCATCCGTTCGTCTTCACGGCGCGACCAGCGAGCAGATCACGCACCTGTACGGGCGTCAGGCGCACCTGCAGGGCGCCGTTCCGCGCCACCGACACGACGGCGGTTTCCTCCGACACCACGATCACGATGGCATCGGTCTCCTCGGCGAGTCCCAGCGCCGCGCGATGTCGCGTGCCGAGCGAGCGATGCGCGACGGCACCCTGCGAGAGCGGCAGGATGCAGCCGGCGCCGACGATCGTGTCGCCGCGAATGATCACGGCCCCGTCATGCAGCGGCGAATAGGGCGTGAAAATCGTGGTGAGCAGATCGGCCGACACTTTCGCCTGCAGCGACGACCCACTGTCAATGAAATCCGAGAGCGGGACATCACGTTCGATGGCGATGATCGCGCCCACGCCGGAGCGCGAGAGCCGTTCGACGGCATCGGCGATTTCGTCTTCCACCGGCCCCTGTTCCACGCGCCTGAACAAACGGGTGACCGGTGTCTGGCCGATGTGCGCCAGCGCCGCGCGCAGTTCAGGCTGAAAGATGATCAGCAACGCGAACACACCGTAGGTGAATACCAACCCCAAGAGGTAGGTGATCATGGTGAGTTGCAGGAGCGACGCGATGGCGTACGCTGCCACCAGCACGGCGACACCACCCAGAATCTGGAGGGCCCGCGTGCCGTGAATGAGCAACAGGATGCGGTAGAACACCAGCGCGACGACCCCGATTTCGAGGCCGTCGCGCCATGTGAACTGCATCGTGAACTGCGTGAGCTGCACGCTAGGTTGGTCCGCCGTAGCGGACCCGTGAGGCCTTACGCAGGGGCGATTTCCGGGCCGCCCAGCATCGGCGGCAGGATCGGGCGGGCGGCCGGCGCCGCCGGTGTGGCGAGCGGTTGCGTCGGCATCGGCATGTCAGGCGGCAGGCGCGGCGGCAGCTCCTTGCCGGCCTTGAGCAGCAGGATGTCGTCGCGCGTGAGCGTCTCGCGTTCGAGCAGCTGCGTCGCCACGATGTCGAGCAGCGACCGATTCTCGGTGAGCACGGCGACGGCCCGGGCATGCGCCTCGAACGCCACACGCTTCACTTCGGAATCCACCAGCTGCGCCGTCTGCTCTGACACTTCGCGGCGCGACTGAATGTCACGACCGAGGAAGAGTTCCTGTTCCACGTCACCGACGAGGATCGGTCCGATGGTGTCGGAAAGTCCCCACTGCGTGACGTAGCGACGGGCAATGCTCGTGGCCTGCTGAATGTCGCTGGCCGCGCCGGTGGTGACGCGGTTGTGGCCGAACACAATCTCTTCGGCCGCACGCCCACCGTACGCCATGACCAGCTTCGCTTCGAGCTGCTCGCGCGTGACCGACACGCGGTCATCCTCGGGGAGCGTGAAGGCGATGCCGAGCGCGCGACCACGCGGCACGATCGTGACCTTGTGCAACGGATCGTTGCCGTAGACCATCATCGCGCACACCGCATGTCCGGCTTCGTGGAACGCCGTGAGACGGCGCTCGTCGTCCTTCATCACCAACGACTTTCGCTCGGCGCCCAGCATGACGCGATCCTTCGCTTCCTCGAGATCGCTCATGAAGATCTTGTCGTGCCCCTTTCGGGCCGCGAGCAACGCGCCTTCGTTCACGAGATTCGCCAAGTCGGCACCAGCCATACCCGGCGTACCACGCGCCAGCGAGTGCACGCTCACGTCGTCGGCCTGCGGCTTGTTGCGCAGGTGGACCTTGAGGATGCCTTCGCGGCCACGGAGATCTGGCGCGTCGACCACGATCTGGCGGTCGAAGCGACCCGGACGCAGCAGCGCAGGGTCCAGGACGTCGGGGCGATTCGTGGCCGCAATCAGGATCACGCCATCGTTCGACTCGAAACCGTCCATCTCGACGAGGAGCTGGTTGAGCGTCTGTTCACGCTCGTCATGACCGCCGCCCATGCCCGAGCCGCGATGACGGCCGACGGCATCGATTTCGTCGATGAAGATGATGCAGGGCGCATGCGCCTTGCCCTGCTCGAACAGATCGCGCACACGCGAGGCACCGACACCGACAAACATTTCCACGAAGTCGGAACCCGACATCGAGAAGAACGGGCGTCCGGCTTCACCCGCCACGGCCTTGGCGAGCAGCGTCTTACCGGTACCCGGCGGACCGACGAGCAGCGCACCCTTCGGCAAACGTCCGCCGAGCTTGGTGAACTTCTGCGGGTCCTTCAGGAACTCGATGATTTCCTGCAGTTCGACCTTGGCCTCGTCGGCACCGGCCACGTCGGCAAAAGTGATCTTCGGCGTGTCGCCGCTGAGCAGCTTCGCTTTGCTCTTGCCGAACGAGAACGCCTTGTTGCCGCCGGCCTGCATCTGTCGGAACAGGAAGATCCAGAAGCCGATGAGCAGTACGTACGGCAGCATCGTGATGAGCAGGCTACCGAAGTTCGCGCGCGGCTCACTGGCGTTCGTGCGCACACCACGCTCGAAAAGGCGCGCCTGCTCCTTCTCGGCCGAACCCGGCACCAGACGCGTGACAAACTTCCGCGCCTCGCGGTTGTTCACACGCACCGGCTGGTTGAATTGACCGGCCAGCACGTTGTCGGTCTGGAACGTGGCCGTCTTGATGTTGCCGACTTCCAACTGCTGTCGATACGCGTTGTAGTCGAGTTCCGGTGCCTGCGTCTCGCGGCCGTTCCCATACGTCAGGAAGGCGACCGGAATCAGGATCACCAGGATCCAGAACGACAGCGTTTTGGAGAAGCGTCCCCAGTTGAACGGCTTCTTCGGCGAGGGCGTCATGTTTGGTGCCATAGGGTGACCGCCTTACTGCAGGCTGGCGACATACGGGAGGTGCCGAAAATTCTCGGCATGGTCTAGCCCGTAGCCAACCAGAAATTCGTGCGGCGCATCGAACCCGATGAACCGCGTGGGATGATGAAGCTCCGTCGCGATGTGCTTGTGCAACAGCGCGCAGATTTCCAGCGAACGCGGCTTCCGGTCGCCCAACAGCTCGATGAGCCGGTTGAGCGTTCGACCAGAATCCACGATGTCTTCAACTAACAGAATGTGTTTCCCCTCCAGTTCCGTTTCCGGATCGTAGAGAAGACGCACGACTCCGCTCGATTCCATCGCATCGCCGTAGGACGACGCCACGAGGAAATCGACCTGTAGCGGTCGGGCAATGTGCCGCACGAGGTCGCTGAGGAAGATAAAGCTGCCTTTGAGCAGGCCGAGCACGAGCAAATCGCCGTCGGGATACGCCGCCGTGATGTCCGCGCCCAACTCCTGCACGCGCGCTTCGATGGTGTCGGCGTCGTACACAAGGCGCCGGACGGCACGGCCGTCGAGACGGGGGTCTTCCGCGCTGGGTTGGCTCTGCTCAGTCAAACTCGGGCTCACACCGGTACCAAATCAACTCCGGCCGACCGGGCCGAGACGGTGCCGCAAGACCACGGCAAACCCCAGGAACCCACACCAGCTCGCTATTCACGAGCAGGACCGGCCACGTCGACCGGTCCAGCGCAGGCACATGTGCTTCTGAAAAGTACCGCGTCACGCGCCTCCCTGCTGGGGCACCAGCGGTTCGGATGCGATCTCCTGCGGTCCAGACGCGCAGCGCGACCTGTTCGCCACGGGGAATCCCCATGGTCCACAGGTCCTGCTCCGCGACACTTCCCGATGACGGCGCCGTATGCAACCGTCGCCACCGGAACCGTCCAACGCGTGGTGGCAACGCTTCCGCGGCACCTGCCCATGCTGTTGCACCGTCGGGCGACCGCTTGGACGACGCTCGCCGCACTTCGAACCGATCGCCTGGCGGTTCGCCCGTGCCAGGACGGCGCCGTATCACGATCGCTCCGCCCGACACGAGCACACTCGAGCCGCTTCGACCCGCCGTGGTAAACTTCACGAGCTCCCGAGTTCCTTTGGCGTCGAGCGTCACGCCGGCGCGGGCGCAGATAGCTGGCCAGAGCACCGCTCGCCCTTCGCGCGTCGTGCATTCGAGTGCCGCGGCGGGGCACGACACGCGCGCGCCTGATGGTGCGACCGCCACGCCCATGGCATCGACATGCCGCTCCACGTCTCGTCGCCACGTTGCCGCCTGATCGGCGATCGCGAGGATCTCGTCCGAGAACCCGGGCGACGCAGCCTCGAGTGCGGGCAGCAGTTCGTGGCGCACGCGCCCGCGCAGGAAGGCGCGAGAGACGTTCATCGGATCCTCGACGTACGCCACCTTCTCCAGCACGGCCCATCGCGCCAACTCGGACCTCGACACCCCGAGCCAGGGTCGCACCACCATCGAGGGAGCGGCCAGCGCCGCCATCCCGCGGGCGCCCGCTCCGCGCAGCAGTCGCATGACGACCGTCTCGAGCTGGTCATCGCGCGTGTGCGCCGTGGCCACGCGCGCCTTGAAGGCGCGGGCGATCCGGCCGAGAAAGTCCCAGCGCGCTGCCCGCCACGCCGCTTCGCTGTGCCCCGGTGTGCGGGAACGCTCGCGCACCACTGTGAGCCCAAGGCGACGCGATTCCGCCGCCACCAGCGACGCCGCATCGGTGGCGTAGCTGCCGGTACCGTGATCGAAGGTGGCCACCGCCGCAACGCGCTCGGGAGCCCACCGCGCGATGGCCTGCAGCAGCACCATCGAGTCGCGTCCACCGGACACGGCCAGCACCAACGGTCCGACGACGGGCGCCATGGCCACCTCGAGCGACGCCTGCAGCAGTGCGTCAGGCGGAAAGTTCGTCAGTTCGGACATGTTGGACTGATCGCCTGCGAGCCGCGACGCGTCAACCACCCCCCTACCTTCCGGCGGCCGAGTTGCTTACTCTTTTCAGCACTTGGCGGACGCACGCAGCTGTGCGCCCGTCATCAATCGACTCCGGAGACAGACAGTGGAATCACACGGAACGCTGGGAACCATCTGGGCCTCGTTGGGGATGACTGCCTATTACATGGCGCTCATCTGGATCAACATTCTGCTCGGACTCTTCCTGTCTCCGCTGTTCATGATCCCGATGACGTGGCTGCAGGATAGAAAGAAGGCCTAAGGCTGGCTTTCGGATAAGGAAGGGGGCGCTCACCGTTACGGTGAGCGCCCCTTTTGTTTTTTCTGCGAACTGCCAACTGCTTAGGGGGCAGGAAGGAGGGTGTCAGGGAGGAGGGGGCAGGAGGGACGGCGATGCAGTCCTGCGCCATCCCTCCTGACACCCTCCTCCCTGCCCCCTAAGCAGTTGGCAGTTACAGCGCCCGTTTACGCACTCCTCACCACAGCCCCCCGCAACTCACTCGCGGACAACACCACCGCGTCACCCAGCGCCGTACGCCGCCCCGTCAGATCACTGAGATCTGAGCCGTGGTACGCTTCTTCGCCGTGCTCCGCCAGGTCGATGCCCTGTACTTCGGCGTCCACGCGAATGCGCAGCGGCATCACCAGCTTGAGCGCAGACAGAATGCCGAAGCTGGCGACGCCGGCGAAGGCGACGGTAGCGACGACGGCAAGCACCTGAATGCCCACCAGCGTCGGGTTGCCACGCAGGAGACCATCGGCACCGATGGGGTTGACGTCCTTCGACGCGAACACACCCGTTAGCACGGCGCCCATGATGCCGGCCACACCGTGACAGGCGAACACGTCGAGCGTGTCGTCGAGCGCGGTCTTCGAGCGATAGTGCAGCACGAAGAACGAGACCGGGGCGGCGAGGAAGCCGATGGCGAGTGCCGACATTGGGGTCACGAAGCCCGCGGCGGGGGTGATGGCGACCAAGCCGACCACGGCGCCGGTGGCGACACCGACGGCCGTCGCACGGCCGCTCTTGAACAACTCGAGCAGACTCCACGTGAGCAAGCTCGCCGCCGCGGCGGCATGCGTTGTGACCAGCGCGTTCGCCGCGATGCCATCAGCCGCGAGCGCCGAGCCGGCGTTGAAACCGAACCAGCCGAACCAGAGCATCCCGGCACCGAGCAGCGCGAACGGCACGTTGTGCGGGACCGTAGGAACGCGCTTGAAGTCGCGACGCGGGCCGAGGACCTTCGCCAGTACGAGCGCCGTGATGCCGGCACTGATGTGCACCACCGTGCCGCCGGCGAAGTCGAGCGCGCCGAGGGTGCGGAGCCAGCCGCCGTCGCCCCAGACCCAGTGCGCCAGCGGATCATAGACCAACGTGGTCCAGATGAGGCCGAACGTGAGATACGCGACGAACCGCATCCGATCGATGATCGCGCCGGAGAAGAGCGCGACCGTGATCCCTGCGAACATGGCCTGAAAGGCGGCGAACAGCAGATGCGGAAGCGCCGCCGCATACGTGGGATTCGGCGTGGCCGTGACACCTTGAAAGCCGAGGAAGCTCAAGCCACCGATCCAGTTCGAGCCGGGACCAAACGCCAGACTGTAGCC
Organism: Gemmatimonas groenlandica; assembly: GCF_013004105.1. Classification (NCBI taxonomy): domain Bacteria; kingdom Pseudomonadati; phylum Gemmatimonadota; class Gemmatimonadia; order Gemmatimonadales; family Gemmatimonadaceae; genus Gemmatimonas; species Gemmatimonas groenlandica. The sequence continues at coordinate 1,740,137 of NZ_CP053085.1, forward strand.
AAAGAGTACCCACTGTACCGTGACGACGGCCAGCGCGCCGAGGCTCATCAGCATCGTGTTGAGCGCGCTCTTGCTGCGAACAAGACCGCCGTAGAAAAACGCCAACCCTGGCACCATGAACAACACGAGGGCCGTCGAGATCAACACCCACGCCGTATCGCCCGACGAGATCGTTGGCGCCTGCATCAGTAGTCCTCCTTGTTCGGTACGCGCATCTCGAGCTGCGTCTGACGCATGATCTCGTCGGCATTCACGGCGGTGAGGGCATGATTATCGCGCTCTCCCGTGCGGATGCGTACGGTGTGATCGAGTGGCAACACGAAGATCTTGCCGTCGCCGACATCACCGGTGCGCGCCCCTTCGCAGATCGCGTCGATCGTACGCTCGACAAACTCTTCCGAGCAGGCCATTTCAATCCGGACCTTTTCGTGAAATTCGAGCACCACCGATTCTCCGCGATACTGTTGTACGACGTCGCGCTCTCCGCCGTGCCCGCTGACGCGGGAGAGGGTCATGCCGGTCACGCCGACTTGAAAGAGCGCACGTTTCACATCCGCCAGCTTCTCCGGGCGGATGATGGCGACGATAAGCTTCATGTTGTTTGGGGCGAAGGGCGGCCGGTCGCAGTACGATCCCCGAGATCAATAGCACCCAGCGGGGGAGCGTTTCCGGCCTCGACCAATTGTACGCACAGGAACACCAGCTCGCTGGCCTCCCCCCGCATTCCCGACCTTTTCCTGAATCTGAGACTCGCTATGTCGTCACTCGGCACGATCGCCATCCTCGTCGGCCCGGACTACGAAGACCTCGAGGTCTGGTATCCCAAGCTCCGCCTCGAAGAAGCCGGCTATCACACCCCGCTGATCGGGAACGGGGAAGCGATGTATCACGGCAAGTGGGGCTATCCGGCTACGATGGACGGCCAGGTGGCCGACCTTGATCCGGCCACCCTGCGCGGCGTGGTGGCACCGGGTGGATGGGCGCCCGACAAGTTGCGGCGCGATCCGGCGGTCCTCTCCCTCGTGCGGCGTGTCTACGAGCAGGGGGGCGTCGTCGGCACGATCTGCCACGGCCCGTGGATTCTCATCTCGGCCGGCATCGTGCGCGGCAAGCGCATGACCTCGTCATTGGGCATTCGGGACGATCTCACCAACGCCGGCGCCCAATGGGTCGACGAGCCCGCCGTGGTCGATGGCAACATCGTCAGCGCCCGGGTGCCGAAGGACCTCCCGGACTTCACGCGAGCCATGCTGGGCGCGTTGGGCGACGCGCGCTAGGGGTAACTCGTCGCAACGACCATCGATTCCCGACGTACGAGCAGCGGCACCAACTCGGCTCTAGGTTCGAGGATATCGGCCAGCGTCTTCTGATCGAGCACCGCGAGAAACGCGTTCAGCGCCTCGTCGAACGTACCGGTCAAGCGACACGCCGACGAGATCGGACAGGTGTTTTGCTGAGGGTCGAAGCACTCCGCGAGCGCGAGGTTCTCCTCGGTCTGTCGAACCAGTACGCCGATTGAGATGTCGTGGACCGACTTGCCCAGCCGCACGCCCCCGTGCCGTCCACGCACCGTCTCGACGTAGCCGAATTCGGAGAGTCGGTGGACGATCTTCACGAGATGCTCGTAGGACATGTTCATGCGTTCAGCGATTTCGTTCACCGTGATGCAACGCTCAGGTTCCAGGCCGAGCAGCATCAGGCATCGCAACGCATTGTCGGTGAATCGTGTGAGACGCATGCACGGAAGTTGCTGGCCGCGACGGTCGAGGCTATCAGGGAATCCCTTTCTTCGCGGACGGAGCTTCCCTGCTCATCGGCCATCAGTGCGCGGAGACGGGAATGCCAGCGCCAGAGCAACGGGACGGCAACGTCAAAAGCAACAGCGGGAACACGGAGCTGGCGGATTTCACGGATCACACAGATAAACCAAGAGCGCTTTTGCTTATCTGTGTGATCGGTGAAATCGGTTCCCTCCGTGTTCCCGCTGTTGCTTTTGCCGATACCCTCGCGCGTCAGTTCGCGCCGTCGGTCACCAGCGTGTCGTACTGCCGTCCGCGCCAGCGCGTTGGCGTGCGGGCCGTGCTGAGCGTGAGCCGCCAGGCCGCGGCGCTGTCCGACAGCCAGGACAGCCAGAACGGCCAGCCCCGCTCGGCGTAGCTGTGCCGCAACGCCACAAGCATCATCAGCCGCACCAGCAGCGCCGAGGCGTTCACGAGCAGGAGCGCCTCGAGCAGCATCGCCTGCGGATTGTCGGCGGCGGGCCAGCCCATCGACCCAAGAACGGCGCCGAGCACCAGCAGCATCGGCAGCGGCAGCGCCTGCGCACTCCACACCAACGCCACGTCGACCCAGCGCCGCCAGGTGGGGGTGGCGTCCTTCAAGTCGAAGCTGCGTCCCCACTCACGCCACATCTCGGCCAACGACACATACGCGCTGACCTGAATGATCTTCGAGCCGTCGAGAAAGCCCACGCGTGCGCCGTGTGACGCGAGGTGCCGCGCCAGCGTGACATCATCGCAGAACGACGCGCGGGCGGGCGCATAGCCGCCGTGCTGCTCGAGCAACGCGCGGCGCGCCACGAAGCACTGCCCATTGGCGAGCACGCGATCGGCAGGTGGCTGCGTGGCACCGGCGGCCCCGCAGCGATAAACCAGCGTGACCAGCATCGCCGGTTGCACGAAGCGTTCGGAAGACGTCTGGTCGCGGAACTGGGGCGAGAACGACGCCACGTCGTAGCCGTCCTGCTCCACCGCGTCGACCACGGCACCGACCAAACCGGGTGCGGGAACGGTGTCGGCATCGATGCCGAGCACCCACTCGCCCTTCGCCTGCCGCAGGCCCGTCTCGAGCGCCCAGACCTTACCGACCCAACCCGCGGGGAGCGGTTCATCGGTGACCAGTCGAATACGCGGATCACGCGCCGACGCGGCCTCGACCAGCTCACGGGTGCCGTCGGTGGAGCGGCTGTCCACCACCAGCACTTCGAGCATCGGAGACGTTTGCGCGGTGAGCCCCGCGAGACACGGACCGATGCGCTTCGCTTCGTTGAGCGTGGCGACGATCACGGTCACCGTCGTGTCGGTGCGCGGCGTGAGTCGGGGCGCGATCGGTGGACGGCGAGTCCGTCCCGGCATGAGGCGCGTGAGGAGCAACAGCAACATCGGCACCTGCACGGCGAGCAGCGCGAGCCCCAGGCCACGTGCGACGTCAACCACGGAGATGGTCGCGTTCATAACACCGGCTCGCCAGACACGCGCGTGCGTACCGCTGGCGCGACGACCGGCTCGGCCATCGCGAGTCGAGCGACCGCCTTCGCCATGTCACCGAAGATGAACAGGTGTGCCGGATACATCGCGTACCAGTAAAGAAGTCCGAAAAGACCGCGCGGCGCGAAGAGCGCCGTCTGAATCAGCCGTGTGCCCTCGCCTTCGGGCACGGCCGAAAACTGCAACCACGCCTGTCCAGGCACGCGCATTTCAGCGCGCAGGCGTAACAGGCGCGGGCGCTCGACCATCTCCACCCGCCAAAAGTCGACCGCCTCTCCAAGATACAACCAAGCGGGGTCGCGGCGCCCGCGCCGCAGCCCGGGTCCGCCCACCATCCGGTCCAGAAAGCCCCGGATCTTCCAGAGCCAATTCCAAGCCAGCCACCCTTGATCGCCTCCCAGCCGACAGAAGGCCCGAAACACCTGATCGGGGCTGGCATCCACATAAATCGTGCGCGTCTCCTCCAGCACACCCTCCCGGTCACGCAGTTCGTACGACGCGCCACCGCCCAGCGCGTCGCTCCACCGCGACTCCACGGCGTGTGCGGTCAGGCGCGAGAGGGCACGCTGGACCGCGGTGCGATAGGCCATCGGGCGCACGTCGGGAAACAGCTCACGGGCCTTGGTGGTGTCGGCCAGCACCGGATGAGCGATGCCCTCAACCAGCGGCGTGGCCAGGCGCGACGGGATCGGCGTGACCTTATCGATCCAGAGGGCGGCCAGTCTCGGCGACATCACCGGCACGGCGATAATCGTGCGACGAAGACCGCGCACCTCGGCGTAGCCGTGCAGCATGTCGCGGAACGAAAGGACGTCGGCGCCGCCGATCTCCACGATGCCGGACGGGCCATGCTCGCGGGCGCGAACCAAATACGTGAGCACGTCGCGCACCGCGATCGGTTGCACCTGATTCGTGATCCACTTCGGCGCGATCATGAACGGCAGGCGCTCGGCCAGGTAGCGTACCATTTCGAACGACGCCGACCCCGAACCCACAATCGGCCCCGCGCGGAACTCCGTGGTTGGCAGTCCGCCTCGCAAGATGGCACCCGTCTCTCCGCGGCTCTGGAGATGCTCGCTGGCGTCGTGCGCATCCGGCACGAGCCCGCCGAGGTAGATGCAGTGCTTCAGGGCACGCCCCGCCTGCACGAAATTCCGGGCGGCCACCCGGTCGCGCTCGGCGAAGTCCGTGGCGTGCGTCATGCTGTGCACGAGGTAATACGCCTGATCGACGCCGTCGAGCGCCCGGGCGAGCGAGGCCGCGTCGAACAAATCGCCGGTCACCACCTCGACATCGTGTTCCCACCACCGCCCGTGAATGCGGCGCGGGTCACGGACCAGCAGCCGCACCGGCACGCCCCGCTCCACCAATCGAGAGGTGAGGCGGCCGCCGATGTAGCCTGTGGCGCCGGTGACAAGCACGGTCATGCGGTGGGGACGGTGGCGGGTTCGGTGATCGGCACGTACGCTACCTAACGCTACGCCTCTTCCCTCCCCGCCGTTCCAATCTGCATGCCTCGCGCCAATCCATCCCCGGGACGCCTCCTGCTGCGCAACTGGGAACGCTTTTCAGCTCTCCCCTTCGGCAAGCGCCTGTTCAGCTGGGCCGTGGGTCGCACGGCGCCGTACACGGGCTCGGTGGGTGGGGTGTACACCGACGTGCGTCCCGGCTACGCGAGGGTGGAGCTGCGCGACCGCAAGGCGGTGCGGAATCATCTGGCGTCGGTGCACGCCGTGGCACTGGTGAATCTGGCTGAGATGACCAGTGGGGTGGCGCTGATGACGGCGTTGCCGCCCGGCGTGCGCGGCATCGTGACCGGCTTGTCCATCGAGTATCTCAAGAAGGCGCGTGGCACGCTGGTGTGCACGACGACCGCGCACGCGCCGAGCGACGTGCCCGCGCCGATCACGCACGATGTGCAAGCGGACATCGCGAACGCCGACGGTGAGGTGGTGGCCCGATGCGTCGTGCATTGGCGACTCTCACCGCCCGATCCGTCACGGGAGTCGGCCCAATGACGGACGTCGCTGCCCCGCCGGCGGGCGCGCTTTCGTTCGACACGCCGCTTACGCGACACGCGCACATTCGAGTGCCCCTGATTTGCGGCCCCATGTATCCGTGCAGCAATCCCGAGTTGGTTGCCGCGGTCAGTGCCGCCGGCGCGCTCGGCATCGTGCAGCCGATCTCGCTCACCTACGTGCACGGCTACGACTTTCGCGAGGGGCTGCGCACGATCACCCGTCTCAGTGGCGGCGCGCCGATCGGCTTCAACGCGCTGATCGAAGCGTCGTCGAAGACGTATCACAACCGCATGATCAAGTGGGTCGACATCGCGCTCGAAGAAGGCGTGCGATTCTTCCTCACGTCACTGGGTAATCCCAAGTGGGTGTGCGATCGCGTGCACGCGGTGGGCGGTGTGGTCTACCACGACATCACCGAGCTGAAGTGGGCCGAGAAGGGCCGCGATGGTGGGGTAGATGGACTCGTGGCGGTGAATCGTGAAGCGGGCGGCCACACCGGTTCACGCGATCCCCGCGCCTTGCTCGACGAAGTCAGCGCGCTCGGATTGCCCGTGGTCGCCGCCGGCGGCGTGGGCGCACCCGACCAGTTCAAGGCCCTTCTCGACATGGGGTACGCGGGTGTCCAGTTGGGCACGCGCTTCATTGCCACGCCGGAGTGCAACTCCGACGACGCCTACAAGTACGCGATCGTGGAGGCCAACTCCCGCGACATCGTGCTCACGGAACGCCTCACCGGCGTGCCGGTGTCGGTGATCCGCACGCCGTACGTGGAGAAACTCGGCACGAAAGTGGGACCGATTTCCCGCTGGTTGTTCAAGGGACGCAAGACGAAGCATTGGATCCGTACCTTCTACGCGCTGCGCTCGCTCCGGCAGCTCAAGCGCTCAAGCGTGGATGGCGCGACGCAGGACTATTGGCAGGCCGGACGTAGCGTCGATGCCATTCATGAGATCAAACCCGCCGGAGAGATTGTGCGCGAGTTCGCAAGTGCGTTGACGAGTGCCGCCGTAAAAGCGGTCGTGTTGCTGGCGCTGTTGTTGGGGGCACCCGATCGCGCGAGCGCTCAGGCGCCGACCCAACAGATCACCGCCACGGGACTGCAGGCGCCGGTCACACTGGCGCGTGACTCAGCCGGCATCGTGCACATCGAGGCGGCGAGCGAACACGATCTGTTCTTCGCGCAGGGCTACAGTGCCGCACGCGATCGACTGTTCCAGCTCGAACTGTGGCGTCGACAGGCGACCGGCACCATGGCCGAAGTGCTCGGCCCTCGCTGGGTCTCGCGTGATCGTGCGTCGCGTCTGCTGCGCTATCGCGGGTCGATGACGTCGGAGCTCGCGCACTACCATCCGCGCGGCGCCAGCATCATCGGCGCATTCGTGGATGGCGTGAACGCGTATGTGGACGAGGTGCGCGCCAACCCCGCGCTGATGCCGCAAGAGCTCACGTGGCTGGGCATCGCACCGCAACACTGGACGCAAGCGGTGGTGATCTCGCGGCACAACGCGTTGGCCTCGAACGCGGCCGATGAACCGACGACCGCGCGCGCGGTACGCGAGATCGGCGAGGCAGCCGTCGCTCGACGCCGGCGCTACGAACTCTCACCCGTACGCCTGGGACTCGACTCGCTCGTGGCGCGCGCGCTCGACGCGGCGCCCGGCGCACGCATGCTGGCCGACTACAACGACTTCAAGCAGGTGCCGAACTTTCGCACCGCGGAGTTGCCGCAGGCGTTGCGTCGCGTGGCACCGCCGGTCGATACGGCGACGCCCGCCTTCGATCGCTGGGAGAGCAACAACTGGGTGCTCGCCGGATCGCGTACGGCCAGCGGCAAGCCGATTGTGGCGAACGATCCGCACCGCACGATCGCGGCGCCGTCGTTGCGCTACATGGTGCACCTGAAGGCGCCGGGCTGGGATGTGATCGGCGGCGGCGAGCCGGCCATTCCCGGCGTCGCCATCGGGCACAACCAACACGGCGCGTGGGGACTCACCATCTTCGGCATCGATGCGGAAGACCTCTACACGTATCAGCTCGATGCCAAAGACCCGCGCTCGTATCGCTATCGCGGCGCCAGTGAGCGCATGCGCCAGATCATCGATACGATTCGCGTAAAGGGAGCGGCCCCGGTGGTCGTGACGCTGCAGTACACCCGTCATGGCCCGGTGCTCATGTCGGACGCGTCGAAGCGGGTGGCGATCGCGCTGCGCGCGGCGTGGCTCGAACCGGGTGGTGCCCCGTACCTCGCCAGCTTGCGACTCGATCAGGCGCGGACGTGGAGCGAAGCGCGCACGGCGCTGTCGTTTGCGCGGATGCCGGCGCTGAACTGGATCTGGGCGGACACCAGCGGTGCCATCGGCTGGCAAAGCGCCGGCATCGCGCCGATTCGCAAGAACTGGGACGGCCTCGTCCCCGTGCCCGGCGATGGACGCTTCGAATGGAGCGGCTTCCTGCCCATTGCGAACCTTCCGCATGAGACGTCGCCTGCACGCGGCTACGTCGGCACGGCCAACGCGCTCAACGTGGAGGCGTCGTACGCCAACAGCAACGCGCTTGCCCGCGTCTGGGCCGAGCCGTTCCGTCGTGATCGCTTGACCGAAGTGCTCGACACCACGCGTAAGGCCACGCTGTTGCAGATGATGGCGCTGCAGCACGACGAGACGGCGCTCGCGGCCCGGGCGCTGGTCCCGCTGATCAAACAGATCACGCTCACGAGCCCCGCCTCGATCGCCGCGCGCGACACCATGCTGCGCTGGAACGGTGTGCTGTCGGCCGAGTCGCGCGGCGCGGCCATTTATGCGGCATGGGAGCGCAAACTGCTCACACACACCGCCGACATCGTGCTGCCATTGGAGGCGCGTCCGCTGCTGCGCACGGTGTCGTTGTCGCAGACCATCGGCTGGCTGACCAACCCGGATTCACTCTTGGGCGAGAACCCGACGGTCGCGCGCGATTTCATTCTGTTCCGTTCGTTCAACGAGGCGGTCTCTGACCTGTCGCGTCGCTTCGGCAAGGACATGGCAGACTGGCGGTACGGCGATGCGAAGATGCATCACGTACGTATCGCGCACCCGCTCGACGTGGTGATCGCCGACTCGATCCGTTCGCGCTTGTCACCCGGACCACTTGCCCGAGGCGGCTATGCCAACACGCTCAACGCCACCGGCAACACCGACAACCAGACGGCCGGCGCCAGTTTTCGCGTGGTGATGGATCTCGCGAACTGGGACGGTGCCATGGTGACGAACACGCCCGGGCAAAGCGGCGACCCGCGTAGTCCGTACTACAGCAATCTCTTCGGACCGTGGGTACGAGGAGAATACTCGCCGCTACCGTACTCGCCGCGAGCGGTGCGGGCGAGGACGGCCGAGACCGTCGTGCTGCGGCCGTCACTGCGATAGCAACCGAAACAAACAGTTCCTGACTGACGCGGATACGAACCGATAGCAACAGACAGCATAGATCAGCCCCGCGTATTCGACGGCGCTGTCGCGAGACTGATCCAAAATACATTTGTTTGATCTGTTGCTATCAGTTCGTACCCGTTCGTATCCGTGTCAGTCAGGAGCCGTTGTTTCCGCTCCAATCCCCAAGTCTGTTGAAGCCAAGTACCACTGTCATATCTAGGATTCGAATCAGCATTTCCTCAACACGGAGCCTCCCGATGCTCGCTTACCGCCTGCCGCTCACCCTCGCCACCGCATTCCTCGCGACAACCACCCCAACGCGTCCCACCCCGCAACAGGACATGTCGTTCTTCATCACCAGCGTGGGCTCCGGCAATGGCGCGGCACTCGGCGGACTTGAAGGCGCCGACAAACACTGCACGACGCTCGCCGAAGCGGCCGGTGTACGCGGCAAGACGTGGCATGCCTACCTGAGTCAGCAGGCGCTCGACGGCAAGTCGGCCGTGAATGCGCGCGACCGCATCGGCAAGGGCCCGTGGAAGAACGCCAAGGGCGTGGTGGTGGCCACCAGCGTCGATGATCTGCACAGCGACAACAACAAGTTGTCGAAGGACAACAGCATCACCGAGAAGGGCATGGTGGTGAACGGTCGTGGTGACACGCCGAACACGCACGATGTCATGACGGGGTCGACGCTCGACGGCCGCGTGTCCACCGACGCCGGCGACAGTACCTGTAAGAACTGGACGAGCGGCGGCGAAGGCGCGGCGCTGGTCGGTCATCACGATCGCCAGGGCGGCGGTGTCAATCCGACGTCGTGGGTTTTTGCCCACCCGTCGCGCGGATGCAGTCAGGAGAATCTGAAAGCATCCGGCGGGGCTGGACTCTTCTACTGCTTTGCCGTCTAGTTCGCCGCTGTGCCGGCCTTCACGCCCTGCAGCCAGAACGCAAACCACTGCCGGATCCGCCCCAGGCGGTCCACCAGCAGCCAGGGCTCACCGGTCCGTGACAGGTCGTGGTTGGAGCGCGGATAGCGCACCATCTCCACCGGCACGCCCTGCTTCTTGAGTGACATGAACCAGATCTCCGCACTCCCCATCGGGGTGCGGTGATCTTCTTCACTCTGCACGAGCAACATCGGCGTCTTCACCTTCTGCACGTAGCGGATCGGAGACAGCGTGTCGTACAGCGCCTGATTGTCCCACGGCTTGCCGTAAAATTCGAACTCGGTGAGTCCCTGCGCGTCGCTGCTGCCGTACCAGTACGTCCAATCGGTAATCGTGCGATCGGTCTCGATCGCCTTGAAGCGATCGGTCTTGGTGGCCAACCACGTCGTCATGAAGCCACCGTACGAGCCGCCGGTCGCGCCCATCTTCGTGCTGTCCACATCAGGACGCGCCGCGACGATGTCGACCGACTTCATGAGATCCTCGTAGTCTTCCATGCCCCAGCGACCGCGCGTGCTGTACGTGAAGTCGGCACCGTATCCGCTCGAGCCACGTGGGTTCGTGAAGAGCACGAACATGCCCTGCGCCGCGAGATTCTGGAACTCGTCGAACCAGCCTTCGCCGTACGCCGAGTGCGGGCCGCCGTGAATGTAGATCACCATCGGGTACTTCTTGCCCTGCGTGTAGCCGTACGGTTTCATCAGCCACCCTTCGATCTCCATGTTGCCGACGCTCTTGTAGGTAAAGCGTTCGGCATCGCTCCACACGACATCCTTGTTCACGTCGTCATTGAAGTGCGTGAGCTGACGTTCACCGACGCCATCGGCCGAGGCCACGAAGAGTTCCGTGGGTTTTGTCATGGAGGTCGACGTGTACGCCATCATCTTGCCCGCGGCGTCGTAGCTCGCACCGCGCAGCTGACGACGACCACCGACCAGTTCCTTCGGTGCCGACTTTCCAGTGAGATCGGCGCGCAGGATTGCCGAACGTCCACCGATGTCGGCCGCGAACTGCAGGTTGCCGGTGGTCAGCCAGTTGAGTGAGCCCGGCTCGAACTGCCAGTCGCCGAGGAGGTTGCGCGGCGTGCCGCCGGCCAAGTCCACGACATAGATGCGAGCCGACTTGATGCGCGACGGACGACCCACGAACGCGAGCTGCTTGCTGTCGGGCGACCACGTGATGTCCGACTCGGCGCCCATCCACTCGCTCACCTTGCGCGGCGTGCCGCCGGTGCTCGCCATGACGTAGAGATCGGTGTCGTTGCGATCGGCCTCATCGCGCGCCTTGTTGTACGGCAGCTTGGCGAGTGAGTCACGCTCGAGGTCCATCACCGAATCCGGACGCAGTCGCGCGTCGGCGATGAAGGCAATCCACTTGCCGTCGGGGGACACTTCGGGCGAACGGTGCGAGTACAGTGTAGTCGTCAGCTGCTGCTTGGCCGTGTCGCCTACCGTCTGGCGCCAGAGCTGCGCCGGACGCCAGCTGCGCGCTTCGGCCCGACCCGGGACAAAGCCCACACCGTTCACCTTGTACGACATGTCCGTCACGTGCCGGCCGTCAAACCGCGACGGTTCGGCCGGGCGCGTGATCGCATCGAACGTCGGCTTGGCCATCGGCTGCATGCGGGCGAACGGATTCGTGGCGTTTCGCGTCGCGGTGTCCCGACGGGCGGGTTCGGTGAACACCGCAAAGGCGCCGTCCAGCGGCATGGAACCGTTCGGATACGTACCAATCTGAATCGCTTCGCCGCTGGGCTGATCGAGTCGAATCGCCCACGTACTCCCCTGCCCACCGGCTCGCGGCGAGGTGAAGAACAGGTACTTACCGTCGGGCGACCAGCGCGGGTTGCTGCTTTCGGTGCTCGGCGACGTCCACCGCTGCGGCTCGCCGCCGGCGGTATTCACGACCCAGATCTCGTTGTGCCGCTTGTTCTCGGCTTCGACGGCTTTGGTGACGGTCATCGCCACGCGCTTGCCGTCGGGTGAAACCGATGGACTGCTCACGTTCACGACGCGATACCAGTCGGCCAGCATCATCGCTCGCGGCCCCTTCGGGAGCTTGGTCGCGGCCTGCGAGGCTGGCGGCTGCTGCGCCACAACCACGCTGGGGAGAGCGAGTAGAACGGCAGCCAACATCGCCGCACGGCGGGACGAGTGGCTGCAGGAGGTCAGTCTGACCATAGCGATGCTCGAGGTGGGAAACTTGGGGAATCCAGAGCGGGACTCTGTGCGCGAAAAGTACCGTTCTGTGATAGAAGGCGCATTGGTCGCTTGCCACGGAGCGGTCTGAGCCCTAGCATGGTGCTTGCGCGGAGGAGCGACCGCGCAAAAAGCCGCGCTTCCCCGGTCTCCAAGCGGCCTGGGAAGCACCCGTAGGATCTCGGTGGCAGTTTGCCCGAAGTCCCACCCTATTTCGAGGAGGTGATCATTTGTCTAGTCATAGTTCCTTTGCCGGTTCGTCCTGGGCAACCGATCTCCTGATCGACGCCCGGTAACGGGTTTTACCGGTTCGGGATCGTTTCGAACCGGCAAGGAGTCAGAAGGGCCGCAACGGATTACTCCGAAGCGGCCCTTCTTCCTATTTCCGGCTTCGCGTCACGCTGTTCAGCTTCGCGTCCGCCGCCCGCACCAGCGCATACGCAAACTCTACCGTCCCGCGATAAAACACCGGGTCCACCTTGTCGGCGTCGTCTCCCGACTGGTGATAGTCGTCGTGATCCTCGACCCCCAGATACAAGAACGGGATCCCCTTGGTGTGGAATGCCGAATGGTCGGACGAGCCGGTCCAATCGTCGCCCGGCTTGAGGTTCTTCGTGTCGTGTCCGAATCGGATGGTGACCGCGGCGTTGGTCGCCGCCTGTTCGGCGATGGGTTTGAGCGAAGGCGTGTGCGAGGTGCCTGACACCCAGAGCGCCTTGCCGTCCTGTCGTGCGACCATGTCGAGATTGATGTTCATCGCCACGCGAGCGAGTGCGACGGGAGGCGCGTTCACGAAGGCCTTCGAGCCCACCATACCCGATTCCTCGGCGTCGAAGAACGCCAGAATCACATCGTGCTCCGGCGGCTCTCGCAGCAACCGTTCGGCGATGGTCAGCAGCGCCACGCAGCCACTCGCGTCGTCGTCGGCACCATTGAACACCACACTGTTGCGCACACCCAGGTGATCGTAGTGCGCGCTGAGCACCAGCACCGGGCCGCGGGAATTCTTGCCGGGAATGCGCGCCACGATGTTAGCGCCGGCGGTGTCGCTGCCGGCCCGCGCGCGGAGCGTGACCGGCACGACGAAGCTGGAACCGATCGGTTTCGCGCCCATCGCGGTCAGCTCCCGCACAAGGTACGCGCGAGCACGTACCGAGCCCGGTGTGCCGGCGCGTCTGCCCTCCATGCTGTCGGCCGCCAACGCGCCGAGCCGCTGCATAAGACGCTCGGTGGTCGCAGCGTCCGACGTGGCGCTTTGCGCCTGTACGGACGACACGCTGCATCCGAGCGCGATCGCGGCGGCGTACAGATGCCTCTTGGAGAACACGCTCATTGAAACCATACCCCTGACTGTCCGGTGAGTCGCGCCTTGACCACGAAGGCGGTTGCCGTCGCGGTCACTTCGATGATCTGCAGATCGCGTACACTGCTGCCCATCACTACGCCGGGCGCCATCGGCCCGTTCAGCTTGCGCATCAACTCCGCCCGCACCGAATCCAGCTGCGCGCCGAGCGCGACGCGTCCGCCATTGGTGGCGCGTCGCACGGCGCGCCCGACCAGCGGCGCCCCGAGTGTGGCTTTTACCCGCGAGAGCTTGCCGCGGCTCTCCAGCGACCAATCGAGGTCGTCGAGCCGGATTTCACGAGCGGCGGCATCCCATCGCAACCGTGACGTGAGCGACAGTCGTCCGCGTAACGATCCCGACACCGTGAGATCGATGCGCACGCTGTCACGCATCCCTCGTACCTCCACGCTGTCGACGCGCACACTGGCGCTCGATGTCTCCTGCGACAGCAGCAGCGCCGCACGTCGTTCGAGTTCCGCGAACGGCAATTCCACGCTGACCGGCACCGAGTATTCCAGTGGCGCCGAACCCAGCGCCAGCACGGGCAGCGGCTTCCGGCGCACGACGGGTTTCGCGCCGGCGATGACGCGCGGACGCGCGTACAGCACCATCGTCGTGATGATGCTCGGTCCGTTGCCGGCGAACGGGGTGACCTGCACAGTCTGTGGGTCGAGCACGAGCCAGAGCGTGTTCGTGGAGTCGAGTGCGGTCGGCTCGAGAAAGCTCTGCCAGAGCGAATCCGCCAATGGCTTGAAGTCGCCAACGGTGGGAATGGTGGTATCCGCCTCGGCCGCGAACAGCGCCAGCTGTTTGTCGATGACGCCCTGCAATGTCCTGGTGGCGTCGACCCCCAGTGCCGTCACCGTGCAGGGGTCCACGAGTGCGGCCACCAGCTTCGTGTCGCGTGCACCGATCTTCCAATCGCGTCGCCAGTATAGCGACGTGCGCATCGAGGTAGTGGCGCGCCGCATCGCTTCCGGCGCATAACCGCAGCTGGCGACGCGGGCGCCGCCACCGATGGTGCCGAGTCGCGCGCGATAGGCCAGCTTCGTGTCGATGAAGAGCTGCGGTCCCTCGGCGCGCACGCGGAGCGGTTCACGACGATACACGTACTGATGGCACACCAAGCCGATGGCCGCGCAGCGAGCGGCACTCAGCGAGTCACTGACCGGGAAGAGCGAATCGAGTGATGGAGTCAGGGCGCTGAGCACGTAGGTCACGCGCACGGGCACGACCGCCATGTCTGCCACACCGACCGGTGTCGTACTCAGCACCGGTGCTGAACTCACTGGTGCTGAACTCACCGGTGCTGAACTCACTGGTGCTGAACTCACCGGTGCGGGCACCGTCGATACGTCGGTTGACCGCCCCGCGCAGCCGGCAAGCGCCGCGCACGCTACCGCGCACGCCACTACAATACGCCACCCACCGGCCATCAGGCTCCCTCACGGTCAAGACCGTCTGCCCGCATCGGGAGTGATGCGGGTCAGATGCTCCTGAACGCTAGCGCCACGTACCGTCTAGGCGGCAGTCATACGACGTGACGGGCGACGCGATTGCGTCGCGGCCGACCGCCCACTGTTGCGCGACGTGCCCGTCCGCCCAACGTCCCGTGAAGATGACAGGGAGAACTCGCCGACCAACGCGGTCATGGTGGTGGCCTGACTGGCCAGCTCCTCCGCCGCGCTCGCCGATTCTTCGGCGCTGGCCGCCACCTGTTGGGTGACGCCGTTCATCAGTTCGATCGACTTGCCGATCGCCGTGATCCCCTCCCGCTGGAGCTGGCTCGCCGACTCGACTTCCACCATGACGGCGCCCACTCGGGCAACCTGACGGTCGATCTCGCGCAACTGCAGCAACACGGCGTCGTTCAACGTGACGCCCTCGTTCGCCGTGGCCACGGACTGCTCGATCAACGCCGACGTCTGACGCGCCGCCTCGGCGCTGCGCAGCGCAAGACTGCGGACTTCTTCCGCCACGACGGCAAAGCCACGTCCGGCATCGCCCGCGCGCGCGGCTTCGACGGCTGCGTTCAGCGCCAGCAGATTGGTCTGGAACGCGATCTCGTCGATGGTCTTCACGATGCGCGCCGTAGAGTCACTCGACTGCTTGATGCGGGCGATCGCATTCGACAAGCGGCCCATCTCCTCCACGCCGCGTCCAGACGTGGCCTGCGCTTCGCTGGTCAGCGCGGAGGCCTCCGCGGCATGCTCCACATTGCGGCGCGTGACGGACGCGACTTCCTGCAAGCTGGACGCGACCTCCTCGAGCGACGCCGCCTGCTCCGACGAGCTCCGGGCCAGATCCTGACTGCCATCGGCAATCTGCATCGACGCGCTATTGACCTGATCCGCCGACGCGGCCACCTCGGTCAGTGTCTGGTCGAGGGCGCCGGCCGCCGTGTTGATCGCGGTTGCCAACGCGGCGTGATCGCCGCGCCACGCCGAGGACATGCGCGCCGAGAGATCGCGATCGGCGAGCCGTTCGAGGGTTGTCCGCGCCTCTTCCACGGGGGCCAGCAGGTTGTCGAGCATCGCGTTGAGGCCACTCGTGAGCTCGCGGAAGGCTCCCCTGAATCGCGCACTCTGCGCCCGTTCCTGCAGTCGTCCTTCCAACGCCGCGGTGGTGAGCTTCGACGTTTCGACTTCGAGCGCCTGCAACGTGGACTGGACCTGGGTCATCGCGGCGCCGAGGCCATCGCGCTCGCCGCGCAGGGCGATCGATACGCCGACATCCCCTTCGGCCAGACACTGCGCCACGGACGCCAGCTCGGCGTCGGCGGTCGCCATGCGCTGCATCGCCTGCGCCAGGATGGCCACTTCATCGCGCGATCCATCGCGCTCGAAGGCCACATTGCAGTCACCCTCGGCCAACTGATTCGCGATGCCCGTGAGCTGAGCCAACGGCACCGTGATACTGCGGTAGATCTTCCAGGCCACGACCGCACCCAGCACGACCGCCAACAGACAGAGTGAGATAATGATCACAATGCCGCTCGCGGCCTTTGCGTCGGCGGCCTGGGCCGCGCGCTCGAGTGACTTGTCCTGCGTGTCGATGAGCGCGTTGATCGATTCGACGTAGTGATCAAGCGTCGGCAAGACGGTCGTAGACAGCAGGGCTTCCGCCGCCGCGACGTCGCCGGTCTTTCGAACGGCCGCGGCCGAATCGAATGCGGCGGCGTGCAGCTTGCGCAATGACTTGATCTCGGCGATCTGCCGCGTCATCGTCGAGTCACCACGAAGCGAGTCGCCAGCGAGTGAATCGAGTGTCGCGTATGCCGCGTTGATGTGCTGTCGCGACGACGCCACGCCGGCCGACGACTGTTCGACGAGTTCGGGAGACGTGGCGGCGAACAGCGCCAGCTTGAAGCGCGCGGTCTGATTCACCGCGTCGATCAGCGTGTTCGCGGCCTTCGCCTTGTGGGCCACGTCCTGGGTGGCCAGTTCCACGGTGGCGCGCAGCGAGCGCACACGCACGGTCGCGATGGTTCCCACCAGCACGAGGAGGGCGAGCAGCAGGCCGAAGCCGGCAAGAAGTCGGGTGCGTACAGTCCAACGGCGCATGAGTTCTGTCTATGAAGTAGTGAGCGAGACTCGCTCAGAATGTGAACGTCGTACCGACGAAGCCCCACCGCTCCGTGCGCGCACTTCCCGGCGTGTCCTTCAAGAAGCGACCGGGCAACACCACCGCGCCGCCGGCGATCACCTGCCAGTGCAGCGACGCCTTCCACGTGCCGGTGAGATCGATCTCATCGGCGGCGTGACGCGCGAGCGAACCAGTGGCCGCGCGGAAGATCGTATTTTGCTTCGTGTAGATGCCGTCGTCGGTGCGCAGGCGATCGAAGCGGTAGAGCGCGCCGCGAAGGCGCACCGGCGCAATCGGATCCCACGTCGCGACGGCATGCAGTTCGCGCACATTCGAACGGCCGATCACGTCGGCGTAGCCGCCGTGGGCGTGCGCTGCGGGATACAGCACGGCGAACGCTTCCTGCGTCGTGGCGGTGGCGCGCTTCTCGCCGCTGGCTTCTTCTACGCCCAGCGCAAGCGATGGCGCGCCATGCCGCTGCTTCCATTGCATCTGAGCTTCGGTGACCCAAAACCAGCCCGACAGGTCGCGCGCGCCGGCGTGTCCGCGCTGTAGTGCGCCTTCGAACTCCAGCGACGTGCTGCGCGCGGCCGACTTTGCCGTCCCCCGCTGCCACATCAGGCGACTGCCGGTGGTGAGACGGCGGGTGAGCGCGGCGGACGTGCCGCCGCCTATGGCGCCGCCTATGGCGCTGCCGGAGCGAAGCGTCTGTTCATACCAATACGCTTGCCACGTGGCGGGCAATCCACGCGCGAGCGGCTTCGCGCCGGCGGCACTGCCGAACGAAAGCGTGCGGAAGCGCGCGGTGCTGTCGGAGCGGTTCGGTGCCGACTGCCGCACCAGCATGGGGCGCGCATCGACCGCCTCGAAGGCGAAGCGACCGTGCGTGAGCTGCAGTCGTGCGCCCTGCGCGCCGCGTCGCGTATTGGCCCAATCGGGCACGCCGAAGAGGCGCTCGCGATTCAACGCAATCTCCTGCCGGCCGACGCGCAGGAACGATGACGTGTAGCCCACGTCGACGTAGAGATTCTGGACGTCAGCGCGATCGGCATCGGTCGGACGCGCGCCGCCAGGCAGATTGCGTCCATAGCTCTGCGCGTCACGACCTTCCAGCAGCACGCGACCGTACGCACCGGTGCGGCGACCGATTACGAGGTCGGCGTTCAGCGACACGCGAGATTGCGTGTGATCGTCGTTCAGCGCGCCCACATTGAAAGCGCGAAAGGATTCTTCACGCCAGCGGGCCTGTCCCCCGACGGACAGCGTGAGCGGCCAACGAGGCGAGAGCGGAATGTTCTTGAGGGCGTCGCCCCACCGTTTCGCCGGCTTCTTCGCGATCGGCGCTGGTGCCGTGGTCGACGACGAGCGGGCTACGTCATTGCCGGTGATCGGTGGAATACCAGTTGTCGGCGCTTGAGAGGACTGTGCCAGCGCCGGCACTGCCACGACCAACAACAGCAACCACGACCACCGGACCAGTGCGGAAAATCGCAGCATGAGTCCGGATGAGAGTCTTGGGTACGGCGCAGCTCGCGCCTTACATACCAGTATCGGACAGACAGCGGCGGGTCTGAAGTGTGACGTACGATGCGGAATGGGGTGCGCGCCTTGCGCGGTGTTAGATGCATATCCTTCAACACCTTAACCCGACCATGGCCGCTCTTCGCTCTCGATTCGGACTGTCCCTCGCCCTCGCATTGTCACTTCAGGCGTTCGCCCCGATGGCGCTGCCGGCGCAGATGGGGGGGATAGGCGGTGGCGTGGGGGGTGGTGGCATGGGTGGCGGCGCCGGTGGGCGCGGCGGTGGCATGGGCGCGCGCGGCGGCCGCGGCATGGGAGGCGGCATGAAGTCGCCGGCGGCGATGGCGCGGGAGCGACTGGAGCAGGCCGACCCACTCGAGTTCCTGCTGGACCGAAAGAAGCCGCTGGAGCTCACCAAGCCCCAGCAGGAATCGTTCAAGACGCTGCGCAAAGAGATGCAGCGTATGCAGGCGCCACTGTTCAAGGACCTCGAGACACTATTCGGCGACATGCCGAGACGCGAGGTGCCACGAGGTGGAGGGCGCGGCGACAGCGGTACGCCGAGTGGAGGTGCGCCGGACACCGTGCGTGCCGTCATCGGCACGCTCTCCGACATTCAGGACAGCTACCGTGACCGCGCCCGCGAGCAGCTCACGCCCATCCAGCGCACGCGCGCGGACTCGCTACAGCAGATCATGCTAGCGAAGGCACGCGAGCGATTCGAGAAGGAGCGCGAGCAGCGGCGGGAACGGAGGTAGGCGCGGGCTACTTCACGCGCCGAAGCTTCATTTCGAAAATCGGAAACCAAGTGGCGCCGTCGTCGCGAGACACCGCGCCGGTCTCGACCCAGCGTCCCTCCTGGTCGAACTTCATCTCGTAGCGAATCAGTCCGGCGCGTGGATCGCGCATTGACCACTGGTAGCCGTCAGCCGTGAGCGTGAACTCCGGGTCCGCCCAATTGCCGCCCTGCATGGTGAAGGTGCGCATGCGCGGCGTGGCGTGATCGTGGTCCAGATAGATCACCGCAAACGCATCGAACGTCATCTGCTCACGACCGTCGGCCATCTTCTCGAAGCCACGGCCGCGCACCGCGAACGCGGTCGCACCGGCGACCGCCTCAACTCGTTCCGTCTGGCGCAGGAGATGTCGCGCGCCCGGCCCCATGACGGCGGTGGCTTCGCCTTCCCACTCGCCGACCAGTTTGGCGAACAACGAGAGCGGCGCCGGGGGCGCGGGAGGCGTGGATTGCGACATGACAATGGCGGGAGTGAGCAGCAAAGCGAGCGTGAGCAGACTACGCATCATGAACGACGTCTCCGGATAGGGTGAAGCGTGCAACCTGCACGGCTCCACCCGCGACGTCTTGATGAAATCCGCCACCTTACCCAGATAGCGTACGATTGACCTGATCGTGCTCGGTGAATCCGATACGTTCGCTGAGCTCTTCCGGCCGGAGCCCCGTGAGTGCTTTGACGTCGTGATTGAGATGCGGCTGGTCGGCGTATCCCGCCGCGGCCGCAATGCGCCCCCACCGCTCCTCGCCGTCCACGGCGTGCCAGGCAGCGGCCAGCAGTCGACGGATGCGCGCGAACTGCTTCGGCGTGAGGGCGGTCGCGGCACGAAATCGTCGCAGCAACGTGCGTTCGGAGCACCCCACGAGGCGCGCGGCGTCGGCGATCGTGCACTCACCGTTCGACTCGACCAACAGATTGACCGCCGCGTTCACCAGCGGATCGGGCGCGGCGAAGGCGTGCGACTCGTGCATCCAGAACGCATCAAGGGCGCGCGCCGTGTCGTCCATGTTGCTGCTGCCCATGACGCATGAGGAGAGCGCCTGTTGCAGCGCCCTGCCCCGCGCACCGCCGATCTGTACAGCAGGAGCGGTCGCGTTCAGCAGCGTGCTCGCCGGTAGCTGCAACACGCCCGCGGCGCCCCCCGGGCGCAACCGCACGCCCACGAAGCGCGCGCCGGGCCACACCGGCACGGTAAGCGGCTCGAGCCACGGCCCGGTGTACAGCAACGTCCCGGCGTGCGGACCACCGGTCGGCACCAGCAACGACGTGCACCCATCCGGCGGGACGAAGTGCACCGACGGCGCCCCGTCGCGCGCGGTGAACTCCCAGTAGCAGGCAATCCATGGGGCGAGAGTCGCGTGCGGCAGCCGTTCGGCGTAGCGGAAGGGCGCTGGCGAGGCCACGGTCAGGAGGCGGAGTCGGGTGTTCCGTCAGTCGTTACTGGCGCGCAGCAATCGGTGCTGCCGGCCTGGATCGGCGGACAGGGTACCGAGCCGAAGGAACAGAACACGCAGCAGTCGCCCGCGTTCGGCCGAAGGCGTGCGTGGCAGGCGCTGCACTCGTGGAAGAAGAGGCAGGCGTCGGTTGGCATGATGAGTTGCTCGACGGCCCCGCAGGCTGGGCAGGTGAGATCGGAGCGGAGTTGCATACGGGAATTGTAGCGCCGGGAGCGCGCTTTGTTTCCGAATGTCAGACGTTGCGGCTCGATCGAGGGGCAATTTTCCGTCATCCCCAAAACGGACGGCGCATGAGGCTCTGAGACGCCCGTCGGGCTAACTCGCCGCCGCGGTGACCAGCCAGCCGTCAACCTGCCTCCCCGCCTCCCGCCGCAACACCACGCGCCGCACGTCTCGCACCGAGAAGCCGTGATCCGCCAAGGTGGTTTCCACATATTCTCGCGCGTGACAATAGCGGCCATGGGGCTGCAACCGCCACGGTGCGTCGGCTGCTCCGTCGGTGAGCACCTCCACCGTAAAAATCAGCAAGCCGTCGTCAGCCAGGCTCCGGCGAGCGGCGTGCGCAAACGCGTCGAGCTCACCGACATAGCAGATCGTATCGGCCGCAATGATGACGTCGAACGCCGCGACGTGTGCGCCAAGAAATTTCACTAAGTCCTGTTCGACGAGGTGGTCATACGACCATTGACGGCGGCCTCCCCCAGCATGCGCGGCGACAAATCCACACCGGTCAGAACGCTGGCACATGGCCGGAGATACGGTGCGCACAGGCCCGTACCGAATCCGGCATCGGCAATGCGCCACTGCGCACCCGGCGGGCCGTGCAGGCCTGAGAGCTGCGCCCCCACCAGCTGCGGCGCGGCGTAGTCGACGTGAGCCAGGCGGTCGTGGCCTCGTCTAGCCGGTCTTGCTCGAAGTACGAGTCGCCGAGCGCATGATAGGCGCCGGCATCATGCGGGGTGCCACGCGAAGCGCGGTGATCTGCAACGAGACTCGTGACCGTGAGGGTTTCGGTGGACAGAGCCTTCCGGCGTGTGTGCATTCCAGCGCACAAGCAGCACCTCCGTGCCCGGTCAAATATTGGCCGTCCTGACAGTGCCCGGATTCCAGGCATGTTGCAGACCCGTGCGCTGAGGTTGCGGGCAATGTTCCAAACTTCGGAATGCCTTACCGCCCCCCCGGCTTTTTTGCAGACGTTACGCAGACCCCGGACAGAGCAGCTGTTCGGGGTCCGCGCGTTGAGGCAGTTCGCTGAGGAGCGACGGGCGTGCCCCGATGATGCATGGGAGTGCGCCCACGTTGCATCGGGCGCCCGGCACCCTCGTGCAACATCGGCCGCAACGTCGGGGCTACGTGGGCGCACCGATCACGTCGCACGTTATCGCCGTAGGCCTCACCCGCTCCCGAGCACCATCACCCATCCCCGTCCATGGCCCCCGCGTCCCCATTCCGGCAGTCCGCGCTCGACCGACTTGCCAGCCCTGAGCAGCTCGATCGGATGTTGGTCGTGACCAGTCCGCGTCTCTGGTCAGTGCTGGTCGGATTGCTGCTCCTGGTCGGGGCGCTGCTGACGTGGTCGTTACTGGGACGTATCCCGATCACGGTGGACGGAACGGGGATCCTGCTGAGCACTGAGGGGCTCCGCGAAGTTGAAGTCCTCGGCAGCGGCGTGGTCGAAAGCCTCCCTGTGCGGGCGGGCGACCTGGTCAATGCCGGCGCGCTGATCGCCCGCATCCGCCAACCGCGCTTGGAGCAGGCCGTCGCCCAAGCTGGAGCGCGGGTTCAGGCCCTTCGCCAGGAGCTGGGTACGCGAGACACGTTCATCAAGTCAAACGCCGCGCTCGAGACACGTCGGCTGGATGGGGAACGGTCTGATATGACCAGGCGACTGGAGTCGCTGACCGAGCGCGCCGCGTTCCTTGAACAGCGTGTCCAAGCCGAGCGCGAGGCACGCGCCTTGGGTCTCCTTACCGAGACCGCGGTCCAGGCCAGCGTCGCCGCCCTTGAGGCGGGACGGGGCGAACTCGCGGCCCTGCAGCTTGACATGCAGAACAACACGCTGCGCCGCTTGCAACTCGCCAATAGCGGCGTCGAGAGCGTGACCGATGTGCGGCGGCGGCTCGAGGAGGCGGAGCGCGACCTTTCCGCGCAGCAGCTCGAGCTGACGCAGGCGGGCCGCGTGACGAGCCCGTATCGCGGATATATACGCGAACTTCGCACCAGTATCGGGCAGCTGGTGACGGTCGGTCAGGCGTTGGTATCGATCGAGCTTGCCGATGTGCCCCTGCAGGCGCTGGTGTTCGTATCCAACGACGGCAAGCGCATCGCGCCCGGCATGGAGGCGCGAGTCGCACCGGCCACGGTGAAGCGCGAAGAGTTTGGCTTCATCGTCGGTCGCGTTCAAACCGTCTCTGCCCAGCCGATGACGCTGGCCGGTATGACACGCACACTGGGCAACGACCTCCTGGTCCAGCAGCTCGCGGCACGAGGCGCCTCGTTTCTGGTTGAAGTCACATTGCAACGAGATACCTCAACCGCCAGCGGATTTCGGTGGTCAACCCGCGATGGACCGCCGGCACAGGTCGGCAGTGGCACCAGCATTGGCGTGTCGGTGGTCGTCGCGCGACGGCGGCCGATCACGCTGCTGCTGCCATTCCTGCGCTCGACGCTAGGCTTGAGCGCGTGAGGGAGCTGTAACCATGCTTGCGCGCATTCGCACGAACATTGCGACGTCACGACGCGTGTGGCGGCGTGTCACCCAGCGTCCGTCGCGCACGCGCACCGTTCTACAGATGGAGGCGGTGGAATGCGGTGCCGCGTGCCTGGGATCGATCCTTGGCTTCTACGGCTGCTATGCACCCCTCGAAGAGCTCCGAGTGGCCTGCGGCGTCTCGCGCGATGGTGTCACCGCGAAAAACATTCTGCGCGCCGCTCGTACGTATGGTTTGGAAGCCAAGGGCTTCAAACGGGAGCTCGACGGATTGCGCACGACCGAGATGCCGTGCGTGCTCTTCTGGAACTTCAACCACTTCGTGGTGCTGGAAGGCATCGTCGACGATGTGGCCTATCTGAACGACCCCGCCACTGGCCCGCGCCGCGTTTCCATGCAGGAGGTCGACGAGGCGTACACCGGCGTCGTCTTGTGCTTCACACCCGGGCCACAGTTCGAGCGCGTCGGCGCCGAACCGTCGTTACGCACCGCGGTGCGTGATCGCGTACGAGGCGCGCAGGGTCCCCTCGCCTTTGCGATGCTCGCCGGTCTCGCGCTCGTACTACCCGGACTCCTCGTACCGGCGTTCGCGCGCCTGTTTGTTGATCACGTGCTCGTCCAGTCGTTGCAGGGGTGGGTGGCCCCTCTGCTCCTTGGCATGGCTCTCACCGCCGCACTCCGCGGAGCGCTGGTCTGGCTTCGATCGTACGTGTTGCTCCGCCTCGGCGCGCGCCTCTCGATCGTTGAAACGAGTCGCTTTCTCTGGCACGTATTGCGGCTGCCTGTGGAGTTCTTCGCGCAACGTTCCGCCGGTGACATCAGCTCCCGCGTCGCGCTCAACACGTCGGTGACGCAAATGCTCACCGGGCAGGTCGCCTCTACCGCGATCGATCTGTTGCTCGCCGTCTTCTACGCCGTCTTGATGTGGCTGTACGACTGGCAATTGGCGTTGATTTCGGTCGCGATCGTGGCTGCCAACTTATGGCTCATGCGGCTGGTATCCGCCACCCGGGTGGACGGCAATCGCCGTCTCCTGCAACAAGAAGGAAAGTTTGTCGGCGCCCTGATGGGTGGTTTGGGCAATATCGAAACGCTCAAGGCCACCAGCGGAGAAGCACAATTTTTCGCAACGCTGGCTGGCCATCAGGCCACCCTGACGAACACGTCGCAAGCACTCGCTCGACAGTCGCTCGTGCTATCGAGTGTACCCAGCATACTCGGCGGCATCGGCAGCGCCGCCGTGCTCGCACTCGGTGGCTTGCATGTCATGAATGGCACGCTGACCCTCGGCATGCTGGTCGCCTTTCAGTCGTTGCAAGCCGGATTTTTCGGTCCAGTGCAGAGCCTCCTGTCGTTGGGCGCACAGCTGCAGAATGTGGTTGGCGAACTCAGCCGTGTCGACGATGTCCTCCGCTATCCTCTTGATACGCAAACGCGCTCGGAGATCGCGCCGCCGGGCACACGCGTTGATCTGCGTGTCGTCGATCTCCGCCAAACGCAGCTGCATAGTGCGGCGGCACGTCCCGAATTGAGCGGCCACGTCGAGCTTGACAACATCACGTTCGGCTATTCGCGATTGGCCCCGCCACTCTTGCGCGACTTCAGTCTCACGCTCAAACCGGGGGCGCGCATTGCCCTCGTTGGTGCGTCCGGCTGCGGCAAGTCGACGGTCAGTAAACTCGTGTGCGGTCTCTATCAACCATGGGGTGGTGAGATCTACTTCGACGGACAGCCGATTCGCGAAATCGAACGCGAGCTGTTCAGCGCATCGGTCGCCCTGGTCGATCAAGATCTGCGTCTCTTCTCCGGCACCATTCGAGAAGCGCTCACCTTGTGGGATGAGACCATTCCCGATCGGCACGTGCTCCAAGCGGCACGTGACGCGCGCATCGACGACGTCATCACCATGCGCCCGGGTGCCTTCGACAGCGAGCTGCAGGAGGGCGGCGCGAATCTGAGCGGTGGACAGCGACAGCGACTCGAGATCGCTCGGGCACTCTGCATCAACCCCCGCGTGCTCGTGCTGGACGAAGCGACCAGCGCGCTCGATACGGTGACCGAGGCCGCGATCGATCGCAATATTCGACGGCGCGGCTGTACCTGTCTCATTGTTGCACATCGATTGAGCACCGTACGCGATTGCGACGAGATTCTGGTACTCGATCGTGGCGCCGTCGTCCAGCGAGGTACACACGACGAACTGATCGACGATCGCAATGGTCACTACGCACGACTGTTGGAGGTGTCAGCGCATGCTGCTGTCTCCTAGCGCGCCCAAGACGGATCGGGTGGCCACGCCGGACGCCATCGTGGCTCGTACCGCCGGCAACAACGCTCCCGTCTGGCTCGACGACCCGAACACCACCTGGTTGATCGTTGCAGGCGAGGTCGATGTCTTCGCGGTGGTCGTGCGCAACGGTGCGCTCGACGGTGCCCGCTCGTTCCTCTTCCGGGCAAGCGCCGGTATGATCGTGCCCGGCGTCGGTTTTGACTCTCGACGGCAGATAACGCTGATTGCGGTCGGTGGCGTCGACACGATGGTGGCGCCATTGTCCAGCGAAGCGTGGCAGAGCGCCTGTCTGATGCGTCCGGCGTACTGTATCGAGCAACTCGAGCGGTTCGTGCGCGCGGTGGGCGACGGCATCGGGGAAATCGAACGGCAGTCGCCGCAATTGGATGTGCTGCTCGACGTGTCCTCGGAGGCGCGCAGCGATGCGTTGCTTGATTCCGCGGAAACGAACACCCGCGAGCACCGCATCGAGCCCGGCATGTGCGCTGGCGTGCGTCGCGATGTGCGATGGCTCTCAGTGACGCGGGGGGCGGTAGATGTGCTGGGAGCACCGCAAGCCACGTTGGCCTCTCTCGCGGCGCCGTTCCCGCTTGCTCCCGGTCTGTGGGCGCTCGCTGATGAGGAAGGTGGCGTCGTTGAGATAACAAGCGTTTCCACCCACACGCTGTTCGATCGCGGTAGTCAAACCGAGGCGCTCACGTCGTTCGCGACGTTTACCGTAGAATGCGCAGCACGTCATATGCGCCGCGATGACGTAGAGCGCACCGCACAGCTCCGGGCGCGCATGGCGGCTGATGCCGGAGCGAGCGCTGACGCGCTGACCGCGATGGCGGCCGTCATGACGGGCAACGCCACGCCCAGCGATCGACGCAAGGGCGTTCCCCTGCTGGCCGCGATGGACATCGTCGGTTCCGCGCAGCGTCTTCGTTTTCGCGCACCGTCACAGGGGCTGCACGTCGTTGACCCCGTCGCGAGCGCCTGTCGCGTGGCGGAGACGTCGTCGGTTGGATACCGTCGGGTCTTGTTGGAGCGGGCCTGGTGGACGCGAGAAGTCGGGCCGGTGCTCGGGTTCCTCGAGCTGCGCCAATTGCCCTCCACTGCCGCCCTGGATAGTCAGCAGACCGTCGAGCGGGTTCCTGTCGCGTTGGTGCCGAATGCGTCGGGCGGTTACGACCTCGTGAATCCCGAAACGGGCACACGTAACGAAGTCTCCGAGGAGCTTGCGCGCCATCTGGCCGCATTCGGCTTGGTATTCTACCGAGGCCTCCCAGCTACCGCGTTACGCATTCCCGATCTGTGGCGCTTCGTCACCACCGGGATCGGATTCGACGTGCGAACCCTTGCCCTGGTGGCGGCGCTGGGCGCCGTGCTCGGCCTGGTCCTGCCGGTGCTTAGCGGCTACCTGTTCGATGATGTCATTCCGGGTGCCGATCGCGGCGGACTGGCCACGGTCTTCGGCGCCTTGCTGATCGCCAGCATTTCGGGTGTGTTCTTCGAGCTCACGCGTTCCGTAGCCATGTTGCGACTACATACCCGCGTCACGCATGCGCTACAGCTCGCGGTGTTCGACCGCCTCATTCGCTTGCCTGCCACCTTCTTTCGTAATTACTCGGCGGGCGATCTCGGACAACGCGCCATGAGCGTGTACACCATTGGCGAGCAGGTGGGCAATGCATCATTGTCGGCGTTGCTGGGCAGTGTGGTGGCCTGCAGCTCCGCGGCACTCTTGCTGCACTATAGCGTGCCGCTGGCCATGCTCTGCGTTGGCATTCTGCTCGTCAATCTCGCCGTATCGGTGGTCGTCTCGCGCTGGTCGATGCGCTATGTCCGTGAACAGCTGGACACAGCGGGTAAGCTGTCGGGGCTTCTACTGGAGCTTTTTCATGGCATCGCGAAATTGCGTGTGGCCGCCGCCGAGCCTCGCGCGTTTGCACGATGGTCGGCGGTGTTCGGACGGCAACAGCAGGTATCGTACGCTGTCGGCTTGTTTTCGTTGAATCTCGGCGCGTTTTATGATGTGCTCGAGATCAGCACGAGTATCGCGATGTACGCGCTGTACGCGTGGCTCGCATCGCAGTCGGTCAATCACATGACGACGGGACAGTTCCTGGCGTTCTCCGCCGCCGCGGGAACGTTCACGTCGGCCGGGCTGTCGTTGTCACGCACGGCGGTGTCGATGCTCGACCTGCTACCCACCTGGGAGCGCGGGAAGCCGCTCCTCGAAACCATTCCCGAGGTCGACTTTTATCGTCCTGATCCCGGTAGACTGGCCGGCCGCATCGAGGTGCAACGGCTCACCTTCTCCTACAGCAAAGACAGTCCGTCGATTCTGCATGGCGTGTCCTTGGAAATTCCCGCGGGTTCCTTCGTGGCGCTCGTCGGTCCATCGGGCTCTGGAAAATCCACGTTACTTCGATTGTTGCTCGGCTTCGAAAGGGCGCAGAGTGGATCGATTCGATTTGATGGACACGAGCTCTCGACGGTCGATGTGTCCGCCGTGCGTCGCCAGATCGGCGTCGTATTGCAGAATGCATCGCTCACACCGGGCGATATCCTCAGCAATATCGTCGGGGCATCCGGGCGCGGACTACCCGACGCCTGGGAGGCGGTGCGCATGGCGGGCATGGAGGAGGACCTCCGTGCTATGCCGATGGGATTACACACGTTGGTGTCGGAGGGCGGCGGCGGACTCTCCGGCGGTCAACGACAGCGTCTGCTGATCGCACGGGCATTGGTTGGACGTCCGCGGATTCTCTTTTTCGACGAGGCCACCAGTGCGCTCGACAACCGAACGCAGCGTATGGTGAGCGAAAGTGTCGAGCAGTTGCTCGCCACGCGAGTGGTGGTGGCGCATCGCTTGAGCACCATTCGCCAGGCCGATCGGATCATCGTGCTCGACGGCGGACGCATCGTGGAAAGTGGAACATACGACGAGTTGATGCGGGCAGATAAGCTGTTCGCGTCGATGGCCAAGCGGCAAGACGCATGAAGCGCGCGTGGCCTGCGTTTTCGTTTACGGTGGCGACGCTGCTCAGCGCCGACACCACGCTGCCGGCGCAATCGAGTCGCGATACCGTTCGCATACCGACCATGTCGCAGTCGCTCGATATGCTCATCGCCAGGCTCCCCGGCCGGCCGGTCTCCCTATCCGAGCTGATCGGCGTCGGTCTCCAAGAAGGATTCGCGGCCCAGCTCGCGGCGGCGACCAGGCGTCGCGCCGATGGCAGCGTGATGTATGAGTCGCGCGCGCTTGATCCGCAAGTGCGGCTGCAGTCCGATGTCGCCGGTGCATCGCGGACTGGCACGATCACCACGGTATCCGGTCGCGAGACAACGGTGGGCATCGATGGTTCGCTGCCCTGGGGCACGCTGTTGTCGGCCGATTATGGCCGAACAGGAACGGCCGCCGCTCTGGGAGCGGGTGGTGGCGGCGCGGAGGCTCGGACACCCGCGCGCCTGTCGCTTGCGTTCTCGCAGCCTGTGTTGGACGGGTTCAATCAGCGCACGCTGCCGTGGCGCGCCGCGCAACTCGAACGCGTCGCTGCTGGGCAGCAGTATTCGCGTGTGCGGGAAGAGATCGCGACCGACCTCGAGGTGCGGTACTGGCAGTTGGCGGAGGCGCAGGCGATCGAAGTGGTGTACGGCCGCTCGCTCGAGATCGCACGGGAGATTCTTGCACGGAATACCGAGTTGGCGTCGCGCGATCTGGTGGCACGTGTCGACGTGCTCACGGTGCGGAGTGGCGTGGCGTTGCGCGAGTCGTTCTTCACGCAGGCGCGGCAGGCACGGTACGAGCGGTCTGATGCCCTGCTCTTCGCCGCCTACGGGGCCAAGGCCGCGGACATCGCGCAGGCGGATACCCTTCCTGTGGTCGCGGAGGACAACGCGGAGATGTCTGGCACGCGGTTCGAATCCGTTGATGACCTTGCCGAGGCAATGGTCAATCGAACCGATCTTCGGGCAGCGAGATCCATCCGCGACGCGTCACGCGTGCGGGCCTCGCAGGCTCGCAATACGCTACTCCCCTCGCTCTCTCTCGCCGGTGGCTACACATCGCAGCGTGGCAACGGATACAGCGGCGGTGGCACACCGGTTGTGGTGGGCACGTCGAACAGCTCCTGGCGCCTCGGGGTGTCGGTGGCCGCGCCGTTGTTGAACCGCGGCGATCGCGGACTGTCGCTGCTCGCCAAAACGCAGCTGGACATCGAGGACATCCGCGTGCGTGCCCAAGAAGCGCTGGTCACGCGAGAGGTGCGTCGCGCCGCTCGCTCCATGGCCCTGGGCATGCGGCGCTGGCAAAGTGCCTCCGCGGCCGCCGACTTGGCATGGGAGCAACTCGTCGCGGAGCGGCGCCGCCTCGAGCTGGGACTCGGCGACTCCTTTCGCCTGCTGCAAACCGAGGAGAATGCGGTGCAGGCGCAATTAGAAGCGGTGCGCGCACGGTATGAGGTGTTACGGGCTCGGGCTGAATATCGCTTGGCCATAGGCGACGCAATCATCGCCGGACGATAGCTCGGTGCAGGTGCGCTTGCGTCATCGAAGTACGGCCTATCGTTTGGTAGGCAGCAGCAGTTCAGTCTAAACCGTTTCGCTCCTCCGGCTTGCGATCATTGTCTAACCTCTTTGCGGTTTCTTGCCATGCCAGGCGAGCGGTACAGCGCCTCATGTGCGCACTCGCGTGCGGCACGAGCCTCAGTGCGCCGCTGTTCAGCGTCGGGGCGCAATCCCGTGCCGCGTTCAGCGGCTATGAAGTCGTGCACGAATCATGGAGCGTGGTTGACGGCCTTCCCGTCAACTCCATCAATCAGCTGGTGCAATCGCGCGACGGGTACATCTGGGCGGCTACGTTTGACGGACTGGTGCGATTCGACGGTGTGAAGTTCACGGTCTTTAATAGCGCGAACAGTCCGGGCTTGCCGAGCGACCGCATCGTATGGATGCAGGAAGGTGTAAACGGCACGTTGTGGCTGGTCACAGAGCAGCGACATTTGGTGCGTTGGCGCCGCGGGCAATTTACGGTGGTCGGGGCCGCCGGGCGCCTTCCGGCCGACTTTCTGCCGCTACTGACCGAAGGCGATGGCGCAACATGGGTTGGCACGACAATCGGGCTGGCACGCGTCGTTGGCGATTCACTGGTGCCAGTGTTGCACGATGAGATTCGTGGTGCCGTGAATGCCCTACTGCGAACACGCGATGGGGTGCTGGTGGTCGGCATGGCACAAGGCGGGATTGTTCGATTCCACACGCCGAGCGTTGGACAAATCGAACGACGATATGAGCCGATGGATAGCACCGTGTCGCGCCTCACGTTGCAGTCGCTGTTCGAAGAGTCATCTGGCACGTTGTGGATTGGCGCCGCTGAGGGGATCTACTCAAATCGCGACGGCTGGAAGGTGATTCCGTCCACGCTCAACACCTCGTTCGGTTGGATCGGCCGTATCGTCGCCAATCCCGCTGGCCGCGGGGCCATTTTTTACGGACGCCGAAGGTATGGCCCGGGCCTCAGCGTCGCGGAGGCCAACAACCCTCGCTCGGTGGTGATCTCTGACGGCACACACCTGGAGCCGTTGGCAAAAGGAAAGGCGGTGACGCAGCACCCCACGGTGTGGAGCACTGGTTCGACACTGTGGCACGGCGAAGGCTCGACCGTCTACCGCAATCGTGAGCCGATTTACAGCCTCAGTTCAACAAGTAAAGCAAACTCTTCATCATTTGAGATAACAACCGGGCTGACCGACCGTGAAGGAAGCGTCTGGCTTGGCACCTTTGCGGGTGGACTTCATCGGCTGAAGCCAACGCTGGTCCACACCATCAGCGAACCGGAAGGGCTCGCGGATCGCAACGTGTACCCAACCTACGTCGATCGAGCCGGCGCCGTCTGGGTTGGCTCGTGGGAACGGGGGTTTGCACGCATCGATCCGGTATCCGGTCAGATCGAGCCGCTCAGCGCAGCAAATGGTCTGCCGCCCGTCGCGCGTTCTGTCCTGGAGACGCGCGACAGCACGCTCTGGATCAGCGTTGGTGGTTATCCAAGCGCCTTGTATCGCTGTTCACGCGCCAAGATCACGCAATGCGTAATGGAAGCAGCGAGCGGCGACACCGTGTTGGAAGTTTCGGCGCTATACGAGGATTCCGACTCTCGGTTATGGGTCGGCGCGCGGAGTGGACTGTTCCGCCGCGATAATGGGCGGCTCCGTCGCCTCGACGTGAATGGACCGGGCAAACTTTCGCCATCGGTGCGTGCGTTCGCTGCGACTCCCGACGGTGCCATATGGATGGGCACGAACGGGGACGGTCTGCTTCGCTATCGCGAGGGCGTGTTTACGAGCATCACCACGGTTAACGGCCTTCCCAGTGACTTGATCCGCTCGCTGTACGTCGACCGCGACGGCTGGCTCTGGGTTGGTACGGAAGGTCGCGGATTGGCACGGATCAATCCGCGCGGTTGGGACTCGCGACAGAACGACCCGGAACGAAGACGCATCGCGGTGATCTCCACCCGTGAAGGACTCTTCGACAATGTCATCCATCAGATACTTGAGGACGACGCCGGGCGCCTCTGGATGAACACCAATCGCGGCATCTTCTGGATTACGCGATCCGAAGCACTCGACTTGGCAAACGGTCGCGCAGCACGCGTGCACTCCACTGGGTACACGGAACGCGATGGGATGCGCAATCGCGAAGGAAACGGCGGTTCGCAGCCGGCTGGCGCGAAGGGGCTTGACGGGCGCTTGTGGTTCCCTACGCAGGATGGTGTGGTCGTTGTCGACCCACACAACGTGGCGCCGGACACTGTGCCGCCGCCGCTCGTCATCGAACAGGTCGTGGCTGGTGACTCGGTGTTGTTGCCGTTGGCCGGCGGTGTTCGACTGTCCCCAATACAGCGCGATATCCGTATCGATTTCACCGCGCTGACGTTTCTGGAGCCTCGCAACGTGCGTTTCCGTCATCGCCTGGAAGGCTACGACGACGCGTGGGTAGATAGTGATACCCGACGCAGCGCCTTCTACACCAAGCTTCCGCCGGGCCGGTACACGTTTCGCGTACAAACCACAGCCACCGGGACCGATTGGTACGAGCCCGGCGTGGTACTGACGATTACCGTCGTTCCAAGGATCTACGAAACGACGTGGTTCAAACTGATCGCAGCCGCGGCGCTGTTTGCCATTTCTGCCGTGGCCGTGCAGCGACGCATTCGTGATGCGAGTCGGAAGGCCGAGGCGCTCGAGCGGGTGGTGGCTGAACGCACGCTGACACTCCGTGACCGCGAGCGGCAGCTAGAATCGCAAAACGTACAGCTTGAAGAGCAAGCCGGTACCCTGCGCGATCTTGATCGAGCCCGCAGCCGCTTCTTTGCCAACGTGTCGCACGAGTTGCGGACGCCACTCACGCTCATGATTGCACCGCTCGATCGCCTGCGCACGCAGCTGCCCACCGAAGACCAGCGCGGCGTCTGGCTGGACCTGGCGCAGCGCAACGCCCGTCGACTGTTGGAGCTGGTCAACCAAATCCTCGATGTGGCGAAGCTCGAAGCAGGGGCCATGCGGCTCTCTCCGCGACAGGTTGAGCTGAGCGGGCTGTTACGCGGCACCATCGAAAGCTTCCGATTGTCTGCCGAGAAAAAGGCACTGCAAATTCATCTCGAGGGTCCGGTCACCTGCAACGTCACCCTCGACAGCGACGCGTTTGAAAAGATTGTCACCAATTTGCTGTCCAATGCCGTGAAGTTCACGCCGCCCAACGGACACATCACACTCCGCTTGCAGCGTGAACCAGACCGGTTGCTGCTTGCCGTCGCCAACACCGGGCCGGTCGTTCCGCCTGACAAGTTGGCCCTGGTCTTTGAGCGATTCTATCAGGTTGATGAGTCCAACACGACGATCCAACCGGGCACGGGCATCGGACTCTCGCTGGTGAAAGAGCTGGTGGAGCTACAACGCGGTACGGTGCATGCCGTCAGCACCGCCGACGCCACCACGTTCAGCGTCGCGCTTCCACTTGGCATCGCCGATCACGGTGCCCCAGCGGCCGAAGCATTGTCGGCGGGGGCCACGGAGGAGGTGGCCGACCCAGTCATCCGACGGGACGATCCGGCGTCGGATATCCCGACGCTGCTCATCGTGGACGACAGCGAAGACATGCGCACGTTCATCCGTCTCAACTTCGAGAGCCGGTTTCGCGTGCTGGAGGCAGGGGACGGCATGGAGGGGCTTTCCATGGCCCGCGCGCTGCTACCGGATGTGATCGTTTCCGATGTCATGATGCCTCGGCTCGATGGTCGCGGACTCGTGCAGCAGCTTCGCGAGAGCGAGGAGACCGATTACCTCGCGATCATTCTGCTCACTGCGCAGGCGGAAGACGAACAGCGGCTTGCCGGGCTCGAGACTGGCGCCGACGATTATCTCGTGAAACCGTTCGAGATGCGTGAGCTGGACGTGCGCGTCCGTAATCTGATCGCGGCTAGACGTCGGTTACGCGTGCGCTATCACGAGCCGTCGGCGGGTCTGACCAGCGAGAGCGGGACGTCTGTCTCTGATCAGCTCGGTGTGCCACTCGACCTGCCGCTTCGCGAGCCGGAGACGGACGGGGAGGATCCGATTGGCCTGACACCCGAGGACGCGCAGTATCGCGACAAGGTGCTCGCGGCCATCATGGTCGGACTCGGCGAGGCGGACTTTGGCGTCGCCGAGCTCGCCGATGCGGTGTTTCAAGACCGCTCGCACCTCTTCCGCCGGGTACGCCAAGTGACCGGCGTCTCCCCGTCCGAGCTGCTCCGACGCCTGCGCGCCAACGAAGGGGCTCGCCTGCTGCGCGAGACATCCGGCTCGGTGGCCGACGTGGCGTTCTCGGTGGGCTTCCGAAGCGTTTCGCACTTTTATCGGTGCTTTCAGGAATACTACAAGGTCACGCCCGCCGAGTACCGGAGTCAGCATCGCGCGTGAACGCGCGTTGTGTCGACAGGCTGCGCGTGTGCCCTACGGTTGCAGGCAGCCGGCAGGCAACCGGCAGGCAACTGAAATGCAACATGCAGAGTATATGATGGCGGTTGGGTGAGGGTATGCTTTGCCCGCGTCGAAGGCCGACGTGCACCACTCAACTCGAACGACTGAGGGTTAGACCAGATGACCGACACCATTCAAGGCACCCCGCAGGATGACATGCTGAGCGATGATCAGCTGGATACCGTCGCTGGCGGCGTTTTGGTGAACGACGGCGGATTCGACTCGAACACGGGAACGGGCACCACGACCACTGCTACCACCGCGCCCGTGAAGACCGCATCTACGACATATGTGAGAACGAGCCTCACGAGCCCCACGACCACCACGACAACAGCGACCGCCCCGAGTACTTCATACACCACCACGACCACCGCCGCCCTGAGTACGCTCCGTTCGGTCCCCTGAGGGTAGCTGGCTGACGTCGCTGTCGCCGTGAAATACGACGAACGGTCGAAACACCCCCGTGCGCCGCAACCCGCACGGGGGTCGTACGCATCGAACCATCGACGTCTGGAAAGGAGCGCGCGCGGCGTGAGCCCTAGCGCCGCTTCCGACCCACGGAGATCGATAGCGAATACGTCTCGTCGTAGCCGCCGTTCACGCCCGCCCCAAGGCCGAACGGTCGCGCATATGAAGGCCGCACGGTCAGCAGGTCGCCGAACCGAAATCCGAGGCCAACGCCCATTTCTCCGAACGTGCGATTGTTCGGCGGCAACTTCGTCGTTGCGGTGACATTGAACGTGCCGATGGGACCACCGCTGCGGTTGGCGATGCCACCCTGCAGCGACGGCACGATTGAGAAAGCGCCAACGATCGGAATGGCGCGACCAAGCGCCAGTCCGAGAGACGCCGTGGAGAAGTCAGCCATCCCGCCGCGTGCGGAATGCCAGTTCAGTTGCGCGCGAGGGCACACGCTGAAGCCCCCCGGCAGCGCCGTCGTATAGCCGAGCTCCGCGCCGACCACGGCACCCGGAGCAGTGCGCTGCTCCGTCGCGATGTACGACCCCGACAGGCCCCCGAATACGTGTTCACCGCTCAGGGTGTACTGCCCCACTAGGCGTCGAAGCTCACCGGAGGCCCCAGCCGCCCCGGCAAGGCTCTGCGAAACGATGCGTTGATCGGCGAGGCCGAGGCACGTCTGCGCCTCCACGAGGCACGGTGTCGAGAGGAGGACAACCGAAGTAACACCAATACGAAGCGAAGACTTCGACACGATACGACTCCTTCCATTACAAGGTGGCCCTGCGTTGATCTCGACGTGATTGGTCGAGGAGCGCCGCACGGCTGTACCGCTGGCCGCTACCGGAAGTTCCGCGCCGTGTCATCACGAGTTCCACTCCAGCTCGACTGGCGACTCGCCGGTTGTCGTGCTTGCTTCGGGGGCCCGCTTAATCCCCTTCAACACGCTCCGCATGAAAGAAGGCACCCGCGTTCTCGTCGCCCTCGGACTGGCCGTGGTCTTTGGCGCCCTCATCTCGGCGTCGGGGAGCCCGCTGGCCATTCAGGTGGCCGACGCCCTGGCGCCGATCGGCGTGCTCTGGGTGACGGCGATCCGCATGACGGTCATCCCGCTGCTGGTGGCGCTCATCGTCACCGGCGTCGCGTCCGCGTCGTACGTGCGGGACATCGGGCGCATGGGCGCCAGCGCATTGATCGTGTTTCTCGCGCTGTTGATCGGCGCGGCCGCCATCGTCATTCCGGCTGCGCCTCTGCTCTTCTCCCTCATGCCCGACGGCGCGCGCCCCGCGCTCCCCGCCGGCGCCGCGCAGGCGGCGAGCGAGGTGGCGAATAGCGGGCAGACGCCCACCGTCGCCTCGTGGCTCACCTCGTTGTTGCCCAGCAATCCCGTGAGCGCCGCCGCCGACGGCGCGATGGTGCCGTTCATCTTGTTCGTGCTGCTGTTCGCTATCGCGGTGGCACGTAGCGCGCCGGAATCACGTGCGACGCTCGTCGCGTTCTTTCGCGCACTGGGCGACGCCATGATGACCCTCGTGCGTGGCGTCATCTGGCTGGCGCCGATCGGCGTGTTCGCGATGGTGCTGCCGCTGGCGGCGCACGCGGGCGCGTCGATGGCCGGTGCCATCGGGTTCTACATCGCGGCGTACGCGCTCGTGACGCTGCTCGTGATTGCCCTGCTCTATCCGGTGGTCGCCATCTTCGGTGGCATTCCGATGGGTCGATTCGCGAAGGCGGCACTGCCGGCACAGTTGATCGCCTTCAGCTCGAGTTCGTCATTGGCCGCGCTTCCCGCACTGGTGGAAGCGGCCGAGGATGCGCTTGCGTTGCCCAAGCGGGTGACCGGTTTCATGCTGCCACTCGGCGCCGCGATGTTCAAGCTGGCCGCGCCGACCACCTGGACCGCGGGCGCGATGTTCATCGCGTGGTTCTACAACATGCCGCTGCACGCGCCGGAACTGTTCACGATCGCGTTGGCGTCGGTGTTTCTCGGGTTCGCGTCGCCAGGAATTCCACGCGGCGGGTTCATTATGCTTACTCCGCTGCTGCTGGCTGTCGGACTTCCCGTCGAAGGCGTGGGCATCCTGATCGCGGTCGATGCGATTCCCGACACGATCGCGACGGTGCTGAATGTGACGGGGAATTTAGTGGCCACGGTGTTGGTGGCACGGCGCACCCGGGCGTGACTGGTGGAACGCCACGTTGCGCAGCCATCTTTCCCACTCCCGCCCGGCCCCACCACCGCACCGCCCGCCATGACCCGTCGTCTCCTGTCTCTGGCCGCCCTCGTGATCGTCACGGGCTGCGCGGCGTCCGCGAAGCCTATGCCGGCGACCACGCCGGCAACAGCGGCCGCCAACACGCTCACCGACGCCGAGAAGAAGGCCGGGTGGAAGCTGCTGTTCGACGGGACATCCCTGGCCGCGTGGCGCGGATACCAGCAGACGGACTTACCGCCCGAATGGATGGCGGTGAACGGCACGATGACCAAGGTGAAGACCACCAACGACATCGTCACCCGTGAGCAGTATGGCGACTTCGAGCTCACACTCGACTGGAAGCTGCCGCTGCGCGGTAACTCAGGCATCTTCTATCGCGCCACCGAGAAGGAAGCCAAGGTGTACTGGAGTGCACCGGAGTATCAGCTGGCGGAAGACTCACTCACGCCCGACAGCCGCAACATCATGACGTCCGTGGCCGCGGTGTACGGCTTCTATCCGTCCAAGCGCGGCGTAGTGCATCGCGCCGGTGAGTGGAACAGCACCCGTATCGTCGCCAAGGGTGCACACGTCGAGCACTGGCTCAACGGCCAGCTCATCGCGCAGTACGAAATGTGGTCGCCCGAGTGGCTGCTGAAACTGCGCGGCGACCCGAACGACGCCACCAAGAAGCCGCTCAAGTTTGCACCGTACGCCGACTGGGGCATGGCGAAGAAGGGCTTTCTCGCCATTCAAGGCGATCACAACGGCGAGCTCTCCATGCGGAACATCAAGATCCGCGAGTTGAAGTAGGGCGCAGCATGCCGCGGACTCGCACGTTAGCGCCGCTGTTCGGACTGGTCTTGACCGGCGGCGCGAGTTCGCGGATGGGGCG
This sequence comes from Gemmatimonas groenlandica, assembly GCF_013004105.1. NCBI lineage: Bacteria > Pseudomonadati > Gemmatimonadota > Gemmatimonadia > Gemmatimonadales > Gemmatimonadaceae > Gemmatimonas > Gemmatimonas groenlandica. The sequence goes on from NZ_CP053085.1 coordinate 1,778,232, forward strand.
CGACAAGGCGACGATCGCCTACCATGGTACGCCCCAGTGGCGGCACGTCGCGGACATGCTGCGAGCCTGCGGCGCCGACCCGTACTGGTCGTGCACCGCGCAGCAGGGTGACGCGTGGTTGCTCGGTGATCGTGCGATAGTCGACGCCGTGCCCGGACATGGCCCGGCCAGCGGACTCCATGCCGCCTTCTCTGCCGCCTTCTCTCGAGACGACGATGCGGCGTGGCTCGTGATCGGCTGCGACTATCCGTGGCTCGACGCGTACGATGTGCAGCGGCTCGTGGATGCCCGCGCCGAGGATGTCGAGGCGATCAGCTACCTGAATCCGGGGTCGCAGGAAATCGAACCGATGATCGCGCTGTGGGAGCCCGCCGCGCAGCAGCGCTTTCTGCAGGCGTTCGATCGCGGCGAGCGAAGTGCACGCCGCATCCTGCGCACGTGCGCACTTCGGCTACTCGACCCGCCCACACCGCGGGCCCTCGAGAATCGCAACGCGGATCTCGCCGATACCGTCGGCGACTAGCGCTCGCACCGGCGCAGCGGCCTTCCTACGCCGTAGCGTCCACCGGAAAGTACAGCTCGAACCGGGTGCCGTGTCCGAGTGTCGACTCGCAGTGAATCAGTCCGGCATGCTGTTGCACGACGCGCGACACCACGGCGAGGCCAAGCCCTGTACCGATCGCCTTGGTGGAAAACAGCGGATCATAAATGTTCGGCAGGACATCGGCCGGAATGCCAGCGCCGTTGTCGCTCACAGAGACACGGGCAAACCGACCGGTCCGCGCCCACGGCTGCGCCTTCACGAAGTCCTCGTTCAGTACGCATTCCTGCACGCCGATGGTGATCACACCGGCGTCTCCCACCGCCTCGCGCGCGTTGATCAGCAGGTTGGCCAACGCCTGCTCGATCTGGACCGGGTCGCCCATCACCGGTGGCGCGTCCCCGAGTTCCCGCGTCAGTGTCACGTTCGCTGGCATCGACGAATACACGAGTCGCACCGTACCGGCAACGCGCGCCTGCAGATCGACGCGCGCGCGATTCGCGGACTGTGCCCGTCCCAGCGAGAGCAACTGCTGCACGACATCGCTGGCGCGTTGCGTGGCGTGCATGGCCGCGTCGACGAGCCCGTGGTCGGTGTCGGTCGATGACAACTCCAGCAAGCCGAGATTGGCCTGCGCCACCGTGAGATAGTTGTTCAGATCGTGCGCAACGCCGGCGGCCAACACGCCCATCAATTCCACGCGCTGCAGCGATTCGAGGTGTCGCTCCAGGCGCTGACGACGCTCGGCATCCTGTCGTTGCGCATCGAGGAGCGACATTCGCGTGATGGCGCCGGCAAGCTGCGTCGCGAGAATCACGAGCGCTTCAACTTCGTCATCGTTGGGTGCCAGCACACCCTCGTCACCGAAGGTGCCCACGCCGAGTGCGCCGACCACCACCGGTCCCAGCACCATGGGCACGTTCAGGATGGTGCGATTGCCGAGCGCGGTAACGACGTCTTTGTTGGTGCGCGGATCATCGGCGGCTTCGAGCACCAGCACAGGCGCTTTGCCCTCGATGAGCTCGTGCAGCATCGCGTCACCGGCGATCGCGACCTTCGGGCACCGCTCCCACACCAGTTCCTGCATGCTGCCTTCCACCTGCACCACACGGAAGTGCGCCGGATCCGACGGTTCGACCAGCGCCAACCACGCGGTCCGGTAGCGCGTCTCGCTCCGGACCGCGTTCCACGTCAGCGCCACCAGCTCACTCAGCGTGGTGGCGCGCTGAAGGGTGCTCGCGTGACGCAACACTGCAGTGAGATTGATCGCCACGCGTGCACCGCTCCGTGAAAGGATCCCCGCAGAGCAATCGACATCACCGCGCGTGTCAGGTCAAGCAAACTTCATGTACCGGACGCGGAGTCAGTTCCTGGAGAGCTGCCGGTCGAGGATTCCGCGCACGTGCATGGGATCGCCCGTCAGTTCACCGAGTTCCCATAGGCCAAAGAGATCGAGCGGCTCGCCGCGACCTATTGCGGCCTCCAGGTGCTCGGCCACAAAGAGCGTCTCGGCGAGCGGATGACGGTCGCCAGGGCGATCGCGGCGATCGCGGCGATCGCGGCGATCGCGGCGATCGACGATGATCAGCAAGCCGACATCGTGCAGCAGCGCAATGGCGAATGCCTCCTCTCCATCAGCGGCGAAGGCCGGCGCGATCGCGCGAGCCATCGGCCCGGTGTTCACCATCCGCTGCCACGCGGTGGCGAGCATGGCGTCGTACGGAGCACCGGGCTTGCTCAGCAGTCCATCCACCGACGCGGCCACGACCACCGCCCGGGTACCCGCGAGTCCGATCCGGTCGATCGCGGCGTCTACCGACAGAATGGGCGAAAGACCGGCGCTATTGGCGGTGCTATTGGCTTGACGCAGGAGCCCCTGCACCAGCGACGGATCTTGACTGAGTCGCTCGACCAGCTGCCGACGCGGGACGTTCTCCTGTTCGCACAGCGCCATCGCGTCGCGGGCCGCGGCCGGCAGCTGACGGATGATCTCGACCGGTGGCGCCGAGAGGAGCGAGAGGAGCGCAGACACATCGGGCCACTTGGTGCGATCACCCGATTGAGCCCAATTGGCACGCAGATGGGCCAGCACGTGCTCGACGCGATCCGACCAATACGAATCATCTCTGGCAAGCCAGACGAGACCACCGCCACGCGATTCCTCAACGGCGGGTTCGTACGCTTGCAGAATCTCTTCCGGCCGTCGCGGAGCACGGGCGGCTTTCGCCCGGCTGGACTTGGCTGCGGTTGAGCCGAAGAGTCTGGGAAAAAACGATGACATGCGGCGAGACAAGGTGGATCGAGAAGTACGCGGTTACTCTCGGCATTCCAAGTATCGACACGGTGCGCAAAACCTACAACACGTCAACCGCCGCGCGGCTCGAGGCAGCGCGCCACCGTCTCAGCGAATGCCTCGAGGGAAAACGGCTTTTCGATCCGATCCCGAAACCCGAGCGCCGCCAGATCCTCTCGTTCGGCGGGTTCGAAGTGCCCGGTCGCGAAAAGCATCGCGAGCGCGGGATGACGGGCATGAATGCGGCGGGCCGTTTCAATGCCATTCAGTCGCGGCATATTGCCATCGACGATCACAAGGTCGACACCCGGATCGTCCACGTCGAGCCGCTCGATCGCGGCGACTCCGTCGACGGCTGTTTCCACGTCGTACCCCAGACGTTCAAGCAACCGTTTCGCCACGTTGCGCACGAGCAGTTCGTCGTCCACCACCAATACCCGAAAGCGCGTACGCGCCATGGCGGGCTGGGAGCGCGGAACCAGCGCGCTCACCACGTCCGAGGCGCAGGGGAGGTACATCGTCACCGTGGTCCCTTCGCCCTCAGCCGAGGAAATCGTGATGGCACCACGATGATCCTTCACCGTGCCGTAGACCATGGCGAGCCCAAGTCCCGTGCCCTTGTCTGGTGCCTTGGTCGTAAAGAACGGCTCGAACACATGCTCCAGTACCGCATCGCTCATCCCCACGCCGGTGTCCGACACCGAGATCGAAACGATCGGAACGTCGGTCGGCAGCGCATGCTGCGTGCGAAATGCCTCGTCAAGCGGCGCGAGCTGCGTTCGGATGTGCAGCGCTCCACCATCGGGCATCGCGTCGCGTGCGTTGACCGCCAGGTTGAGCAGCGCATTCGACAGCAGCGACCGGTCGCCCCGAATGGTCGGCGCGTCCTGCGCCGTCAGCTCGATCTCGACGCGGCGGTCGAACGTCCGCCTGGCCAGGTCGACCGTCTCGCGGACCATGGACTCGAGTTCGAACAGTTCATCCCGCCGGGTGTTGCGGCGCGCGAGGGTCAGAAGGCTCCGTGAAAGGTCCGCTCCCTTGAGTGCCGCGCGCTTGATGCTGGCAGCATCATCTCGTACGGCAGTCGCGAGCGACGGATTCTCCTCCAGCAATTCGGCGTATCCGATGATGCCGGCCAGCAAGTTGTTGAAATCATGCGCGACGCCTCCCGCCAGCTGACCGACGGCTTCGAGCTTGGTTGACTGCGTCACCTCACGTTCCAGTCGGCGCTGATCGGTGATGTCATTCACGACCGCAAGCACGTGTCGCGGTGCGCCGTCCGCATCACGGACGAGGGTGGCCGTCACCTGCGTGATTCGGACCGTTCCGTCGCGGCGGAGATATCGGCGTTCCACACGGCCGACACTCGCGTCGCCGACGATTACGCGCGGCCAAGTCGACGCTCGCGCGTTATGGTCTTCCGGATGCGAGAACTCGGAAGACGACCGTCCAATGATTTCGGATGGCTCAAGGCCGAGCAAGTGACCGATAGCGCGATTCACTCGCAGAAACGAGCCGTCGAGCCCGACTTCGGCCAGGCCGACTGCAGCCTTTTCGAACGCCTCCTGATAGCGCAAATCGCTGGCTTCCAACGCGCTCTGCACGGCGGCCCGTTCCCCCTCGGCCCGCTGCGCACGCAGCACCTGCGTGGTGCGATTGAAGTGCGCCCCGAGCCGTCCCAGTTCGTCGTCGTAGGCGATGGGCAGCTCCACGTCGAGATCGCCCGCTTCCACGCGATCCAGTGCCGTATCGAACGTGGAGAGCGGCTGCATCAGTCGCCGCTGCAGGAGCCGCCACAGAATCGGGCCCGCCAGCACACAAACCAAGAGCCATCCCAGTAGCAGCCGCGTCGCGAAGCGCGTCTCGCGCTCGAGCTCACGCTCGTGGCGGGCAAGGTCGGAAAGCGCCACCTGCGTGACCTCGTTGAGACGCGCGTTCAACGGCGCATCGAGCGAGTCGGCGCGACTCATGAGTCGGTCGGCGAGCGGCAGATCACCAGCCTCCAGCGCACCGATCGACCCCAGCATCGAGGCGGTAACGCGCAGCATAGCGGCGTCCGCGCGTTCGAGGCCCATCCCGAATTCCAACGAGGTGCCGAGGTCCGCGCCACGCGGCGCAGATCTGCTCGCCGCCCGCGCGATGGTTTCAAGACGTGCGCGTCGGGCATCGATCGAATCGGCGGGAATGCGCGCCACCTTGGCAACGCGGAGCAGTCGCCAGATATCGCTCATGGTCGAATCGAGCTGCGCCGCGAGTGTACTGCGCGCGGAGTAATCGTCTCGCGCCGCCGCGCCCCGTCGTGCCAATCGTTCGGCGCTGGGGACCACGCGGAATGCCAGGGCGATGGCGGCGAACACAATACATCCGAATGCCACGCCGGCGATGGCAATGATCGTGGCGCGAATGCTCAGCGCCCGGCGCGGTTGATGAGGCGTCGCCGGCGTTGACGCTGGAGCTGCCGTCGTCATTGACGGGGGGTGGAATCGCGCAGCGACCGCAGTCGCAACACCGATGTACGCGGGCGGAGAAAGTCGATCGGTCCGCTGATGCCATGAAATGCGGGATGCCCAGGGGTGCCGAGTTGGCGCAACCACGCCGTGACCTCGTCACGGGTGCTAGCCCCGTCTCGCACTGCGGCCGCGACGAGCTGGAAGCCGTCGTACTCGAGCGCGTGACTGGGTTCCGGATCGCGTCCGAGAATCGATCGGGAATGCGCGACGAACGCCTGAGACACGGAGTCGGCGCCCGGTTCCCAAAACAGGAGCGTGTACATGTTCGTGCGCTCATCGCGACTCAGCGGCCAGTCGGGATGCAGCACAAAACTGTCAGTCGTCAGGATGCTCGTGGATGGCGCCTCACGCGCGATGGCGCGAACAGCACACCACGCGTCCTGCTGCGGAAGGGCCACGATCACGGCGTCCGGATTTGCCCGTAGTAGGAACGCCTTCACGATGGCATCCATCGAGAGCGCGTCGACTTCACATTCACGGCCGGAGAGCGCCGCGGCACCAACGATCGAGTCCCCCCGTTCTCGCAGCCGCGCCTGCACGCCGTCGTGAATCCCGTCTCCGTACGGATCGGCCACGTACAGCATGCCCAACCGGCGCGCGTGGAGACGCACCATGGCTTCGTCGACCAAAAACGCGCCGATCAGGTCGTCGGGTGGAGCGAGCATGAACACACTGCCGCTGACGTCCCGCAGCGCACGCGCCGTGGCGGTGGGCACGATCAGTGGCATACCCGCCTCGCGATACAGCGGCTCGACCATGAGCGTTGAACGGCTGCCGGCGTGTCCGACGACGGCGACGACGGTGCTATCGGCGATGAATGCGCGTGCTTGCGCATCTTCACCGATTCCAAAGTCCGTCGTGCTGACGGTCCAGGGCGCCAAGTCGACGCGCGGCATCGCGCCCCGACTCAGTAGCGAGCGCGCCACGCCGCTAAAAGAGTTCGAACTCGGCGCGCGCGGCACCGCGTCGCCGACGCGAAGCGCGCGCGGGTGCTCGGTGTCGCAGGCGAGAATCGCGAACAAAACGCTGCCAAGGGCTGCGCGTCGGCACGACAACATGAATGACCACACGTCGTTGAGGCAACCGTGAACGGACCGTGCCGGAAATGTGCAGAATCGCACCGGCTTTTGCTACGCAACCGCTGAAATCCCAACGGGCCATTCGCGAGGGCCGAGCGCTATTGGTCCTGGCGACGCAGGAATGCGCGCACCGCCGGATCCTCGGTGAGCGACGCCGCCCGCTCGCGGGCCACATCCGCGTCGTCGACCCGCCCCAGTTCACGAAGCAGATGTGCGCGCAGCGCCCACCACGGCTGATGCACCTTGACCGCCTCGAGCGGTAGGGCGTCCGCCTCGCGCAGGCCCACCGCCGGGCCGAATGCGCGCGCATACGCCGCCGCACGGTTGACGTACGCCCCGACCGTCGGCGCGATCCCCACCAACGCGTCGTACAGTCCTGCAATTTCGTCGGGGGTTGCCGCGCGCCCAACGTGGGCTGAGAGATGTGCCGACTGTATCGCCGCCTCCAACTGAAAGCGACCGGGGCGACGATGCGTTGCCGCTGTGCGGAGTAACCGCTCGGCGCGATCGATCGACACGCCGTCAATGCGCTCGCGCGTTTGCGAGGAAAGCGGGACGTACTCCCCTGCCACACTGCGGCGCGCCGAGTCACGCGAGCGACAATAGAGAAACAACGCCAGCAGTCCGGCCGCTTCAGGCTCGTCTGGCATGGCCTCGTGCACGATGGTCGCCAGGTGCACTACCTCATCTCGCAACTCGAATCTCGCCTCGCGCCCCCCGGGGGCGCTGCCATCGATCTGGTCCCACGCGGTGCCGAAGGCGCCGTAGAGCGCCTCGAGCACCGCGTCCAATCGTGCCGGCCGCTCGTGCGCATCGGGGATATTGAAGGCGATCCCGGCGTCGCGGATCTTGCGCTTCGCACGCACGAGGCGCTGCGACATGGCGGCGGGAGAACTCAGGAACGCACTCGCCACCTGCTCCGCCTCGAGTCCAAGGACCACTTGCAGCATCAGTGGCGTGTGAATCGTGGGGTCGATCGCGGGATCGGCGCACGCGAACAACAACTCCGCTCGTCGATCGGGGAGCGACGCCCCGCTGACCGAACCGTTCCCGCCCGTGGATGGGTCGTCCCTGCGATGCGCGGCGAGGGCAGCGGCGTACGCGAGCTCGGGCTCCATCTTCTCGCGCACCGCATCGCGACGCGCGTCGTCCACGCGACGTCGTCTGGCCACGGCCAATAGCCACGACTCCGGGTTGCCAGGAATTCCTTCGATAGGCCACTGACGGAGCGCCGAGAGAAAGGCATCGGACAGCGCGTCCTCCGCCGACGCGACATCGCGCGTGCGGGAGGCAAGCATGGCCACGAGCCGCCCGTACGAATCCCGGGCGGCCCGCTCAACGGCCTGCGTGACCGACGATAAGCTCACAGCGTCGGCGGAGGCGGCAGCATCGGACGCACTTCAACCGATCCCGTCGCCGCCGACGGACACCGTGCCGCCCATTCGAGCGCGATGCCAAGATCGGGAACGTCGATGATGAAGAGGCCACCCAGCAGTTCCTTGGTATCGGCAAATGGTCCGTCCTGCACATGTCGCTTGCCGTCCCGCAGTCGGACGGTCGTGGCCATGGCAGGCGGATGCAAACCGGCGCCGCCAGCGGCCACACCCGCCTCGACCAGAGATCGTGAGTACGCCGTGTAGGCGGCCCAATACGAGGCCGCTTTCGAGGGATCCTCGCGCTCGGCGAGGTCGGCGGGGGTTTCATAGACGAGGACAGCGTACTGCATAGTGAGCTCCAGTCTGAGCGTGGCCGGGCGATCCGAATGATGCGCCGCTGACTGATGTCGTTTGGGCCGCCGGTCAAACGACATCGGTGACAGGGCGACGATCCGCGTTGCTCCCGTATACACACGCTCGAGGCTCACATGTCGTTCCCAATCGTACCCTCGTCCCGGCTCCGCGCGCTGGCGTCCATGGCCGTCGTCCTGCTCTCCGTCGTCCTGCTGTCTCCCGTGACGACCCAACTAGCGGCGCAACTGCCGGCCGTCGACACGACACCCCAGTTCACCATCCTGATCTTCGAGCGACCCAAAGACTTAGCACGGCGTAGCGATACCAACAGTTCTGACGCCTACTGGAACGCATACGACGCGTTCGCGGGCGCCCTCATGAAGGCCGGCGCGCTGCGCGGCGCAGGCACCGAGCTTCGCCATCGCGGTCGAAGTGCGCCCGCATCGGGAGAATCCGCATATGGCGAAGACCATGACACCACCCGTCACCCGCTAGGCGAGGACTTTTGCGCGAGAGGGCCGACGCGGTCGTCGTTGTCCGTGAGCGCCAGGAGCTGCTCCACGAACTCCCGTTGATCGCGCCGCGACTCGTCGCCGGCGTGTAGCGTGAGCCACTGCTCAAAGAGCGCGCGGCTGTCATCCGCGCCCACCCGACCGACGATGTCAGGAGCCGTGGACCCAGGGCTTTCGGGTGGACGCACACGACCGGTGCCGGCATCCGCCGGCGCCGGCAATGCGTAAACAATCTTGACGACGCCAGCCTGCATCGCTGCGCCGGTGCACATGACGCACGGCTCGAGCGTAGAGACCATGATCACGCGGACACCGGGTGCGATACCCCGCCCAGCGGCCGCAAACGCATTCATTTCGGCGTGCGCCGTCACGATGCCGCTGCTCATCATCGTGTTGTGTGCTTCGGCAATCATGGTTCCGTCATCGCGATACAGCACACACCCGATTGGCGCTTCACCGCGTTCAATGGCCAATCGGGCCTGTGCCAGCGCCCGCTGCATCCAAGCGAGATGCCTTCGTTGCTGCTCTGCGAGCGGCGAGACATTATCGCGCATCGTGTCGCAGCTGAGCTGTACGTGGCACAGCGGACGTCGCCGCGTTGTCGAGCCATTGCATCAGATAGGGTGCGGTACGACTGTCCGCACGCAGACGCAGCGACTCGGGAGGACCGGACGCGACGATCTGTCCACCGGCGTCGCCGGCGCCCGGGCCCATGTCGATCACCCAGTCGCTCGTGGCAACGACGCGCATGTCATGCTCAACGACCACCACGGTGTTGCCTTGGTCGACGAGCCGTTGCAACTGTGTGAGGAGTCGATCCGCGTCATAGGGGTGTAATCCCGTCGTCGGCTCATCGAGGACGTACAGCGTATCGCGGCGAGCGGAACGCTGCAGCTCCGAGGCAAGCTTGATCCGTTGCGCCTCACCCCCGGACAGTTCGGTGGCCGGTTGGCCAAGCCGGAGATAGTCCAAGCCGATCGCCTGAAGCAGCAACAGGGTACGCATGATGTTCGCCTCGTGCTCGAAGAATTGAACTGCCTCGGCGACGGTAAGCGCGAGCACCTCAGCAATGCTCTTGCCATTCCAGGTCACCAACAGCGTCGCCGGATTGTACCGTGTGCCATGACACGTTGGACAGGGCGCATAGACCGTCGAGAGAAATATCAGCTCCACATGCACCGATCCCTCACCTTCACATGTCGCGCACCGTCCGGCTTTCATGTTGAAGGAAAACCGACCGGCAGTGTACCGCTTGGCACGCGCCGCACGCGTCCCTGCGAACAAGTGGCGTACGTGGTCGAACAGTCCCGTGTACGTGGCAAGGTTCGAGCGTGGCGTCCGGCCGATAGGACGCTGATCGACGGTAACGAGTCGACGAACGCCGTCTCCGCCGGCAGCGATACGACCGCGCGACGGCGTGCGCATCGACGGTTCGTCGGGAACGTCCGACTGCACATCAGGCGCGACATGACCGAGATGCTCGGCAACCACGTCGACCAGTGCCTGACTCACGAGACTCGACTTGCCGGAGCCGGAGATGCCCGTCACCATCGTCAGCGCGCCGAGCGGAATGCGTACGGTGAGTCGGCGGAGCGTATTGCGCGTGACGTCACGCAGCTCCAGCCAACGTGTCGGTTCGCGCCGGCGACGAGCCGGCGCCGCACCGTGGCCGAAGAGATAGGGCGCGGTCCGAGAGGCCGCGATGTGCTGCAGACCCTCCGGTGGTCCGCTGTAGAGGATGCGACCACCGCCTGTTCCGCCATCGGGACCGACATCGATCAGCCAGTCGGCGCGCTCCATCATTTCAAGATCATGCTCGACCACACACACCGAGTTGCCGGCCGCTTTGAGATCATCAAGTGCGGCGAATAGCGCCTGATTGTCGGCGGGGTGCAATCCTGCCGTCGGTTCGTCGAGCACGTAAAGCACGCCAAACAGATTGGATCGGATTTGCGTCGCAAGCCGCAATCGTTGTAGCTCGCCGGCCGACAGCGTCGTCGTGGAACGCTCCAGCGTCAGATACCCAAGCCCGAGCGACTGAAGCGTCACGACGCGTACGAGGATATCCGCTACGATGCGTTCGGCTACGATCCGATTTTCAGCGGACGCCCGTTCACCGTGACCCGCCGACGGGCGAGCCGTCTGCTCGAGCACTTCCACCAGTGCCTTGAACGAGAGTTGCGACAAGCTGCCAATGTCCTTGCCGGCAAACGTGACCGACAGCGCGGCCTTCTTCAGGCGACGCCCCTTGCAGAGCGGGCAACGGACTCCCGTCAAGAACTGCGACACACGCTTCTTCATGAGGGCACTCTGCGTCGTCGCGAAGGTCTTCAGCACATACTTTCGGGCACCGATGAACGTGCCCATGTAGCTGGGCTCCAGCTTTCGCTTGCGCGCGGCGAGTACTTCGTCGCTGGAGAAGCCCGCAAAGACGGGAACGGTCGGCTGATCGTCGGTATACAGAATCCACTGCCGTGTGCGTTTGGGCAGCTCGCGCCAGGGCGTATCGATCGAATGCCCCAGTGTGACCAGAATGTCACGGAGATTCTGCCCCTGCCACGCGGTCGGCCACGCGGCCACCGCCCGCTCGCGTATAGTGAGTGAGGCGTCCGGCACCATGAACTCTTCCGTCACATCGTACACAGTGCCGAGGCCATGGCACCGCGAACACGCTCCCTGAGGCGTATTCGGCGAAAAGTCTTCGGCATGCAGACGCGGCTGTCGCGCTGGATAGTGACCCGCTCGCGAATAGAGCAGGCGAAGCAGGTTCGAGATCGTCGTGACACTGCCGACACTCGACCGTACGCTTGGCGTGCCGCGTTGCTGTCGGAGGGCCACGGCTGGCGGTAGGCCATCGATCGTATCAACATCGGGCACGCCAATCTGATCGAACAAGCGGCGCGCATAGGGCGCGACGGAGTCGAGAAAGCGTCGCTGTGCTTCCGCGAACACCGTACCGAAGGCGAGTGACGACTTCCCCGAACCGGATACGCCCGAGAACACCACGAGCGCCTCTCGAGGAATGTCAACGTCCACGTTCCGCAAATTGTGCTCGCGAGCGCCACGAACACGGATCATGTCGTGCGGCGAACTCGACGTTTCTGGCTGAATACGCTTCGGCTGTTGCACGTGACGTCGTGTCAGCGGCAGGATGCATGCCGTGACGCTGCACGCTAGAACTCGGTCCGCAACTTGCTCTCTGCTTTGTGACGAGTATTCCGATCCGGGCAGTCCGGCCTGGCAATTCGATCACGCGAGCGGCGAGGGACGGCATGAGCAGAACGGAGGTGAATGGCACGACCGCTGCGCTCGCCCAGCTGCACCGCGAGGGCGATGCGCTCGTGGTTGCGCTCGGCGGCGTCTGGTCGCTGGAGAAATCCGTGCCTCGCTTCCCGGATCTTGTCGCACGCTCAACGGCAGCAAGTGAGGCTATACGTTCCGTCTCATTCGACGCCGCTGAGCTCGGCGAATGGGACAGCAGCTTGCTGATCTTTCTGATGCAGGTCCAGTCGTTTTGCGAGGAGCACTCCCTCGAGCTCGGCCCATCATCGCTGCCCGAGCAGGTTCCGCGGCTGCTCGCGCTTGCGCATGCGGTACCTGAGCGGTCCCAAGCGAAAGAACCGGATCGCAGCTCGCTCGTGGCACGCATCGGCGAAGCCGCACTTGGCATATGGAGCGACGTCCGCAGTGCCATCCGTTTCACCGGTGAGATCGCCATCGCACTCGCCGGTCTTCCCACGCGACGCGTGCATATGCGTTGGCGCGAGTTCTGGGTGGTGATACAGACGAACAGTTCCGGTGCACTGCCGATCGTCACGCTCATCGCGCTGCTCGTCGGCGTGATCATTGCGTTTCTGGGTGTAGTCGTGCTCAAACGGTTCGGTGCCGGCTACTACGTCTCCTACCTGGTTGGCTTTGGGATGCTGCGGGAAATGGCCGCACTGATGACAGGGATCATTATCGCCGGTCGCACCGGTGCAGCGTTTGCGGCTGAGCTAGGCAGCATGAAGATCACGGAGGAGATCGATGCGTATGTCACCTTCGGCGTATCGCCCATCGAACATCTGGTACTGCCGCGCTTCCTCGGCCTCTTCGCCATGATGCCGCTGCTCACGATCTACGCCGACGTGGTGGGCATCACTGGTGGAATGCTCGTGTCTGCGACATTGCTCGATCTCTCCTTCAAGCAATTCATGAGTGGACTGCTGTCCGCCGTCACGCTCTCTGATGCGGTCTTCGGCGTCTTCAAAGGCACCATCTACGGCCTGCTCATCGCGGTAGCCGGTTGCATGAAGGGGTTGCAAGGCGGTTCGGACGCGAGCGCCGTCGGGCGCGCCGCGACGTCGGCGGTCGTGCTTGGCATCACCCTGATCATTCTGGCGAACGCGGTAGTCGACTGGCTTGCCGCGCTGCTCGACATATGACACCCCCAGCGATCGAAGTGGTCGACCTGACCATGATGTACGGGGATCGCGTCATTATGAGCGACCTCACGTTCTCCGTTGCACGGGGAGAAGTGTTCGTGCTGATGGGCGGCAGCGGCAGCGGCAAGAGCACGCTGCTAAAGCACTTGATTGGCCTCAAGGAGCCGGCGAAGGGCTCGATTCGCTTTGAAGGCGAGACGTTCGACCTCACGGATGATGACGCACGAAAGCGTGTGCTCCGACGATTCGGCGTCCTGTACCAGAACGGTGCACTCTGGAGCGGTCTCACGCTCGCCGAAAACATCGCCCTTCCGCTCGACGAGTTTACCGCGCTCGATCAGCAGACGATCGCCGAAGTGGTGTCGCTCAAATTGGCGTTGGTCGGGCTTCGTGGCTTTGAAGACTACTACCCCGCGGCCATCAGCGGCGGGATGCGAAAGCGCGCTGCACTCGCGCGTGCGATGGCTCTCGATCCGGCGGTGCTCTTCTTCGACGAGCCGTCATCAGGTCTCGATCCGATCAGCGCCAGTCGCCTGGACGACCTCATTCTCGAACTGAAGGCGAGCTTCGGCACCACCATTGTCGTGGTGACCCACGACCTCGACAGCATCTTCCGCATCGCCGACCGCGCGCTGTTCCTCGACATCGAGCAGAAGACCATGACGGCGCTCGGTCCGCCGGCGGAACTCCGCGACAATCCACCCAGTGAGGAAGTGCACCGATTCCTCACCCGTAGCAGCGACGGCCTTCCATGAGTCAACGCGCCAACCCCACTGCCATCGGCCTCTTTCTGCTCGGCGCGCTCGTACTCGCCGTCGTCGGAACGGTCATCCTTGCGTCCGCGACGTGGTTTCAGGATCGCACAACCTTCATCAGCTTCTTCCCCGAGTCGGTCAACGGCCTGGAGAACGGCGCTCCCGTGAAGTTTCAGGGCGTTCCCGTGGGCAGCGTCACCGGCATCAACATTCAGATCGACCAGCGCGACGAGTCCTTTCAAGTGCCGGTGGAGTACGAGATCGACGTTCCACGATTGACGACACCGCGCGGCACATACGTAAACCTCGCCGATACGTTGGTGCTCAAGGAGCAGATCAAGAAGGGGCTTCGCGCGCAGTTACAGATGGAGAGTCTAGTCACGGGCGTGCTCTATCTCGAGCTCAGCTATCGCCAGGACTCGACACCGCCTCAACTCGAGCCGCGCGCCACCGAGTGGCCAGAGATTCCGACCACGCCATCGCTGATGGCCGCGATCGGTGGCGGTGCCGGGAGCCTGCTCTCCGAGATGATGAAGATTCTCAATCGCGTGAACGGGATGCTCAGAGACGTGAACATGCGCGAGATCAACGCCGCCGTCGTGCAGTCGGCGAAGGCCGTGCAGGAGCTTGTGAGCACGCCGGAGCTTCGGGCCACGCTGCGCCAGATGCCGGAAGCCACGGCCCAGCTGAACCGCACGCTGGCCGAGGCCGAGAAGCTGGCGACTCGGGCCACCGTAGCGATCGACCCCATGCAGACCCAGATCACCGGAGCGTCCACGGAGGCGATCGCAACGCTGCAGGCACTGCGAAAGACGCTCGACGACACACACGGCTTGCTGTCGGCGGACACGGGCCCCGGCTACGCGCTGACCGGCGCCCTGACGAGTCTGCGTGATGCCGCGGATGCACTCCGTGTGTTGATCCGATCGCTCGAACAGAATCCCGACATGATGATCCGCGGCAAAAAGCCGCCCGAGAAACTCCCATGAACATGCGTGTTCGTTCGTCTTGTCTGATGGTGCTGGCCGCCCTGCTTCCGCTGTCGGCGTGCTTCAAACTGTCGAGACAGTCGCCGCGACTGCAGCAGTTCGTGTTGAGCGGAGCGCCGCCAACGTCGACGGCAGAGGTTCGCGCCGGCCGCACGCTTGCGCTACGCCGAATCGATCTGGCGGCTTACCTGGCCGTACCTGCGATCATCATCCGACGCGGCGCGAACGAGGTGGTCGTGTCGGAATTTCACCGGTGGGGCGAGGATCTCAGCGAAGGCATCAATCGCGTGGTGGCGGCGAATCTCGCCGGCGCGCCGTCGGTGCGTGCCGTACACGTTGCGCCGTGGCAGATCGGTGCGCGTCACGATTTCCTCGTACAACTGCATGTGTCTCGCTTCGAGGGGATCGCCGACTCGGCCGCCACTCAGGGCCGCATTCATCTGCTGGCCAGCTGGGACATCATCAGTCCAGGCAACGGGGCACTACTGATGCGTGGCACGACCGACGAACGCGGTGGCTCGTGGCGGGTGGGAGACTACGCGGGCCTGGTGACCGAATTGGATGCCGCGCTGTCGCGTATGGCGCGTGACATTGCCGCGTGCGTAGCTCGCTTCCCCAACGACTCAACGCCGCCAGCCAGCTGTGGAGCCGCCGCGCAATAGGCGAGCTCGTGGGCGACCCTGGCCTACGCAGCGGGAAGACGGCGTTCGACCGCACTATCGCGATGGTTCAGCCACTGGCAACTCCACCTGCCACAACCGTTTGCCGGTCACGTCCCAGAGGCCAGCCGTCAGCGCGTGCGTTGAGGCATCGACGTCAAGCGTGCCGTAGAACTGCAGGTTGTCGCTCGGCGGACGATTCGGCTTCGGCGCCGTGCTGGCAAAGCGCACCTCAGGACCGAACGACGCGTCGAGCACATTCGGCCCAAACGTCCCGGCGTGCATGGGGCCAGCCACGAACTCCCAGAACGCATCAAAGTGGGTGAACTGGGCGCGCTCCGGCGCGTAGTGATGCGCAGCCGCGTAGTGCACGTCGGCCGTAACCCACACCACGTTCCGCACCTTTGCTTGCTGCAACTGCTGCAGCAGCCGGGCGACTTCCAGTTCGCGTCCGGAAGGAACGCCGTCATCGCTGTTGGCGATCGCCTCGAAGTTGCGTTCGCCATTGCGTACGCGATCGGGCACGATCAGCCCTATCGGCATGTCGCACGCCACCACCTTCCAGACCGCGCGACTCTCCCGCATGGCGCGCGACAGCCACGCCAGTTGCTCCGCACCGAACATCGCGGTCTCGCTGGACGCGGTACGTTGCCTATTCCCGCTGTTGGCGCCGCGGTAGCTGCGCAGGTCCACGACAAACAGCTCCAGCAGTGGCCCGTATCGGAACTGTCGATACACGCGACCTGCGTCGCGGCGATGGCGTCGTATCGGCAGAAACTCGAAGAACGCCTGCTTCGCGCGCTCGGCCAGCACGCGAACCCGCTTTTCGGTGTAGCGTGGATCATTCTCGAGTACGAGATCGTGAAACCAGTTGTCGACGACCTCGTGATCATCCCACTGGGCGATCATCGGCACACTTGCGCCGAACTGTCGGGCGTTCGCATCGAGCAGGTTGTACGCGAAGGCGCCGCGATACTCCTCGAGCGTTTCGGCCACCTTGCGCTTGCCATCGACCACGAGGTTTCGCCACATGGTGCCGTCGTCGAGCGGTACTTCGGGCAGTAGCGGTTGATCGGCGTAAATGTTGTCTCCGGAATGCACGAAAACATCGGGCTCGGCGCGGCGCAACGCGTCGTACATACGAATACCACCGCGCGACTCATCGATGCCCCATCCCTGCCCCACCATATCTCCCGACCACGCCACACGCACTCGGTGCCCGCCACGCGCAGACGGGTGTGGCGCCGTCCGCAGATGTCCAATGATCGGCTCACTAAACACGCGGGGCGCACGCTCACTCTCGTACCGCACCCGGTACCAGATGTCCTGACCAGCCGGAAGGGCGGTCAGGTCGAGGTGCGTGGTGTACGCCGACTCGGCGACCGCCACGGGACTGCGCAGGCGCCGCACATTCGTGAAGCGCTCGCTCGTGTCCCACTCCACGTGCAGTCGCGCTGCGCGATCGGTGCGCGACCACAGTATCGCGCGATCGGATAACGGGTCGCCGGACTGCACCCCATTCACCATGACTGGCCGCTGTCGCGCGCTGGGTACGATCGCCGGTGCACCATCAGTCGGAAGCCACAGTCTGGTGTCGGGAACAAACATGGCCGCGCCCGCGGCCAACGTGCCCTGTACGAACCGGCGGCGGGACAAAGGCGTTTCAGACATGTACCAGGCGATGATGAGTACGGTTGGTCATGAGTACCCTGAAAGATCGCTCCGTGCACTCCATACGGCACTTAGGAGGGGCGCTCACCCCCCAACTAGATTGCCCCGCGTTGCAGAAGCACCATATCATCACCGTGGAGTAACGGATGCTCGTCGAAATCTGGTCGGATATTGCCTGTCCGTGGTGTTACGTGGGAAAGCGTCGGTTCGAGGCCGCACTGGCAGGCTTCGCGCACCGGGACGCGGTCACCGTGACGTGGCGTAGCTTCGAACTCGATCCACGGGCGCCGCGGCAACATGATGTGTCCCAACCGGAGTTGCTGGCGCGCAAGTACGGCATGTCGGTAGCGGACGCGCAGGCGATGAACGCGCGCATGACCGAGGCCGCCGCGGGCGAAGGCCTCGCCTTCCGGCTCGACGACGTGAAGGTCGGCAACACGTTCGACGCCCACCGCCTTTTGCACTTTGCCGATACGTTCGGTAAACGTGAAGTCCTCGGCGAGCGTCTCTTTGCCGCGTATCTCGGTGAGGGCGCCGCGCTGGGCGATATCGAGGCACTGGTGGCGCTCGCCGGCGACGTCGGCCTCGATCCGGAAGCGGTGCGGGCAGTATTGAGCGGCGAGGAGTACGCCACCGCCGTGCGCGAGGACGAGGCGGACGCGCAGGAGATCGGCGTGACCGGCGTGCCGTTTTTCGTGCTGGACCGACGCTACGGCATTTCGGGTGCACAGGGCCATGAAGTCTTGCGCGGCGCGCTCGAACAGGCGTGGACGGAGCGCACGCCCTGACGCTGCGACCTCCTCCGTACTTTACCGAAGTCCATTGCGCCGTGGGGCTGCTTACGTTGGACTGCGATGCTGCGCGTCGCGGTGTCGCGATCTGAGACGCTGGGAACTATCACGTGGGGTTCAGGGAATGGATCTGCCGCAACAGCTCGTCGCCGGACAAGGGCTCACGACCACGAAGGCGCCGTACATCGAGCAAGCCGTCGCCAACGGCGAGATGTACATCACGCAGCCGTACGAGCTGTATTCCGCGGACAATCACGACGCCTGGCGCCGGCTGTACGCGCGCATGCAGGACCGTTGGGCGCGCTATGCAAATCCGCGCTTTCTGGACGGGCTTGATACCCTCTGCTTCGACGCAACGCAGGTGCCGCGTCTGGAAGACGTCAACAAGTTCATGGCGCCCCGCACCGGATTCCGTGCGAAGGCGGTGAGCGGCTTCGTGCCGGCGTTCAACTTTTTCGATTGCCTCAGCCGCCGCGAGTTTCCCACCACGATCACGATTCGGGATGGCGCGTCACTCGACTACCTGCCTGAGCCCGACATCTTTCACGACATTGCCGGTCATGTGCCGATGCACACCGACCCGGCGTTCGCCGAAACATTGGTGCGATTCGGGGCCTGTGCTCATCTCGCCGCCGAGTTGGTCAGCACGGTGCCCGATCGCACCGAGAAGTTGCGGCGACTCACCAGCATTCAGAATGCGCTGCAGCGCTTTTTCTGGTTCACGGTGGAGTTCGGCCTGATGCGCGGCACGTCGCCAACCGACATCAAGGTGTACGGCTCGGGGCTGCTGTCATCGTACGGCGAGATTGTGCACTGCGTGGACAGTGACACCACGCAGCGTCACCCGCTCCAGCTGGAGTGGGTGATCAACCAACACTTCGAAATCGACCACTATCAGCCGTTGCTGTTCATTGTGAACGACTTCGACCATTTGTATGAGTTGGTGGGTCAACTCGAAGCCTGGATGAAAGCAGGCAAGCTTGATAACGTCACGCCGGGCTACCGGCAGATGAGTGAGGCGGACGCCCAGAGCTTTCTCGAGGCGAGCCTGGCGCGGTAGTCGCGCCGTCTCAGTTACCCGTGATCTTCTTCGGCGTGCTCTCCCTGAGCATGCGCATCGCCTCTTCGATCGCCGTCTTGAGTTCACGATCGTACTTCTTCACCTCGTCCATCGGCGAGTTCTTGACCCAGACGTCGGGTGGGACGCCAAGGTTCTCGAGGTTCACGCCGTAGTTGTTCGGCTTGGTGGGATCGTAGGTGATCACGAGCGATCCAGGTGTTCTGATCGTTCCGCCGTTGATCAGGTTGTAGCTGCCGGTCGCGATTACCGCCGCGGCGGTCGGGTTGCCGACGATTCGGCCCAACCCCAGCTGCCGGAACGCCATCGGTGTGACTTCGCTGTCGGAGCCTGACCGCGCGTTGATCATCATGACCTTTGGACCTGCAATCGCCTGTCGTGGCCGACGTCCCCAGCTACGCGAACCGGTACGCTGGTTCCAGAACTGATACGGTTGCCGTTCGAGAATGTCGATGATCTCCTGATCGATATTGCCACCGCCATTGTAGCGAATGTCGACGATGATGCCCTTCTTGTTGGAGAAGCGGTCGATCTCATTGCGAAAGCGCACGAGTGACGGCTGATCCATCGAGCGAATGTGTACGTACGCGATGTCGCCCTTGGTGTCCTTCTCCACGACGTCGCGATTGTTGGCCACCCACTCTTCATACTTGATGTTCGACAGCGACGTGACGCTTTCGATGCGAACGGTGCGCGCGCCTTCACCGCTGGGGGACTTGGCGACCTTCACGGGGATGTACTCGTTCACCGTCGCGCTGAGCGTCTTCCAGTAGTTGTCGCCCGACTTCACATCCTGCCCGTCGATCGACAGGATATAGTCTCCGGTGGACAACCCGAGCCACTCCTTGTCGGCCGGCCCGTCACGGTAGATGTGTCCGATGCGATATCGGCCCGCATCGGTCGGCTCCAGCTCGAGGCCCAGGAATCGCGTGCTGTAGACACGTGGCATCGCGCGTGTCGGCGGTCCGCTTACACCCGTGTGCGACGCGTTCAGCTCACCGATCATCTCATTGGCCAGATCGTACACATCCTCGTTCGTGCCCACGTAACGCAGGAGTGGCTTGTAGCGCGACTTGACGGCATCCCAATCCTTCCCGTGCATCTTCTCGTCGTAGAAGCGGTACTTCATCACGCGCCATGACTCTTCGAACAGCTGATTCCATTCGGCGCGGCGATCGACCCGCACTCCGAAGCTGAACGCGACCGGCTCGGCGCGCTGCGGCGTGGCGATGACCAGCTTGGCGATCTCCGTGCCGGAGGCCGCGCCGCCGGCCGCGTCGCCGTCACCCGAGCGAGACGCTCGACGGAAGTAGATCGCGCGGCGATCGGCGGTCGGTGTCATTCCGGGATACGTCCCTCCGGCAATACGCCGCCGGTTGAGCCCATCGATCGCAATGCTGAACAGTCCGACGTTCGGGTTGTCGGCGTCGGTCGCGGCGGCATTCTGCCCTCCGCCTCCCGGTCCGCCACCACCACCGCCCACGGTGAACATGATCGTCCGGCCGTCACGCGACAGGAAGAACGCGCCGACGGGAAGCGCGCCGCGCGTGAGCTGCATGGCCCGACGCTCGATGCCCGCTTCGTCGATACGCATGGGAGCCGCGGCAGCACCCGCCGTCGACGTGGCGGCTGAGTCACCGCGGTCGGCGCGCGCACTGGCGCCGGCGCCGGCGCCCGCTGCACGACGCTGACGCTCGCGCACCAGCGGATCATTGGGATCCTCGGTCAGTCGGGCCAACGAGACCACGAACAGTTGCGAGACTCCGCCCTCTCGCGACGAGGTGAACACCACATGTCGGCCATCAGGCGTGAGCATACCGTTTCCGTCGGCGAACGGATTGCGCGTCACGTTCACTTCCTTCTTCGTGCGGAGATCGAATACGAACACATCCGCATTCTGATCGTCATCGCGCTTGATGTAGCTGAGCGCGTTGCCATCGCCGGCCCACGACCCGATGGTGAATCCGCCGGCCTGATTGAATGCCAACTCGCGCGGCCCACCGCCGGCGGCATCCACTTCCCACAAGCGATTGGCGCCCGTGTAGGCGAGCTTCTGCGAGTTCGGCGCCCAGGTCAGATCGGCCTTGATCGATGCCTGCGTGGTGACCTTGCGTCGCTGTGCCGTCGCGAGATCATAGATCCAGATCTCCTCGTCGCCCGACTCATCGGAGATGTAGGCAAGGCGCCGCCCATCCGGGCTGTAGACCTGCGACCGCTCACGCCACGGAGAACTTGTCACCTGCGTGCGTTCACCCACGCCGGACTCAGTGGGCACGATCATGATCTCGCCGTGAAAGTCCACCGCGAGGTAGTCACCGTTGGGGGACGGCGAGAATCCGTCGGCACGGTTGGTGGTGGACATCATGTCGACGTCATTCTCCTTCGGATCGAAGGCCATCCGAAGGGCCAGCTTTTTCGGCGCACCGCTGGGCACGTCGAGGGTCCACAGCTCGAAGTCGTTTTCGTAGATCAGATGACGACCGTCCGGTGAGATCGCCGGAAACTGCACCCCGTCTTCCTTGTGCTTCGTGACCTGCTGCGGCGCGCCCCCCGTGGGAGGCACGCGCCAGATATTGAAGGTCCCATCGCGCTCCGACGCGAAGTAGATCATGCCGTCAGCGCCCCACATCGGATGCACATCGTGCACGGCCGACTGGTAGGACTTGACGTCGGTATCAGTGAGCTCGGTGATCTCGCCGCTCTTGAGATCCTGCACGGCGATGTCGGCGTTGCTGTTCCCGCGATAGCCCTTGCGCCAGTAGCTGGGGAGGGTGCGGTTGAACGCAATCTTGGTGGCATCCTGCTTGATCATGCCGGAGCGACCGAAATCCATCGACATCGCGCGCGGTATCGACCCATCGAGCGTCACGCGGTATAGCGGCGATCCGAACGGATGCTCACCGCGGGCGCTGGTGAACACGATCTCGCGTCCGTCGGGTGTCCAGTACAGCGCCTGGTCGTCGCCGGAATGCCACGTCAGCTGCCTCGGCTCTCCACCGCTCACCGGCACCACGTACACATCGTTGTTGCCCAAGCGGTTGCTGGTAAACGCGATCCAGCGTCCGTCGGGCGAAAAGCGCGGCATGAAGTCGCGCGCGACGTGTGCCGTCAGCCGGCGAGGATTGGCCCCGTCGGCATCGGCCAGCCAGATGTCGTCCTGATAGGTGAAGGCAATCGTCCCATCGTTGGCCACGTGCGCGTATCGCGCAAACTTGACCGGCTCGGGGGCTTGGGCCCGCAGGAGCGTCGGGGCGAGGAGGGCCGCGGCGGACACGGACCCAAGCAGCAGGCGGCAGGCGAGACGCATGAGGGGCGGAGTTGAGGGGCGAACGCGTAGTCCACCCAAACGTGCGGCCGGACTTCCAGGTGCGCCAGAGCGACCGCGGCTCGCCACGTGCTGTGCACTCAGCGCTTGGTCAGCCGCATCTCGATCGTACGCGTCCACACGACGCCGTCTGTAGACTCCTCCCCCAGTTCATACCACGCCCCTTCCGGCGTCTTGGTGATGGTGAATCTCGACCGGACATTTCCACGGTCTGCCAGCCTCCACACAAAGGACGTTCCGCTGACCGAGGCCTCTGTGATGCCGAGGTAGCCGCTCCCTCCGCTGGACACCCAGGTGAAACGCCCCGTGCCCACGTCATACGTCAGCATGCCGGCCGCCTGGAACACTTCGCGTTCCACCGCCGAGGCGTCTTTCATACTCCCGCTGCCCCGAATCATCAGCACGGTGCCATTCGCGGCAGCTTCAACCGTTTCCCGTTGCGTGAGCGTGAACGTCCGCCCACCCGACGTGACCGTCGCGGGGCCGCTCCACTCCCCGACCAGCCACGTGAGCGGGGCAAGCCTCGCCCGAGCAGTATCGGCGCCAGCCGTCGACGGCGCCTGCGCACGCACGGTCAGCGGGAACGCCGCGAGCAACGAGAAACAAAAAGTGAGGACGGCAACGGCTGAGCGAACGACTGGTCGTGCAGTGGACAGAGACAGGGTCATCAACGCGCTCCGGATGGAATGATCGAACGGTGCAGCATCAACCTATGTCCAGCGCGTCCACCGGTCTTGAACGAATGCGACAGCGTCAGTCCACGAGGTGATCGTGCGCGATGTCGTCCAGTCGCTCGGCCAGCATGGTGGGCGTCAACGTCGTGAGGCGACCGACCTCACGGGTCAGATGCGCTTGGTCGGCGTAACCGGAGTCGAACGCCACCTGGGCGAGACCCGGCTGCAGGCCTCGGTCCTCGGCTACGACCAGCCGTTTCAACGCAGCGCGCCCGCGCCGAACGCTGGCGTACTCCTTGGGTGTCAATCCGGTAGCGGCGCGAAAGCGACGTTGGAGCTGGCGCACGGTGACGCCAAGCCCCTCGGCCATATCGGTAATCGGGCCAGTGCCGTCCTCGGCGACGATGGCGTCCACGGCGCGTTGAACGAGCGCGTCAATTGGCCGGTCGACACCGATCGTGTCGAGCGACCAGCGATCAAAGATCGTAGCGACCTCGCTCGCGTCGTCGGCGTCGCGAAATCGGGCGAGCGCCGAGATCAGCGGCGTCAACGCGGTACCAAACAGCTCATGTGCATCGAGTCGTTGATCACGCAAGGACTGCGCGCTGCGCCCACAGCACACACCACCGGCTTCGGGTCGAAACCGTATACCCCAGTATTGCTCCCCCGGGTGCACCGCAACGCTCGACGCAGTGACCGACGCCCCGACGAGCGCCGCCACCGATGCGCCGTGGGGCACGCTGCAAATCGCCAACGTGGCGCAGCCATCCGGCCAGACGTGATGCGTGAAGCCAGGATGTGGCAGCTCCCGAATAGTGAAGCCCCAATACGTCGCAACAATCCCGGAGAGTGCCGGTGCCGCGGGCATTTCGACGTAGCGGAGCGGCTTCGTCATTGGCGCAGCACGCCCAGCAACGAAACGTCCCCGTCGAACAACACCGCGCGTGGCTTTGCCGCCAGCGTGAGCGGCACCGTCATCGTCGCCAAGCGCTGCGCTGGCACCGTCACCCGCACGCGCTTCATGGTCCCGCTTGCGGTCGTGACATCCACGGCGAGCGACAGCCGGTAGGGCGCGAAGCGCGTCCCCTGCCGAACGGTGACAGTGAGCTGAAGGGTTTTCTGGTTCCACGACCACGATGCGTCCGCGTCGACGTACCCGGGACGGCGCATCCACTGGTCGAAGAACCAATCGAGCTGGCGTGACGACGAGCGCTCGAACGCCTGCTGCAAGTCGGCCGTCAGCGCGTTCCCGTGGCGATGCGCCGCATAGTACGCGCGGATCCCGCGAAAGAACGCCGAGTCTCCGATCTCACGTCGCAACATGTGCAGCGTAAAGCCGGCCTTCTCGTACACGTTGGTGTTCAGCACGCGCGTCAGATCGTCGAGCGTCGTATCGATCACGGCCTTCTCGACGGTGATCGGCGACTTCAGCATCTTCGCGCGAATATCGTGCATCTCCGCCAGGAAGGCGCTGTCGCCATGCGCGTGCTCCGTCCAGAGCGCAGCGAAGTAGGTGGCAAAGCCCTCCGAGAGCCACACATGTGGCCATTCACGCTCAGTCACCGCATCACCAAACCACTGGTGAGCGGTTTCGTGCGCAATCAGCGACTCACTGATCGCGCCCGGCACGAACAACCGCTGGTCGTAAAAGATGGCGCCGGCGTTCTCCATACCGCCGAAGCGCGTGGACGAGGCCACGTGCGCCAACTTCTCGTACGGGAACGGTCCGACGAGCGTCGAAAAGAACGCCACGATGTCGCCCGCGCGCGCGAAATTTCCTGGCATCGCGGCACGACGGTCGGGGCTCGTCCACACCGATTGGCGCACGCAGCCAGGCCGCTCGGCGAGATTGCACGCGGTCTCGCCCAACTCGAGCACGGCGAATGGCGACACGCCGATGACCATCAGACCAGTGTAGATCGGCCGCACGGTACGCCAATGGGTGCGCACCAGCGGCGCGCCGGCAAGACCGGCCTCCGGCGTCTCCTCCACCAGCTCGCCGTTGGCGATCACGCGATGCGTTCGCGGCGCGCGCACAATCCAATCCACCAGCGCCTTGTCCGACGGGTGATCGACCGTGGCGAGCCACTGCCGAGCGCGGTCGGGGAAGTTGTCGCCGAACGCGGTCCATCCAAGCAGCGAGTCGCGTCGCACAATCAGCCCATCAGTCGGCAGGCCTCGGTAGTACACCGCCACGCGGACCGTATCGTTGCTGCCCTTCGGCAACGCAACGCGCACGCTATCGCCGGGTCGCGTGAACGCCACGCGTGCACCGTTCACATACGTGGAGTCCACGTGCATCGCGGCCGCCAGATCGAGCGAGAGCGACATCGCATCGCGGCGCGTCGCCGTGGTCGTCGCCTCGAACCGGATCGTGTCAGGCCACGCGCGCGCCGGAAAGTCGACGCGAAACTCGTAGTGCACCACGTCGAGTCCGGCCCGACGCGCACCCGTGCGACTGGGCGATGCCTGCGCGGCGAGGGCGGAGCTCAGCACCACTGGCAGCACGCTCGCGGCGGCGAGGACGCGAAAGGCACGCGGCATTTGGGCTACCACGCCCGCTCCGCCCCCGTCCAATCCAGAAAGCTCCCGGTCTTCTCGCGCGGCAACCGTTCCATCTGACTCAGCAGCCCGATGGCCGCCTCGTCGATCGGGACGCGGAACGCGGGGCCATCGGGAGTGGTAGCGAAATGCCCGGGGTTGCCCAGCATGAGCACGATGCGCTCCTCACTCAAGTCGTGCGCCACGGCGCGCATGTGCATGTGCAACGCGGCGCCGCTTGCACAGGTGGCGTAGTCCCCGCCCTGCGTCTTGCCGGCGAGGGAACCGAGCCAGCTGCTCACGACCAGTACACGTGCACCGTCGCGATTGGCCAGAAACGGCAACAGCGTGCGCACCAGCAGCAGCGGCGCCACCGCATGCCGTCGGTAATGCTCGGTGAGCCCAGTGCCCGACAACGTCGACAATGCTTCATCGCGCTCACTGTCGGCCAGCTTCTCGTGCTGCCCCGGCTCGGCCGGCGCAATGATCAGCTGGTCGAGCGAATCGGTGAGGCTCTCGAGCACCGGCACCGCATCGGCCACCAACGACGGATCGGCAGGATCGAGGGCGATCAGCTCCAGTCCGCCGTATTCGGCGCGCAGATCCGCCAGCACCGGCACCCGCGCCGGATTGCGTGCCGCCGCGTAGACCTTGTCGCCGCGAATGAGACACTGCCGCACCAACTCCACACCGAGTGGCCGCGCGGCGCCGGTGATCAGGGTGCGTCGCGGCGACGCCATCGCATGCATGCTGGCCGGCGTCACAGCGCGCTCCCGCGCGTCTCACGCAGCACCGCTTCCACCGCACTCACCGTGGCATCGATCTCGACGGGGCGGTTGGCGCGCGGGTAGTCCTCACGCTGATGCAATTCCACGAGCATGCCGGGGTCCTTGAGTACGTGTCCGGTCAGCACCGCCACCACGGTGTCACCGGCTCCGATGATACCGTCGCGCACGAGTTGCCGCACGCCGGCCACACTGGCCGCGCTCGCCGGCTCGCAGCCGACGCCGGCGGCGTCGATGGTGACTTTGGCATCGATGATCTCGTCGTCGGTCGCCGAAATCACGAGGCCGTTGGTTTCACGAATGGCGCGCACTGCGCGATCCCACGAGGCCGGATCGCCGATGCGAATCGCGGTCGCAATTGTTTCCGCCTGCACCGTGTAGCGCGTGGCAAAGTCTTCGCGGAATGCGCGCGCGAACGGCGCCGCACCGGCCGCCTGCACACTCACGAGGCGCGGCATCTTCGCGATCAACCCCAACGCGTGCGCCTCGCGCAACGCCTTTCCGAACGCGGCGGTATTCCCCAGATTGCCGGCCGGCAGCACGATGAAGTCGGGCGCGTGCCAGCCCAGCTGCTGCAGCAGTTCGAATACGATGGTCTTCTGCCCTTCCACGCGCCACGGATTGATCGAGTTGAGCAGATAGATGCCCAGTTCACGCGACGCCTGCTGCACAAGCCGCAAGCATTCGTCGAAGTCGCCCTTCACCAACAGCGTGCGCGCGCCGTACGACAACGTCTGCGCCAGCTTGCCGAGCGCGATCTTGCCGGCGGGCACGAACACCAGACCGGGAATACCGGCCTGCGCGGCGTACGATGCCAATGCCGCCGACGTGTTACCCGTGCTGGCACAGGCCACGGCACTCGCACCGATACGCACCGCTTGCGTGGTGCCTACCGTCATCCCGCGATCCTTGAACGAGCCGGTGGGATTGTGCCCTTCGTGCTTGATCAGCAATCCGTCGCAGCCCGTGTACCGCGAAATTGCCGCGCGCGAAAGCAGCGGCGTGTTGCCCTCTGGATGACTCACGATCGCATCGCCGGCACCGGGCATCACGATCGACTCGAAGCGCCACACGCCCGACGCATGACCCATCGGCAGCGCACAGCAGTGCTGCGCGAAGCTGTGCTTGATGGCGTTGGCGGACAATGGCGCATCGAATTCATCCACGGGCGCGCGGTGAATGATTTCGAGCAACCCGCCGCAGCTCGGACAATCGGGCGCGGCATCCAGCGGAGAGAGTAGCTGCCCGCACGACGCGCATCGCTGCACGCTGTGTTGCGCGCCGACCGGCAGGCCGGTCACACCGGCGGGCAGAAAGACCGCATCGGCCGGTAACGGGTGAGACATCGGCGTGGTCATGATGGCGTCAGCTGAAGAATATCATTGAGCACACCGGCGGCGGTGACGGCCGGACCAGCGCCCGGGCCGGTGATCACCAGCGGATGCTCACGATATCGCATGGTGGTGAACACGATCTGATTGTCGGTGCCACGCAGCCCCGCCAGTGGATGCGTGAGCGGCACAGCGCGCAGCCCCACTTCCACCTTCCGTGGTGACGCGTTCAGCACGTACCGCAACACGCGCCCCTGTTTGGTCGCCGCCGCGAAACGCTCGGCCCATGCCGCGTCCTGCTGCGCGAGCGTGGCCAGGAACTTCGGCAACGGCATGCTGCGGTACGCGACTGGCACGAGGGATTCCACGGTGACGTCCTTCAAATCGCCGCCGAAGCCCATCATACGCGCCAGAATGAGCGCCTTGCGTGCCACGTCCATGCCCGACAGATCATCGCGCGGATCAGGTTCGGTGAACCCGCGCGACATCGCATCACGCAGCGATTCGCTGAACGGGCGGCCTTTGCCGATCTCGGTGAGCAGAAAGCCCAACGTCCCCGAGGTGCACCCTTCGATGCGCAGCACCTTGTCACCCGTTTCCACGAGCTTCGCGTAGCTGTCCATAACGGGCAGACCAGCGCCCACCGTGGTTTCGTGCAACAGTCGAGAGCCGTGCTTCGCGGCCAGCGCCCGCAGCGACTCCACCTCGGCCCGGGGCGCGGACAGCGGCCGCTTGTTGGCCATCACGATATCCATGTTGGCCAGAATCGCCGCGCGAATAGCCGGCAACGTTTCGTGCGCTGTGACGTCGACCAGTACCGGACGCGCCAGCGCGTGAGTGCCGATATAGGCCACCGCCTCGGCCGCCGTGCCTTTGTGCCCACCGCTCATCGTCGCCAAGCTGCCACCAGATTCCTTGGCCTTCGCGTAGCTGGCCAGCTGTCGTGCCGTGAGTCCATCGGGTTCGAACACGAAACCGCTGCGATCGATGAGACCCACGATCGTGGGCTTCACACGGCGCCGCACACGTGGCAGCATCCGCAGCAGCTCCCGCCCGATCAGTCCCACTCCCATCAGCACCACGTCCAGACGATCTTCTTCGCGCAGTCCGCCGCCGCCGATCTTGTCGAGCTGAAATTCGTCGTGCACGGCCTGCGCGGCCACTTCCGCATCGGGTTCGGCAATCACCACCGAGATGTTCAGCTCACTCGAGCCTTGCGCAATCGCCACGATGTTCACGCCGGCGGTGGACAGCGAAGTGAACATCCGCGAGGCAATGCCCGGCGATCCGGCCATGCCGAGTCCAACGACCGCCAGGGTGGCCATGCCGCGCTGTACGTCCATTCCTTCGAGTTCACGCCGCGAAAGTTCGAGCGCAAACGCCTTCTCGAGCGCTACGCGCGCCTCGGCGCCACGTTCGGCCGGCACGCACAAGCAGATCGAGTGCTCCGATGACGCCTGCGAAATCAGCGTCACGGAAATGCCGGCCTGCTGGAGCGCTGCGAACGTGCGGGCGGCGATACCCGGAACGCCGAGCATGCCATTGCCGGTCACCGTGACCAGTGACTGACTGCGCACGATCGAGAGCGCTTTCACGGGATACCGCGTGAGCGTGTGACGAACCGAGATCTCGGTACCCGGCGCCGCGGGATCGGCAAACGGTCGCACGAACACCGGCACGCGCACGCGCGCCAGCGGGATGAGCGCGCGCGGATGCAGCACTTTGGCGCCGTAGTACGCCAGCTCTGCCGCTTCGCGCACGTTGAGCTGCGGCACGATGCGCGCCGTGGGCACCAGGCGCGGGTCGGTCGTCATCAGCCCGGGCACGTCTTTCCAGAGCGTGATGCGCTGGGCCCGCAGCGAACGTCCCAGCACCGTGGCCGTGAGATCACTGCCACCACGTCCCAACGTCACCAGCGCGCCGTCCGTCGTGCCCCCGACAAATCCGGGCACAACCGGCAGAACACGCCTTTTCAACAAGGGGAGCAGTTGCGCCCGAACTTCGCGATCGGTGGCCAGCAGATCCGGGAACGCTCCACCGAAGACGCCGTCAGTGCGTATGAGCGTGGCCGCCTCCACGTATTCCGCCTTCGCGCCGCGAGCGAGCAGGCCGGCCACCACCAGTCGCGCCGAAAGCTGCTCTCCGCGCACCAGCAGAAAGTCTCTGGTACGCGGGGTGAGTTCGCGAAGGCTGGCCACGCCGTGGCCCAGCATGCGCAGCTCCTCGAAGGCCTCGTCCAGCTCGCGAAGGAGGCGGGTTCGAACTCTGGCGTTGCCAATGATGCCGACGGCCACGGCGGCATGTCGCTTCTGCAGCTTCGTGACCTGCTCATCGACGGCATCGATGTCACCGGCGCGCGCCGACTCAGCGATCGCCAGCAGCGCGTCGGTGACGCCTGCCAGCGCCGATACCACGGTCACCACGCGCGTCGGACGCGGTTCGAGAATCAGCTCGATCGCGTGGCGAACGGCCGCCGCATCGGCCAAAGAGGCGCCGCCGAACTTGAAAACGTCGATCGCGGGAGACCGCGAAACGGAGCGGGTACGCAGTGGCGGCATGTTGCAGTTGGAAAATGAGACCAATCGGACGCCCCGGTCCAACGCTCGAGAGGCCATCGAGAGGCCATCGAGGGGCACATCCGCACACTACTTCGGCCCGGTTCACCTGTCCACACCGGTGCGCATCCCCCTAGTTTTCACGAAGCTGTTCAGTCGCGGCCATTCCGGGTCGCGTTTTCGTCCCGTGTTCCCGTGGATATGACCGCACCTGTCGAAGCGCCACCTGCCCCGCCTGTCCCCGAGCCTACCCCACTGCCGGGACGGCTCGCCGGGCTTGCCCACCTCGCGCACAATCTGGCGTGGAGCTGGAACCGCGACGCGCGGATGATCTTCAAGGAGATCGACGAGAGCCTGTGGCAGCGGCTGCGCCATAACCCGATCCGACTGCTCCAGCTCGTCGATCCGGCCCGTCTCGTGCAGCTCGCCGACGACGCCGTCTTTTGTGCGCGCTACGACCGCGCGATGCAGTGGCTGGCCTCTGAGCGGTCGGACGAGCATACTTGGTACGCCCGCACCTTTCCCGAGTTGCGCGGTCAGCCGGTCGCCTATTTCTGCGCCGAGTTCGGAGTGCACAACTCCGTGCCGATCTATTCCGGCGGCCTCGGTGTGCTCGCCGGTGACCACCTCAAGACGGCGTCCGATCTTGGTATCCCGCTGGTGGCCGTTGGCATCCTGTACCGACAGGGGTACTTCGATCAGCACATCCGCGTGGACGGCTGGCAGGAAGACTCGAACGATGCCATCGACTTCAATGCGGTGCCGATCGTCCCGTTGCCCGGCAAGGACGGCGAAAAGCACCTCGTCACTGTGAACACGTTCGGCCGCGACATCAACATCCGCGTCTGGAAGATGCAGGTGGGTCGCGTACCCGTGTATCTGCTCGATTCCGATCTCCCGGAAAACCATCCCGACGACCGACCGCTGCTCTCGAAGCTGTACTCGGGTGGCCCTGCGATGCGCCTCCGTCAGGAATGGTTGTTGGGCGTGGGAGGCGTGCGTGCGCTTCGCGCGCTTGGCATCGCACCCGCTGCTTGGCACGCCAACGAAGGGCATGCCGCGTTCATGATGGTCGAGCGCGTGCGTGAACTGTGTCAGCAGGGCGTGTCGTTTGCGGATGCGGTGAAGCGGGTGCGCAATCGCAGCGTCTTCACCACGCACACGCCGGTACCGGCCGGCCACGATCACTTCGGGGTAAACGAAGTGCGTCAGTGCGCCCAAGGCTACTGGAACGAGATGGGGATCGACGCCGAGACATTCCTGCGCATCGGCTACATGCCGGAGTCGGGTACCGGTGTGTATCACATGACGGCTGCGTCGGTGCGCCTGTCGCGTCGCGTGAACGCCGTCTCGCGTCGACATGGCATTGTCACGCGCGTTATGAGCCGATCGCTCTGGAACGGACGGGAGGCCGAGAACATCCCCGTCGGTCATGTCACGAACGGCGTGCACCTCGCGACGTGGATGGCCAATCCCATCATGAAGCTCCTCGACGATCACCTCGGACCGGCGTGGGGACACAGCAATGACCCCGCCCTCTGGGAACAGGTGCTCACGCTCGACGACGAAGCGCTCTGGTTCACGCACTCGCGTCTCAAGCACACCCTCATGCGGCTCGTGCGAGAAGAAGCGCGAAACGCCTTCGCGCGACGGCAGATCGAGGCCACCCAGCTCGTTGGTGCCGGAACCCTGCTCGACCCGAAGACGCTCACGATTGGATTCGCCCGACGTTTTGCCACCTACAAGCGCGCCGACCTGATCTTCCGCGACGTCGAACGCCTGCGGAAACTCGTCACCAATGTGCAGCGTCCGGTGCAGATCGTATTCGCCGGCAAGGCGCATCCGGCCGACAATCCGGGCAAGCAGGTGCTGCAGAACGTGTATCACTTCACCCGCGATCCGCGCTTCGAAGGTCGTGTCGCCTTCGTGGAGGATTACGGCATGCACCTCGCGCACCTGCTCGTGCAGGGCGTGGACTTGTGGATGAATCTGCCGCGCGTGCCGCTCGAGGCCTCGGGCACGAGCGGCATGAAGGCCGCGCTCAACGGCGTGCCGCAAATCTCCACCATCGACGGTTGGTGGGAAGAAGGCTACGAAGGCAACAACGGCTGGGCCATCACGCCGGAAGAGGACGACGAGGCGGGGATCAGCACGTCGAACCGATTGTACGAGCTGCTCGAACAGGAAGTCGTGCCGCGCTACTACGACGTGGATAAGAATGAATTGCCGCGTCGCTGGCTCGCCACAATGAAGCACTCGATTCGCGTGGCCGGCCAGCAATTCACGGCGCGTCGCATGGTGGAGCAGTACGCCCGCGCCTACTATGCGCCATCGATCCTGGGTGACTCCCTGCCCGACGATCCACCAATCGCGTAACACGCCGACAATGACCTCCCCAGCCATGCCCACGCCCAGCTTCGGGTCGCCCGTCATACGGGCACCCGAAGGTGGTGCGCCGACGATCGTACATCTCACGTCGGAATACAGTCCCTTCGCCCGGACGGGTGGGCTGGCCGAGGCCGTGATGGGGTTGGCCAATTATCAGGTGATGGGTGGGGCGAACGTGGTCGTGTTCGTGCCACTCTATCGCTCGGTGCGCGCCCACGCGCCCGACCTCGCCCCGCTCGGCCGGCCCATTCAGGTCGCGCTCGGATTCCGCAGTGAGGAAGTGCGGTTCTTCCGTGAAGTGCAACAGCCAGCCGGTCCGAAGGTGGTGTTCGTCGACATCCCCTCGGCGTTCAGCCGCGCCGGCTTGTACGGCGAGGGCGGCCGCGACTACGTCGACAATGCGCGACGCTTCTCGCTCTTCTCGCGCGCGGTGCTCGACGGCATTCCGCGACTCATTGCCGGTCCCGTGCTGGTGCACGCGCACGACTGGCACACGTCGCTGGCGCTCATGTACATGCGCACGTACGGCGAACTCAGGGAACGTTTCGCCGATACGCCGACAGTGCTCTCGGTGCACAACGCCGGCTACCAAGGCCACTTTCCGGCCTCGATGCTGAACGACTGCGGTATTCCACCCGAGGTGTACAACTTCCGGCATCTCGAGTGGTACGACCGCATCAACTTCCTGAAAGGCGGACTCACCTTCGCCGACATGGTCGTGACCGTGAGCCCGACGCACGCGCAGGAGTTGCGTACGCCGGGTGGCGGCTTCGGTCTTCAGGAAGTGTTTCAGTGGCTGGGTACGCGCTTCACGGGCATCACGAACGGCATCGATCAGTCGCTGTGGAATCCCGCCACCGACGATCAGATCACCGCCAATTACTCGCGTACGGATACCGCGAACAAGGCGAAGTGCAAGGCAGCGCTCCAGCGTTCGTTCGGCCTGCCGCAGCGGAAGCGCATACCGATGTTCGGTCTGACCGGGCGCATGGTCACGCAGAAGGGTCTCGATCTCGTGCTGAATTCGCAGCTCATCTGGACCCTCGATGCCCAGTTCGTCTTTCTTGGCGCCGGCGAAGCGAAGTACGAGCGCGCCCTGTTGACGTTGGCGAAGGCGCGTCCTCAGCACGTCGGCGTTCAACTGAACTTCACCGACCGGCTCGAGCATCGGCTAATGGCTGGCGCCGACATGTTTCTCATGCCGTCGCAGTACGAGCCGTGCGGGCTCACGCAGATGCGCGCACAGCGATACGGCTCACTGCCGATCGGGCGCCGTGTGGGCGGCATCGCCGATACCGTGCGGGACGACACCACCGGTTTCCTCTTCGACGAATTTCAGCCGGCCGCGCTCGACCGGGCCATTTCCCGCGCCCTCGCGCGTTTCGCCGACTCGAACGCCTGGACGCCACGCATGAATGCCGCGATGCAGCAGGATTTCGGATGGGAACGCTCGGCCGAGCGCTATGCGCAGGTGTATCAGCAGGCGATCGAGATCGCCAAGCAGCGCCGCTGATGCATTCGGTCGTCGTACACCATCACCTGTATCAGCCGCCGCGCGAGGATCCTTGGCTCGAGGTGGTACCGACCGAGCCGTCGGCAGCCCCCGACCACGATTGGAATACGCGTATCAATCGCGAGTGTTATGCGCGCCTCGCGGCGGCCGAGGCGCACCTGCGCGACCGGCGTGCCGCCGCGCGGGATCCTGACGCGCGCGCCGGCATTGCACGCGTGGTGAATCTCTACGCCTGGTGTTCCTTCGATGTGGGGGCCACCCTCTGCGAATGGCTCGACGCCGAAGCCCCCGACACCATGCGGGCGATGCAGGAGGGCGATGCGGCCAGCATGCGTCGGTGGGGACACGGCAACGCGATCGCCGCGCCGTATCATCACGTGATTCTCCCGCTCGCATCACCGCGCGAGCGCGCCACCGAGATCCGCTGGGGCATCCGCGACTTCCGTCGACGTTTCCGTCGAGAACCGGAGGGCATGTGGTTGCCCGAGTGCGCGGCTGATGAGGACACCCTCGATGCCGTCGCCAAAGAAGGCATCGCCTTTACGATTCTGGCACCGTATCAGGTGCATGGTCACGACGGCAGCGGCATGCCGGTGCGTTGGCGCGGCGCCTCTGGTCGGACACTCACGATCGTGCCGTACGACGGCTCGCTCGCCGGCGATGTCGCATTCGGCGGGTTGCTGCGCGACGCCCCGGCGCTGGCCCGGCGGCTCACGCCGTACCGCGACGCGGGCGATGCGCACCTCGATCGATGCACCACGCTGGCCACCGATGGCGAGACCTTCGGTCATCACCACAAGAGTGGAGACTCCACACTTACCGAAGCACTGTCGATGGTGGTGCGTGAGTCGAGTTCCCGCGTCACCAACAGCGCGGCGTTGGTGGCGAAGTATCCGGCGACCACCGATGTGCGTTTGGTCTCGCCGAGCGCCTGGAGCTGCGCACACGGTGTGGAACGGTGGCGCAGCAACTGCGGGTGTCGACTCGATGGCAGCAAGCCGCCGGCGCAACAGTGGCGCGGACCGCTGCGAGCGGCCATCGAGCGCCTCTCGCATCACGCACATGAGGTGTTCGAGCACGAAGGGCGCGCACTCTTCCGCGACGATCCGTGGGACGTGCGCGACCGATATGGGGACGTGGTCGCGCAGGATGGACCCGCGCTCGAACAGTTCGCGCGACGTGAACTGCCCGCCGATGCGTCGGACCACCACGTGCAGCGCGCTCGCGAACTGCTCGAGCTCGAACGGGCAACGATGCGGACCTTTACGTCGTGCGCGTGGTTCTTCGACGAAGTCGAGCGCATCGAAGTGCGACAAGTGCTTCGTTACGCCGCTCGCTCCATCGAACTGTCCGGCCACGCATCACGGCTGATGCCGGAGTTCGTGCAGTGGCTGGCACCGGCAACCAGCGGTGCCCCGAACAGCGGCAGCGCCAGCGAGTTGTTCGTGCGCGAGGCGATGCCGCACCGTGATGCGACCACCTGTGCGGCGGCAGGCGCGATGGCCTGCGCCTCGATGGGGATCGCGACACCGCGCATTGCCACGTTCGATGTCACCGTGGCCGCGCACGACGAGGCGCCGAGTGCGCCCTGGCAGGTAACGCTCGCGCACCGACGCACGGGCGCCGTGCGCTCCTTCGTCGGTCACGTCCATGGTACCGGCCCCGGTCTCACCGTCGACCTGTCGGAAGCCAACGCCGACACCGGCGATACGCACGGCATCAACGTGCACGAGTTCCCGGAAGCCATCGCGCGGCAACTGCTCCGACCGATGGCGCTCTCCGATGAGGCGTTGATCGACGAAGTCGGCCCCACGCGCTGAGTCCAGCGAGACCCAGCGTACAGCGCGACGCTACGGTGCCACGCTCCACCGCCAGCGTAGGCCGGCGTACAACTGTCGGGCAAAGGCGGGCGTCCACAAGTTCGGCTGCTGATTGAGCAGATTGTTCACGCCACCGGACACTTCGAGTTCGCGTGTCACCGCCAGACGCAGCTGCGCGTCGACCGACAACAACGCGCCCTGACGACCGATGATGCCGCTTTCCGTGGAGAACGGTCCGGTGATCGGCGCGCCGCTCGGAATGCCGACGAGCGGTGCATTCCCGGTATATCGTACCGAGGCATCGGTGGAGAGTCCCCGTCGCACGGTCCATTCGCGCGCCACGCGCAGTCGCGCCGTGTGCGACGCACGGCGGCTGAGTGGCAGCCCCGAGTTCAGATCGCGCGCCCGCAGGAAGTCGTAGCCCAGCGTAACCTCCGTGGCGCCCGCATTCAGGCGCGCATTGGTCTCCACGCCCTGCGTTCGG
Source organism: Gemmatimonas groenlandica (assembly GCF_013004105.1). Classification (NCBI taxonomy): domain Bacteria; kingdom Pseudomonadati; phylum Gemmatimonadota; class Gemmatimonadia; order Gemmatimonadales; family Gemmatimonadaceae; genus Gemmatimonas; species Gemmatimonas groenlandica. The sequence goes on from NZ_CP053085.1 coordinate 1,814,680, forward strand.
GCGCGCGCCACGTTGACGTAGCGATACGTTTGGAATCCGGCCGCGTTGTCACCCTCGTACCGCCAGTCGACGAGACCAGACACGTCGTTGCGATACCCTTCCACATCGAAGGAGACCAACTGGCTCGGCGCCCACGTGCCGCCAACGCTCGTGCTCCACGATGATTCCGGCAGCAGCTCAGGATTGCCCTCGAGTGTGTAACCGCCCGCCGGATTGGTGAAGGTGTAGCGAATCTCCTTGAAGCCCGGCGCGCGGAATCCTCGCGCCACGTTGCTGCGCAGGCGCACACGCGACGACGTCTGCCAGGCCACGCCGAACGACGGATTGGTGCTGCTGCCCCACAGCGTGCTGTTCGTATGTCGTGCGCCGACCGTCATGAGCAGCGCACCGAGTGTCCAGGAGTCGCGGGCGAACACTTCCGTCACCTGCTCATCGGCGCTGTCCCCCGTCACCTTCTTCGGTGCCACCAGTGTGCGATGCGAACGCTGCGCGCCGACGTCGATCGCATGGGCGCCGACCACGTGCGTATACGACAGCAGATAACGCCCCTGTCGCTCCCGCTGCTCGAGCGAATCAGCCGAGCCTTTGATCGGCAGCAGTTCGCGGGACTGACGGTACTGATACACGAACCGCTGCTCGAAGGCGCGCGCGCGGACGTTGCCACCGAACAACGGCCCACGGACTTCGGCGAAGCCCTGCCCGCCGCGATTGTCGATGAATCCATTGAAGGCGGCGTCCACGGGAAAGCGCTGACGTTCCTGCGATCCTTGCATGTCGAGCCGCAGCGCCCACTTGTCGGTGAGCGCATAGCGGAAGTCCGTGCGCACATCGTAAATGCGATTGAACGTCGAGCCGATCGCGTTGTATCCGGTCACGCGATCGGACTGGCGCCACCCTCCATTCATGCGGTAGCCGAACTTTCCCACCGTCTGGCTCACGCCCACGGACGATTCCTGTCGTCCCAGTCCGCCTTCGCGCGCGAGCGCGTCGAGCGTCAGGTGTTGGGTCGGTGCCGCCTGCACGATGTTGATGACGCCACCCAATGCGTCGCTGCCGAACTCCACGCTCGATGGCCCCTTCGTGACCTCGATGCGCTCGGTCGCGATGGTACTCAGTCGGCCGATGTCACGGCTCTCGATGAGCGCGCCCGCCACGGGTTCACCGTCCACCAAGACGAGCACTCGCGAATCGTCGAACCCACGAATCGAGATCGATGTCTTCGACGGCGGCGCGGGAAGCTCCTGCAATCCCGGCAATTGACGCAGCAATTGATTGGCCGAGACCGCCGCCACGGCATCGAGTTCTTCACGTCCGATCACGGTCACGCTACGCGGCGATTCGCTGGCGCGGATGACGCGCTGACCCATCGTCGTCGTGAACACCGGCAGCACGGTGGCCAACGCCACCAACCGCACCACCGGTGTGCTGCTCTGCACCACCGTTCGGAGCTCGGCAAATCCGAGCGCCCGCACAATCAGCGAATCGCCCACCGACGCCGCGACGCGAAACGTGCCGCGTTCATCGGTGCGGGCGCGCGCGCCGGTTCGTGGCAGGCGTACTTCGGCCGACAACACCGGCGCTCCATCGTTCTTTCCAAGCACCGTGCCCTGCACCGCAACCGCGCTCTGCGCGTGAGCCGGTCCGCCAGACACGACGGCCAGCATCAACGCGCAGCAGAGCGGCATCATCCGATACGACATCGCGGTGCGCCGGACATCGCTCATCGAATGCGGGCGTAGCGAATCGTCGGAAAGCCCGCCACACCGGTGTTGCTGTAGTAGTCGGTGACCTGGAGCTTGTAGACGCGCGTGCCCGACTTCACGAGATACGTGTTGAACGCCGCGTGCAAGCGGTCGTTGCCCTGCAGGTTGTAGCGGAACGGAGCGCTCTTATCGAGCACGGAGTTCGGGATCGGCCCCACCAACGTCGAGAGGAAGGTCGCGAACTGCGGCGCATCGCTGGCGATCGTCGCGTTGGCGAACGCCGGAGAGGTCGGCCCCGGATACGAGCCGGCGTTGCACGCGACATTGGGCACGAGCGACAGTTGGTTCGCGGCGGGATTGAACTCGAGATCCCAGTTGCAGCCGGCGCCGGTGACCACGGCATTGGTGGCGAGACTGATCTGACGCACGCCGTTGGCCGGCGCAATCGCCAGCGTCTGCACCGCACCGAGAGTGCTGCCGGTCTGCAGGCGCGACTCGAGGTACAGCGTGTCCACCGCAAACGTCTGCGTGAACTTGATGCGGGTGGCGCGGAACACCGCGAACGTACCATTGGCCAGACGCAGCTTCCAATAGTTCGCCGGATTCGCCGTCGGAATGCCGCTCAGGTTCAGGTAGCCCTGCTTGTTCTCCGTCAAACGATCGGTCTGAAACTGATCGTCGGCGGGAATCTGCGCCACGCGCACCCCATCGAAGTCGGCGAGCGTCGCGGCCGGTGTGAAGGCCAAAACCTGCGCGTCACTGGTCGTCTTGTTGTTGTCGAGTGCGAAGCCAAGCACGTTCTTGCTCGTCGCGCCGCCAACTGCCGGCGAGTTCAAACGGACTTCGTAGCGACGGAATGCCAGATCCCAGTCGGCGGTGCGCGGCACCAAGGTGCCGGAAGCAAAGCTGAAGAACACGAGGGTGTCGGTGCTGCTCGCGTTGAGCGGACCGAACGACACCACCTGGTTGATGGCCGGCTCCGGTGTGCCGGCACCCGGACCAGTGGCGTTCGACTCGCCTTCACACGCGCCGAGCACAGCGAGGGAGGCCACCGACAACAGCGACCGCATCATCATCGACTTCATATAGGAGAGAGCGCAGCAGAGATTCGATTGAGTCGAGCAGCACCGGCGGATATCGCCCGCCCGTGCGCGAAGCTGGACAGTACCTATGCGCACGGCGCTGCTGCATTCGTATTTCTAACGAGGTGATCGTAGGGGAATCCCTGCGTTACTCTTGATACCATGAGCACACCGACTCTCTCCGATCGCCCCGTACTCGTCATCACGGGGGCGAGTGGCGGCATTGGGGCCGCGCTGGCGCGTCACGTGGCGCCTACGCACGCCTTGTCCCTCGTCGCACGACGCGCCGCTGAACTCCAGGCCGTGGGCGACGAGCTGAGGGCGACTGGATCGCGAGTCCTGACCATCACCGCCGATGTCACAAGCCGCGCCGAGGTCCAGCGCGTCGTGCGCGAGACGCTGGCGCGCTTCGGACGAATCGATGCCTGGGTCAATAACGTCGGTCAGGGCATCACGCGCATGCCGTCCGAACTCACCGACGACGACATCGACGACATGATGCGGATCAACGTGAAGTCGGCGCTGTACGGCATGCAGGAGGTGCTGCCGCATTTCCAGGCGACCGGCCGCGGACACATCGTCAATGTCTCGTCCATGCTGGGGCGCGCGCCCTTCGCCCTGCAACGCTCGGCCTACAGCGCAGCGAAGCATTTCCTCAACGCACTCACGGCGAATTTCCGCACCGAGGTGCAGGCGACCCACCCGGACATTCAGGTCTCCCTGGTCTCTCCGGGCGTCGTGCGCACGGAGTTCGGCCTGAATGCCCGCCATGGTGGCGTCGACTCGCGCGCGCTACCGGAATCGCAGAGCGCCGACGACGTGGCGGCCGTGATCGCCGCCGTGCTTCATGACCGCCGACCGGACGTCTATACCCGTACCGGATCGGCGGCGCGCATTGCCGGCATGTACGCGTCGATCGGCGTCGACCCGTAACGCGTAGTTACGGGACTGACTGCCCTCGCACCGCCGACAACGGGGCAGTCGGGGTGGGCATCGATCCCGGAACAGCCGCCTCACGTGAGTTCGCCGACTCGAGCGGCGGACCAAGGAACGGCTCGCATACCCCCTCGGCCGTCTCGCGGATGAGCTGGTCGACGACCGCCCGCAGATCTCCAGTTCGCGCATACGTCGCCAACTGACGCTGGGCGCTCGACCCTTCGTCGAGGATGCGAAACGCATACTCGACTTCCTTTCGCGTACCGAGCTCGTCGAGCACGTCGTCGAGGAACCACTCCACCAGCTCGCGGATCAGCACCGGTGCCGGCAGCTCCTCCTTCTTGCCGAAGTCGATCAGCTTGCCGCCGAGTCCCCAACGGACGGCGCGCCACTTGTTCTCTTCAATGAGATCCTGGGCGTACACGCGGAACGTCATGTTGTCGCGACGCAGCTTCCACATCTTGGCGACAACGGCCTGCAGAATGGCCGCGATGCATACCGCCTCATCGACCTTCGTGTTCACATCGCAGGCGCGGAACTCGAGCGTCGGGTAGATGTGGTGCGGGCGCACGTCCCACCAGATCTTCGATCCATCCGGAATGCTGCGCGTTTTCACCAGCGTGTCCACGAGATCGGCGTAGTCGCCCCATCCGTTCAGGATGCGCGGTACACCGGTGCGCGGAAAGTTCTTGAACACGATGCTGCGATAGGAATGCAGCCCCGTGTTGCGACCGAACCAGAACGGCGACGATGTGGACAAACACAAAATGTGAGGCAGGATGTAACGCGCGGCGTTCAGGCAGTCGATCCGGAATTCCGGATCTTCAATGCCCACATGCACATGCGTCCCGAAAATGAGCAGGCGGTGGGCCAGGTCCTGCAGCTCCGCCTTCACGCCGAGGTATCGCTCCTTCGGCGTCATCTCCTGATTCATCCAGTTGGAGAAGGGATGCGTACCGGCCGAGGCGATGGTCAGGCCATGCTGACCGGCCGCCTTGATGACCAACCCACGCAGCTTCACCAGCTCCGAGCGCAGTTCCGCAATCGAGGAGCAGACCTTCGTGCCGATCTCCACCTGACATTGGTGGAGCTCAGCTTTGACGTCGGCCAACTGTGCGTCGTTGCTCGACACCAACGCATCGAACCCGGGCGTGAGGTCACGCGTGACGGGGTCGATGATCTGGTACTCTTCCTCGATTCCGACCGTTAGGCTCGGAGCGCGCATTTAACCCCCCACGCCCACACGGGACGTGCTGTTCGCCGTGGACCAATCCATAGCGGCACGAATGAAGCCGCCGAACAGATGTCGGGTATGTGGATCCGCCATCTCGAGCACTTCCGGGTGCCATTGCACCCCGATCAGAAACGCGTCACCGTCGCCCTCGACTGCCTCGATCAACCCGTCATCGGCGGTCGCCGAGGCCACGAGATGCTGCCCCAGCTGCTTGATGCCCTGATGATGCATGCTGTTCACGGGCGCCCGTGTGGATTCCAGCAACCGTGACAGCTTTGTGTCCGCCACAATATCGACCTCGTGCGCGAGGTGGTCGCGCTCGAAGCCCGCCGTCGGAAAAAAATCGTGCTTGTTGAAAGACGGCTTTTGTGATGCGAGGTCCTGCCAGAGCGTACCGCCCGAGGCCACGTTGATCACCTGCAGACCACGGCAGAGACCGAAGACGGGCTTACCGTCCTCGATGGCCCATCGCACCAATTGCAGCTCCACGCGGTCGCGCGCGGGGTCCAGATTGCCACATTCCTTCCGGACCGTCTCGCCGTACTCGGCCGGATTGATATCGACGCCACCCGGAATCAGGATGCCGTCGAGCCGCTCGTAGATCTCGCGAAGTGTGAGCAGATCGTCGTCGAGCAGCGGGATCATCCAGGGCACGGCACCCACCATGGTGGCGGCCAGGAAGTAGCGCTGATTCATCACCCACGACGATGGCAATCCGGGTGGAATGCCGTCGATCGAGTGCAGCGTTTGTGTGGTCAGCCCGATCACCGGGCGTTTCAAAGACGACATCAGCGTGGTTCAACAAGAAAGGTAGGAACGTTCGAGCCACCGCCGGCGGTGACGTTGAGCAGCGGATCGGTCGCAATGCGCGTGAGACACCCAGACATCGTAATGCCGTCCGCGAGAAAGGGCGCGGTATCGAGCATGCGTTCTCCAAGATGTAGCGCGCCGTCGGTCCAGGCCGGCCACAATTCGCTGGGGATCTCCACCCGCTCCTGCACGATATATGGCTCGGCAAGGGCCGTCGCGATCGCCGCTGCCCACTCGGCGTCGTTCACCGTCCAGCCCAGCACGATCCCCTTTCCGCCGTACTCATCGTTGGGCTTGAGCACGAGCGTCGCGCGGTTGGCGGCGGTGAATTCCAGGAGATCGACGCGACTGTCGCCATACTGCGTGTGTCGCGCCTGCACCACACGTGTCCACGGCACATGGGCGGAGACGGCTGCCCGTTCGTCGGCGGTGAGCAGCGGCGCCTGCCGTTCGTCACTTAACACGGCAAGTGAGGCCTTCTTATGTAACATCTTGCAGCGAAACGGGTTCACCATGCACACCGCACCTTCACGCACAGCTCGGACGACGGGTGAATCGAGCCCTTCACGCGTCACCAGTTCGTCGATCAATACGCGCTTGTAGATCAGCGTGACGTGCTTGCCACCGATCATCAGCTTGCCGTTCGTGTACTCCGCGTCACGCGGGTCGCCGATGAACGCGTCGATCCCGAGCGCTTTGAACTCGCGCTCGAAGAGCACGAACTCGCTGTACGTCGGCACTTCCTTCCAATCGAGAATGACGATCGTGGGCGCCTCGCGCACCCCGCGCCAGCGGTAGTACGCGTTGAGGAGCGAGTGCACGACCGACGGCGCGGCGGGCAGCGGCACGGCGACATGCGTCCGGCTGAACTCATGCATGACCGGCAACGACAGAAACGCGCGCGACAACGCATCGTTGTATGCCGCCCCAGCCGGCGTCTCCGCGTTGAATTCCGTGAACTTGAGCCCGCCCCGCCCTTCCGCGAAAAAGGCATCGAGGCGGGAGGTCGGGCTGGCGACGTCGAAGCCGGGGTCGGCATGGATCAGCTGCTCTTCCCAAGCCGTCAACCCGAACTGGGCACGTAAAGCCGAGTCCGCCATGGCAGCCACGCGGACCTTTTCGAACGCCGATCCGACCAGGGCACAGGCGCGGGCCAGCTGCTGGTATTGCCCGAGACCAAGGAAGCGCGGGCGTAAGACACTGCACAACGCGCGCTCTCCAAAAAAGAGCCCGTCATGCCGGAGCTGCCGTTCAAGGACTTCGGCGCTCGCCTGCGCAATCGCGCGATCCTGCAGCGCATCGTGGTACCGCGCGATCGCGGATGTGGACATAAACTGTCGCTAAAGTTTGTGATCAACCAACACGCCGTCGTGTACACATGAGTATGGAGTATGGGGTACGGAGTACTCCGTAATACGGTACTCCGTACTCCGGTACTCCCTACCCCGTACTCCCAACCCCTTACTTCGCTGTTGTCGTTTCTCCAATCGCCACACCCTTCGGCTCCTTTCGCGGCGCCGTCGCCAGCTTGATCGCGAGATCCGCCATGTGCTCCACGACCCATTCGAAGTAGGTCGGCGTGAGCGAATAGATATCCATGTCGGGAGCCGGGTTCATGAAGTCGATGGCGTAGGGTATGCCATCCTTCACGGCGAACTCGACGGTGTTCATGTCGTACCCCAAGGCATTGCACAACGTGAGCGAGTCCTTGATGCAGCGGGCCTCGAGTTCCTTGCCCAGATAGCCCGGGTCCGGGATGTAGCGGCGCTCGCCGGGGTCGTACGGCATCGGCAGCACTTCTTCGCGCCCGAGCGCCATGCAGCGCACGTAGGCGTCCCATTTGATGAACTCCTGCACCACCATGGTGAGCAGTCCACTGTTGTTGTAATGGTGGATCAGCTCCTCCATCGAGTCGCAGATGTACACATCGCGCCAGCCGCCGCCGTGGGCGTCCTTGAGGACGCAGGGGAAGCCGATGTATTCGGCGACGCCCTTCCAGTCGAGCGGATAGGCCAGGTTGCGCAGCGACTCCGTATGCGAGATCCCAGGGATGTAGTCCTTGTTGGGCAGGACCATTGTCTTCGGGTGCGCCACGCCGTTCTGGATGGCTACCGTGGCGTCGTAGAACTTGTCATCGGCGGACCACATGAAGGGGTTGTTGACGACGGTCGTCCCCATCCGCGTCGCGTGCTTCAGGAAGGTGCGGTAGAACCCGACCTCATGCGAGATGCGGTCAATGATCAGCGAATACGGGACATCCTGGCCCATTCGCGTGGCGTCGAGCGTGATGTAGTCCGCGGTGACACCGGACTGCCGGCGCGCCACCGCTTCGAGAAAGGCGGGAGGAAACGACCATTCCCGGCCGACGAGCAATCCGATCCGTGGTTCCATCGACACGTCTGTTCTCCTGATGAGGGGCGCGTAATCACGGGAGAATGCGCCCAAATGAGCGGCTCCGCCATGGTTCCGCGTGTTTCGTCGCCGGAACGGCTGGGCTCGCCCGATCGACAGCGAAGCCAGCCGTGGGGATGTGTTAGCAAACAACGGAAAAGCACTTTTGTGACAACGGGCAATGTGGACAAAGTGCCCATCCGCACCGCAAAACGGAGGGGCATCACGGAACCACTTATCCACACGACGCCTGGGGGGATCTTCCCCCGCAATGCGGACTTACCGAGTTATCCACACACCTTTCAACGTATATCAACAACTAGATCAACAACTTAGCCTCATCCGGTCGTATTGCGCGGGCGCTCGGATCGTCATAACATCACCGCCCGCCGCTGATCCGACGCAAGTCGAAATACCGGTGCTCACGTTTCTGCCTTCATTGGAAATCGCTCATGCACGTCGTCGCCTGTAACGCCCCACTCGGCACCATCGACCCGGCGCCGCTCACATCGCTGCCTATCAACATGGGCGTGGAGAGTGACCGGTTGACCGCGTTCTGGAACAGCGACGACCAGTATCTGGTCTGCGTCGAGGGCGAAACCGGGACCGCATGGTATCGCATCGAAGCGGAAGCATCGGCGCCGGCCACCGATGAAGCCACACGCGTCGCGATCGGCGCCATGATGGCCGACATCCTGCCCCTCGGGGCGGGGCGCATCGCCTTTCCCGTGGGGAGCAGCGGACGCCGCGTGTATCGCGTCTGGCGCGCCTCCAGAGGCGCAGCCAGAGGCAACACCAAGGGCGCGTCGAAGGCAGGACGGACTAGAATCCTGGGAGTTCTAGCTGGGCGGTCACGCCGCCTGCCAGCGTAACGCCGGCAGCTTGCAGCCACGCCAGCAATACGTCCTGTCCATGATCGCCAGCCATGGCGGAGCGCGCCGCGCTCAGGTGCAGCTTGAACTCGCCCGACACATCGGGCAGAGTGCGCCGCAGCACGGCCACCGTGAGCAGCTCGGTCGCGTCAGCCAGATGTCGGATCGCGAACTCCGTCATGCGGGCGCGCAGCGCGGCCGTGTTGAGGAGCGGTCCTTCACCGGGCACCTCGTGGTCGGCCCGACGCTCACGGAATGCCGCCAATCGACTACGCGTGGCGGAGAGCATCGGCAGTTCCTCGGCGGCGTTATCGGCGTGCGCTGCCACGGGGGCGCCCATCAACCCCAGCCACGCCATCCAGAGCGTGCCCCGGGCGTAGGCTTCCCACGGCTCATGCTCGAGCCGAAGGGCCGCCTGATTCACGGTCTCGGTGACCTGATTGCGCACCGCCCACCAGCGGATGTAGGCGTCGGTCTGTCGCGACACCAGCGCCAAGGCCCCCAACTTGAGGGCCCACTTGACCGCCGATTCCCCATCGTCGGTGGGGGCTCGCAGTGCCGCCGAGCAGCGGAAGGCGCGGGCCGCACCGAGGGCCAGCACGGCTTGGGCGAGATCGCGGCCGGCGCTGGGAGCCGGCTGCAGCGCCGCATCGAGCTGTCCGAGTGCCGCCAATTCGTACGCCGTCCCCAGCAGTGCCAGTCCGTCGGCAATCGGTTCGCCGAGTCCGTCCCCGGGGCGAAGGGCCGCAGCGTCCGCCCGTTCCAGCAGCAGGGCGCGCCGCTCGGTCGGGATCGCGGCGACAGCCCAGTGATCGTCGAGGGTGGTTCTGGCCAGTTCCGCCAGATCCCTCGCCGCAAGATCACGTTCCGCTATCGGGGTGAGGACGTGCATCCAGCCTCCTCCAGGGGAGAGCTCGAACCGTACCCTGTCTCACACCCGACGTGGTGTGGGAACAGGCCTCAGACCTCTGATCGAAGCACACGCCGGCGACGACCGGGCGACCGATCGAGACCGTCCTGCTCCGCGCCGACGCTGTGTTAGGCGCCCGTTCGGCACCAGAAAGACGCCGAACCACGAAGCAACTGCAGTAAGCAACGCCATAGCATGCGGTTATCCCGCCCTCACCGCATCGCCATCACTGTCGCATTTATGTAACAGGTCCGTTCCTGTCAAGAGCAAACTCGGGTGAAACCCGCGTAAACCTCTGATAGACGGCACTTTCCGGAGATTTCGCGTGGGATTTGAGTCATCGCAGGTGGCGCGGCGCCGTTTGGCCGCATTGGCGTCGAGCAATGGGCGCGTGCAGGAAGCCCTGTCGGCGTCGACGTTTCCGGGATTTTGGGGCACCTCGTCCCACCAAGACGCGAGCCAGGATCGTGAGGTATCGTTGAGTGCAGGAACCACGCCGGGCTCCGCCCACGGTGGCGCGTTGGTGCGTCATCTCGACGACCTCGCCCAGGATATCGTGGCGATCCCCGGAGCCGGTGGTGCCCTTCTTGCGGCGTACGCGGCGCAGGCCCGCGCACTCTCCATGGTCGTCGAAGCCGCCAAGCGGGCCGGTGGTTCACCCCTGCCCGCCTCCGTCCTCATGGCCGCTCAAGACGCCCTCTCGGCTCCCTCGCCCCTGCCGGGGCTGGTGATCGGTTGATTACGCTCCCGCGGCGCGCTCTGCTCGCGGCGGCGCTGCTGGTCGGCACCGCCACCGCCCGCGACCTCGCCGCGCAGTCGGGCGAACCGGTCACCCTCTGGCGCGCCGGCCGCGCCTTCGCCCTCCGTGGGCAGGTCGACTCCGCGCTCCGCACCTTCGAGTTGGCCGGCACGGCAGCACGAACCGCTGGCGATCTCGCCACGGAACAGGCCACCATACGGGGCCGCGCGGACCTGTGGATGCTCCGTGGTTGCGCCGACAGTGCGAGTCGCGTGTTGCGCGAAGCCGTCGCCGCCGCGTCGCCCGGCGATCGATCCAGCGCCGATGCACTCGTTCGACTGCTGGCGTCCCGGAAGGCGGTCGCGGAGGCGCGCACCGTGCTGGTGAAGGCCTACAGCGACGTCCCCTCGGTTGGTAGCAACATCACCCGGGAGAGCGTGACCTTCCTGCAGGGCATGGCCGCGGTGGAGCTCGCCGGCGGCCAGGAATCGGCGGCCATGGCCACCCTCAACTCCGCCCTCGCCATTGCCGTTCGACTGCACGAAGGCGACGTAAAGGATCGCAGCGAGCACGCCGTCGGTGACATCACCGACGAAAATGCCTGGCTGATGTTCGATCTCGCACAATTGCGTCGAACCGCCAAGAGCCCGGCCATTCGTTCACCGCGCGAGCACGCCCGCATCATGGCCAACCTCGTAAAGGCCTGGCCCACGCTCGACGTGCTCCCCGACGACGGCTTTCCGATCACCCGCTTTGCCGATCGTCTCGTGATGCGCGCCGCGCTGTGTGCCGCCGATGGCAGCGAGTGCCCGGCTCCGATCGTCGCGAAGGGGTGTCCGTAGGCTTGGCTCCATGAAAAGAAAACGCAGAGTCGCAGAGAACGCAGAGGCGCAGAGAAGATCCTTTTTCTCTGCGCCTCTGCGTTCTCTGCACCTCTGCGTGATCGGTTCTGAACCGTCGCCGATCAGTTGATCCCCTTCACGTCGACCTTCTTCTCGGCCTTCGGATCCTCGAGCGTTTCCAGCACCTCGCGCCACGAGAACTTCTTGCCGCTGCCGAGCACCCAGTAGTTCATCCACGCCATCTCGGCCGTGCTCTTCACGAGCCGATTGCGCGCGTCAGGAATGCCGTGAGACGCGCCGGGATACATGAACAGCTCGGTGGGCACGCCGACGCGCTTGAGACCCATGTGCAGCTCGACACTCTGCGGGCTCGGCACGCGCGGGTCGCCTTCGACCACGTGGATCATCGTGGGCGTCTTCGCATTCCGGATGTACTTGATCGGCGACTGCTTCCAGTAGGCGTCGAAGTCGTCGTAGGGGAGCTTGTTGCCCAGGTAGTACTGACGGTTCCGCTGCACGTCGGACTGCGCGTACATGGAAATCCAGTTCGACGTGCCAGCGCCGCTCGAGATGCCCTTGAAGCGATCGGTGTGCGTAAGAATCCAGTTGCTCCAGTGACCACCGGCGCTCCAGCCCAGCACGCCCATCTTGGTCTCGTCGACCAGTCCCTGCGCGACCAGCGCGTCGACGCCGGTCATGATGTCGTTGTAGCCCGGCTCGAAGTAGTTCCCCACGATACCGTTCTTGTGCGCTTCACCGTAGTTCGTAGAGCCACGGTAGTTGGGCATCAACACCGCCCATCCCTGCCCCGCATACACCTGCGCGCCGTAGCCGCCGTTGAAGGACAGCTGATCGGCCGCGGCCGGACCGCCGTGAATGGCCACGATGAGTGGATACTTCTTGCCGGGTTGGTAGCCGACGGGCTTGAGCAGCACGCCTCCCACCTTCTTGCCATCCTTCGACGTCCACGTCACTTCCGTTTCTTCGCCAAGCGCGAGCTGCTCACGCACCCACGGGTTGGGATCGGTGAGCTGCGTCCACGAGTTGCGTGAGGCGAGCGACGCGAGCGACGCCACGGTGAACAGTGACGGCGTCGTGGTCGGATCTTGGTAGGAGACCATCAGGCGCTTGGTCGCCTCGTCCTGAGTCACCGCGATCACGCCCTTCACGTCGGTCACCGCCTTCACTTTGCCAGACGCCACATCGAGCGCGAACAGCTGCTGCGTGGCCTTGAAGCCTTCGTTGAAATAGATCGTCTTGCCGTCGGCCGACCACCAGTCGGCGCTGACGTCGCCGTCGAGATCGCCGATCTTCCGGAACGCGCCGCCCTTCGCATCGGTCGCGCGCACGTACACGCGACGGTTCTTCATGTTGTACGCCACCATATCGTCCGACGCCGAAAACGCGATCGAGCGCGCGTCGGGCGAAAAGGAGAGCCCGGACTCGGCCGACTCGTCGTTCTTGGTGAGTCGCTCGATGCTGCCGTCGCGCGTGTCGAGCAGGAACTGGTCGGCGTAGATCCCCTGCTCGGTGATGTTGCGCTTGTAGCGATCGTTGGGCACCGCCGTGAAGCCCACCCACTTGCTGTCGGGTGCGATCACGAACGCCGTGACGGCCAGCGACGTGTCGCGGGTGACCCGCGTCGTCGGACGAGACGCGGACGACAGATCGACCATCCACAGCGAATTGATCGACGTCTCGGCGTTCCGCACGGCGACGGTGAACTTCTTCTCCACCCGCGCCTTCTCGTCGGAATCGACGGTATCAGCGGTGATGAAGTAGATGCGGCGGGAATCCGGGGCGAGCTCCCAACTGCCCACGCCCGTGGCATGCTTGGTGAGCTGCGTGGGCGTGAGCGAATCCACCGGCGTACCGCGGTCGAGCGACGCCATGGGGAGCGCGTAGAGCTGCTCTTCGTTCGCCTTGCCGCTGCGGTATACCAGCCACTGTCCGTCTTTGCTGAAGGCAAACGTGCTCACGCCTTCCTTCGCATTGGTGATGCGTCGCGCCTCGCCACCGTCGGCGCGCATGAGGAACAGCTGCTGCTTCGTGTCACCGGCCGCCCCCTCGCGATTGGATGAGAAAGCAAACCACCCGCCGGCGGGAGCCCACCGCGGCGACGATTCGTTCTTACCGGTCGTAAACGTGAGCTGTCGCGTGCTCTCCACTCCACGATCGGTGCGCACTACATAGATGTCGCTCTGGGTGGTCGCCTCTTTCCAATCGGGCGTGGTGAGGGCGTACAGCATCTGGGTGCCGTCGGGGGAGATGGCGGTGCCGGCCACCGAACGGAGTCGCTGCGCGTCGACCCACGCCATGGGCCGCTTCGCCTGCGCCCAGAGGGGGGAGGCAGACAACACGAGCAGGGTGCCGCCCGCCGCCACTCGGGCAACAGCCACTCGGGCAACAGCCACTCGGGCAGGAGCCAGACGCGCGGCAGAGGGAAGGAGCGATCGGTCGGGCACGGGTCGCATGGGCAGCCTCGGTACGGATGGGAAACGCCAAGAGTCGGCTGATCTTGCACCCGGCGCCGTTCGCTGGCAACGTCCCCGGATGCGTTCATCATTCCTATTACGTCGCAGCGGAGTTACCGCTGCGCTCCTGTTGCTCAGCGTGATGCCGGCCGCTGCGCAAAGCGCTCGCGCACAAGCCACGGGCTCGCCGCGCCCCGCCTACGACCCTGCCCTGTACAGCGACGGCACCAAAACGAATCCGGCCTTCAAGTCGCTGCGCTGGCGCAACGTCGGCCCCTCCCGCGGCGGTCGCGCGACGGCCGTCACGGGCGACCCTACCAAGCCCCTGGTCTTCTATTTCGGTGCCGTGAATGGTGGCGTCTGGAAGACCACCAACGCTGGACAGTCGTGGGAGAACATCACCGACGGCAAGACCGACCTCTCGTCGGTCGGCGCGATCACCGTGTCCCCCAGTGATCCCAATGTGATCTGGGTGGGCACGGGCGAAGGCAAACCGCGTGAAGATCTGACGTACGGCACCGGCGTGTATCGCTCCACCGACGGCGGACAAACGTGGACGCCACGCGGTCTCGCCAATGCACAGCAGATCACATCGCTCCGCGTGCACCCATCCAATCCCGACGTCGCCTTCGTGACGTCACTTGGCCACGCCTTCGGTCCGTCGCCGGATCGCGGCGTATTCCGCACCACCGACGGTGGCGCGACGTGGAAGAAGGTGCTGTTCCTGAACGACAGCACCGGCGCCGCCGACCTCTCGATCGACGTGAACAATCCGCGCATCGTGTACGCGTCGATGTGGAAGTTCCAGCGTACGCCCTGGGGGATGGACGCCGGCGCGGGACGCAGCGGCCTCTGGAAGAGCACCGACGGCGGCGACACGTGGAAAGAGATCACCTTCAATCCGGGCATGCCGAAGGGGCTGATCGGAAAAATCGGCGTCGCTGTCTCACCGGCGAACTCGCAGCGCGTGTACGCGAACATCGAAGCGCAGGACTCATTGGGCGGCGTGTTTCGCTCCGATGACGCCGGCGCCACGTGGTCGCGCACCAGCGGTGATCAGAAGTTCGTGGTGCGGCCGTTCTACTACATGAGCCTCACGGCCGATCCGGTGAACGAGAACACCGTGTACGTCATGAATCTCACCGTACACCGTTCCATCGACGGCGGCCGCACGTTCACGCCGGTGCGCGTGCCGCACGGCGATACGCACATCATGTGGGTCGACCCGAAAGACCCGAACCGTCTCATCAACGGCAACGACGGCGGCGCCACGATCTCGATGGATGGCGGGCGCACGTGGAGCACACAGGGCAATCAGCCCACGGCGCAGTTCTATCACGTGACCACCGATACGCAGCAGCCGTATCGCATCTACGGCGCCCAGCAGGACAACACCACGGTGTCGATCGCCAGCCGCTCCGACAACGGCTTCATCGGTGAGCGCGATTGGTTTCCCGTCGCCGGCTGCGAGAACGCCTATATCGCGATCGACGCGAAGAATCCGAACGTGACCTTCGGCGGCTGCTACATGGGTCAGCTCACGCGTCACGACAAGAGCACGAACACCCGTCGCGACGTGTCGGTGTGGCTGGGCAACTACGACGGCGTGGCCGTGAAGGATGTACCGCAGCGATTCCAGTGGACCTTCCCGATCCACTTCTCGCCGCACGATCCGACCACGCTGTATACCACGTCGCAGTACGTGTGGCGCTCGAAGAATCAGGGGGCCTCGTGGGACAAGATCTCCGGTGATCTTACGCTGGCCGACACCAACACCATGGGACGCAGCGGTGGTCCGGTGAGCGGCGACATGACCGGCACCGAGTGGTACGCCACGATCTTCGCCTTCGCCGAATCGCCGGTGAAGGCCGGCGTGCTCTGGACCGGCAGTGACGATGGTCTGGTGCATGTCTCCACCGACAACGGCAGCACGTGGAAGAACGTGTCGCCCAAGGCCTTCGGCAAGTTCACGCGCGTCTCGATCATCGAAGCATCGCCGTTCGACGCCGGCACCGCGTATCTCGCGGCCAACCGGTACCAGCAGGACGACTTCACCCCCTACCTGTTCAAGACCACCGACTACGGCGCCACCTGGACGCGCATCGACGCCGGCATTCCTGTGGGCGCGTACACGCGCGCCATCCGCAGCGATATCAAGCGCAAGGGCCTGCTCTTCGCCGGCACGGAAGCAGGCATCTACACCTCGTTCAACGACGGCGTGAACTGGGAGCCGCTGCAGCTCAACCTGCCGCGCGTGAGCGTCCGCGACGTGCATGTGCACGACAACGACCTCATCGTCGCCACGCATGGTCGCGCCTTCTGGTCGATCGACGACATCTCGCCGTTGCGCGCGCTGGGTGACTCGATCACCACCAAGGCCACGCATCTCTTCACGCCGGCGCCGGCCATGCGCTGGGCAAGCGGCGGCGGACGCGGCGGCGGCGCCGGTGCGAATCCATCGTTCGGCGTCACCATCGACTACTGGCTCAAAACCAAGCCGGCCGCGCCGATCACCATGCAGTTCCTCGAGTCGAACGGCACGGTGATTCGTACCTTCACCAGCGATGCGCCCGACAAGAAGGACAGCACCGGCAACGTGCAGGCCGACTCGGCGGCGAACGCGGCGCGTGCGCTGCAGAACGTGATGCAGCTGGCGTACGCGCCGGCGGATTCCGTGGTGCACGCGCGCGCCGGCGCCAACCGCTTCGTCTGGGACCTGATGTACACAGGCCCGAAGCGCATTCCGGGGTCGATCAACGATGACGGTTCGTACGAGGGCGCGATGGCGGTCCCGGGCGACTACGCGGTGCGTCTCATCGTGGGCAAGGATACGCTCTCCCGCGGGTTCACCGTGCGTCCCGATCCGCGCGTGCAGCTCACCACGGCCGAGTACAAGGCGCAATTCGACGCGGCGACGGCCGTCGGTGCACGCATCACCAGCATCACCGAAGCCGTCGCGCGTATGCAGGATCTGCAACAGCAGCTCGACCAGCGCGCTCGTCAGGCGAGCTCGCAAGCGTATGCCGACTCGGTGAAGACGATGGCCACCGCACTGCGCAAGAAGCTCGAAGCGGTGCGCGCCGAAGTGTACGAGGTATACACCAAGGCCGATCAGGCCACGCTCAACTATCCGATCAAGTTGTACCAGATGTTCGTGACGCTGAACGGACAAGTGAACGAAGGCACCAACCCGCCTACGCGCCAGCACGGCGAGATCCTCACCGATCTCTCCACGAAACTGAACGTGCAGCTGAACACGCTGCAGAAGCTCGAAGAGAACGATCTGCAGCAGTTCAACGCATTGCTGACGCGGCTGGGTGTACCGAATGTGTTCGTGGCGCCGAAAAAACCGATCGGCTGATCAGGCGAACGACGGACGCTTGGTGTGGAAGTCGGTCGCCTTCTGAAACTGATGGGCGACCGACAGGATCAGATCATCGTTGTACAGGTTGCCGGTGATCACGCCGCAGATCGGCTGCGCCTTGTACACCGGTGCCGGCGTGGCCGCATTCGCGCCACCACCACCACCACCACCACCGAACTGCGGCACGTCGAACTTGTACGGCAACACGGCGCACGGATGTCCGGTCTGCGCGTTGGGGCCGACATCGGCGTTGGGACCGGCGATGAACAGGTCGAGATCCTTCATGAACTCGCCCCACTTGGCCACCAGCAGCATGCGACGCCGCTGATTTTGCATGAACTCGAAGCCGCGCGCGGTGCGGCCGCCCACGAAGCGCGGATTCCAGTCGGCGGCCGCCATCGGATTGGTGGCACCGGCTTCGATCCCCTTCGGTAGCGCCGCCACGTTGTTGCCGAACGGCGCGTTCCCCGTGCGCGGCGCATCGTAGATCGTGTTGAGATCGAGCCCGATCTCCTTCGCCTTGCGCTGCACGTAGAAGTCGAACGCGGCCGCGTACTCCACGTTCAATCCACCGCCCTGCATGCCGGCCACGGTGGGGCGCGCACCGATCGTCTTCGGATTCATACCCAGCTCGCGCAGCTTGTCGACCAGTTCCTTCGGCGCGGCCGGATCCACGCCAATTCGCAGCGACGCCAGCTTGAGATTGCGATCGAACTGGAAGGGCATCGTGACCGTGCTCGCATCCTTCTCATCGACGCCGTGCAACACGCTGAACACCATCGCACAGTCCTCGGCGGTGCGGCACATCGGCCCCACGCGATCCTGCGACCACGACAGCACCATCCCGCCGTACCGGCTCACGCGGCCGAACGTAGGGCGCAGCGCGCTGATGCCGTTGCGAATTGCCGGCGACACGATCGAACCCTGCGTCTCGGTGCCGATCGAGAAGGCCACACAGCCGGCCGCCGTCGCCGAGCCAGGCCCCGTCGAGCTGCCACTCGACCCGATGTTCGTGTTCCACGGATTATTGGTGCGTCCACCAAACCACCAATCGTTCTGCGCAAACAGCCCCGTGGCCAGCTTCGCCAGCAACACGGCGCCGGCGTCCCGCAGTCGCACCACCACTTCCGAATCGGTATCGGCAATCTGGTCCTTGAAGTCGGCCGAGCCCCACGAGGTGGGTACGCCCTTCACGGCGAACAAGTCCTTGATCCCATAGGGCACGCCGTGCAGCGGTCCGCGATACTTGCCGGCCGCGATCTCGGCGTCGGCCTTGTCGGCTTCTGCGCGCGCCTGCGACGCCAGCAGAGTGACCACGAAGTTGAGCGTGGGATTGAGCTTCTCGATGCGCGCGAGATAGATGTCGGTGATCTGACGCGACGTGATCTTGCGCGCCTTGATCAGCGCCGAGATGCGATGCGCCGGCAGGAACGCGAGATCGTCGGGATTGGTGGGCACCACGCCGCTCCACTTCTCGACCGCGTGCGGCGTGCGCGTGAACGCGCCGGCGCCTTTCTCGCGCACCACCTTCTCCATGAGCGCGCCGGTGCCACCGGGGTACGGCATGAACTGGAGCGCCGGCGCTTCGCCGTTGCCGAGAGGTACGGGCGGAACCTGCGGCGGCTGCGCGGCGCCACTGGCGATGCTGCCCATGCCACTGGCGCGCGCGAGTGCACCCTGCGCACCGGCCGCCTGCGCACCGAACGTGCTCGCCGCCGCCGCGACCAGCGAGTAGAACATGAACTGCCGACGGTCTACGCCCGTCGCCGATTCATCATGATCGGCGGCCGCCAGTTCGGCTTCGGCCTGTTCCAGAAAATCCAGGGGGGTATCCACGCAGGGGCTCCAACAGAGAGAGGCAACGGAACGGGACCTTCAACGCTCGCCCCGAATATCTCTCACCGTACGCGCGCTGGCGAGCTTCGTTGAGCTCGCCGGCTCTACTACGGTTTCCCGTCGGGATTCTGGATGCGGAAGACGAACGGCTGTTCGACCAGCTGGGACACGGCTCGTCCGTGCAGGATCGCCGGCCGGTACTTCATCTTCAGCAGGGCGGTGCGTACCGCCGCGACGAACTCCGGCTCGGGCTTGTCGAGCACCACCAGTGACGCGGTATCCACGTGACCGATGGTATCCACGATGAAGCGCGCGTACACCACACCCTGCACACCGGCCTTGAGCAGCGCCGGCGGATATTGCGGGCCCTCGGCCGAGGGATCGAGCGTTACGGTCGAGTCGACTTCGATTTCGCTGTAGGCCTTCTCAGAATCGTTCGACGCGTCGGGAAGTTCGAGCTCCTCACCAGCGACGTCACCAAGACTGCCGCGCGGGACCGGCGTCTTGCCGTATTCCGATGTTTCGATGACAGGGATCGATACCGAGTTCAATCCACCGAGCCCGATGAACTGAATCGACTCCTGCACCGGCGGCGGCGCCGATTGACGGAGTGGCGCCAGAAAGCTGACCGCCTCATCGACCAATGGCGTGGGAGCGATGCGATTCATGGCGCGCGCACCAACGATCGAGACGGCAATGAGCGCGGAGTACGCGCCGAGTCCGAGCAACTCGGCGCCCACCGCATTCAGCGTGGTCCGGCGAGTCGACTCGATCAACGTAAGACGAACTTTAGCTTTGGGCATGTCGCCACCCTGAGGGCGCGAGACGACGGCGGGAAGAACGGGGCCTGCTTGATCAATGCGGGGCGTTTCGCAGGTTGGCAAGGGGGGTGCGTCCGACAGCTGGGGCCGGCACCAGAAGCGGGCTCTCTTCCCTCTTGCCAATTTGGATCAAACACTGTTACGTATTCAATCATGAACAGCCGCCTCACTGTCGCCGCCCATGTGCTGGGCATGATCGCGTACATCGAACGCGAGCAACAGCGCGCCACCACCTCTGACGAACTCGCCTCGAGCGTGGGGACCAATCCGGTGGTCGTGCGACGAGTGCTGTCTCAGCTGAAGCAGGCCGGCCTGGTCGATAGCCGCCGCGGCGTGGGCGGCGGGTCGATCCTCGCCCGTGACCCGCGCGAGATCACCATGCGCATGGTGTACGAGGCGGTCGAGGAGCGCGACTGTGAGCTGATCGGACGCCACGCCGGCTGTGTCGGTGAGAACTGCCACGTCGCGCCGGTGATCGCCAAGTACCTCGACGAACTCTACGCCGACGCCGAAGAAGCCTTGTTGCGCACGCTCTCCTCCGTAACGGTCGACTCGATGTCTCGCGCGGTCATGGACCGCGTACAGCGTCGTGGAGCCTTGCACCGCCCTTCGACGCTTCAGGCGTCGTAGCCCCGTTTTCTTCGTACGTTCACCGTACGTTCTCAGTAGCGGACCATTCTGCAGACCGAAGATATGTCACCGATTCGCGCGCTAATTCGTAACAGCTACTGGCACCTTCTTCACTCTCGGCTGACACGCGCCGCCGCGCTCGCGGGGATCTGGGCAGGCGCCCTCGGAACGCCGCTGCTGGCGCAGGTGGCCGCACCGACGTCACCGGCGCCCCGTGGCTGGCGGTTTGCCGAGAACGTCGTGCTGCACATTCCCGGCAGCAGCCGCTTCGCCGGCGATATCCGCGGCGCGGACAGTGTGCGCGCGCATCTCGCCGCGCTCGGCGAGCTGGCGACGACGGATAGCGCCGCCGTAACGATGTACTCGACCGCCGAGGGCCGTCTGCTCGTGCTTACGCGGACCACCATCCGCGTCGCCGAGTCTCGACGAATCGGCCACCGATCGGGCCTCCGCGCCGGCGCAACGACTGTGCAGGTGATAGCGATCCCGACGTTCGACGATCGCGGCGACGTGGGCGCTCTCGATGTGTTCATCGACGATCTCCCGGTATTCGACCGGCGGGCACCGCGCGACGACGGCATCCGAGTCGTCTCCCTCGCCATGCAGCGCAATCTCGAGCAAGTCCGCGCGCTGTACGGACGCGGCGGTGCGGCCCGATTCATCGCCGCCAACGCGCATCAGGTCGTCGTACTCGTCGATGACGCCGGGAACGGACCTGGCGCCGGGGCAGCCGTCATGCGCTACCGGTTCGATGCGGCCGGACGCGTCAAGCAGGTCGAGCAGTTCTCACCCAGCTGTCTCGTGGCGATGGCGTTCAAGACCACGGCGCGATAAGCGCTCGCGGGAACGTCGGTAGGGTCGCCCGCTGTTCGGTTCGAACATGGCTGCCCTGCAACTTGTCTGGTACAAACGCGACCTCCGGATCGCCGATCACGCGCCGCTCGCGGGAGCGATGGCTGCGGGTCCGGTGGTGGCCGTGTACGTGCACGAGCCGGAGCAGCAGTACGCGACGGACCGCGACGTGCGACACGAGCGGGTGTTGCGTGACGCACTCGACGAGCTCAAGGCTTCGTGGCAGGCGCGCGGTGGTCATTTCATCGAGCTGCACGGCGTACTCCCCGCGGTGTTCGACGCATTGCACCGCGTGCTCCCCTTCGCGGCCATCTGGGCCCACGAGGAAACGTGGAATGCGCTGAGCTACGCGCGCGACCGACGCGTGCGCGCGTGGGCCAAACACGCCGGTGTCACGATGCACGAACTGCCCAGCAACGGCGTCGTGCGTCGCCTCGCGTCACGCGATGGGTGGGCGGAGACCTGGCAGCGGCGCATGCGATCGCGCCTCGTTCCCGCACCGGACCGGATCGCGTCACCGGATGCGGCAACGACGACCGCGGCGGTGACGGCCTTGCCGGAAGACATGCGCACGTCGACCGGTGCGCACGTCGTGCCGCCGTGGTCCGACTGGCAGCGAGGCGGTGAAGCCCGAGGACATGACATGCTGCTGTCGTTTCTGTCGGCGCGCGGCCAGGACTATCGCCGTGCCATGTCGAGCCCCAATGAGGCGCCGGAAGCGTGCAGCCGGATTTCTGTGGCGCTCGCGTTCGGTTCGCTCTCGGTACGTCATGCGTACCAGGCGGCCCGACAGCGCGCGCGTGAGCTGCGAGACGACACGCGCAACCGGCGTGACGGTGATGCGGCGCAATGGTCACAGAGCCTCGTGAGCTTTGCCTCGCGGCTGCACTGGCACTGCCACTTCATCCAGAAGCTCGAAGACGAGCCGCGACTCGAGACCACCCACTACGCACCGGTCTTCGACGGATTGCGCCCCGCCGAGCCGGACATGGACCATTTACGCGCGTGGCGCGATGGCCAGACCGGGTACCCGCTGGTGGACGCCTGTATGCGTTCGCTGCGTGTGACCGGCTGGCTCACATTTCGTATGCGGGCGATGGTGATGAGCTTCGCGAGCTATCATCTCTGGCTGGACTGGCGACACACCGGGCCGGTGCTGGCGCGCTGGTTCACCGATTACGAACCGGGTATCCACTGGACGCAGTGTCAGATGCAGTCGGGCACCACCGGCATCAACACGATCCGCATCTACAATCCGTACAAGCAAGCCGAGGAGCATGACGCGGCCGGTGCATTCGTGCGTCGGTGGGTACCCGAACTGTCGGCATTGTCCGATGCCGATCTGGTGCGCCCCGAGCACACGCCGCTCATAATGCAGCAGATGACGGGGTGCGTCATCGGTCGCGACTATCCGCTGCCGATCGTGCACCACGAAACTGCGTATGCCTTCGCTCGCGATCGCATGCACGCCATCAAGCAGGCCGCGCAGCGATCGGGGAGCGCACAACAGGTGTACGATCGGCATGGGTCGCGTCGCACGCCGCTCGAGGCGCGGACACGGTGAGATCACACGGTTCGATGCACTCTTTCAGGTTCGTGCGACGACTCGTCCGCGTTGCTCGCTTCGTGGCGCTCTTCGTGGCGCTCTTCGTGGCGCTCTTCGTGGCGCCGCCGCTGCTACCAGCGCAAGGCACGGGCACGCTCTCGGTGACCGTCACAGCGACGCAGACCGGCGTGTCGCTACCCTACGCGGTAGTGGCCCTGCCCGACCGTGGCATCGAGCGGTTCACCGACGCGGGCGGACGCGCCCTCATCGTGGCGTTGCCCGCCGGGAGCTACGACATCGCCGTGCGACGTATCGGGTTCGCCCCGTATCGCGGCCGCGTCGTCATCGAGGCTGGAGTCGTGACATCGACGCCGGTCACGTTGGCCCAGATTCCGGTGCAACTCACGGGTATGCTCGTGCGCCCGCGCGAGGCGTGCACGAAGCCCGGCATGCCCGATCGAGCGCGCGATCCCGCCGTCTACGATGTCGTGGAGCTGCTGCGGGAGAACGCCGATCAGTTCCGTCTCCTCACCTCGCAGTATCCCTTTCGCTACGCGACGCAGCGCGTACTGGCGGCCGTCGCCGACAGCGCCGTGTTCGTGCAGACCGTCGATACGCTGGTGGCAGAGAGCAAGTCGCTGGGGGGCTATCGTCCCGGTCGCGTCGTCCGTGAACGACGGGCCTCTGGTGGTCGGACCGAGACCACGATGTCGATTCCCGTACTGTCCGACATCGCCGCCCCGTCGTTCATCGCCAACCACTGTTTTCACTTCGGGGGCGTTGTGAACGAGGGCGCCGAGACGTGGGTCCGCCTGGAAGTGCGCGCCGCCGACAAGCTGCGCTCCCCCGACGTGCACGGCACCTTCTTCCTCGACAGCGCGACAGCGCAGCTGCGGCGCATGGACCTCGAGATGAGCCGCCCCGATCTCCTGCCGCGTCGACTGCAGGGCATCCGCACGGTGGCCGTGTCCACCACCTTCCGGGAGATCACGCCGGGCTTGTCGTTGATCGATCGTGTGTGCGCGATCAACTGGCAGAAGCCGTTCCAGAGGCGCGGGTCTCGTCATCCGGTCGAACTGCAGCAGCTGACGGCGTATCGGTTCGACGCCGCACCGCCCGACGCGCCAATGGTGAGTGCGTACAGCTCGCCGCAATGGCAACCTCGCACACAGCTCGGCCGCGATGTACTCTGGTGCGATGGCATGGGCACCAGCGGCTAACGCCGGCACGCCCGGGACGGAGCATTCGCCATTCGCGGGGTAGAGAAGGAGATACCGTGACGACCGTGGCTGGCGTGTCGCATGCCCAGCCGACCACCGATTCGACCAACACGACCAATGCAGAGTACTCCGTTCGCTGTGCGTCCTTCTCGTCCACTGGCGCGCCTGCTACCGCTCGCGCTGCCTCTGGCACTGCCGTTCGTGCTTGCGCTTGGCGCCTGTGCGCGCGCCGGCGTGACCACGGCGCCCGAGCCGGCGATGCAGCCGGTGATGCAGGCCCCTATTCAGGTGGCGCCACCGCCGCCAACCCCGGCGGCAGCAGACACGGCGCGGGCCGATTGGCAGCGCCTCGACTTCGACACCGATCGCGTGATGGGTGTGGGGTCCGAACGCGCGATTCGTGAGTTGCTGGCCTCGCGTGCGCCGCGTCGTCGCGTGGTGGTCGCGGTCGTAGACGGTGGCGTCGATACCGCGCACACCCGGCTCACCGGCTCCTTGTGGAAGAACCCGCGCGAGATCGCCGGCAACGGCAAAGACGACGATGGCAACGGCGTCGTCGATGACGTCTTCGGTTGGAATGCCCTCGCCACCGCCGACGGGACACCGGTGCGCTACGACACGTTCGAACTCACGCGCTTGTACGCGGCGTGTCGCAATCAGCCCGCCGGATCGCTGACGCCCAAGCCGTCCACCACGGCCTGCAGCGATCTCGCGTCGGCGTATCGCGACAAGGCCAAGGAAGTGAAGTCGACGCTGCTGCAGGTGGAGAACATCGACGAGATCCTGCGCACCGTCGAGCGCCTGCTCGGCACGGCCCTGAACGGTGCGCCGGTTACGCGCGCGTCGGTCACCGTACTGCGTCCGGTCTCAGCCGACGTGGAGGAAGCCAAGCGGATGTGGCTGCGGCTCGATGCCGATGGGCTCAATGCCGGGGAGATCGCGAAGGCGCGTGAGGCCTACGACTCGCAGGCGAAGTACGCGCTCGACACGCTGTTCAATCCACGCTCGCCCCAGCGCGTGGTGGGCACGCGCGACGTGACCGGCCCCGACGCGAGCCACGGCACGCACGTGGCGGGCATCATCGGCGCGCTGCGTGGTGATGGTGCCGCGATGCAGGGCATCGCCCCGAACGTCGACATCATGGCCGTTCGCGCCGTGCCCGATGGCGACGAGCGCGACGTGGACGTGGCCCGGGCGATCCGGTACGCGGTGGACAACGGCGCGCAGATCGTGAACATGAGCTTCGGCAAGGGCTACTCTCCCGCGAAGGCGTCGGTCGATTCCGCGGTGCGCTATGCGGAATCGAAGGGCGTGCTGCTGGTGCATGCGGCCGGCAACGAAGGCGAGAACAACGACGAGACGCCGTCATTTCCCACGCCCGTGCTCAGCGGCGGAACGCGCGCCGCGAATTGGATCGAAGTGGGCGCGTCGAGCTGGAAACCGCTGGCGTCGTTGCCGGCCGAGTTCTCGAACTATGGCCGCGAGCAGGTCGACCTGTTTGCGCCGGGCGTCGACATCCTGTCCACGGTGCCGGGCGGTGGCCTCAAGCGCGAGAGCGGCACCAGCATGGCCGCACCGGTGGTGTCGGGCGTGGCCGCGTTGCTGCTGGCGTACTTTCCTGAGCTGACGGCGATGCAGGTGCGTGACATTCTGTTGGAGTCGGTGCGTAAACTGCCCGACCTCGAGGTACGTCGACCGGGTGATGGATCGAAGGTGAAGTTCACCACCCTGTCGCGCACCGGTGGCGTGATCGATGCCTATGCCGCCGTGAAGCTGGCCTTGCAGCGCGTGGCGCCGCGGCCGTAGGTATTTGGCACAGCACCGTTCTGAGAGGTGTCCGCCTCACCACCACCAACATCGAATGCAACGCATGCGAATGACTGCGCGCTCGACAGCCACATCCTCGGCCACGCAGATTCGGCGACTGGTTGCCTCTGGCACCCTCATCGCGGCGGCGATGCTGACCACGCGAGTCGCCGCGGCACAGGCCACGAAAGGCGCGCGCGTGACCTCGGCGGCGGGAGTCGGCGCTGCTCGTGACTCAGCCGACGCACTGGCCACCTTTCGCGAGAACATCGCCGCGATACACACCCGTAACAAGCCGCGCTATCTGGCCACCTACGTGCACACGCCGCAGCTGGTCCGGCATTCGCCGACCGCCCTCGAAACTGGCTACGAAGGGTGGCCAGCGATCACCGAGAGTGCCTGGCCGGACACGCTGATCGTGAAAGAGATGCGCGTGGTCCCGGTCGCTCCTGGCGTGGTATACGGCTACTACCGCTACATCGGCGTGCCCGCGCCCGGCGACACGCTGACGGGCGTATCGACACGAGTGTTCGTGCGTACGTCACAAGGCATGCGCATCACCGTGACAGCATCGTGGAACGATGCGCCGCCAGTGACAAAACGCTAATCCCGCATCAGCAGCTCGTGCACAAGTGGTTATTCTTCGCGCCCAGCTTCTCGAGCAGTTCGATCTATCATGGAGTCGGGCTTCGCCGAAACGCTGCGCGAGATGGAAGCGCTTGGCGGCAAGCTCGTGATGCCGATGCGGGTGCGACGGGCGTATCCGCTACCGATCGTCCGTCGCCCGAAACAAATAGAGCGCCACGTTCGGAGCGCGGTACACCGATCGGGTACCACGTGTACTGAACGCGCAGACCAAGTCGTTGCCGTTCAGATCGTATGGTTTCACCTGCAAAACCAGAAACGCCGCCGCGGCTTCGACCGATTCGAACTCCTGTCCGAACGCGTTTTCGATGAACGACTTCGGGTCCGTGATACCGGCCGCGGCAAACCCGGCCTTCGTAATACCCCACCACGTGTCCGGCGCGTCCACAGCGCTCAGCTTGATCAGACCGAGCGATTTGGAGTCTTGAGCACATCCCGTGCTATTAACGCCGCCTTGGGTTAACCGGGCCTCCGGGTCAGCGAGCGGCACGGAGGTTGGACCGTCGGAGCAGGCCGACATCAGGGCAGCAACTCCGATGGTGAACGCAGCAAGCACACGCGGTGCCGAGAACGGGGAAACAGAGCGGTGCATCATCTCGAAACCTCGGGCAGGAGTGGAGGACTCTCGTCGATTTCACAGTGCGGCAACCCAAACGATTGATGGCTTTCGCCCCAAGCGCACGGTTCAACATGCCGCTTCGTGGTGCGCGCGCAAGGGCATACAAGACACGCGGTTGGCGACCTCGACCTTATTTCTGACGAGAGTCTGACGGTCGCGCCGTTCCGTCCGCTTTGTCCGCCACCGATCTCGAGTCAGGCGGTATTCGACATCAGTCGATTGACGTGACCGAGCATTCCGCCGAAGTCCTGCCGTCCCGTCGGTACGCGCATCACCGTGACGGCATCATGGAACGATGCGCCACCGGCCACGAAGAAATAATCAGCAGCTCTTGCACTTGTGGTTGTTCTTCGCTCCCATCTTCTCGAGCAGTTCGATGGTGTCGAGGAACGGGGGAATACGCTGCACGGCACCGTTGGCCATGTCGACCGTGGTCTGACCGGTACGCGCCACCGCCATGACATCGGCGCCCTTGCTCACCAGATACGTAATCAACTCGTTGTCGCCACGCGCTGCCGCGTGGTGTAGCGGCGTGTAGCCCTTGAAGTCGCGGGCATTCACATCGGCCTTGAGTTCTTCCACGAGGAACTTGACCGTCGGCACCCAGCTGTCTGGTGCGTGACGATGGGCGTTGGCCGCGAAGCCTTCGCCATAACCGGCACCGCTGGCCGCATGAATGGCCAGCACACCGGGGCCGTTGTCGGGCACCGGCGGCAACCCTGACGGGTCCTTACCGGCGGCGACATCGGCGTCGAGTTCTTCCGAGCCAGGCAAGCGACCGGCCGGCTTGATGGTGGCCACGTTCGGATCGGCGCCGTACTTGAGCAACAGCTTCATCGCATCGAGATCGGTGCCGTACGCGGCGCGCCAGAACGGCGTGGCGCCGGCGGTGCTGACACTGAGCTGATCGAAGTTGTACGACATGTACCACAGGTGCTTCGTGAGTCGCACGTTCACGTCGGCGCCCGCCTTGATCAGCGCTTCCATCAGTTCGAGATACGTGACGTTCGACTGATACTGCGCCACGGGCTGCGGATACGCCGCCTTCGGCGCCCATACCACGTTGATCACCGCGTACAGCGGCGTCGCGTTTGCCGTGCTCGCGAGTTTGGGATCGGCCCCGCGGTCGAGCAGAGTCTTGGCCAGATCGAAGCGACCGTTGATCGTTGCCATCAGCAGCGGCGTGGTGCTGTCACCGGCGCTCGCGTGGTTGATCTTCGCGCCCGCCATCAGCAGCGCATTCACCGCTGCCGTCTGCCCGTCACGCACGGCGAGCAACAGGGCGGTGTTGCCACCCTTGCTGCCCACCAGATCACCGTACGACGGACCACGCTGCCGGCGATCACCAGCCGTGGGCGTGATGCGCGTGTCGGAGTTGCCGGTGGGAGCGGCACCCGCCGTCGCCGCCGACGGTGCGGGCGCAGCCGCTGCCGCCGCCGCCGACGGCGCTGCGGTGCGCGGCGTGGCCGCCGAGGCCGACGCCGTCGTGGCCGCGCCAGGAGTCGCCGCAACGGCCGTCGGCGCCAACAACGCTTCAGCCGACTTCATCGCCGCCATGCGTCGTGATCGCGTGACCAGATACGCGCGGTCCTTCTTCTCTTGCTCGGGGATGCTCTGCGTCCGCGTTTCCGCTTCGATGTCGGCGCCGCGCTTCACCAGCGCGGTAATCGCCGACACGCGATTGGCCGCCGCCGCCCACATGAGCGGCGTCTGCGAGAACGCCGCTTCACGTACGTTCACCGAGGCACCCTTGTCGACCAGCGCGTCGATCGTGGCCGCATCGCCGCTCGAGGCGGCGAAGTGCAGCGCCGAGGCGCCACCGGACGACGTGGTGGCGTTCACCTTCGCCCCCGCGGCCAGTAGCGCCTTCACCGTCTCAGCGCGTCCGTTCTGCGCGGCCAGATGCAGCGGCGTGTAGTTGCCGTTGCGCGTCACCGGATCCAATCGGGCGCCCGCAGAAACAAGCATACGGGTGGCCGCCAGATTGCCGCGTGATGCCGCCCAGTGCAGCGCGGTCATGCCATCGCCCTGCACTTCGTTCACATCGACGCCCTGCTTCAGCAGCACGCGCAGCCCGGCGCTGTCACCGCGCATGACGGCGTCCGCCAACGGGGAGTCCGACGCGGGAGTGCCGGCCGACAGCATGAGGGCCGCGCCGAGCGCCATACCCACCGTGGCCAGCCGCTTCGAGGCGCGCTGCACGACGTGTCCCGCCACCTGCTTAGGCATGGGAGTTCAGATTGAGGGCACCCGTGCTGTCACCGAACGTGGTCAGATCGTTCATGCCGAGCGTGTGCATCATGCTGAGCATCGCATTCGCCATCGGCGTACCGTCCGGCGCCTTGATGTGCATGTTGCCGGCGAGACGATTTTCGGCCTTGCCGAGCAGCATGAGCGGGCAGCGGCGATGGTTGTGCACGTTCGGGTCGCCCATCGGCGAACCGTAGATGATCATCGTCTTGTCGAGCATGTTGCTCTCGCCTTCCTGGATGCTCTTCAACTTGTCGAGCAGATACGGCAGCATCGACACGTGGTACTTGTTGAGCAGCTGGAAGTCGCGCACGCCCTTCTCACCGCCGCCATGATGCGACGCCGGATGGAAGCCCTTGTCGGTACCGCTTTCCGGATAGGTACGGCTGGTGCCGTCGCGGCTCATCTTGAACGAGAACACGCGCGTGACGTCGGCGGCGAAGGCGAGCGCCTGGATGTCGAACATCAGTTCGACGTGTTCCTTGAACGAATCTGGCACGCCAGCGGGCGCGGCGGCGAGCTCACGCTCCTCGCCGCTCGTGTTGCGCGCTTCGACCATCTGAATGCGGCGCTCGACCTCGCGGATGTCCGTGAGGTAGCGATCCATGCGGTGGCGGTCGTCGGCATCGAGGCCACGCGACAGTGACGTCATCTGCCCCGACACGAAGTCGAGAATGCTGCGGCGCGAGCGACGACGGTCGGCGCGCTCGGCGCTGTTGCCACCCACACCGAACAACTTCTCGAAGGCCACGCGCGGATCGCGAATGACCGGCAGCGGCTCGGTGGGCGACTTCCAGCTGATGGAGTCGGTGTAGACGCAGGCGTAACCGTACGAGCAGCCACCGGCCTGATCGACGTTCTCGATGCACAGCTGCATGGACGGGATCGGCGTCTCCTGGCCGAACCGCTGCGCGTACAGCTGATCGAGCGATGTGGCGATCTTGACGTCGGAGCCTTCTGTCTGCTTCGGGTGCGTCTGCGTGAGGAACGTGGCGCTCGAACGGAAATGGTCGCCACCGATCTCGGGCGGAGCGGCTGGCTCGGCTTCGCGCACGTCGGTGTTGCTGATGATCGTCATGTACTCGCGGTACTTGTCCAGCGAAGACAACGCCGACGGCGACAGATCGAAGTCACGACCAGTCGCCGCGGGCGACCAGAAGTTGAGCTTCGAGCCGATGTCGTTGGAGCCGGCGGCGCCGTGCACCATTTCGATCGCAATCAAGCGGGGCGCCGCGTTGGCCGAGCCCATGATGCTCTGGCCACGGGGGACCATCGCGTTCAGGTACGGCAGCGCGATGGTGGCGCTGAGGGACTGCACGAACTGTCGGCGAGGCATCGCCTTTCCCGTCAGGAACTGCATAGCGTTTGCTCCTAGGAGTTGGTCAGGAAATTCAGCGGCTTTGGCCGACTGATGCCCCGCTCGCGGGGAGTGCTGCCTGAGCGACCGGAACCATGCGCATCCGGAACGCGTCGCTCTTCACCACACCCAGCACGACATCTTGAATTCGATAGTTCTTGGTCCGCACCGACGCTTCGATCTTACGGATGGCCGGACCGTCGGAGTACTCCACGCGCCGGCCGACGGCGTAGGCCATCAGGTTCGTCACGAACGTGCGGACCAGCGGCACCGGACGCTTCAGCAGTACCTGCTGCAGCTCACGCGGGCCGGTGATCTTGGTGCCGTCGTAGTAATCGCCGCGCGTATCGAGCGGCATGTTGTTTTCCTTGATGCGCCACTGCCCGATCACATCGAAATTGTCGAGCGCCAGTCCGATCGGATCGATGAACTGGTGGCAGGAGCGGCACGACGCATTGGCGCGGTGCTCTTCCATGCGCTCGCGCGTGGTCAGCATGCGTCCCTCCTTGCTGGCGCCGGTCACTTCGAGATCGGGCACGTTGGGCGGCGGCGGTGGCGGCGGTGAGCCCATGAGCACTTCCATGACCCACTTGCCACGCAGCACCGGTGAGGTGCGATTGCCCTGCGAGGTCAACAGCAGCACGCCGCCGTGTCCCAGAATGCCGACGCGGTTCTTGTCGGTGTAGGTTACGCGACGGAAATCCGTGCCCACCACATCGGTCATACCGTAATGTCGGGCCAGGTCTTCGTTCACGTAGGTGTAGTCCGCCGTGTACAGATCGAGCAGGCTACGGTTCTCGCGCACCAGGCTGGCCACGAACAGCTCCGTTTCCTTCTGCATGTTCTTCGCGAGCTGCAGATTGAACGCGGGGTACAGCAGCGGGTCCGGATGGACCTTTTCGATGTCCTGCAGGCGCAGCCACTGCGCGGCAAAGCGCGTGGACAGCGCATCAGCGCGCGGATCGGCCAGCATCCGCTTGGTCTGCGCGATCAGCACCGTGGTATCCGTGAGCAGGCCGCGCTGCGCCACGCTCGTGAGCGTCGAGTCGGGCAGCGTCCCCCACAGGAAGAACGACAAGCGCGACGCGAGATCGGTGGAGCTGACCGCCACCTTCGAGCCTGGCTTGGCGGTCACGGCCACTTCATCGGCGCGGAACACGAAGTACGGGCTGGCCAGAATCGCCTCGACCGCACCGCGCACGCCGCTTTCGAAACCGCCCGACTTCGCCTCTTCGTCGTAGAAGCTCATGATCGCCTTGCGATCGCTGACCGTCAGCGGCCGGCGATAGGCCTGCGAGCCGATGCGATTCACGATGCGTTCGGCGCAGGGACGCTGCTCGGCAGCGCTGAGCGGACGGCAGCTGAAGATGCGCCGGCGACTCGGCGTGTCGGACACCCCCGTCGGGTTGAACGGGCCGGTGACCGTGAACAGCTTCATGTGGCCCTGAATCGTGATCGCGTCCTGAATGCCGATCTGCGTGTCGGGCAGGCTGTTCCCGATCGGCGTCATGAGATCCTCGACCGGCCCTTCGAACGTGCGCACGTACGCGGCGGCGACCACACGCGGGCCGGCCTTCACGGTGATCGGCACCGTCTTGAGGTCGAGCCCATTCGGCTCACTCTCGTGCATGCCACGATCGATATCGAGCAGTGCCACGCGCTCGCCGTCCACCGAGATCTCGATCTTCTCATCGAACGGCGCGTTGCCGCCCACCAGCTGACCGATCGGGGTGGAGTGCAGCGACACCGAGAACACGTACGCGCCATCGGCCGGGAAATAATGCGTGGCCGCGCCGCCGCCGCGCGTGCCGATCGGCGCGTCGCCTTCATGCCCGTTTTGGTTCGCGAGTCTCGACACCTTGAACGTGGTGGTCGACACACTCGCCTTCGCATCGCCGATCGCCAGCCGGCTGATGGCGTTGGCCGCATCGAGATACGACTCGAGCACCGTGGCCGACGGGATCTGCACGTCGGCGATGTTATCGAAGTTCGCACTCTTGGTATCGAGCGGCAGCCACGACTCGGCGTTCACGCTCACCGTGAGCAGGTCCTTCACCGCGCGCTCGTACTCGGCACGGTTCAACCGCTGGAAGGAGCGACGACCGACATCGGGCTTGCGCACGGCGATCGCGTCCATCTGACGTTCGAGCGTTTCGGTGAGCACATCGAGCGTGTCGCCAGCCGGACGCGGACGCCCCGGCGGCGGCATCATGCCAGTGCGCAGCTTGCCGATCATCTTCTCGGCAATGATCGGCGAGGTGGCGCCGACCGTGGCGAGGTCGAAGGACTGCAGCGAGAAATTGCCCATCTTGCGCTGATCGCTATGGCACCCGGCGCACGTCTTCTTGACGACGTCGTTGAGCACGACCGGGGCCATGGTGCGCGTGGTGCGCGCGTGCGCTCCAATGCTTGGTCGCATTTCGTCGAGCGTCGCGCGATAGCGCGCGAGTGGCGCGAACGGCGATGCGAAGTAGCTGGCCGACGACATCACGGCCGACGCCGCGGTCGGCTGCGGAGCAACGGACTCGACACGCGAATCAGCGCGATCATAACTGCTCGCCGCGATCGCGAGGATGATCGAGCCAGCGCCAAGTGCAACGACAGATTTCATCCCAAAGCCTCGGGGCGGGGCGGGAACAGCAGTGCCGGGCGGGAATAACAGACGGACACGTCTATGAAGAGTGTTCCCCGCCCAGACGTCGAGCAAGGGTCCACTTACTTACGCGGACCGGTGCTAGGGCGTTGCCGGAACGCCGCTTACGTTGCGAGTCGGGGTACGACTCATCCCCGTGCCGAACGTCTTCATCTCAGAGCAACTCGCATGCCCCAGAGCAGCACCGCCGCCCCTTCCACCGGACCCACGCGTGGGTCCGAGCAATCTCTCGTACGGGCAGTCGGCGTCTGGGGGCTGGCGGCCGCCATCGCCAACGTCACGATCGGCGGTGGCATTTTCCGTCTCCCTGCCTCGGTGGCCGGCGCGCTGGGGGCGGCGGCACCGCTGGCGTATCTCGTGTGTGCGGTGGCCATGGGGCTGATCGTGATGTGCATCGCCGAGGCGGGCAGCCGCGTTTCGCTCACGGGTGGTCCCTACGCCTACGTCGAACTGGCGTTCGGCCCGTACTTCGGCTTCCAGGCCGGCGTGATGCTGTGGCTTCTCGGCACGTACGCGGTCGCCGCCGTGGCCACCGTGTACGCGGACAACGCGGCCACCCTCATCCCCGCGTTGGCCGGACCGATCCCGCGTGCGTCGCTCTTGATCGCCACCTTCGCCATCGTTGGCGGCGTGAACACGATCGGCGTGAGCCAGGGCAGCCGACTGAATCAGGTCACCACCGTCGCCAAGCTGGCCCCACTGCTTCTGCTCATCGCGGTAGGGGTGTTCTCCATCAAGGGCGAGAACCTCGCGATCACGACCGTGCCCGCCTCCGGGGACGTGCTCCGCGCCAGCATTGTCCTGATCTTCGCGTTCAGTGGGATCGAGACGGCGCTCGTCCCGAGCGGTGAAGTGCAGAACCCGTCGCGCACCGTGCCGCGCGCCATCTTCGTGGCGATGATCGGCATCACGCTGTTGTATGTCGCTCTGCAGTATGTGGCGCAGGGCGTACTCGGCGCCTCCTTGGCCACGTCGGCCACACCGCTGGCCGATGCCGCCGGCGTCGTGCTCGGACCGTGGGGACGCACCTTGCTGCTGATCGGCGTGGTCGTTTCGACGTTTGGGTATCTTAGCGGAATGGCCTTGGCCGTGCCGCGCGCGCTCTACGCGTTCGCCCGCGACGGGTTCCTGCCGGCGCCGATTGCGACCGTGCATCCCACGTGGAAGACGCCGCACATCGCGATCGCCCTGCAGTTGGCGGTGACGTGCACACTGGCCATCACCAGCGGATTCGGGCCACTGGCGATCATTGCCAACGTGGCCGCGTTGCTGGTGTACTTCGCCTGCGCGGTGGCCGCGCTGGAACTGCGCCGACGCAACGTGCAGTCGGGCGGCATCCCCTTCCGCGTCCCGGGTGCCGGCGTGGTGCCCATCCTCGCGTGCGTGGTGATCATCGGTCTGCTGACATCGATCACGCTGGCCGAATGGACCAGCATTCTGGTCACCGCCGCCGTGGCGAGCGGACTGTACGTGCTGTCGTATCGCCATCGAGCCGCCAAGGCGAAGGCGGCCGCGACGGCATGACCGGGCTGGCTCAGCGCGCGGTGCCTGAGCCAGCCACGCGCTTCAGTGTGCGGAACAACATTTCCGTGCCCTGTCGCAACGACTCGACACTGACCCGCTCATCGTTGCCATGCATGCGGCGTAGCTCGTCGGTACTGATGGGATACGGGTAAATGCCGAACACCGGGATCCCGCGATTGCGCCACGCCGCAGCGTCGGTGCCGGCCTGAAAAAGGTACGGCGTCACCTCGGCCTCAGGCCATTCGGCCTTCGCCTCAGCTGCGAGCGCACGGTACAGGAGCGACGTATCTGGCGATGCCGGCGAGGCCGGCGCCAACGCGGTCGTCATCTTCACCGTCAGCAGTGGATCGTTGAACAGCTTCTCGAGCGTGCTGATGAGCACCGCCGGATCGCTGCCCGGAATGAGACGCACGTTGAGCGTGACGTCGGCCGAACCCGGAATGACGTTGCTGCGGAAGCCACCGGCCACGATCACCGGCGCAATTGTGTTGCGCATCAACGAGTGAATGAGCGGATCCCGCGAGAGCATCCGGTCGGCGGCATTCACCTGCGGCGGCGTGCCATTCAATAGCTGCGTGTAGAGGCGCGCCAGCTCGCCGGTGCTCGTCTTGGCCAGCGTCGCAAAATACTTTCGCGAGTCCGGCGTGAACTCGAGCGGCGTTTCGTAGCTCCCCAGCTTGGCCAGCGCACGGCCGACGGTGACGAGTGCGTTATCGGGCAGCGGCATCGACGCATGCGTGCTCGTGCCCTTGGCCGACAGCGTCACGCCCATCACACGCTTGTCCGAGGTGGAGATGCTCACGTACTGCACGCGCCCGTCGTCACGCTTGATGATCCAACCGCCCTCGTTGAGCGCGAACTCGGCGTCCATCTTGTCCCAATGTTGGCGTGACAGCCACGTCGTATTCATTGGCGCACCTTCTTCGTCGGCCTCGGCCAGAAAGATGATGTCGCGATCGAGCGGCACCTTGCGATCGGCCAGCAACATGGCGGCGCGCGCAAAAACGGCGATGCCTCCCTTGAAGTCGATGGCGCCTCGCCCGTACACGGCTCCATCCTTGATCACGCCCGCGAACGGATCGACGCTCCATTTCTCACGCTCCACCCCCACGACATCGGCGTGCGCCGCGAGCAGCAATGGCTTCTTCGATCCATTCCCTTTCAGGCGCGCGAAGAAGTGCACCTTGGCGGAGTCCGGTGTAGGGATGATGTCGACCTGAAATCCTCGCGCGCGAAAGAGCGGCCCGAGAATGTCGGCAATCTGCTGCGTGTGCCCGGGCGGATTACTGCTGTTGGCGCGAATGAGTTGCGCCAGCAGGAGCGCCGTCGAATCGGCGGCCTGTGCCTGCGCCTGTGCCTGCGCCTGCGCGGGCGACGGCGTGGACGAGGTCAGCAGCATCGCCGCCAGCGAAGGGAGCGCAAGCGTACGGAGTACGGAGCGAATCATGCAATAACCTCGGACCGACGGGACGGAGATGGTGGGCTTCGAAAAGCTACCGCAGCCGAGGTCGTCACGCCGCACAGTCGCCCACTTCTCCCGAGCATCGCCATGTCCGATACGACGGTTCCGCGCCTTTCGTCGCTGGTCGATCGCCTCCTCGAGGAGGACTCGCCACCGTTTCATCGGTTGTACGCCGACGATCAGGCGGTGCTGGTACTCGATTCGACCGAGATCGTGCAGCCGGCACCAGCAGGATCGACGGACCGCCGGGCGTTTCTGGCCCGCGCGTCCCTGTTGTCACTGGCGATTCCTGGCGTCGGGCCGGCGCTGGCCGCGTGCGCTCCGGCCGGCGATGCCGATTACGCCACGGCCAGTCGCGACACCGTCGGCTGGAGGGTGGCATCGACCGACAACTCCACCAGCCGATACGCCCCTCTCCTCCCACCCGAGACCGCCAGCGACCAACTCGCGCGTCGCTGGTACGCGAGTGCGACGCCGGAGCGCACTGCGCCGGTGACCGTCAGGCTCACGAAAGAATTCGTGATCGTACAGACCGAGTTCTATCTCGCGGACGCCGGGAATGGTACGCGCGCCTTCGACGATGCGACGATGAAGCCTCTGCGCCCCGACTTCGTGGCGTTCAGTGACCGTCATCATCAGTACATGGACGCGCAAATACGCGTGACGGTGGGTGATTGCGTGCGCTTGTGGGTAGTGCCGGCCACGCCTGCCTATCCGTCGCACGTCCAGCGCGGCGTGCCGAGTGTCACCGCGCCGGGGGGCGGCGGCGCGGTGTTCGAGCTCGTGTGCGACGTCGCGGGCGAATTCCCGTTTGTGAATCACGGCTTCGGGCACGGACAAAAGGGCGCCATCGGCCTTCTGCTGGTCGATCCGTAGCCAGATCGCGCGCAACCGGCGTAGCTTCGCGTAGCGACAACGCGATCTCAACCGGAACTGCGCATGAGCGACACCCCTGCCCCACTCGGCCGCATCAGCTGGACCGACCTCACCGTGCCCGACGCCACGGGGCTGCACGAGTTCTACACCAAGGTGACCGGCTGGACGGCGATGCCGCTCAGCATGGGTGAGTACGACGACTACCTCATGCTCGGTGCCGACGGTGCTCCACAGGCTGGCCTGTGCCATGCACGTGGTGCGAACAGCGGCATTCCGCCGCAGTGGGTCGTGTACATCACCGTGTCGGGACTTGACGAGAAGTTGCGTGACGTCGTCGGACTGGGCGGCAAGATCGTGATGCCGGTGCGTAGCATGGGAAAGACTGGGCGGTATGCCATGATTCAGGATCCGGCCGGCGCCGTATGCGCGCTGTTCGAGACCGTCACGGCCGAGACGACGTAAGATGCTGGTGCCGCCAACCGACTGGCCCTCCGACATTCCGCTGCTCCCGTTCGACGAAGCGAATGCGAAGCTGCTGCGCACCGTCGCGCCGAAAGGCTGGATCGCGCCGGTAACGAAGGATCGCTACCACCTCGTCGTGATCGGCGCCGGGACAGCGGGGCTCGTCAGCGCCGCGATCGCGGCCGGACTCGGTGCCCGCGTCGCGCTCATCGAGCGGCACATGTTCGGTGGTGACTGCCTCAACTTCGGGTGTGTGCCGTCCAAGGCCGTCATTCGAGCGGCCCGTGCGTGGCGCGAAGCCCGCACGGCCGCGGCGCGGTTCGGCGGTCCTGGAGTTACCGACGACGGTGATTTCGGTGCGGTCATGGCCCGTATGCGCGGCTTACGCGCCGACATCAGCCCCGTCGACGGCGTGGAACGTTTCCGCTCGCTCGGCATCGATGTCTTCCTCGGCAATGCCGCCTTTACCGCACCCGATGCGATTACCGTGAACGACACGGTGCTCCGATTCCGTCGGGCGATCATCGCGACCGGCGCGCGGGCGGCGCGGCCGCCGATTCCCGGTCTCGCCGACACACCGTACGACACGAACGAATCGATCTTCTCGCTCACCGAGCGCCCCGCACGATTGATCGTGATTGGCGGTGGGCCGATCGGCACCGAGCTCGCTCAGTCGTTCGCCCGCTTTGGCAGCGCCGTGACGATCGTACACGCGGATTCGCGCGTGCTGCCGCGTGATGACGCCGATGCCGCGACCGTGGTCGCCGCTTCACTCGAGGCGGATGGTGTGCGCCTGGTACACAAGTCCAGCGTCGAGCGCGTGTCGCACGATGGGCATCGGTTCACGGTGCATCTCTCGGGCGTCGGAGCGCCATCCGCGTTGGAGGCCGAACGACTGCTCGTCGCCACGGGGCGAACGCCGAACATCGACGGCCTCGGGCTCGACGTGGCGGGCATTCGCTTCACCCCCAAAGGGGTCACCGTCGACGATCGCCTGCGCACCTCGAATCCGCGGGTGTATGCGATCGGCGACGTGTCCTCCGCGCTCCAGTTTACGCACGTGGCTGATGCCCAGGCACGGCTGGTGGTGGCGAATGCGCTCTTCTTCGGCCTCGGCGGCGGGCGCGCCAGTGCGTTGGTCGTTCCGCGGGTCACGTATACCGACCCCGAGGTCGCCCAGGTGGGCATGACGGTCGACGAGGCCGCCGCGCAGGGGATGCGCATCGACACGATTCAGGTGAACCTCGAGGATAATGACCGGGCGCGTCTCGACGACGAACCCCACGGTTTCCTGAAGGTGCATCTGGCCGCCGGCACCGATCGCATCGTGGGCGCGACGCTCGTAGCCACGCATGCCGGCGAGATGATCGGCGAGATGGCCGTGGCCATCACCAACCGCATCGGACTCGGCGCCGTTGGCAAAACGATCCACGCGTATCCCACGCAGGCCGAAGTGTTTCGGCGGGCGGCCGATGCGTGGCGTAAGCGGGCATTCACGTCGCGGGCACGGCAGTTCTTCGCGCTGTGGTTCCGCATGTTCACGTAAGCCGTGTTGTAAGCTTTTCGAACTTTCAGTCATTGGGGAGCGGGGATTTCTGTCAACTTCACCGAATCCGATGCGAATGATCTCGCCGCTGTCTCTCCTGCTCGGCCTTGCGCTGGTCTGCCCCGTCGCGCTTTCCGCCCAGCCGCCCGCGTGGCGCCTCGCGCCGAGCCCCTCGGTCCGCATCGGGACTGCTGACAAGGCCGAGCTCTCGTTGGCCGCACCGGCCGGCGCCACACGACTGCCCAACGGCAACATCGTGGTAGGAGACTTGGCCGAGTACGCCCTCCGTGAATTCACGCCAGCGGGCGCGCTGGTGAAGCGATACGCCCGCAAGGGTGAAGGACCCGGTGAAGTCGGCTATCTGGCGCCGCTGCTGCGTTGCGGAAGTGCGCTCGTGGCGAACGACATCACGGGCCCGCTGTCGGTGTTCACGCTCGACGGCCGCTTCCAGCGCGGATTCCGCTTTCCCACGCCCACGTATCGAATCGCATGCAACGCCGCCATGCAGTTCGTGGCCATGGGCTGGGCTTCGGATCGTGATATGAAGGCCGGCGCATATCGCCCGAACGTGCGGTACTGGATCGCGCGGGCGGATACGAGCGCCGAGGTGCCACTCGGCACGATGCCCGCGGGCGACCGATGGCGCGAAGGCGGCGGCGATGGGCCACTGCCGTTGGGTCGCGAGCCGCGCGTCGCCATCTCGGCTTCGCGGGCCTACGTCGCGCTGGGCGATCGACTTGAAGTGCTCGTGTTCGACCTCTCGGGCAAGGCCATGCCGCCCTTGTCCGCGCCGGTCACGCGCGTGCGCGTGACCAAGGCCGATGTAGACGCCGAGCGCGAACGGGAGATCGCCAAACTGGGAGAGCGTGCAAGGAAAATGGTCGAGCGGAGCTTCGCGACCACGACCATGCCGGACTTTCTCCCCGCC
Source organism: Gemmatimonas groenlandica (assembly GCF_013004105.1). Taxonomy (NCBI): domain Bacteria; kingdom Pseudomonadati; phylum Gemmatimonadota; class Gemmatimonadia; order Gemmatimonadales; family Gemmatimonadaceae; genus Gemmatimonas; species Gemmatimonas groenlandica. The sequence continues at coordinate 1,855,070 of NZ_CP053085.1, forward strand.
ACACGCGATCTCTTGGTCGACGCGACCGGGCACGTGTGGGTGCAGCACTATCCGAGAGCCTCGTCGACGACCGTGCCGTGGACCGTGTTTGCGCCCGACGGGAAAGTACGGGCCACGATCGCAATGCCAGTGGCGCTCGAGGTGTACGAGATCGGAACCGACTACGTGCTCGGTCGCTACATCGATCCAGAGGAACAGGTTCCTGAGGTGCGGCTGTACGCGTTGATCAGGCGGTAGCGGCGCGGGCGAGCATCGACATCATGCTCAACAGCACCACACACGCGCCGAGCGTGATCGCGATGGACTTGGCGACAATGACGGCCATCGACGGACGACGATAGTTCGCGGCACGCAGTGCGCGGCGCAGGAGCGGTGGCGACATGGACACGGTTTCCTCGCTGGAAGAGACAACCGTATGCTGTGGTCCATCAGTCTTTTTGGTGCACTCGCTACACGCGCGCGCTAGCATTTGGTGTTGAACGGCGCCGCGTCCGTGACAACGACGTGATGTCCGTCACGCGAATGCACGGCGACGAGGTGGAGCAACAAAAAGCCGACACCGAATCATCACCAGCACGTGGCGGCGTCCAACTCAGCGCGGAAGGACGGCCACACCTAACGCAGCAGCGTGCGTAATCAGCATCTCGTCCTGCGTGTGCTGCGCGAGGGCCAGTCTCATCTCGCGTCGTGCCTCATCATCGTGGCCTGTGCGATACAGCGCCCACGCCACCAGATCGTGCCCGTACACATCCTGACGGTCGCGAAGCTCCCGCGTTGCACGCGCCAGCACCTGCTCGCGTTCGCTCGACGTACCATGATCCAGCAGGAAGAGCCCCCAGGCGCGGTGGATGACACCGGGCTGCTTGAGCGCGCTCACCGACATGGCGCGCGCATAGTACGCGGCCTGCGTCGTGTCGCCTTGGGCCGCGTAGGCGCGGCTGACGGCACCGAGCGTGGTCGGATCGAGCTGTACACCCGTGGCCCGATCACCGTACTCGATTGCCCGTGACCAGTCGCTCTGAGCGAGGGCCACTCGTGAGAGCGCTCCCAACACGCGCACATCGTCCGGGTTTCGACGTAGGCCGTCTTGCAGCGCTGAATCGGCCGCCGCGAAGTTTCCGAGGCGCAGCTCCAGTTCACCCAACCGATAGTGAAACCACGCGACCTGCTCGCGCGGCAAGTCGTCGCGCTCGTCCACGTGTTTGATCGCGTTCTTGAGGAAGAGCCGAGCCATATCGGCGCGCCCGGTGACTTCATACCATCGGGCAAGTCGCGAACCGATCGTGAATTGCTGGCGATCGTAGTAGATGGCGCCGAAGTGCGTAGCGGCGGCGTCGTATTCGCCGAGTTCCAGTTCGATCTCGCCGAGCAGCGCAAGATGCGATGGAGTGGCCGGCTCCAGCGAATCCGCACGCGATGCCACCGCTCGCGCCTCGGCAAACGCGTGGCGCGCCATGAGCACGCTGGCCAGCAGTTCGAAGGCCTGCCCGTTACGCTGCCTACGCAAAGCAACCGATTCACGGGCCAACAGCTCAGCGCGCGCCAAATCCGTTACCGAGCCATTCGTGCGCGACCGCGAAAAGAGCAGTCCCGCCAGAGCGAGTCGGTCGTTGGAGCTCGCGGGATCGGTCGCAGCGCGCGCGGCATAAAATTCAATATTGCGATCGCGGATGTCGGCGTCGCTGACTGCCACAGTGGAGAACGCGACCAGTGGCTCACTCCGTATAACCGACGAACGCGTCGCGAGACGACCATTCGCGACCGTGACCACGAGGACGGCGACGGCCACCACCAGGGATCCGGCGATCACCGTCATCCATGGCCTGTTCGATTGCGTGCGGTAGGACATGGAGCGCTCCGTGAAGTGGCCGAGCCGCATCTGTCCGAAGCCGATCCGGACAGATGCGGGCCAATGTGCCGCGTGAACGGCGGGACGACCGAACGCCTACAGCGTCGGGCCAGCGAGATACGGGAACGTGCGAAGGAATGCCTTATCGTTGGCCGGCACGTTATCGGTGCACAACGGCAACTCGCCGTTGTTGCAGTAGGCTCCATCGGCGGTGATGATCTTGCCGAAGATCGCCGACAAGCCGGCGTCGACTACATCGTCCTTGAGGTTGCGTCCACCCCATCCGTTCGCCAGCGCCCACGATAACCAACCCGAGGTCGACGGATTGCGCGACGACTCGACGATCAGCATGTCCGGATAGAGAACGGCGCCGAGCGTGTTGGCCACGACGGGCTGGTTGCCGCGGAACGCATTGATGAAGGCCAGACTCTGCGCGCCGAACTCGGCGGTGTTATACGGCTGCGTGCGATTGTATTTGTCGTGATTCGCCTTCACAATCGTGACTTCGCTGACCAGGGGATTGCCGAGAAATTCCACCTGCTCGTATACCGTATTCTCGTCCGCCGAATCGTCCTCGTCGTCGCCAACGTCGGCGCGGGCGGCTTCCTTGCTCTGGCTGGCCGACGGACCGGTGAGGCCTTGGTCCTGCGGGGTATCCTGGCAGGCACCGAGCGCTGCCGTGGAAGCAACGGCAAGCAGTAGCGCGGTGCGCTGCGTGAATCGAGCCGCGCGCGCGGCAGTGGTTCGCAACATGGGTCTTGCTCCTGAATCGTTGAGGAATCGAGTGAGAACGGGTGACAGCACGACTAGTTGCCGCGGGCGCGGCTGGTCGTGCCCCAGACTCCGAAGCGACCATTGGTTGCGGTGTTGGCGAGCATCGCTGTGGGCAACTCCACCACGATGGCCATGTCGTTGATACCGCGCAGGAAATCGACGGCGGGATTGGCGCCAGTGGCTGACCGGAACGTCAGCGGCCCCTGCGTGATCATCGAAAGCGGACCATTTTCGGGGCGACGATCCGGAAGAATCCGGAAGAACTGCTCGAGATCGATGAAGAACGGATCATCCCGCGGACCGGCGAACAGCTTCACTCCGTTCTGTTCAATGACCGTATTGGTATATCCCTTCAGTGGCTTCCCACCCACCAGCGTATTCAGCGTGCCGACACTGTTCGGCGCCATTGGACCACGCATTGAGACCTTCTGCTTGCCCGCCTTGCCCGTAAAGGTGAACTGGAAGACGAGGTCTTCGCGCGCATCGCCGGTGTTGTCAATCTTCAACTGATAGAGTTCCTGATCTTTCGTGCCGAACGTGAAGCTCGGCGTTTGCGCAGGCGTGATCGGCGAACTCGTCCCCAGCACGAGCACTGTGCGCGAGGGGTCGGTCGGCGACGGGAACGCGTAGACGTCATTCACGTCAAAGCGCGGGGACATCTCCACCAGCGGCGTGTCCTGGTGATCGGAGGCCATCAACTTGCGGACGGTCAGCGCTGAACCGCCAACGACGGTCAACGCGGCGAGCGCCACAAGCGGTGCTCGCAGGGAAATCCACTTCGGCATTGTTGCTCCACGGACGAGAGGGGCGAACGGAGTCGCACACGGCGACGTGACACGTACGCCGTTGAATCCGAACCGGATTGCAGGAGTTGCGTGAAGGTTCCGAAATGCGCCGATAGCGATCTCGTCCATTCGTGATTACCGGCTGTCATTGAGTCCGGCCGACACCAGACTGTCGACTTCGTCGAACGAGACGCGGTGTGCGGCAATGCGCGGTGAGTGCTTCACTACAATCGCACTCTGCGCAGCAGCTGCGCATTCAGCGCGACAATGATCGTGCTGAACGACATGAGCACGGCACCGACGGCCGGCGTCAGTAAGATCCCCCACGGCGCGAGCACGCCCGCAGCAAGCGGGATTGCCACGATGTTGTAGCCGGCCGCCCACCACAGGTTCTGCACCATCTTGCGGTAACTGGCCCGCGACAAATGCACGATGCGCGGCACATCGCGTGGGTCGCTCCGCACCAGCACAACGTCACCGGCCTCCACCGCCACGTCGGTGCCCGCGCCGATAGCTATGCCCACATCAGCCGTGACGAGTGCTGGCGCGTCGTTCACGCCGTCACCCACCATCGCCACGCGCTTGCCCTCGCGCTGCAGACGCTCGATGTGCGACGCCTTCTGCTCAGGCAACACTTGCGCAAGCACGGTGTCGATCTGCAGCTCGCGAGCGACGGCGTCGGCAACCGCTTGGGCATCGCCGGTCATCATCACCACCTCGATACCGGCTTCGTGCAACAGCCGTACCGCTTCCGCCGATTCTGGACGCACCGCATCGGCCACGGCGAACGCGGCGAGCGCGTTCACGCCTTCGATCAAGTAGATCACCCCTTGCCCTGCCGCCGCGGCCTTCTCGGCGAACGCCTGGATTTGCGCGCTCGGCGTAACACCCAAACTGGCGAGCAAATTCGGACCACCTTCCGCTAGCTGCCGGCCGTCGACGGTTGCCCGCACGCCCTGCCCGGGCATCGACTCGAACGCGGTCGCCGCAGGGATCGCGAGTGTTCGCTCCTCGGCACTCTTGACGATCGCGCGTGCCACCGGATGCTCCGCGTCACGTTCGACGGCCGCCGCGAGGCGCAAGGCGTCGTTCTCAGCGAGGTCGCCGTCGGTCTGCATCGACACCACCCGATGCTCACCGAGCGTCAACGTGCCGGTCTTGTCGAAGACTACCGTGGTAAGTCGACGCGCTTCCTCGAGCCCGCGTCGGTCACGCACCAGTAGACCACTCTGGGCGCCGAGCGTGGTCGAGATCGCCAGCACGAGTGGGACGGCGAGTCCTAGGGCGTGTGGGCACGCGATGACCAGCACCGTGACCAGTCGCTCAACCGCGGTGGCCGCGCTCGCGCCGGCGATCAACCACGCAGCGAACGTGATCGCTCCCGATCCCAACGCCACCCACGTGAGCCAGAACGCCGCACGGTCGGCGAGCGCCTGCGCGCCTGAACGGGACGATTGCGCCTGTGCCACCAGTCGCATGATCCCCGCGAGTGCCGTACGCTCTCCGGTACCCGTCACTTCCACGCGAAGTGATCCCGCGCCATTGATGGCGCCCGCGATCACCTTCGCACCGTCGGCCTTCTCAACCGGCGCCGACTCGCCGGTGAGGAGCGCCTCATTGACGGTGCTGCGACCCACTCGTACCACGCCGTCCGCCGGTACATTGGCACCCGGTCGCACGAGCACGACATCGCCGTTGCGCAGCGCCTCCACCGGCACGTCTTCCAAACGTTCATCGGCGCCGGCGCCGAGCACGCGTACCGCGGTCGAGGGCAACAGTTTCGCGAGTTCGCCCAGTGCACCTTGCGCCTGCGAAATCGAGCGCATCTCGAGCCAATGCCCCAGCAGCATGATCGTGACGAGTGTGGCCAGCTCCTCCCAGAGTGGCATTCCCGGGAAGCCGAGCGCGACCGCCGCACTGAACACAAACGCCACCGTGATCGCCAATGCGATCAGCGTCATCATGCCCGGCAGTCGGCTCACGATTTCGCGCCGTGCCCCGCGGAGAAACGGTAAGCCGCCGTACGCAAAGACCGCCGTGCCGAAGAGTGCGGGAATCCACTGGGCGCCGGGGAATGCCGGCGCGGTGTAGTGCAGCGCCCGCTGCAGCATGTGGCCCCACACCAAGGTGGGCAGCGTGAGGACCAACGTGAGCCAGAACTTGCTCCTGAACATCTCGACCGAGTGCCCGGCATGCTTGTCGTGCGCGGCATGATCGGCGACGGGCACACCCGCACCGGCCTGCATTCCCTTGGCCGTTTCACTCGCACTGCCGGCCACCGCGGCTGTCGGAGTTTGACCATGATGGCTCGCGTGCGGATCAGTCATAATGATGGCGTATCAGAAGTCGGGGAAGCGATGCGCGGCGAGAGCATTCTGAGGCCCGTGGTGCTTCACGCCCGGCGCTTGGCGTCATGAAGCGTCGCGGCACAGTAGCTGCAAGCATTGCATCAAGCCTGCCAGACGAACGAAAGACCACACGTACTCAGAGGGAGCGAGCTCGTGCCGTGCTGCAGCAACGTGCAGAAATGTTCCGCGGGCAACCACACGCCGTGGCACTCGATCACGCCGACGCGACTGAAATGAACATGCCAGACCGCTCGCGTCGCCGATGGATCAAACGCACCGTACTCGGCGTGGGCATCGTATCGCTTGGAATCGCCGCGCTCGCGGTGGCGGATGCGGATCGCGCGGACAGCGGCACGCCGCTGTTCGTGCGACGTCTCGGTGAAGGCGGCCCACTGCTGGTGTTCCTGCCGGGCATAGGCGGGACCACCCGGTACTGGGAGCTGGTGGTGGCCCCACTTCAAGATCGGTTCCGTTTGGCGCTGGTCGACCTGCTCGGCTTTGGGCGCTCTCCGAAGCCGTGGACCACGTACTCGGTATCGCGACATCTCGCCGAACTCGAGCGAGTCATCGCCCCGTTGGCGACGAATGAACCCGTCGTGCTCGTCGGTCACTCACTCGGCGCGCGTTTAGGCCTCGCGTACGCCGCGCGCCACCCGGCCCAAGTGCGCGCACTCGTGCTGGTGAGCATGCCGTACTTTGCGGATGGTGACAACGGTGACAACGCCAAGCGCGTCGTAGGACGCCGCGACCACGGTTGGATCTGGACGCACATGGTGCCGTTCGCCTTGGCGTGCCTGCTTGGGCGCCGACTGCTTGGGTGGGCCGCACCGATGCTGGCCGGCGACCTGCCGCGAGAGGTCGCAGAGGACATGAATCAGATGACCTGGCGCTCGTCCACGTCGACGATGTGGGAGGTCATCTATCGCTACGATCTCACGGCAGATGTGCTGCGATTGCCTCCCAGCCTAGCCGTGACGTTTCTTCACGGCGACCAAGACGAGAGTGCACCACTGGAGGGCATTCGGGACGTCGCCCGCCTGCGTCCATCGGTCGCGGTGCACGTACGCGAGGGGGCCGACCATCGTCTCCCGCTGAAACACCGCGCGTGGGTACGCGAGCAGATCGTCGCGGCAATGGCTCGGTAGTGTTCACCCCATGCACGCGAGGCACACGGAACCTCACGATTGAGAGGCGTGCGGGCTCACGATGCGAACACCGCGCTCAGTCTCGTCTGCCAGCCCCTCCCCATGTCCACAAGTCCGTGCCAATCTACGAATCGCGCGGAGCCCCATTTACCGAGCTTCTCGCCCGCCATGCTGCGAAAGTGGCGTCCCTCCGCGGTGGACCCGTTCACGGCGTGAACGCCCGTTGAGCGCGACATCAGCGACCGCCGCGACGCCCCTTGGTGTCGCTTGAGTTGGTCGGCAAGTACATCGCCGACGCGCGCGCCTTCAGAATCTCAGCGGTGTGCGCCGTGACTTTCGTGGAGATCGAAGCGGTTGCAGCCACTTCAGACTCGAGCATGCCGAGATGTGTTTCGCTGGACATCGTGTGTGCTCGCGTCCTTGGCCACGCGCACCATCAGGAGCTCGAAGTCCTCAGGGGCGCGACGTGTCCAAGAAAACGCGCGAGAAGCCCAAGCAGGACTTCGTCAATCCAAGGCTTCTGAAGGTAGGCCTTCGCGCCCGCCGCCAGCGCCCGATCCTTGTGGGCGACCTGATCGCGCGCCGACACGACGATGACTGGGATATCCATGAGGTGGGTGTTGCTTCGGAACCGTTCGAGCACCAAGTAGCCGTCGCCGGCCGGCAGACCAAGATCGAGAATGATGAGATCGGGCTTTTCGTGTCGCGCACTGCTGATGGCCGACATGCCGTCACCCGCGAAGCACGTCTCATAGCCATGCGCCTTCAGCAGCACGCGATAGCCTAGCCGGACGTCGGCATCATCTTCGATGATCAATACTTTGCTGTGGTGCATGGTGCTCCTCATCGTGATCGACTCGCTAGAGTGAAGACGCAAGCGCTGTATGAGCCGCCACCGGCGCGTCAACATGGGCCAGCGTGAACGTGGGTACGGTGAACGTGAAGGTGGTGCCTGTGAGCGCGGTCTCATCTGACACTGCGATGGTTCCACCCTGGGCTTCGACGAGTTCCCGGCAGATATACAGGCCGATGCCGAGTCCCTGGCGGCCACCTGTATCGACAGCAGCGCCTTGATAGAGTCGCTCGAACACCTTCGTGCGTCGCTCTGCCGAGATACCGCCGCCGGTATCGGATACATCGCACTCCAGCATCTGAGCCTCACGTACGCTGGCGCGAACGCGCACCGTGATCGACCCACTGAGCGGTGTGAACTTTACCGCATTATCCAGCAAGATGATCAGGATCTGCCGCAGACGCGTCGGATCGGCGAAGGCGGGAGGCAGATCATCCTCAATGACAACGCTGAGCGTGATCGCTCGTGCGCGAGCGCTTTCCCGAACGGTGTCGAGGGTATCGGCAACGACGGCTCGTAGCGCAATACACTCCCGCACGATCTGCAGCTTCCCGGACTCGAGACGCGTGACTTCAAGCAAATCGTCGATCATCGACTGAAGTTGTCCGATATTTCGCCAGACCACCAGCTGATACTCCCGCTGTTCGTCGGTGAGTGGACCAGCCACTCCGGACAGCAGGATCGAGGTAAACTGCTTGATGGCCGTGAGCGGTGAACGCAGTTCGTGCGACACGTGAGAGAGGAAGTCATCCTTGAACTTGAGCTGCTCGATGCGCATCTGCTCCAGTGCGATCGATCGCTCGCTGAGCGCCGTGGCTTCCCGTTCAAGCGACTCGGTGCGTTCGGTGAGATGGGCGGTTCGGGAGCGCACCGTACCCGAAAGCACGTCGCCGTAACGAACGTCGTCGCCGGTTCGCAGTCGTGCCAGATTCCGCACTCGCATACACAGCTCGGCCCGGTCGACTGGCTTGGTGACGAAGTCTTCGACGCCCGACTGCAAGCCGCGAAGTCGCGCCTCGCGATCGTCGAGCGCCGTGACCATGATGATCGGGATGTGCTGAGTGGTCGGGTCAGCCTTGAGCCGCCGAGCGACCTCGTAGCCATCCATGCCGGGCATCATGACGTCCAACAACACCAGATCGGGCCGCTCCCGCGCCACCGAGGTCAACGCAGCTTCGCCGGTCGCAGCACTCGTGACGCAGAATCCTGTTGGGATCAACATCGCCTCCAACAGTCGACGATTCCGATAGTTGTCATCGACGATCAGAATGCGCGCAGCATACGCGGCGTGCTCTCCGCTCTTATTGACATACACTTTTGTGGTCGTCATGTCGCGGTAACCCTGCGACCGATGTACGTCAGGACCGCAGCGAGCAACGACAGATAGCGCATGGGCTTCGCGATATAGCCATCGCAGCCCGCCGCGAGAATGCGTGCTTCGTCGCCGGACATCGTGAGCGCCGTCAGTGCCACCACGGGAATCTCGCGCGTCGACGCATCGGCTTTCAGTAGTGAAGTCGCGTGAAGGCCATCCATTCCGGGTAAATGAATGTCCATCAGAATCAGATCCGGACGATGGTCGTGCACTAACGAAATGCCGATTTCGGCGGTCGTGGCGCTGTTCACGGTGTGCCCCGCCGACTCGAGCACGAAGCAGGTCAGCGATGTGTTGGCCGCGTTGTCTTCGATCAGGAGGATGCGCGCCATGTCAAACCACCACACGCCGGCCTGACAGCGCACGCCGGACTTCCCGTGAGAAGCACTCCGCGTCGAAGCTCCCCTTACCCATAATGGTCGATACATGGTCCTGAAGCTGACCGTAGTCCTCGGCCGTCAGATCCTTCGCCGTCACGACAACAATCGGAATGCAGGCTGTGTCCTCGCGCGCCTGTAGCGCATCAACGACATCAAAGCCGGTCACATCGGGCATCATCAGGTCGAGCAGGATCAGTTCTGGTACCTCGTCGCGCGCCAGACGAATCGCCTCTGCGGCAGTTTGCGCGGTCAGTACCTCGGTGGCCATACCCTGGAGTCGCAGCGCCATCAGGTCGATTGCCTTCGGATCGTCGTCGACGATCAGCACTTTCAATGACTGTTCACTGGTACGAGGAAAAAGCCCGAGTCCCACCAGCGACTCACAGAGCTCGCGCCTCGAGACCGGCTTTTGCATCATCGCCGCCGCGCCGAGTGCGAAGCCCTTGTTGTGATCGACGACCATGGAGATGATGACCACCGGCACGCGAGCAAGCATCGGCGTCTCTTTGATCTGCGCCAGAAACTCCCAACCATCCATGTTCGGCAGCATGATATCGAGCGTGATCAACGCCAATGGCTGGCGCGCAGCGAGTACCAACGCGGCCTCGGCCGAGGAGGCATGGAGCACCTGGAATCCATCGGATTCGAGATGCAGCCGCAAAATGCCCGCCGACTTCGGGTCGTCCTCAACCACGAGCGCGACGGGCGTGACGTACGAGGGCTCGTCATTGCGACCGATCACCTGTGCCGTTGGTGCCGGTACCGCGTCGGACTCGCGACAGGGAATCCAGACGGTGAAACACGAGCCCTCACCAATCGCGCTCTCCACGGCAACCGCTCCGCCCTGCAACTCCACTAACGACTTCACCAAGGCAAGGCCGAGTCCCGTTCCTTCGAATTGTCGACCGAGTCCGGTATCAACCTGCGTGAACGGTTCAAACAGTAAATCCAACGCCGCGGCGGAAATGCCGATCCCACTGTCCGTGACACTGATGCGCAGGTACGAGTCCGAGGGGTCCCCCGCGAGGGGCAGGTGACGTCCCTGCCATGCGCCCGAGAGCGTTCCCACGTGTGCTCGCGGCACGCGCTCGGCGCGAAGCACCACTTGACCGCCCTCCGGCGTGAATTTGACCGCGTTGGAAAGGAGGTTATAGATGACCTGCTTGAGCTTGCGGGTGTCGAGCTGGAGCGCGCCAAGCGACTCGCCCGTATCCACCATGGCCAAGCGAATGCGCCGGGACGCCGCCTTTTCGCGGATGATCGACAGGCTGTTCACGAGGAGAACACCGACCGGTACAGACTCGAGTTCCAGTGTCATCTTGCCCGCTTCGACCTTCGAGAGATCGAGGATGTCGTTGATCAGCTCAAGCAAGTGATTTCCGCTGCTGAAGATGTCACCGATGAATCCCCGCTGCTGGTCGGTGAGCTCTCCCATCAGTCCATCTTTCAGGACTTCGGAGAAGCCGATGATGGCATTGAGCGGTGTTCGCAGCTCGTGCGACATGTTGGCGAGAAACTCTGACTTGAGTCGGCTCGCGTCTTCCAGCTGCGCGTTTTTCAGCTGAAGGGTTCGCTCGAACGTTTTGACCTCGGTCATGTCGCGAGCACAGGCGATGACGCCCTGCAGACGACGATCGCGATCATGAAACGTGGTGGCGTTGCATGCCAGCACGGTCAGCTTCCCGTCACGGGCGCGCGCGGTCAGCTCGTAGTTCGACACGTGCCCTTCCCGGAGCACGCGATGAATGGCAAGATCCGCGCGACTCGACTCCGTAAAGTACCGCCGGAAGGGTGTGCCTACGAGTTCGTCTCGCGTATACCCCGTGAGCGTCTCCGTCTGCTTGTTCACGTCGGTGATGAAGCCGTGCGTATCGGTCATCATCAGCGCGTCCAGGCTGGATTCGATCAACGAGCGCGTGTAGAAATGCTGATCGCGTAGTCGTTGGTCGAGCCGGAGCTGTTCTTCCTTGATTTGCGTCCGAGCGGTGTCGTCGGTGCCCACGAGTAGGTAGCCAATGATGCAGTTCTGCACATCGTGCAGCGCCGTCACGGAAAACACCACCGGGAAGCGACTTCCATCACATCGAATGCAGATGACCTCGACCACGTCCTCGTGCCCGCGCGACGCGTGACACACCAACACGCCGAAACCCGGGAGCACTGACACACCGAGTTCCATGCTACGCTCTGTGGCGAGCCACTGCAGTGCGGCGGCATCCATGAAATCCACCGGTGACCGCTGCTTCAGTACGGCGGTGGCGTCATAGCCCAACATGCGTTCGGCACCCACGCTGAAGATCTGGATGACCCCCGCGACATCGGTAGCGATGCTCGCGAAGTTCGCACTATTGAAGATCGCGCTCTGGAGCGCGGCAGTGCGGATCAGCGCTTCGGTCGTTCGGGTGTCGTGATCAGTCGCGGTGTCGGGGGGCGCGACGATTGGCGAGCGAGCGTGGTGCATACGACCCCGGTCCAGTCGTGCCTGGCGCGCTGGCGCCGTGGCGCACAGCGGAAGACACGATGGTCAGCTAGGGACGGACGGCCGGAACGCAATGTCAGCATCGACGCTGACCGACAGCGGAATGTGCTCCCGTACGGACACGAGCGGTTCGTGACACGTGTCACCATCACCACGACCGAGCGTCGAATGCGTCACATGAGAGGTAAAAGGGTCACAGGGTACCGGTGTCGGCGGGAGGGTGACGGACTTATGGTGCGCCTCGGGAGTCAAGTGCTCTGTCAGCATGTGCAACGACGGTGACCCCTCGAAAGAAGCAGAGCGGCACGAAACACAAAAGCCGCCAACTCTCGACGAGTTGGCGGCTTACGTGTTCTCTACTTGGCCCATCACAGTAGCAGGAGAGAGACTCGAACTCTCGACCTCACGATTATGAGTCGTGCGCTCTAACCGGCTGAGCTACCCTGCCCCACTTCTCCAAATTTCTCACAATCCCCACTCGATCGCAAACCCAAAACTCGAGTGCCGGGACGCAAACGGCCGGCCCTTGCGGACCGGCCGAGTGCAGATGGCGGGGGCGGGATTTGAACCCGCGACCTTCGGGTTATGAGCCCGACGAGCTACCAGGCTGCTCCACCCCGCGTCAGAAGGAGTAACCTAGCGGCAGTGCAGCGAGAGTCAACCCCAACCGCACGAATTGTGCGGCGCCAACTGCGGCGAAATTACGGCGCAATTACGGCGCGCGCGACGTGTCGGTGCGCATGCGGTACAGCAACTCTTTCTCGCCGCGCACCATGCCCCACTCTTCGCGCGCCATGCGCTCGAGTCGCACGGGATCGCTCGTCACCGCTTTCAACTCGGCGCGCATCGAGTCCACATCCTGCTCGAGCTCCTGGACGTTCTGCGCCAACGCGGCCTTCCGGTCACGCTGCGTGAGCACGTCAGAGGTGCCGTACTCACCGCCCTCGATCGCATACACGAGGACGGCAAGTGCACCAACGCCCCAGGCCACCCGCTTCATCAGGGGCGTCATGGGTGAATCAGAGGCCGAAGAGCGCGCCACCCGGATACTCCGCGTAGCCTTCCAGCGGCTCTTCGATGCGCAGCAGCTGGTTGTACTTCGCCACACGATCGCTGCGCGACGGTGCGCCGGTCTTGATCTGACCCGCCTGCGTGGCGACGGCGAGATCGGCGATGAACGTGTCTTCGGTTTCGCCGCTGCGGTGCGAGATGATCGCATTGTATCCCGCGGCGCGCGCCAGCTCGATCGCTTCGAACGTTTCGGTGAGCGTGCCGATCTGATTCACCTTCACCAGAATCGCGTTCGCCACCTGGGCTTCGATGCCCTTCGCGAGAATTTCGCTGTTCGTGCAGAACAGGTCGTCGCCCACCAGCTGACAGCGATCGCCCACGAGCTCCGTGAGATACTTCCAGCCGTCCCAATCATTCTCGGCCATGCCGTCTTCGATCGACACGATCGGATAATTCTCCAGCCAACCGGCGTACTTGTCGGCGAGCGCTTGCGGGCTCAGCGACTTGGCGCCGCTCTTCTTGAAGTGATACTGGCCGCCCTGGAACATCTCGCTGGCCGCCACGTCGAGCGCGAGCGCGATGTCATGACCGGGACGGAAGCCCGCCGCCTGAATGGCTTCGATGATGATCTTCAGTGCATCTTCGTCGCTCTCGAGGTTCGGCGCGAAGCCGCCTTCATCGCCCACACCCGTGGCCAGCTTGCGCGCCACGAGCACCTTCTTGAGCGCGTGGAACACCTGCGTGCCCATGCGCAGTCCGTCGCTGAACGACTCGGCGCCGACCGGCACGATCATGAACTCCTGGAAGTCGACGGTGTTGGTCGCATGCGCGCCACCGTTCAGGATGTTCATCATCGGCACCGGCAACGTGCGCGCCATCGGGCCACCGAGATAGCGATACAACGGCAGGCCGACTTCGAGCGCGGCGGCACGCGCGACGGCCATCGACACGCCGAGCAGCGCGTTGGCACCCAGGCGTCCTTTGTTCTCCGTACCGTCGAGATCCATCAGCGCGCGGTCGATCGCGATCTGATCCGTCGCGTCCATGTCCTCGAGCGCTTCGTTGATCTCGGTGTTCACGTTGTTCACGGCCGTGAGCACACCCTTGCCGCCGTAGCGCTCAGGATCACCGTCACGGAGCTCCACCGCCTCGCGTTCACCGGTGCTGGCGCCGCTCGGCACGGCGGCGCGACCGGCGCTGCCCGTTTCGAGAATCACGTCCACTTCAACAGTGGGATTGCCGCGGCTGTCGAGAATCTCGCGCGCGCTGACGGAAACGATGGAGGCCATATAAAACCAGTAGTGAGTTGTGAGTGTCGAGTCGTGAGTACAGCGAGGACCTAGGTCGAAAAGTCGGGTTCGGGCTCGCGCATCGGCTGCCCGCTGATAGCGCGCGACGGTTCAATCGCCGGGTCGACGCCGTAATGTGCATGTAAACAGTCGGCCATGCGCTGACGGACGCGCTCGGCCAGGTCATCGCGGTCGGCGTAGGTGAGCCCTTCGGTGGGAATGGGCTCGAGCAGATGGACGTGCACGGTGCCGGGCGACGCCCGGAATTCGGTGCGCGGGTTGACCTCGATCGTGCCGTAGATGACGACGGGCACGATCGGTGCGCCGGAGCCGATGGCGAGCACGAACGGGCCCTTCTTGAATGGCCGCAGCGCGTAGCTATAGCCGCGCGTGCCTTCGGGATACACGAGCACGGGCTGACCGGCACGGATTTTCGACGCCGCGTCGTCGTACGCGCTGAAGGCGGCCTTTCGGTTTTCGCGGTCGATGTAGATCACGCCCACCGCGCGAGCGGCCGGACCGAACAGCGGGATCTTCTCCAGCTCACGCTTGGCCACGAATCCGTAGTGCGGGAGGGCCGCGATCATCGAGGGGATGTCGAACCAGCTGACGTGGTTCGCCATGAACACGCGCGGCGCGCCCTCGGGCAATTGGTATTCGTCATGCACCACCACCTTCACACCGGCAGCACCCAGCAACCACGAGGCCCACCAGCGGGGGGTCTTCTCGTAGATGCTGTTTGGCCCATGCGGACGCCCCAGCAACTCGGCCAACAGCGTGATGCTGCCGAACAGGACCGTTCCAACCAACAGGGCCAATGCCGTGAATGCGGTGCGCATCATGGCAAGGTCACCCATTCCGGACCCGAATTCAACGCGGAATTTCGACCGATGCGAAGTGGTCGAAACCCCCGGCCACCGGAGACGCGGTCGAGGTCGGCGACGCGTCGGCGCCGTCGCGGACCACCCCGACCACGGTGAGCGGGCCGATGCTTATCGCCGCCCAGTCCATCGCCAGCTTTTTATATGCCTCTTCAGGAATACAGGCGAGCAACTCGTATTCTTCCCCGCTCTGCATCGCCACCGCAGCTGCGATACCGGGCCCTGCTGGCACCCGCGACGCATCGAGATCGAGCCGCACGCCGCTGGCCGCCGCGACATGGCGCGCGTCGCCGGCCAGTCCGTCGCTGATATCGATCATGGCGGACGCGCCGGCCAGCGCCAACGCCTCGCCTTCGGCCCAGCGCGGCGCTGGAGCCGCGAAACGCCCCCGCGACCATGCCGTGGGGCTCTCGCCGGCGTCCCACGCCTGTATCGCCGCCCCTGGGCCTCCCAGCAGGCCAGTCACGACCACCAGATCACCGGCCCGGGCACCGCTGCGCGACACGGCCCGCTGCGCACACCCGACCACCGTCGTCGTAATCGAGAACACCGCGCCCTGACTCAGATTGCCCCCGACGATGCGCGCGCCGGCCTCGCGAATCACCGCGCCCATCCCGTCGGCCACCTCGCTGAGTTCCTCCCGCCACGCGTCGGGAATCACGAACGCAATCAGCACGTACTCGGCGCGAGCACCCATCGCGGCCAGGTCGCTCAACGCCGCCACCGCCGCGCGGACACCAACCTCGCGCGCGGAAATCCAGGCGCGACGGAAATGGACGTCCTCCACGCAGGCATCGACGCTGACCACGCGCGTGCCGTGTGGGCTCGGCGCCAACACGGCGGCGTCATCCCCGATATCCACCGCCAGATCGCCCCAACGCGCCATCAGCGCGCGGATCGTGTCGAACTCGGCCCCTTCCCGCATGGCTTGATGCGGACGCGGTTCAAGACTCACGCCGTCCTCGTGAACGCGCTCATGGCAAGCCGCCGTCTCCGCGACGACGCAGTCGAATCAATCCCTGCGGCGTGCCGAACCACATGTAGTCGCGATTCGCCGCGAGGTCGAGCACGGGCCCCGGCAGATCGCCCGGCACACGCAGTACGCGCGTGGCGCCATCACGGCGCGACACGATCACCACGCCGTCGGTCCCGGCCAGCCACATGGTGCGCTCGTCGATCGCGACCTTGGTCACGCGCCCCACCTGTCGCACATCGAGCAGGTCCACGCGCACCGGCTCGACGCCACCGCGGGGCGCGAGACGCAACACGGCATCGTCGGTGGCCGCCAGCAGCACCGTATCGCTCCACGCCAATGCGCGAACGGGGCGACGTAACGCCGGGTCGCTGCCCAGTGGACGTGAGACCACGCCGCCGACACTCCCATTTGGCGAGGCGATTGCCATCACGCCCGCTTCGGTGCCGATCCACAGGGTATCGCCGGTGAATTGCAGCGCGTGCACCGGCATGTTGTCGAGGAGCCGCACGCCGACCCCACGCGTGCGCACATTGCGCGTGTCACTGCTGTCGCTCACATACACCAGACCGCGCGCCGTTCCGGCCCAGACGCCGTCGTCGCGCGTGGCCACCGAAAGCACCCGTTCGTCGGGGAGACCATCGAGCACCCCCCATACCTGCATCGCCTGCGCGCCGTCGAGGCGCACGCGCACGAGGCCACGATCGGTACCGAGCCAGGCGCGAGAGGCGCGCGTGATCAGCGAAAGACCGCGTACGCCGACCAGTGGCACCGAGATGGTGCCGTCGATCCAGCGGAAGCGCTGCAGATCGCTGCCCACGAACGACAGGCCGCCGCGATCGATCGACTGTCCGAGTCCAGCCGCCCACACGCCATCGGCCGCCAGCGCGAGCGCGCCGACTCCGGGCTCGATGAGACCATACGGAAGCGGCGTCGATTGCATGAACGTCGGATCGAGACGGAACAGTCCATCACCGGCCGTGCCGAGCCACACTTCACTCGCACGTTCGGGCGACGCCGCACCGCTGATGATCTGCACGTTGCGCAGTGGGCGATCGCTCTGCTGCGTGCGCAACAACAACGAGGGCTGCGTGCGCAAGGTCGGAAACTGCGTGTACAGATCGTTCAGCGAACGCGGCAGAATCAGTGCGCTCGCCAGGGGCGGCCGCCCCATCGGCGTGGCAATGCCCACGCGCGAGATGCGTGTCCACTCGCCACCCGCTCGCACGATCGCGTCACCGGTCGCCGCCCGATCGAACGCGATGAGATCAGGCACGCCGGTCACGATCGTGCGCTGCAGCTGTTCGGTGAGCGGGCGATACATGATCACGCCGCCGGGCACGCCCAGCCACAACGCATCTTCCACCGGGTCGCCGGCGAGCACGGTGATCTGTTGATCGGAGAGCCCGTCGTCGCGTGTCAGCGGCGGCAGCCAGCTGTTCATCGTACGATCGTAGATCGCAATACCGCTGCTGCCCGCGGCGAACACATAGCGGCGCGATACGGCCACCGCCTGCACGTTGCTGAAGCTGCCGATGCGCTGCCGTTCGTCGCGCCGACCGAAGCCACCGAGGGGCCCGGATGAACTATTGCCCGTGCCGCTACCGGCCCCGCTCACCGCGCACGACGACGACGTCATCACACCGACCGACAGCGCCGCGAGGGTCGCGGTCCGACGAAGAGAGCGCACAGTCACGCGGGCGAAGGAAGATCAGCGAGCACACCGGGAGGAAAACTGACGGGATGCTCGAGCAGGCGCCACGCCGACGGCAACGCATCAAAGACGGCCTCGAGTGTGCCGCCGCGAACACCGCCGAGCTGCTTCGTCGCGAGTTCCGCCGCGCGCCCGTGCACGGTGGCGGCGCACACGGCGGCCTCGAGCGGCGCCAGCCCCTGCCCGAAAAGGGCGACGATCAATCCGCTCAGCATGTCGCCGCTGCCTCCGGTGGCCAGCAGCGGTGTGCCATGCGGCACCACGGTGATCGGTCCACCGTCGGGCGTGGCGACGATCGTGGGCGTGCCTTTCAGCAGCATCGTCACGCCGCCACGCGTGGCGAACTGCCGCAGGGCATCCACGCGCGCATCCCACGCCGCCGGCACCGCCGTGCCGAGCAGGCGCGCGAACTCGCCCTCATGGGGCGTACACACCACCGCGCGCGAATGGCGCGTCCAGTGACGCAACAGGGCGGCGGACTCGGTGCCGAGTGTATTCGCGACTTCGGCGATGAGCCAGAGCGCATCGGCATCGAGCACCAGCGGGCGATCGCGATGTTCGTTGACGACGCGCTCGAGCAGCTGCGATGAACGCGTACCACGACCGAGTCCGGGTCCAATCGCGAGTGCGTCGCAACGATGCAGTGTCGTGTGATCGTCGCGCGCGCCCGTGTTGGCAGCCGACTCGCGTACGGGCCACCGCTCGGCCAGCGCCTGCGGCACCGTGAGTTGTACGGCGGCCACACTCGGCCCATCAACGATCGCGTGCGCCAGACCAGCGCCGGCGGCCAGCGCGGCGCGCGCCGCCAGGATGACCGCTCCGGCCATGCCTTCGTGCCCGCCCACGATTGCGATGCGTCCACGACGGCCTTTATGCGCATTCCACGCGATTGGCGGAAGCCACCGCGCCAAGTCTTGGCCGTTCGGCAAATGCCACGCTCCATCGGCCCGATCGGGGTCGCCACCGAACTCCGCCCCGAGGCCGATATCGAGCAACACGATGCGACCGGCGTGGCCACGCGAGACCAGGAGCCCGCGCTTGATCGTACCAAAGCACAACGTCGTATGCGCGGCGGGACTGCCCTCGGCGACATCGCCGGTGGTGGCATCAAGACCGCTCGGCACGTCGAGCGCGATCACCGTGGCGCCGCCATCTCGCGCGAGTGCGACGCGCGTGCACGCCGCCAACACGGGATCGCGAAGCTCGCCTTTGTGTCCAGTGCCGAGCAGGCCGTCCACCACCAGGCGCTCATGGCCCGTGGGCACACCGTGCACGAGCGCCGGTGACGCGAGGTGCATCGCCCGTATCGCATCGGGCGTACGTGGTGGTGCGGCGGCGTGCACACGCACCGCCACGCCGGCCCGCGCGAGCTGCGCGGCGACAATGTAGGCATCACCACCATTATTGCCGCTGCCCGCGAAGAGTGCCACGCCGTGAGCGAGCCGCCCGGCGTGATCGCGCAGAAGCGCAGCGGCGGCCGTGGTACCCGCTTGCAGCATCAGGTCGAACGACCCGGTGCCCGCAGCGATCGCCGCATGATCGCGCGCCGCGGCCTCGGCGGCGGTGGTGACGCGTAGGGCGCTTACCGGCATGTCATGCGGTGCGCGCGCCGTCGGTCAGACGTGCGCGGTGCTCCACGGATACTCGCGGCCGAACGCATCCTCGAAGCTGAACACCCCGAAGAAATCATCGCGCGAGTCCTGCGGCTGGCTAATGAGCAAGCCCATGTCGACGAGCGTGAACACGATATCGCCGATGTCGCTCGTGGCCTTGAGCCCCCAGTGCTCGAGCACGAGTCCGGCCATGACGCCGAAGCGCTGCAGTGCCAGTTCACGACACGAGTGCGCGAGCTCGGGACCCGTGATGTGGCGACGTTCCGTGAGACGCGTCTGGCAATGCTCGAGTGACGCGAGCACGAACAGGTATGCGCGTTCGTCGAACCGCTGCTCACGCAGACGGATCTGATCCATGATGCCTTCACGGAACGCCAACTCGGTCACTGCGACTGCTCCTGATCGTGTCTGTGTCGTCTGTCTGCTCTGGACGCTTGGCCAGCGCGCGGTGCAACGGATGCGCGCGCCGATCGGCCGAAATGCAGCGGGCCTCCAGTGAAAGAATACTGGAGGCCCGGGCACCACCTGACAACTCCTTGCGAAGCGCGCGGAGACTGGTCCTTAAACTCGCGCCACCGACCGGTACAGCGGATAGCTGTCGGCCAGCGCCTTCACGTCGGCCTTCACTGCCGCGATCGTGGCGCCATCTTCGGGCGCCGACAGCACGCGGTCGATGAGCGCCGCGATCTGGCGCATGGCGTCCGGTCCCATGCCGCGCGTGGTCACCGCCGGCGTGCCGATGCGGATACCGCTCGTGACGAACGGCGACTGCGTTTCCTTGGGCACGGTGTTCTTGTTTACCGTGATCCCTGCCTCATCGAGCACCTTTTCCGCGACCTTGCCGGTCAGTCCCTTGCTGCGCAGATCGACCAGCATGAGGTGATTGTCGGTGCCGCCGGACACAATGTGATATCCGTACTCCATCAGCGCCTTCGCCAGCACCTGCGCGTTTTCCACAACCTGACCACAGTACGCCGTGAACGACGGCTGCAGCGCCTCGTGGAACGCAACCGCCTTGCCGGCGATCACGTGCTCGAGCGGTCCGCCCTGCATACCGGGGAACATCGCCTTGTCGATCGCCTTCGCGTGCTCCGCCTTGCACAGAATGATGCCGCCGCGCGGACCGCGCAGCGTCTTATGCGTCGTGCTGGTGACTACATCGGCGAACGGCACCGGCGACGGGTACACGCCGGTGGCGGCGAGCCCGGCGAAGTGCGCCATGTCCACCATGAAGATGGCGCCGACTTCCTTCGCGACATCAGCGAACGCCTGCCAGTCGATCGTACGCGAGTACGCGCTGTAGCCGGCGATGATCATCTTCGGCTTATGCTCGCGCGCCTGCGCCCGCATCTGCTCGTAATCGATGATGCCGTCTTCGGTCACGCCATACGACACCGCCTTGTACAGCAAGCCCGAGAAGTTCACCGGCGAGCCGTGCGTGAGGTGTCCGCCCTGCGACAGATCCATGCCGAGGAACGTGTCGCCCGGCTTTAGAAACGCGAGGAACACCGCGGCGTTGGCCGACGCACCGCTGTGCGGCTGTACGTTGGCGTGATCGGCACCGAACAGCTGCTTGAGGCGGTCGATCGCCAACTGCTCGATCTTGTCCACCACTTCACAACCGCCGTAGTAACGCTTGCCCGGGAGTCCTTCAGCGTACTTGTTGGTGAGCGTCGAGCCCACCGCCTCCATCACCGCCGGCGACACGAAGTTCTCGCTGGCGATCAGCTCGAGGCCGTCGCTCTGTCGCTGCGTTTCCTCGTCGATCAGATGTGCGATTTCGGGATCCGCTTGCAACAGGGCATCCCCCGGCGGCAAGCGATCCCACTGTGACCAGTTTGCGCTGGCTCCACCACTCATGTCGTGCTCCCCGAGGCGTCAGCCTCACTCTCATCACGTTCGATCTTGGCCACGCGCCCCTGATGGCGACCGCCTTCGAACGGGGTCGTCAGCCAGGCCTGCAGAATTGCGAGGGCATCTTCGTCGGAGACAAAGCGCGCCGGCAACACCAGCACGTTCGCATCGTTGTGTTTACGAGCGAGCGCCGCCACGTCAGGGTTCCACGCCACGGCAGCACGAACGCCCGGATAGCGGTTGGCCACATACGACATCCCCAGTCCGGTCCCGCACAGTAGCACGCCGCGGGCAGCTTGCCCCTCGGATACCTCCTGCGCCAGGGGATGGGCATAGTCGGGATAGTCGGTGCTCGCGGTGCTATGCGTGCCGATGTCTTCCACCTCGTATCCCATCTCGGCGAGCGCCAAGCGCAGGCGCTCCTTCAACTCGAAGCCCGCGTGGTCGGACGCGATGGGGATACGCTCCCCCGGCTTTGCCACATCCACCATGGTCAGTTGCTCCGTTGACTGCTCAGGATTCCTTGTTGGGATACTGCGGCCACGTCTTGATCATACCGCGAACGGCCTGGATGCGCTGCTCCGCCACGCGATCGGCGGCTTTGTACGTCGGAATGCCCGTATCCTTGGCCAGACGGAACACGCTCAGCACGGTCTGGTAGATCTCGTCCGCCTTGCGCAGCGACCGTTCCCGGCTCCAGCCGGTGAGCTCGCTGTACACGTTGATCACACCGCCGGCGTTCGCGACGTAGTCGGGCGCGTACAGAATGCCGCGGGCTTCCAGCGCGTCGCCATGACGGTCTTCGAGCAGCTGGTTGTTGGCCGCACCGGCCACGATCTCGACGTTGAGCTGCGGGATGGTGTCGTCGTTGATCACGCCGCCGAGCGCGCAGGGCGTGAAGATGTCCGCCTTCGCGCGGTAGATCTCGTCGAGTGCCACGGCGGTGGCGCTCATTTCGTCGACCACACGCTTGATGCGACCGGCATCGATGTCGGTGACGATGAGCTTCGCGCCCGCGGCGTGCAGCTCCTTGGCGAGATAGTAGCCCACGTGGCCAAGGCCCTGAATCGCGATCGTACGACCTTCGAGGCTGTCGCTGCCCCACTTCTGGCACGCCGACGCCTGAATGGCGCGGAACACGCCATGCGCCGTCACGCTCGACGGGTCGCCCGACTTGGAGCCGATACCCGTGACGTGCTTCGTCTCCATGTGCACGAAGTCCATATCTTCGACCGTCGTGCCGACGTCTTCCGCCGTGACGTAGCGGCCGCCGAGCGAGTCCACGAAGCGGCCATGCGCGCGGAACAGCATTTCGCGATTGGTCGTCTTGTTGTCCCCGATAATGACCGACTTGCCGCCGCCAAGGTTGAGGCCGGCCACCGCGTTCTTGTACGTCATGCCGCGCGACAAGCGCAGCGCATCGACGATCGCCGCCTCTTCCGACGCGTAGTTCCAGAAGCGGCAGCCACCGAGCGCGGGCCCGAGCGTGGTGTCATGAATCGCGATGATGCCGCGATAGCCGGATGCCTTGTCATGGCAGAAGACCACCTGCTCATGACCCATCTCGGCGATCGTTTCGAAGTAATGCATATGAGGGAACCGGAAGATCAGTCTGGAAGAGATCCGTCGTTCGCGGCCGCTGCGGCCAGGGTTTCGCGAGCGATCACGATGCGCTGAATCTCGGACGTGCCTTCGTAGATTTCAGTCACTTTCGCGTCGCGGAAGAAGCGTTCGACGGGATAGTCGGTCACGTAGCCGTAGCCGCCGAACACCTGCACGGCCTGCGTCGTGACCCACATGGCCGTCTCGGTTGCAAAGAGCTTGGCCATGCTGCTGAAGCGCGTGATTTTCTCCCCGCGCTGTTTGGCCGCCGCGGCCGCATGCAACAGCGTGCGGGCGGCGGTGATACGCGTCGCCATGTCGGCGAGCTTGAACTGAATCGCCTGGAAGTCGGCGATGGGTTTGTTGAACTGTCTGCGCTCACCGGCGTAGCGCACGGCGGCTTCGAGGGCCGCGCGCGCAATGCCGATGGCCTGTGCGGCAATCCCGAGTCGCCCGTGATCGAGCGACCCGAGCGCGTACACGAAACCCTGCCCTTCCTCACCCAGCAGCCGGTCACCCGGCACGCGGCAGCCGTCAAGATTGATCTGCAGCGTCGGCGACGCGCGCAGCCCCATCTTGTTTTCTTTCTTGGCCAGATGAAAGCCGGGCAGATCGGGCGTGAGAATGAACGTCGAGATGCCCTTGCTGCCCTTGCGGGCATCGGGCGAGTCGGTGCGCGCCATACAGAGGATCACGCCCGCTTCACTGCCGTGCGACACCCACGCCTTCGTGCCGCTCAACAGCCAGTCGTCGCCATCACGCACGGCCTGACAGCGCAACGCGGCGGCATCGGAGCCGGCCTCCGGCTCCGACAGCGCGAAGGCGCCGAGCAGTTCTCCGCGCGCCATCGGCGGCAGGAAGCGCTGCTGCTGCGCCTCCGTGCCGAAGTTCAGGATCATCTGCGTGGGCAGCGAGTTGTGCACGCTCAGCAACACGGCCGCCGAGGCGTCAGCGACCGCGATTTCTTCGAGCGCGAGCAGATAGCTCTGCGCGTCGAGATCGAGTCCGTCGAAGCGTTCCGGCGTGAGCATGCCGAAGAATCCCAGCTCGGCCATCTGCGTGACCATCACGCGGTCGAAACGCGACTCCTGGTCGCGCTCACCGGCGAGGGCGACGAGTTCGCGCTGCGCATACGCACGCGCGAGCGACTGGATTTCGCGCTGCGTTTCGTTGAGATCGAGAAGTGACATGGCGGGTCAGTACTGGTAGAAGCCACGGCCGGACTTGCGTCCGTACCAGCCAGCGGCGACGTACTTCCGGAGTAGCGGACACGGACGGTACTTCGGATCACCGAGGCCGTTGTGCAGCACTTCCAGAATCGCGAGGCAGGTATCGAGGCCGATGAAGTCGGCGAGCGTGAGCGGTCCCATGGGATGATTCATGCCGAGCTTCATCACCGTGTCGATGGCTTCGGGCGTCCCGACGCCCTCCATGACGCAGTAGATGGCCTCATTGATCATCGGCATCAGGATGCGATTCGCCACAAAGCCCGGGAAGTCGTTCACTTCCACCGGCGTCTTGCCGAGCCCCTTGGAGAGGCTCATGACCTTTTCGGTGGTGGCATCACTGGTGGCGAGGCCACGAATGACCTCCACCAGCTGCATTACCGGCACCGGGTTCATGAAGTGCATGCCGATCACCTGCTCGGGACGCTTGGTGCGCGCGGCGATTTCGGTGATGGAGATGGAGCTCGTATTGCTGGCGAGGATCGCACCGGCCGGCGCGAGCCGATCGAGATCTTCGAAGATGCGGAACTTGAGATCGGTGCGTTCGGTGGCCGCTTCCACGATGATCGCGGCATCGGCGACGGCATCGAGCGAGGTGGAGGTCGCGATCCGCGCGAGGGCGGCTTCAGCAGTAGTCGCCTCGATCGCGCCCTTCTTCACCTGACGATCGAGATTCTTGGCGATCGTGTCACGACCCTTCGCCAGTGCGTCGGCGTTCACGTCGATCAACGTGACGGCATGCCCGCTGGTCGCGAACACATGCGCGATGCCGTTGCCCATCTGACCCGCGCCAACCACGGCGGCGCGATCCAACGCTGCCTGCGTCCCGCCTTGCGTCCCGTCCTGCATATCGATTCGACTCCGAAAAGTTAGGTCTCTGCGCGTGACTCGCGGCGTCGAAGTCCGACGGCCAGCGAGCCACCCAACACCAACATCGCCACGAGCCCGCCCTCGGGGCCCCACGCTCCACCGGAAATCCACTCCGACCCGCTCGGTACCGCCCGGTAGCCCGGTGTCGCGAAGGGCAATCCGCTGACCGGCACGTGCAACACCGCGGCCATCACCCAATTCCAGGCGAGATGCGCCGTCCACGCGGCCGGCAAACTCTCGGTGCGCTCCCGCACGAGGCAGAGGCACAGTCCGGCCAGCATGACCACCACGGTGGTGCGCACGTTCGCACCGGGATTCATCAGGTGCACCGCCCCGAACGCCACACTCGAACTCAACCGGGCCACCCACAGGCCCGCAGCCTCTTCGGCGACGGCGTAGAGGTAGCCACGAAACACCAGCTCTTCCCACAGCGCCGCCGGCCCAAGTAGCAACAGCAGCCGCAGCGCCGTTCCTCCCCAGCTGTCCTGCACGACCATGGCGCCATCGATGCTCGCCGTGGGCGTCGACTCCATCCGTAGTGCGCCGACCGCCCACAAGACGCCCGCCGTGCCAAGAATTGCCACGGTGCCCAACAGCACACCGATCGCCATCCGCTTTCCTTGCCACGCCCCTTCACCAAGCGCCATTACCGACCACGGCACGTCGTCCACGAAACGCAACGCCACGTAACATGCCGCCGCGACGCCGATCAGCATCGTGAACGGATACATCGGCACGGTTTCGCCGACACGCCGTGAGAGAAGACCGAACAGCGGTCCGAGTACCGACTCGGCGATCCCCTGGGCGAGAATCCAGGCGACGCCGAAGCTCAGGAGCCGCCAGGGAACCCGCAGGGCTTTGTTCACGACGCGCCGATCAGTCGACGCGCTCCACGGACAACGCCACCGCGTCTCCACCACCGAGGCAGAGCGTGGCGATACCCGTCTTCTTGCCACGATCGGCCAACGCATGCAGCAGCGTGACGAGTACGCGCGTGCCGCTGGCGCCGATCGGATGACCGAGCGCGATCGCGCCGCCGTTCACGTTCACACGGGCGTCGTCCCAGGACAGTCCGAGACCGTCGGCCAGCGCCTGCGAGGCGAAGGCTTCGTTGGCTTCGATGAGGTCGTAGTCGGCGATGGTGGTGCCCGACTTCGCCATCAGATTCTTCACCGCCGTGATGGGCGCGAAGAACAGATCCTGCGGCTCGCCGGCTCCCGTGGCATACGCCGTGATGCGGGCCAGAATCGTGAGGCCATGTTCGCGTGCGTACGCTTCCGACGTGACGACCACCGCCGCCGCGCCATCGTTCAGCGACGAGGCATTGCCAGCCGTGACGGTGAGATTGCTGTTGTCCCCCTTGCTCGGGAACGCCGGACGCAAGCCGGACAGTGACGCTTCCGTGGTGTCGGCGCGGGGGCCTTCGTCCACCGAGATGATCGTCGGTCCCTTCCGCCCCAGGATTTCCACCGGCACGATCTCGGCGGTGAACTTGCCCGCCTGCTGCGCGGCGACCGCCTTCGCATGCGAACCGGCGGCAAAGGCGTCTTGCTGCGCCCGCGTGACACCGGCCTTCGTAGCCGTGTACTCGGCATGCACGCCCATGTGCACGTTGCAGGTCGGGCACCACAGGCCGTCCTTGATCATGCCGTCGACCATGGTCTGGTCGCCCAGCTTCACGCCGCCTCGCATGCCGAACACGTAGTGCGGCGCGTTGCTCATGCTTTCCTGGCCGCCGGCCACGATCACCTGCGCGTCACCCGCCTTGATAGCCTGCGCGGCGAGCATGACGGCCTTGAGACCGGAGCCGCACACCTTGTTGATGGTGAGGGCGGATGCCGTCGCGGGCACGCCCGCCTTGAGCATGGCCTGACGTCCAGGCGCCTGACCCGTGCCGCCTTGCAGCACGTGGCCCATGATCACTTCCTGGACCGCGTCGGGGGCGACGCCACTGCGCTGGAGTGCAGCACGGATCGCGATGGCGCCAAGTTCCGGCGCAGAAAGGGGCGAGAGGCCCCCGAGATACCGCCCGATCGGTGTGCGCGCGGCACCCACGATGACAGGCTGGCGAGTTAGGTCGCTCATGTATGACAAGGAGTGGCAGGAACCTGCAGGTACAGCCTCTGAAAATAACCGATCTCACAGCACAATCGGCGAAATCCGCAGCCGCGTGGCCGCTGGATTTCGCCGATTCCGTTTCGTCCCACTCTAGCGGCCGGTCATCCCTCTGATCTGCTTCACGGCATAGTCGACCTTCATTTCAAACAGCTTCTTGCCCAGCTCCTTACTGGCTTTCCGGGCGTCGCCGGTGATGCCGTTGTTCTTCCGGGGCGGCGCATTGGGGTCGGGAGCGGCGCCACGCGGGCCCGTCGGCACCGGATCGCCCACCGCGTTCGGGAGCTGGTCGAGTCGGACCCAGGTGCCGTCGCCGAGGTACAACATGGTCGACGTGTCGGGGATGCCGGCGTGCGAGCTGGACGGGAAGCCGTTGGCCTTCAGATACGCGTCGAAGTCAGCGTTGGCCGTGGAGTACACGGCGTCGCAGTAGAGCACCTTGATGCCCTGTGCTGCGTACTTCTCGCTCAACGACTTGGCCACCTCGGCATAGACGTTCGGCTGGCCACCACCGTGATCGCCCATCAGCACGACGGTCTTGAAGCCGGTCGCGATCGACTGTTCGCTGATGCGCTCGAGAATGCCCTTCAGTAGCTCGGGGGTGAGGCCGATGGTGCCCGGGAGCGTCGCACTGGCGTTGTTCGGCGTGTACGGCAGCACCGGCATGGCGATGGCATCACCGAGCTTCTCGGCGATCGTGCGCACCACGACGCGTCCCATGAGATTGTGGCCGCCGTTCACATTCTGCGGCCCACGCTGCTCGGTGCCGCCGGTGTAGAACAGCGCCGTCGTCTTGCCGGCGGCGAGTGCGTCCTTCACCTCGGGCCACGTCATCATCTCGAATTCGACGAGTGGCTTCTTCGGCTGCGCCTGAGCGGCAGCGGCGGGCGTGATCAAAGCGGCAGCGAACAGCGCAGCCAGAGTGAGGCGACTGGTCATGGTGGCGATTTGCGGAGGGGAGTGTGGCGGGGGACTACCAGTATCCTACGCCGGCGACGTCGGGATTGCTGGCCGCGCTGCAGCGTTCTGACGAATCGGCACTAGATTCACTTGGGCTGAGGCGCGCACGATCCGAGCACGAATGCCATCCGGTGCGAGCGGCGGACCTCGGGGAATTCGTACCAATCACGCGAACTGAAAATGTCTTTACACGAACGCGGAATCGGCGAGCGGTCCAGCCAGCTCGGACGGGCAACAGCCTCAGGCCGCAGCTTTCGCTCGGTACTTGATGGATGGGTGGTGGCGCTCGTGCTCGTTCCCACGGGCTTTGCGCTCCTGATGGTCCTGCTGGAGGCCGGCCTCACGTCGCGACGCGCGCTGGTGGCGGCGGCCCTCGTGCTTGGTGGTGGCGTGCTCCTCCCCGCAGTGCTGTACGCGGTCACTTTGTACCAGTTCACCGACACAGCGCTGCTGGTTCGTGTGGGACCGTTCACGACCCGCGTTCCGTACGCGACCATCCGGAGTATCGAACCGTCGAGGGATATGTCATCTGCTCCGGCATTTTCTCTCGACCGTTTGCGGGTTGAGTACGGTGACGGCCAGCACGTGCTGATCTCCCCAATGCAAAGGGAATCGTTTGTCGAGTTGCTCGCGACGCATCGACGCGCGGTCGCGGCGCTTCCCCGATCGACGTAGCCGGAGTCACGGCAGCATATCGCGTGTGCGCACGGAGCCGATCGCCAGTAAATGTGCAGGCAGATCGGCGTTGTCAGTGCGGTGACGTCGCGCCCTCGCGGGAACCGTCGGACGCGCGGAAGCAACAGCCCCCGCGCCGTTTCCCCGCCGCGAGTACGAGGCACGACACAGATCTCTCGCGCGCGCCACCGCGGCGACGGCACCCGCTCCCGTGTCAGCCGGTCGGGACGGGTGGTCCCTGCAGCCGCCTCTGCGAAGGAGGGGCCGGCGCCGGTAGCGCAGCGCACGGCGCGCGGCCATCCCGCCGCAGAAAGCGGCGAAAGGGATCCACCCGGCACGACCGAGCGCCACCCCAACGCTGTTTCCAATCCACGCGCCAGGAACAACAGCGAGCGATCAGTCGTCGTAGCCGACCACGAGGTTCATGCCGGCTTGCTGGGCGCGCTGTACCGCCGTGCCCGTCGCCGTGAGCAAGCCGTCCACGCTGATTACGGAATCCGTCACCTCGGCCACACCGACCGACAGCGTGCAGCGCACGCCCTGTACGTCGCCGCTGAACACATGACGCTGCATGCGCTCGCGGATACGTTCGGCCAGCACCAACCCACCGGAGAGTTCCGTACTCGGCAGCAGCACCGCGAACGCTTCGCCGCCCACCCGGCCGACGACGTCGGTGGTACGCGACTCCTGACGGCAGACCCACGCGATCGCCCGCAACCACTCGTTGCCGAACCCCTCGCCGTGCTGCTCGTTGATCTCGCGGAAGTTGTCCGGATCGACCAGCAGCATCGTGAGCGGCTGCCCGTAGCGGCGCGCGCGCGCCACTTCCGACGAGGCCACGTCGAAGAACGCGCGACGGGCCGACACGCCGGTGAGATAGTCGGTGGTGCTCGAGGCGTCGTCGCGCAGACTCTCCTCGAGACGGCGACGCTCCGACACGTCGTGCGTGACGACTGAAAATCCGTTCGCGGTGCCGTCGGTGGCGCGAAGTGCCGTGACGACCGTACTGGCCCAGAACAGCGAGCCGTCCTGTCGCTGACGGTGCCCTTCTTCCTCACACCAGCCGTTGCGGGCAGCCAACGCCAGCGTGTCCTGCACGTACGCATCGCCACCGCTGTCCGGCGGGAGCAGCAATGTCAGGGATTGCCCCACCACGGCGGCGGCGGGAAACTGATGCACGCGCTCCGCCGCCTCACTCCACGAGTCGACGGTGCCTTCGGCATCGACGGTAAAAATCGCGTAGTCACGTACCGCGCCTTCCACCGCACGCAGCCGCTGGTCGGCGCGCGACAGATGTCCGCGGGCCGCCGCCAAGGCGCCGGCATCGTTCACGACCGCCACGATACGACCCGGCGCCACCTTCACCAGCGATAAATGCACACCGCGCTGCTCGCCGGGGGCGAGCAGTTCGAGCGCATCGACAATCACGCCACGCGGCGAGTCAAACCCACGCACGCGCGCAGCCAGGTCGGGAGCCACCGCCCCCAAGGCCACGAACAGGTCATCGAGCGAACCCGCGCGGGTGAACGGCGTGAGCAGCGTGCGCGCCGCCAGGTTGGCGACTTCGACCCGCCCCTCTTCGTCCACCTCCACGAGGCCGACAGGCGCCAGCACGAACAGGTCGAGCAGCGCCTCCGGGGTCACGTGGTCGCCCCCGGCTGTTCCGTCGCGGTCGCTGCGGCATCGGATGCGGCAGCCACGACGTCGGCCGGCATGGCCAGCGTTCGATCGGCAATTTCGTGCAGCACACGCGCGATGAACGCGTCGGACGACATGATATCCTGCTTCTTGCCAGCCCCCCGCGACCGCAGCGCGACCGTGTTTTCGTCGGCCTCGCGACGACCGATCACGCACATGTACGGCACCTTCTGCACTTCGCCTTCACGCACGCGGTAGTTCAGGGTTTCGTTGCGCGCGTCGAGTGTGGCGCGAATACCGGCGGCCTTCATGCGGGCTACCAGCGCTTCGGCATGCTCGTTGTAATCGATCGCGATCGGAATCACTCGCACCTGCTCCGGTGACAGCCACACCGGGAACACGCCGGCGAAGTGCTCGATCAGAATCGCGATGAAGCGCTCGAACGATCCGCTCACGGCGCGGTGGATCACCACCGGTCGATGCGGCGCGTTGTCGTCACCCGTGTAAGTGAGGTCGAAGCGCTCCGGTGCGTTGTAGTCGAGCTGGATGGTACCGAGCTGCCACGCGCGACCGATGCTGTCCATGACGTCGAAGTCGATCTTCGGACCATAGAACGCACCATCGCCTTCCTTCATCTCGTACGGACGGCCCGTGCTGTCGAGCGCGGCCCGCAGTGCGGCCTCGGCCCGATCCCACAGTTCGTCGGAGCCGATCCGCTGCTCCGGACGTGTGGCGAACTTGAGCTTCGCCGTGAGACCGAACGTGTCGTAATAGCCGAGGATGAAATCCATGAGGAACTTCACTTCGTCGGCGATCTGATCTTCACGCAGGTACACGTGACAATCGTCCTGCGCGAACTGGCGCACGCGCGTGAGCCCGGAGAGCGCGCCCGAGAGCTCATTGCGGTGCAATACGTCGAACGTGACGTAGCGCATGGGCAGATCACGATACGAATGCTTGCTCGACGCGAAGTACAAATGGTGCGACGGGCAGTTCATCGGCTTGAGCGACATGTCGTGCTCGCCGGTCTCACTGTCGAGCACGAGGAACATGTTTTCCTTGTACTTGCCCCAGTGGCCGGACTGCTCCCACAGCGCCTTGTTGTACAGCAGCGGCGTCTTGATTTCCTTGAACGCTTCCTGCTGACGCTCGCGTACGAACGCTTCGAGCGTGTTGTACAACGTGGTGCCCTTGGGCGTCCAGAACACGGCGCCGGGCGCGACGGGGAACAGCTGGAACAGATCGAGCGCCTTACCCAGCACCCGATGGTCGCGCTTCTTGGCTTCCTCGAGATTGTGCAGGTGCTGCTCGAGTTCGTCCTTCTTGAAGAAGGCCGTGGCATAAATGCGCTGCAGCATTTGGCGCTTCACATCGCCGCGCCAGTAGGCGCCGGCCGTCGTGAGCAGCTTGAAATGCTTCAGATACGACGTATCCGGCACATGCGGGCCGCGGCACAGGTCGATGAACGGGCCGTCGGTGTACGTGGAGATGACTTCGTCGCTGCCCTCGAAATCGTCGAGGCGCTCGAGCTTGAGCGGATCGTCGGCGAAGCGCACGCGCGCCTCGGCCAACGACACTTCTTCGCGCACGAACGGATACTTCTCGGCCACGACCTTTTTCATCTCGGCTTCGAACGCGGCCAGATCTTCGGGCGTGAACGGCTTCTCGACTTCGAAGTCGTAGTAGAAGCCATCATCGATCGCCGGACCGAACCCGATCTTGGCATCGGGACGCAGTCGGCGCACCGCCGTGGCCAGGATATGGGCGCCGGAGTGCCGCAGCACCTGGACGGCCCGCGGGTCCTTTTCCGTGATGACCACGAAGGAACCCGATGCGCGCAACGGGGTCATGAGGTCCAACACCTCTCCATCCACCGCGACCGCCAGCGACGCCTGCAGCAGGCGTGCCCCGATCGAGCCCACCACATCGCGCGCCAGCGTCCCGGGCGGGACCTCGCGTGTGGAGCCATCGGGAAGTGTCAGGACGATGTGCGCGTGGGCAGCAGCGTCAGCAGGAGATTGCGAACCGGCAGTCATCAGGAGCGGGCAGAAAGGTGAACGCCCTCGCTGAGCGAGGACGGTCAAGTTATCCTTGCACAAGGAGTCACGCCAAGATCAAACGCGATCCTCTTCTCGATCGCGGTGAACTGGCGTCGGGTCACGGAGGTGGCACCATGGCACAATCCCGATTCAGGAAGCGTCCGACGCGGACCTCGTCGGTACTGTTGGTGGCGCTCGGCGCGGTTGCCGGCGTCGCGCTGGGCATGCTGGTCGCCGATCGCGTCGGCGGCGTGGACGGACTGCTGCTGCCGCGGCGGTCGAGGCAGCCGCCGGCAGCCCGGGCCCGAGGGCTGGCGCGGCGACGAACGCCGCACCGACTCGTTCGATGAGCTCGCCGACGATGACTCGGAGCTGTCCGGCGAGTCGATCGCCCACATGCACGTCCGGCGTCGCGGGGATTCACCGGCGCCCCGCCCCGAGGCGATGCCCGACCGCCTGTCCACTCGCGAGCGCCTGCGAGACCGCATGCGCGACCGCCGCACACGCTCCATCGAGCCTCAGACCGAGCCTCAGGCCGCCGTTGCTCCGATGGCCGACGTGGTCGTGACCCCCATGGGTCCATCGGTGCCGACCCACGAGGAGCTGGAGGCCCGGGTGCTCGAGGCATTCCGGCACGATCCGGTGCTCGAGGCGCGCGCCATCGATATCGGCGCCGTGGGCGCGGGCACCATCGAACTGACCGGGTGGGTCGAAAGCACCGCAGAGATCGCGCACGCGCTCACGCTGGCCCGCGGAGTTCCCGACGTCACTGCGGTGGTCGATCATCTGGCCGTACACGGGCCGGGATCGATCCAGAGCCACCGGACGGCGCAGTACGAAACGCCGCGCGGACGGTGAGTCCGGCGTAGGCCGGCAGGCTGCCTTTCGGTGTTATCTTGGGCCATGACTGCGCCCGATACGAATCCGCTGCCGACGACCTACGACGCCGCCGCCACTGAGTCCACCTGGTACGCCCGGTGGACCGAGCACGGTGTGTTCACTGCCGATGCCGAACGCGCCGCCACGCGCGAGCCGTTCGTGATCGTCATCCCGCCGCCCAATGTGACGGCGGTGCTGCACATGGGGCATGGCCTCAACAACACCGTGCAGGACGTGCTCATTCGCTGGCGCCGCATGGCCGGCGATGAAGCGCTCTGGCTCCCCGGCACCGACCACGCGGGCATCGCCACGCAGAACGTGGTGGAGAAGCAGCTCGCGGCGCAGGGACAGACGCGCTTTGACGTGGGCCGCGGGCCCTTCGTCGACAAAGTCGCCGAGTTCGTGGAACACACCGGCGGCGAGATCCTGAATCAGCTGAAGGCGATCGGATCGAGCGCCGACTGGTCGCGCACGGCCTACACGTTCTCCCCCGCCCTCTCGAAGTCGGTGCGTGAGGCGTTCGTGCGCCTGCACGAAGACGGCCTGGTGTACAAGGGCCATCGCGTGATCCACTGGTGCCCGCGCTGCGGCACCTCGCTGTCGGATGAAGAGGCGGAGTTCACCGACACGACGGGCAAGCTGTATCACCTCAGGTACACGCTCGCCGACGACCCGACGCAATCGATTACCGTGGCGACCACGCGCCCGGAAACGATGCTCGGCGACGTGGCCGTGGCCGTCAATCCCGAGGACGAACGTTATCTCGCGATGATCGGCAAGGACGTCGTGCTGCCGATCAACGGCGTGCGCGTTCCGATCATCGCCGACAGCTACACCGACGCCGCGTTCGGCACCGGTGCCGTGAAGATCACGCCCGCGCACGATGCGAACGACTTCGAGGTGGGCAAGCGCCACGGACTGGCGATGCCGGTCATCATCGATGCCGAGGGCATCGTGCGTGAAGTCGACGACGCGGCCGGACGTGTGCCTGCCGCGTTGGCGGGGCTTGATCGCGCAGAGGCGCGCACGGCCATCGTGAAGATGCTAGAGGCCGAAGGCGCGTTGGTGAAGGTCGAGCCGCACGCGCATGCCGTGCGTCATTGCTACCGCTGCGACACGGTGGTGGAGCCGCGCCTGTCCGATCAGTGGTTCGTGCGCATGCGTCCGCTCGCCGACAAGGCGCTCGACGTGCTGCGCGGTGGCCAGCTGCGCATTCTGCCGGATCGCTGGGAAGCGGTGTACGTGAACTGGCTGGAAGGCATTCGCGATTGGAATATCTCGCGTCAGATCTGGTGGGGACATCGCGTGCCTGTGTGGTACTGCGACAATCCCACCTGCGCGCAGGAGCCGATCGTGTCACGCACCGATGTCACGGCGTGTCCGTCGTGCCACGGCACGGTGCGTCAGGACGAGGACGTGCTCGACACTTGGTTCTCGTCGTGGCTGTGGCCCTTCTCGACGCTCGGCTGGCCCGATGAAACGCCGGACCTCAAGGCGTTCTACCCGGGCGACGTGCTGGTGACGGCGCCGGAGATTCTGTTCTTCTGGGTGTCGCGGATGGTGATGTCGGGGTGCTGGTTCCTCGATCAGACGCCGTTCCACACCGTGTATCTGCATGGTACGGTGCGCGACATGCAGCACAAGAAGATGTCGAAGTCGCTGGGCAACGGCATCGATCCGCTCGACGTGGTGAAGCTGTACGGCGCCGATGCGTTGCGGTGGACGATGACGGCCGGCCTCGGGCTCGGCGTCGACGTCATGCTCGATCCGAACGATCTCGAGAAGTCGTTCGCGCCAGGGCGCAACTTCTGCACGAAGCTCTGGAACATCGGACGCTTCCTGCTCTCACGCGTGGGCACCGAGCCGCTGCAGTCGCTGTCGTCGATCGCGCCCGAGCGACTCACTGCGGCCGACCAGTGGATCCTCGATCGTCTCGATCAGGCCATTCTCGACTGCGACGCCGCCCTGGGTCCGCCACGTCCGGCCAACGGACACACCTGGACGGAGGCTGAGCGCGGTCGCGGTCTGCGCTTGTCGGAGTACGCCGAGGCGGCGCGCCGATTCGTGTGGAACGAGCTGGCCGACTGGTATCTCGAGGCGCTCAAGCCGCGCCTGTACGCCACGGAGGGTGAGGATCGCGAAGTGGCGCGCACCGTGCTGGCGCATGCCTTCGACGGCGCCCTGCGGCTGCTTCAGCCGGTGGTGCCGTTCATTACCGAAGCGCTGTGGCAGCAGCTGCCGAACACGCCCGAAGGTGCGTTCCTCGCCCAGGCGGCGTGGCCGGTTTCGCGTCGGGCCGATGGCGCGGCCTCGGTCGGCGCTCAAGCGTTCGAGTACACCCGCGATGCGGTGCAGGCGATCCGCAGCGTGCGTTCGGAGTACAACGTGAATCCGGGCGCGTGGGTGGAGGCGATGCTGGTAGCTCCGGCAGGGATCGCGGAGCTGCTCGATGCGCAGCGCGACACGATTGGCTCGCTGGCGCGCGCGCGCGTGGCGATGGCATCGGAGAACCCCGGGGGCGCGTCGGCGCAGCTGTTGCTGCGTGACGGCGTGGAACTGGTCGTGCCGTTGGCCGGCATGGTGGATCTCGAGAAGGAGAAGCAGCGCTTGCAGGGAGAACTCACGCAACTCGAAACGCAGTTGAACGCGCTGGACGGTCGTCTGGCCAACGAGAAATTCGTGGCCAAGGCGCCGCCGGCGTTGGTGGAGGCGGAACGTGCCAAAGCCGAGGAGTGGCGGGCCCGCTGTGAGCTGATGCGCACCAAGCTCGGTACCTTCGGCGCGTGAAGACCGCGATGAAGGCCGTTGCGCTGCGGGCGGCCGCCCTGCTGCTGCTCACCGGTTGCGCCAATCAGACGGCGCCACCGGGGGGCCCTCCTGATTTGGCGCCGCCACTGGTACTGAAAGTGACGCCGCAGGACAACGCGGTCGGCGCCAAACCGAAGGCCGTCGTGCTGCAGTTCGATGAAGTGATCAGCGAAACGCCCAAAGGCGCGAAGGACATCGCCGATCTGGTGTTCATCAGTCCCAAGAGCGGCGTGCCCAAGGTGGACTGGGGACGTTCGAAGATCGAGATTCGCCCATCGAACGGCTGGAAGCCGAACACCGTCTACTCGGTGGTGATCAAACGCGGCCTGCAGGACCTGCGCAGCAACGGCATCGACAGCACCATTCGATTGGTGTTCAGTACCGGCGGACCGATTCCGACCACGCGCATTACCGGCGTGGCCTTCGATTGGGCGGCCGGCAACGGACTCTCGGGTGCGTTGGTCGAAGCCATCGCGCCCGACAGCACCACGTATCAGGTAGTCGCCGATTCCACGGGCCGGTACGTACTGCAGTATCTGCCACCCGGCCCGTACCTGTTGCGCGCGTATGGTGATCGGAACACCAATCGCAGTCTCGATCCCATCGAAGTGTGGGACTCGGTGAGCGTGACGCTCACGCAGTCGGCCGACATCGAGTTCTATGGCTTCGCCCACGACACCGTCGGCTTGCGCGTGTCGGAAGTGACGCCGCTCGACAGTGCCGTGCTGAAGGTGGTGTTCGACAAACCGTATGCACCCGGGCGGCTGTTCGGCCCCGAGGATGTACTGATCAGGCGCAACGATTCAACGATCGTGCGCGTGAAAGCCGTGCAGACGATTCCCGAGCGCAATCTGGCCGACTCACTGCGCGCGAAAGTGCGCGCCGACTCGGTGGCGCGCGTGGCGGCGTTGCGCGATTCCACGCCGGCGTTGCGCGCCCGTACCGATTCCTTGGCACGCGTCAAGCGCGCCGATAGCCTGGCCGCCGTGGCACGCACCGAGCGCGAGGCACGGGCCCGAGCGGCGGCGCGCCGAGGCCGCCCCGGTGCCCCGATCGACACGACGCCGCCGCCGAAGCTTCGTCGCCCGCTGCTGTACAAGGAGATTTACGTGACGCTCGACACGGTGCTCGAGCCGCAGAAGCAGTTCCGGCTCACCGTGAGCAACCTGCGCAGCCTCTCCGGCACGGTCCGCTCACCGGCGCGCACGTTCACCACGCCGCGCGCCCCGAAGCCCGACAGCACGAGCGACGCCGCGAAGCGCGACAGCACGAAACGCGACACCACAGCGGTCAAACGGTGACCGCGTCGCCCAGTGAGCACGCACCGGTTCCCGCGCTGTTCATCGACCGCGACGGGACGCTGATCGCCGATGCGCACTACCTCGCCGATGCCAATCGCGTGCAGCTGATTCCCGGCGCGGCGGCGGCCGTCGCCAAAGCGAATGCGGCACAGGTACCGGTGGTCGTCGTCACGAATCAGTCGGGCATCGCTCGCGGACTGATCACGACGTTTCAGTATGAGGCGGTCCGTGATCGAACGAATGCCTTGCTGAGCGCCGATGGCGCGGCGGTACTGGCCACCTACCACTGTCCGCACTGGGGACATCCCAAGGAGCCGTGCGAGTGCCGCAAGCCGGGCCTCGGCATGTATCGCGAAGCGGCCGCAGCCTATGCGCTCGACCTGGCGCACAGTGCGTATATCGGCGACCGGTGGCGCGACGTACAGCCGGCGCTGGCCACCGGCGGCATCGGCATCCTGGTACCCGGCATCGAGACGCCCTCGGCCGATGTAGAAGAAGCGCGGTCGGCCCTCTCCGCCCGCATCTTCATGGCGGACAACATTCTGGAGGCGGTGTCGATTGCGTTGGCGATGATCGGCGCCCGGCCGCCCCTGCAGTCACCATCGGACGCGCAGTAGTTTGGGCGCCATGACATCACAAGCGCGTATCTCCGTGCTCGCGTCTGGCGGCGGATCCAACCTGCAGGCGCTCATCGACCACTTTGCGGGTCCCGCCGCCAACGCGGGCGTGCTCACCTTCGTGGCCTCTGAACGCGAGTCGGCGGGTGCGCTTGATCGCGCCCGCTCCGCCAGGATTGCCACGGGCGTGGTCGACGAGCCGAACGATAGCGATGCCATCCTCTCGCTGCTCGATGCCGCCAAGACCGATGTGCTCGTGCTGGCGGGCTATCTGAAGTTGGTGCCCGCGGAAGTCGTGCGCGCCTTCCGCGGACGCATCCTGAACGTGCACCCGGCGCTCCTGCCCTCGTTCGGCGGGCCCGGCATGTACGGGATGCGCATTCACCAGGCCGTGCTCGATCACGGTGCCACGCTTACCGGTGTCACCGTGCACTTCGTCGATGAGCACTTCGATCGAGGACCGATCATCGCGCAGTGGCCGGTGCCGGTGCTTCCCGGCGACGACGCGACGGTGTTGGCGGCGCGTGTGCTGCGCACCGAGCATCGCCTGCTCCCCCTGTGCGTCGCGGCCGTAGCATCGGGTGCGATCGTGCTCGGTGAAGACGGCCGCGTGCACGGACATCTCGACATCCCCGTGTCGGTGCATGCCCCTGAATGGCGTTTTGGGCTGGCCGAGGACGCCGCCGGTCCGTCGCTGGCATTTGCGTCTGATGTGGCGCGACTTTTTCCGCGCTGAATTGCTTCCGCTGTTCTTCTCCCTCTTCTGATCCCGTCTCCATGCGCGCGCTGCTTTCCGTTTCCGACAAGTCTGGTCTCGTGCCCTTCGCCACCGGTCTCGCCCAGAAGGGCTACGAACTGGTCTCCACCGGCGGCACGGCCAAGGTTTTGCGCGACGCCGGCCTCGCCGTGAAGGACGTCAGCGAGATCACGGGCTTTCCGGAAATGCTGGACGGGCGTGTGAAGACGCTGCACCCGGTGATTCACGGCGGTTTGCTGGCGCGACGCGACGTGGCGGAGCACATGGAGGCGATCAAGGCACACGACATCGGCACCATCGACCTGGTCGTCGTGAACCTGTATCCGTTTCGCGAAACGGCGGCCAAGCCGAAGGTGCACCCGGAAGAGGTGATCGAGAACATCGACATCGGTGGACCGTCGATGCTGCGCTCGGCCGCGAAGAACTTCGCGTCGGTGTGGGTGATCGTCGACCCGACCGACTATGCGCATGTGCTGGCGATCGTGCAGTCTGATGGTGACGACCTCGCGTTCCGCACGCTGTTGGCGGAGAAGGTGTATGCGCACACGAGCAGCTACGATTCGGCGATCGCGCAGTGGTTCGCGCAGCAGCGTAACGAGCCGTTCCCCGATCGCTTTCCCATCGCCTTCGAGAAACAGCAGGCGTTGCGCTACGGCGAGAACCCGCAGCAGCGCGCGGCCTTCTACGTGGAGAAGCCGGGTGCCGGACTCGGTGCGTTAGTGCAGAAGGGCGGCAAGGAACTCTCGTTCAACAACCTGCTCGACCTTGAAGGTGCACTGCTCGCCATCGAGCCGTTCGCCGATCAGCCGGCATGCGCCATCATCAAGCACACCACGCCCTGTGGCGTGGCAACCGGCATCGACGCCCTCTCGGCGTACAAGAAGGCGCTGGCGTGTGATCCCGTGTCGGCCTTCGGCAGTGTAATCGCGTTCACCGTGCCGGTCGATGTGGCGGCGGCGGAAGCGATCTCCAGCTTGTTCGTCGAGTGTATCGTGGCGCCGTCCTTCTCCGATGCGGCCGTCGAGATTCTCGGGCGCAAGAAGAACCTGCGGGTGCTCGAAGGCCGCGCGAACTGGCCGAAGGGCGGCATGGACTACAAGCGCGTGCGCGGCGGCCTGTTGGTGCAGGATCGCGCGCCGGCGCCGATGGCGCCGGCTACGTGGAACGTGGTGACCAAGCGTCAGCCGACCACGGACGAGATGGTGGACCTCCACTTCGCCTGGAAGTCGGTGGCGAGTGTGAAGTCGAATGCGATCGTGCTCGTGCACGACGGCGCCACGATCGGTATTGGTGCCGGCCAGATGTCGCGCGTGGACGCCAGCTTTCTTGCGGTGCACAAGGCGACGAGTGTGGGCCATGTCACCGAGGGGGCGGCCCTGGGCTCCGACGCCTTCTTCCCGTTTCGCGACGGGATCGATCAAGCGGCGGCGGCTGGTGTAAAGGCTATCGTGCAGCCCGGTGGATCCGTGCGCGACGCGGAAGTCATCGCGGCCGCCGATGAGCATGGCATCGCGATGGTGTTCACTGGCGAGCGCCTGTTCCGCCACTAGGCGAACTGCTTTTCCCCTTGGTCGGAGAGTCCGTGATGTCTCGACGTGTGACCGTGCTGTGTGCCGCCGCTTTCGGCGCGATCGTAGCTGCAACTGTTGGCGTGGCCCCACTCGCGGCGCAGAGCAAGTCGGCGAAGACAATCGCCGCGCCATCCCCCGTGCTGGTTGGTGGATGGAGCGGCACGGCCACGGTTCCACTGCCGGACAGCGTGATTGTGGTGCCGGTGCTCTACACCTTTACACAGAGCGGCACCACGATCTCCGGTCAGGCGATGGTGCCCGGTCAAGGTACGGGGCCGATCTCCAACGTCGTCGTGACCGGCAAGCAGGTGCGCTTTCGCGTGACGGCGCCCGAAGGAAAGCTGCTCGAACACGACGGCACGTTCGGCGCTGACGGCAGCATCGAGGGCATGGTGAACATGGACAAGCAGCCCATCGCCAAGTTCAAGATCTCGCCGAGAAAGGACTCGAAGTCGACCCCGAAGAAGTAGCGGCCACCGGCACGGGTGGCTCAATCTTGAGCGCCTGGAACGCCGCGTTCGACAGCAGGCAGTACGCGGCGAAGCAGTAGAAGCCGGTGCCGGCCACCGCCGAGAGATTGGCGGTGCCCTTCCCGACCAGCAGCGCGATGAGCATGCCGACGGCGAACACGTCGGCCATCGACCACTTGCTCATCGCCTGTACCACGCCGTACAGCCGATACGACGTCGCGCTGCCGCGCAGCGCGAAGATCGGGACCAACAGCGCCGCCTTGATCAGCGGCACCAGCACGCTGAAGAGCACGATCAGGCCGGCTACGAAATTGTTGCCGGTGTTGTGCAGGCTCTGAATGGCGCTGATCACACTGCGCGTCTCGTTGGACAGTTCGCGCGTGTTGCCGAACAGCTCCATGGTGGCGCGAATGGTGAGCACCGGCTGCACGAGTCCCGGCCACAGCAGCACCAGCGACACGAGCGCCAGCGCGATCGCAAGTTTGTTTCGTGGAGTCATGAGAATGTGCTAGGCGGCGAGCTGGGTGATCGCACGAACGAACGCATCCAGTTCAGCGGTCGTCGTGAAGAGCTGCGGCGTGACACGCACGCCGGTCACACCGGCGGTGTCGATCGCCACGGTGAAGATCTTAAAGCGGTCCATCAGCGCGGTGGCGAGATCGCCCGGCTTCATGCCGTCGATCCCTACGTTCGCAATGGCGCCCGTGCGCGCCGGATCACTCGGAGTGAACAGCCGCACGCGCGGCACACCACGTACCTTCGTCGTCCAGTACTGCTGCAGCCAGCGCAAGCGGGCTTCCTTGCGCTGAATGCCGATCTCCTCGTGAAAGGTGATCGCGTCTTCGATGGCGAGATCGGTGTGCACCGGATGCGTGCCGGTGTGATTGAGCTTGGCGATGCTGTTGGTGGGCTGTCCCTCGTCACCGTAGATCGGCCACAGCTTCTCGATGGCATCGCGACGCACATACAGCAGGCCGGCCCCGAGCGGCGTGCCAAGCCATTTGTGCAGACTGGCGCCGTAGAAGTCGCAGCCGAGGTCGGGCATGCGGAAGTCGAGTTGTGCGAAGGCATGGGCGCCGTCCACCATGACGGGCACGCCGCGCGCGTGCGCCATGTCGCAGATCTTCTTCACCGGCAGCACGTGGCCCGTGATATTGATCATGTGACAGACCATCAGCAGACGGGTGCGGGGCGTGATGGCGTTGGCGTACACCTGCACGATCTCGTCATCGCTACGCGGGTCGAGCGGAACGGTGACCTTGCGATTCACGATGCCCCATCGGCGGCCCATGAGCGCGAACTGATCGAGCATGGCACCGTAATCGTGCACCGCCATCACCGCTTCGTCGCCGGCCTTCCAGTCGAAACCCGAGATCACCGTGTCGAGGGACTCGGTCGTGTTACGGGTGATGATCAGCTCTTCGGGCGAACATCCGGCCAATGTCGCGAGGCGGGCCTGCACACGCGCCTTGTTGGTGCCCTGCACCGTGCGCATGTAGCGCGAGCTCTGGGCGTTCACGGCCCGCACATGGCCGATGAACCGCTCCAGGACCGGCTGCGACTGCATGGAGTAGTAGCCGTGCTCGAGGTGGATGTAGTCGGCGGGGACCAGATACTTGGCGCGGAGCACGTCCCAGAAATCGGCTCGGCTAGCCAGCTCATCTACTGGCAGGCGCGAAAAGGCTTTCAGTTGGGCCGGACTGAACAGAAGGCCCAGAGAGGCGCCTCCCAGCGCGCCGCCCACGGTACGGAGAAATTCGCGCTTGTCCATGCGTCGGGGGAGATGAGGGGCCCGGACGCGGCGGGAAGCAGTTGTGCCCCCCGTCGCTGCCTGCGAACTTACCTGATTGTGTCAGCTCCGGCCGCCCCCGGTCCGGAGCCGCCTCACCTTCCGTCCAGTCCATGACCGTCGCAGCCACCGCTTCCGCGACTGCCGCTTCCCGGCCAGCCGCCGCCATGAGTGCCGGCGCGGCCGAGCTTGATTACCGCCCGTCGTACTTGGCCGCCGGAATTGCCGGCCTTGTCGTGTTCCTCCTGTACCTCGTCACGCTGGCCCCGACGACGTCCATGTGGGACACCAGCGAGTATATCGCGGCCGCGTACGTCCTTGGTATTCCGCACCCGCCGGGCAATCCGTTCTTCGTCCTCATCGGGCGTGTGTTCGCGATCCTGCCGATCGCGCCCACCGTCGCGATGCGCATCAACGTGCTGGCGGCGCTCTCGAGTGCGGTGTCGGCCGGACTGTGGTTCCTCATTACCGAACGCGTGCTCGTGCAGTGGATGCCGCGGCGCTGGCAGCGCATCGCGGGTGGTGCGCTCGCCGCACTCATCGGCGCCACCGCGTTCACGGTGTGGAATCAGTCGGTCGTCAACGAAAAGGTGTATACCGTCTCGCTGGTGGGCCTGGCGATCATCTGCTGGCTGACCGTGCGCTGGTGTGATGATCCGGAAGGCCCCGTGGCCGACCGTCTCCTGGTGCTCGTCGCCTACCTGCTCGGACTCGGCTACGCCAACCACATGGCAGGCATGCTGGCCGCGCCTGCCGTCGGACTCGCCGTCCTGATCCGTCGGCCGTCGTCGATTCTGCGCTGGAAGTTGCTGGTGGCCTGCGGCGCCGCGCTGGTGTTCGGCATGACACCGTTCGCTACGCAGCCGATTCGCGCCGCGCACTTTCCCGCGATCAACGAAGGCGAACCGACGGGCTGCGTGACTGAGCTCAAGATGGATTGTACCTTCTCGGCGCTCACGTACGATCGCTTCATGTACAACTTCAATCGTGGTCAGTACGGCAAGCCGGAGCTCGGTGAGCGCCAGGCGCCGTTGACCGCGCAGATTGGCATGTACTGGCTGTACTTCAAGTGGCAGTGGTTGCGCGACGCCTATCAGGAGAACCCGGGGCTGCAGAATGGCCTTGCGGTGTTCTATTTCATTTTGTGTATCCTCGGTGGCTGGATGCACTTCAAGAAGGATCGACGCAGCTTCTGGTTCTTCGGTCCACTCATCGGCACGATGACGTTCGGACTGATCTTCTACCTGAATTTCAAGTACGGCCACAGTCAGGCACTGGAGCTCGGCGAATCCGTGCCACGTGAGGTACGCGATCGAGACTACTTCTACCTGTGGAGTTTCTCGGCGCTCAGCGTGTGGGCCGCGCTGGGACTCATCTACCTGTGGGAAACGGTCGCGAGCCTCTTTGGCGCCGATGAAGTGAAGCTCGGTCGCGAGACGGTCGTGGAGCCGCGCACCCGCAGCTTCCTGCTGGCGTCACCGTTGCTGGCCGTCGCGTTCATCCCGCTGGTCGGTAACTGGCAGCAGGCGTCGCGGAACAACCAGACCGATACCACTGATTTCGCGCGCGACTTGCTCAACTCGGTCGAGCCGTACGGCATCCTGATCACCGTCGGCGACAACGACACCTTCCCGCTGTGGTACGCGCAGGAAGTCGAAGGCATCCGCAAGGATGTCATCGTGGCCAATACGTCGCTGCTCAACACCGACTGGTATACGCGTCAGCTGATCCGTCGCCCGGTGTACGAGTACGACGCCGCCAAGGGTCCCGAGATCTACCGCAGCCAGCAGTGGAAGAAGCCGGTTGGTCCGCCGGTGAAGATGACGTTCGACGAAGCCGACGCCTTGCCGCTCGCCATTCAAACGCCGCCGAACGCCGCGTTCCAGAAGGGCGACATCATTGCCGCGCCGCGCTCGCCGCAGCTCATGCGCGCGGATCAGCTGGTGTATTTCATGA
Source organism: Gemmatimonas groenlandica (assembly GCF_013004105.1). Lineage (NCBI taxonomy): Bacteria > Pseudomonadati > Gemmatimonadota > Gemmatimonadia > Gemmatimonadales > Gemmatimonadaceae > Gemmatimonas > Gemmatimonas groenlandica. The sequence goes on from NZ_CP053085.1 coordinate 1,899,666, forward strand.
TCCGCGACACGTATCCCGACCGGCCGATCTACTTCAGCCGCACCGCCGGCGGATACCCGTACGAACTGGGCCTCGAGCGCTACGTGCTCACGCAGGGCATGGCCAAGAAGCTCGTGAGCCAGCAGATCATTCCGGGGCGCGACACCGTGCTCATTCAGGGTGAAGGCATGGTCGACGTGAAGCGCTCGTACGACCTGTGGACGAAAGTGTTCACGGCCACGAAGTCGCTGGCCGCCCGCAAGGGCTGGGTAGACGATGCGTCGGTCGGCATTCCGGATCTGTACGTGATCAGCGGCGTCACGCTGGCCGAAGCGCTGGCGCAGACCGGTCAGGTGGCCCGCTCCGACTCGGTGTATCAGCAGTCGAAGGGCATCGCGACGGCCATGCGCCGCGCGCAGGTGTTCGGCTTCGATCGTCAGCCGGCGTTGCCGGTGATGCCGGGCGCCGACGTGGGTCCGCAGCAGCAGTTGCTGGTGCCGCAGACCAAGCCCGACTCCAAGTAAGCCACATTGCTCTGTCGAAGGCCGGGGATCAACGACATGTTGATCCCCGTCTCGTTTCCCACCTCAGGAGTCTGCCCGTGCGTCGCTCCCGTTTTGTGTCTGGCTTGTCCGTGGGCCTCTCGATGGCAGCGGCCGCTGCGTTGTCCGCGATGCCCACGTGGGTCGCCGCGCAGCAGCCGCCGGCCACGCAGCCGCCGCGTCCGCCCGCCGGCTTTCGCGGCGGCACGCAGATCAAGCCCGGCGAAGACTGCCCCGCCGGCATGACGGAAATCCGTCCGAACAACTGCCTCGCGCCGGCGTCACCGCCGCCGACCATTGTGGACTATCGCCCCAAGTCCACGTTGATCGTGCCGGCGGCCGGCATGAAGTGGAAGGCCAAGTATCCGGTCGTCGATTTCCATGGCCATCCGTCGGGACTGCTCGGCAACGCCGACGGCATCGCACGTCTCGGGGCCTCCATGGACTCGGTGAACGTGCGGCTCATGATCGCCGCCGACAACGTGAGCGGTGACCGGCTCACGCGCACGATGGAGCTGGTGAACGGGTCGCCGACCATGAAGGACCGCGTGCGGTTGCTGACCGGCGTCAACCTGAACGGCGTCGGCCCGGGCTGGGCGGCCAAGGCCGTGGCGCAGCTCGAAGCCGACGTGAAAGGCGGCGCAGTCGGTATCGGCGAAATCGGCAAGGGCTTCGGCTTGAGCACGAAGAAGGCCGACGGCACGCGCTTGCGGCTCAACGACCCCGATCTCGATCCGATCTGGGAAGCGGCCGCGCGTCTCAAGTTGCCGGTGTTCATTCACACCGCCGACCCACAGGAGTTCTTCCGCGAGGTCGACAACACCAACGAACGGTGGCTCGAGCTCACGCTCTTCCCGGAGCGGCTGTATCCGCAGGACAAGTATCCGAGCTTCAACCAGCTCATGGCCGAGCGCGACAGTCTGTTCCTGCGCCACCCGAAGACGACGTTCGTGGCCGCGCACCTGGGCTGGCACGCCAACGATCTCGGTCGATTGGGACGCATGTTCGACAAGATGCCGAACGTGCTCGCCGAAGTGGGCGCGGTGTTGTACGACATCGGCCGTCAGCCGCGTAGCGCGCATGACTTCTTCATCAAGTATCAGGACCGCCTGCTCTTCGGCAAAGACTCGTTTCAGCCCGAAGAGTATCCGTACTACTGGCGCGTGTTCGAAACGCGTGACGACTACTTCGACTACTACCGCGACTATCACGCCTTCTGGAAGCTGTACGGCATCGACTTGCCGGACGTCGTACTGAAGAAGGTGTACTACCAGAACGCCCTGCGCATTATGCCGGCCATTCAGATTCCGGGCTGGCCGAAGTAAGAGGTGTGTTTCGGCCTAGTTCCGGAAAAAGATCACGCAGAGTCGCAGAGAGCGCAGAGGCGCAGAGAACAAAATTGTCTTCTCTGCGCCTCTGCGCTCTCTGCGACTCTGCGTTTTCGGTTCAATGACCCTGCCCCAACACCGACGCCGCGATCGCATCGAGTCCGCCGCGCATCGGATCGCACACCGGTACGCCTAACTCCGTCGAGACACACTCGGCGTACGTACGCCACTCCTCATCAGACAGCGTCGAGGAATTTATGCTCACCCCCGCCAGTCGCACGTTGCGGTTGGTGACACGAGCGGCGGTGAGATACTGCGCCACTGCGTCGGCCAGCGGCGGGATGGGATGATTTGGGCGGTACTCGATGGTGAGCCGCGAGGGGTCGTGGCAGAGTACGATGCAGTCGGGCTGCGAACCGTGCAGCAGCCCCAGCGTAACGCCCGCGTATGCCGGATGAAACAACGAACCCTGCCCTTCGATCACATCCCAGTGATCGGGCGCGTTGTCGGGCGACAACAGCTCGGCCGCGCCGGCAATGAAGTCGGCCACCACCGCGTCGATCGCGATGCCTTGTCCGGCGATCATGATGCCCGTTTGTCCGGTGGCGCGGAACGTGGCCTTGGCCCCGCGTGCGCGCAGCGCGTTGGTGAGCGACAGCGCCGTGTACTTCTTGCCCAGCGCGCAGTCGGTGCCCACGGTGGCCACGCGCATACCCGTGCGCTTGTTCCCCGTGCCGGCGGGAAAGGTGGCATCGCTATGGCGCACATCCATGAGGCGCACGCCGTGCCGCTGTGCGGCGGCAAGGAGACTCGGAAACGACGTCAGTCGCGTGTGCATCCCGCTCACGATGTCGAGGCCGCTGGCGATCGCTGCGTCCAAGTCGGGGAGCCAACTGTCGGGCACGCGTCCGCCCACCGAGGCGATGCCGATCACCAGACTGCCGGCGCCGCGCGCGGCGGCATCGGCGGGCGACAATCTGGGGAGCCCCACGCTGACCGTCGCCTGCGGCAGGCTCCACTCGCCGATCACGTCATCGGGGCACCAGTCGCGCAGCCCGCAGGCGGTCTTGGCGTCGGTGGGGTGCGTAGAGTCGCCGAGGTACAGGAGGTACGGTTTGCGGAGTTCGGGCATGGCGTGCACTCGCGGGCGGTGGAGTGGAATCGCTAGTCGTGCGTGCGCATGATCGACGCTACGAAGGAACACGCGCGATCAGCACGAAAAGTCCCCAGAAGCGGTCGATCTTTTCGCGCGCGACGTTGATGCGCTCAAAGTTGGCACCAGCCACAAGGCGTTGCACAGCGGCCGAAGTGAACGTCTGCGTATGGGCGCGGTCGAAGACGCGCAGGGCGACGTCGAGCGCGCGCATGGTGAGAAAGTCTGCGCACCAATCGACGATGACCAGGCGGCCGCCGGGGGCGAGTACGCGATGCATTTCGCGCAGGGCGCGCGGTGCGTCCTCCATGTAGTGCAAGGCGCTGGTGCTCACGACCGACTGTACGCTCGCATCGGCCAGCGGCAGCGCTTCGCCCGTGCTCTCAACCAGCAGCACCGCGGGAGCAAGTCGGGCGCGGGCGCGGAGCAGCATGCCGACCGTAGCGTCCACCCCGATCAGCCGGGCTGACGGCGCGCGGCGGTGGAGCTGTTCCAGCAGCGCGCCGGTGCCGCAACCCACGTCGAGCAGCCACTCGTTCGGCGTGAGTTCGAGCCGGGAAGCCGCCAGCGCCGTGGAGGCGGCCACGTATCCCTTCCACCGCTGGTCGTAGTGCCCTGCCAGCGCGTCATACTCCCGTTGGACGGCGCGGAGGCTCATGGGCGGCCTGCGTGGCTCAGCACGGCGCCTAGGGGCAAGCGGCGCGGCGAATACATCGAGGAGCCGTTGGGGGTTGCCCGCGCGGGGCTCTCGCCATTTTCTTCACTGAGGTCAGCGGCAGAGATGTCGCGCAAGAGAAGGCGTGGTGGCCGAGTGGTTTAAGGCAGCGGTCTTGAAAACCGCCGAACCTGAAAGGGTTCCGTGAGTTCGAATCTCACCTACGCCGTGTGTACAACGAAAGACGCCCGCGATCGGCATACCGATCGCGGGCGTCTTCTGTTTCGAACAACGCTTACGGCGTAACGACCGCGCGCAGCGTGACCGCCGAGTACGCGGTGTATCCGACCACACGCACGCGCCACGTACCGGAGACGACGTTGGTCGTGATCGTGCACGTCTCATTGGGACCTGCCGTCTCCGCGATGCAAGCGGCCGTCGTGGTACCCGGGCGATACACCTCGACATCCGGGTCCTGGCTGCCGGCACCAGTCGTCGTGACCGTGATGCCCGTCGCACCCGCCGGAACGTCGATGAGGAACACGTAGGCCGAGTTGAGCGGGCCGGCGATGACTTGCGCGACGTTGTTGAGCAGAGGGTTGAACGTCAAGCTTCCCGTCTTTCCTTCGCTTGTTGCACTCACGGTGAACGTACCGGGCGTCAGCGCGGTCACGAGACCGGTCGCGGACACGGATCCGGTTGCGGCCGCGGTCGAGGCCCAAACGATCGGACGATTCGACAATACGTTGTTGTTCGCATCGCGTAGTGTTGCCGTCAGCTGCTGCGTTCCGCCGGTCGCGAGTACCTGTGTCGTCGGAGACAGCGTGACCGTGTTCACGGGAGCCAGCGCTTCAACGGTCACGTTCACGGTGGCAGTCCGTCCTTCGCTGGTCGCGGTGATCACCGTGGTACCCGGTGCCACACCCGCAACCACACCATCGGCGTTGACGGTCGCGACCGTAGCCGCCGACGAAGACCACGTCACCGAGCGCGCAACCAAGACATTGCCCGATCCATCGAGCGTCCGGAACGACAGCGAAAACTGCTCGCCGACAGCAACCGGCCGAGTGAGGCTCACGATGGAAACCGTGGCGACCGCGGGCACCCCCTGCAGCGACGCAATGCCCGTCACGCCATTGATAGTGGCCTGAATGGCCGTGCTGCCCGCCGTGAGCATGGTCACGAGGCCGGTCGATGACACGGTGGCGATCGTCGGCTCGACCGACGTCCAGGTGACCGCACCCGCCGAGACCGTAGCACCCGTCTTGTCGAGCAAAGTGGCCGCAAGCTGCTGCGTCTGGCCGACGCGAAGACTCGAGACGCGCGGCGTGACCGAGACCGTGTTGGTGTTGATGACCGGCGCGGTGACGGCATCGTCATCGTCGTTACACGCGGTCATGCCGCCCACGAGGAGCGTGGCACCGAGAAGCAGGCGGGTCGCGACAATCCCGCGACGAAGGGAGCGAAGCTGAAGCATCGTCAGAAGGCTGGAGGGGCACGGCGCGGGATCGACACGATCCCGGTGATCTGGAACACCCTAAGAAGAGAATCAGCGATCCCCGAGTTTCGCTAGGGATTTCGTGTGATGATTGCGAGCATAGCTTCCTTCCTATGGCAAATTCCTCGAGTCGTCCCCGTCGTTCGTCCCGGCCGTACCGCGTCCTGATGGGTTCGCTAGTCTGTCTCACTGGCACCGTGGCGCTCGCGCGTGGAGCGTGGGCGCAGGCGCTCACGTTGGCCCCTGCCGTGCGGATCACCGAGCAAACCAGCGGCACCGCGAAGCTGCTGCAAGCGGTGCACGCGGTCTCAGAGCGCGTCGTGTGGGCGTCGGGTCACGGCGGCGTGGTGCTCCGCTCGATCGACGGCGGTGACAGCTGGGAAGCGCGCCCCACCGCCAGTGGCGACTCGCTCGAGTTTCGCGATGTGCACGCCATCGACGCCGACACGGCCTGGATCATGTCGGCCGGCAGCGGCGCCAAGTCGCGGATCTACCGCACCACCAACGGCGGCGCCTCGTGGACGCTGCAGTTCATGAATCCCGACACGGCGGCATTCTACGATTGCCTCTCGTTCGGCAGTGGACGCGGTCGCACCGGCGTCGCCTTCAGCGACGCGTCAGCCGGACGCACCAATATTCTGCACACCGACAACGACGGCGCGTCGTGGAAGCTGCTGGCCCAGTCCGCCGTGCCAGCCCCATTGCCCGGCGAAGGCGCCTTCGCGGCCAGTGGTTTGTGTGTGGTGCACGGCGACGCGCGCACGGTGTTCATTGCCACCGGGTCTCCCGGAGCGCGGCTGATGCGCAGTCGTGACGGCGGTAGTACGTGGGACGTGGAGAACACGCCGTTCACGCGCGGCACGGTGGCAGGTCTCACCGGGATGGCGTTCAAGGACGGGCAGCAGGGCATGGTCGTGGCCGCCGACATCAACCGGCTCCGAACCGACTCATCGACCGCCGTGGTCGGCATCACCACCGACGCCGGACGCACCTGGGAGCTGCGCACGCGTCCGCCCCTCCCTGGCGCGCTGGTGGGTGTGGCGTGGGTGCCGGGCGCGGGAAGCGAGACGGCCGTGGTGACGAGCTATGGCGGTGCGTTCATCACGAGCGACGGCGCGCGCACGTGGCGCACTCTTACCAATGCGCTCACGACCGGCGTCAGTGCCGTGGGTTCGCGGGCGTGGGTCGTGGGCGGCGGCGGCAAGATCACGCGACTCGACTGGTAGCAGGACGCGGCGGGGCGTGTGCTGGACGACGTAATCAGCGCACGCCATGATTGAGGGATGCACACTACTCTTTCTTCACGGCGTGGCGCTATCGCGCTGACGCTGTCCATCACCGCGTCGTTCTCCGCGTGCGCTGGCGACAAGGCCCCCGAGTCGGCCAGCGCCACCAGCGCCGACTCCACCATCTCTCCCGCCCTCGCCGCCATCACCGCCGATGGTCTGATGGCCCACACCAAGGCCCTCAGCGACGACTCGCTCGAAGGCCGCGCGCCGGCCACGCCGGGCGAAGACAAGACCGTCGCCTACCTCCAGTCGCAGTTCGCCGCGATGGGGCTCAAGGGCGGCATGCCCGATGGCTCGTTCGTGCAGAAGGCCACCTTCGCCGGCATCACCGGCAAGCCCGAAGCGTCGTTCCGCATTGGCTCTCGCGTCATGCCGCTGTCGTTCCCCGCTGATTACATCGCGCGCACGCGCCACGAAGTGCCGGTGATCGATGTGGACGCCGAGATGGTGTTCGTGGGCTACGGCGTCGATGCGCCGGAGTACGGATGGAACGACTACAAGAACGTGGATGTGAAGGGCAAAGTGCTCGTCATGCTGGTGAACGATCCCGCCGTAGCCGATCCGAACGACAGCACGAAACTCGACAGCACGATGTTCAAGGGGAAAGCGATGACGTACTACGGTCGATGGACCTACAAGTACGAGATCGCCACCGCGAAGGGCGCCGCCGGTGCGCTCATCATTCACGAGACGGGGCCCGCCGGCTACCCGTTCGAAGTGCTCAGTGGCAGCGCCGCGCTCGAACAGTTCGACATCGCCACGGCAGACGGCAACAAGAGTCGCACCCAGGTGGAAGGCTGGATCACGCAGCCCAAGGCCGAAGAACTGCTAAAGGCCGTCGGCAAGGATTTCGCCGCACTGAAAGCCGCCGCGCGCCGCAAGGACTTCACGCCGGTGTCACTGGGTGCGAGCGCGAAGATCCACATCAGCAACAGCACGCGTCGCGTGGAATCCCGCAACGTCGTGGCCAAGCTCGAAGGCAGTGACGCCGCGCGCAAGAACGAGTACGTGATCTATAGCGCGCACTGGGATCATCTCGGTCGCGACACCAGCATCAAGGGCGACCAGATCTTCAACGGCGCGCTCGACAACGCGAGTGGTACCGCGCAACTGCTGCAGATCGCGAAGGGCTTCAATGCCCTGCCCACGAAGCCCGAGCGCTCGATTATGTTCGTCGCGCTCACCGGCGAGGAGAAAGGTCTCATCGGTGCGAAGTACTTCGCCGCGAATCCGCCGGTGCCGTTGGCCAACGTGCTCGCCAACATCAACATGGACGGCTTCAGCCAGTGGGGTCGCACGAAAGACGTGACCGTAATCGGCCTCGGCAACAGCACACTCGATGACGTGCTGGCTGATGTGATTCGCCCCGCCGGTCGCGTGCTCGCGGGTGATCCGGAGCCGGAGAAAGGGTTCTTCTATCGTTCCGACCACTTCGAGTTCGCCAAGCAGGGCGTGCCGGCGCTCTACACCGAAGCCGGTGTGCAATTCGTGGGCAAGGACTCCACGTACGGCATGAAGAAGCGCGAGGAGTACACGTCGCGCGACTATCACCAGCCCAGTGATGAAGTGAAGCCCGACTGGGATCTGAGCGGTGCGGTGGAAGACACGCAGGTGCTGCTGCAGGTCGGCTTCCGCGTGGCCAACGGCACCGCATGGCCCACCTGGAAGCCTGGCACCGAGTTCAAGGCGAAGCGTGACTCGGTGCTCAAGGCCGCCGGCAAGTAGGGCGAATTACTTGGGCTCTGGTTCGAGGTGTGACTCCACGAACCAGAGCTGCTTGTCGGTCTCACTGGTAATGCGCGTGAGCAGATCGGCGGTGATGGCATCGTCGGCATCCGACGCCTCCTCGATATTCGCGCGTGCCGCGTTGGCGCACGACGCCAGCGCCTCGGCTACCACGTGCACCCACTCGTCGGCGTGGTCGACCATCAGCGGCGCCTTGGACAGCCGGCTCCGTTCGGCGATCACCGGCAATGTGCCCTCCGCCGGTACGCCAAGCTGACCGGCGCGCTCGGCCAATTCGTCAGACCATCCGACCGCGAGGCCGGCCGTGGCGTCGAACAGCTCGTGCAGCTGCTGGAAGCGGGCGCCGCGAACATTCCAGTGCGCCTGCTTGGCCTGCCGCTCGAGATCGAGGTAGTCGGCGAGGCGCTCGTTCAGGATCATCCCCATGGCCGCGCGGGTCTCGGCGGGCAGGTCGATGCGCGTGTGAAAGTGGGTGCTAAGATCGGTCTTGTTTGACATTCTGAACTCCCGAATAGTCTGGAAACCAGCGGAAAACGGACGGCGTAACTCGGTAGTGCAAGGGGCGCGCCGACGCGTTCCTCAGCAATGTCCGCAGAATTTGCCGATTCCGCGACCGGTTGACCCCGGGGCGTCTCCGGGTGAGATTGCTGGTCTGAAGTACAACGAAGTACAACTGGCCTGCACCGCTGCCTCTGGGCACCGTCGGCAAGCTTGGGAGGGGTGGCCGAGAGGCTGAAGGCACCGGTTTGCTAAACCGGCATAGGGGGTCAACCTCTATCGCGGGTTCGAATCCCGCCCTCTCCGCTGCGCGGGTCCGCTGCACTGTCGGCGGGCCCGCGCTGTTTTTTTATCCAGTCCTGTAGCGTTCCCGATTCTTCGGTCTGCCGCATATATGTCGTCGTCAGAGTCTCCCGTGAAGCGCCCCCGTGTGCGCTTCGCCCCGTCACCGACCGGCTTTCTCCATGTCGGCGGCGCGCGTACCGCCCTGTTCAACTGGCTGTACGCCAAGAAGTTCGACGGCGACTTCCTTCTCCGCATCGAAGATACCGATCGCGCCCGCAGCACCGACGAAAGCACCCGCGCCATCTTCGAAGGGCTTGAGTGGCTCGGCCTCACGTGGGACGAAGAGGTCGTGTACCAGGGCGCCAACGTAGAGCGACACTATGCCGACGCGCACCGGTTGCTCGACAGCGGCGCGGCGTACCGCGATTTCACGCCGCCGTCGGAGACGGAGCGGCTGCGCAACGAGGCCGAGGCCCGCGGCGAGTCGTACCGCTTCGATCGTGACACCGCGATGCTGAGCGAGGCGGAGATCGCCGACAAGCTCGCGCGCCACGAGCCTTATGCGATCCGCTTCAAGGTGCCCGATGGCTACACAGAGTGGCCCGATCTGGTGCATGAGCGCATCGCGTTCCCGAACAAGGACATCGAGGATTTCATCATCCTCCGCTCTGACGGCACGCCGGTGTACAACATGGCCGTCGTGAGTGACGACATTGCGATGGGCATCACGCTGGTCATGCGCGGTGACGATCACATCTCGAACACGCCGAAGCAGATCCTGTTGTATCGCGCGCTTGGCGCGGACGTGCCACAGTTCGGGCACGTGCCGATGATTCACGGCGCCGACGGCAAGAAGCTGTCGAAGCGTCACGGCGCGACGGCGGTGGGCGACTATCAGCACCTGGGCTTCTTGCCGCAGGCGATGCTCAACTTCCTCGCGCTGCTGGGTTGGTCGCCGGGTGACGACATCGAAGTGATGCAGCTGCCGGAGCTGATCGAGCGATTCAACGTGCATGGTCTGCACGCGAAGGCCGCGATCTTCGACACGAAGAAGCTGGAGTGGATGAACGGCCAGCATTTGGCATTGATTCCGATCGCCGAGCTGGCGCAGGTGGTGGCGCCGTTGTTCGAGAAGGCGGGGCTGGCCACGGTGGCCGATCTCGAATCACGCCCTGAGTGGTTTCACGGCGTACTGGAGTTGCTGCGCGTGCGGGCGCGTCTCACCGACGAGATCGTGCAGTTGGCCACCACGTTCTTCGGCGAGACGGTGGAGTACGAAGCCGAGGCCATCGGCAAGCAGTGGCGCGACGCGGCGGTGACCGGCGAGATCCTGCAGGCCACGTACGATCGGTTGGCTACGCTCGAGTCGTGGGAGCCGGCGGCGATGGAAGAGGCGCTGCGCAAGCTGGCCGAAGAGAAGGGTATTTCCGGCGGCAAGATCTTTCAGCCGCTGCGCGTGGCGCTCACCGGAAAAACAGTGAGCCCGGGTATTTTCGAGGTGCTGCTGTACGTGGGTCGCGAGCATTCGCTGGCGCGCGTGGCGGCGGCGGTGTCATTTTTGAAGCAGGACGCGTAGGCGCTCCCGCTCGCGACGCCGCAAAGCCCTACCGGTCGCCGCCGCTCTTCACGGGCGCGGCCACCGTGGCACTCGGTGCCTTGAGTCGATCGCGACGTTCCTTCTCGCGACGATCGCGCAGTTCATTCACGATCTTGCGGAAGTCGGCTTCACCCATGCCGCGCTCGGACATGCGCATGATGTCGGTGCGCGACGTGGCGAGGCGACGCTCGGACTCCATCTGCGACATGTTGCCGCTCATGCGGCCTGCGGTGCCGGCATTGAGCGGCAGCAGCGCTAGGAGGGCGTTGGGGATCATCACCTTGCCCAACCGAATGCCTTGGCTATCCCAGCCCCACTTTTCGCCGTTCTTGCCGGTCTTGGTCCAGTCGCCGGGCTTCCGTCCCGTGCGACCCTGTGCGCGATTGAGTGAATCGAGCGAGTCGGCCGCCTGGGTGAGGATGAAGCCCATGATGCTGTCGAGGTTGTCGGCGCGATCGCCGCCACCGCCACCGCCGGCGTTGCCGACCACGACGGGATCACGCCACACGCGCCCGTCGAAATAGCCGGGGCGCACACCGCGCACGTTGGGGTCACCGGCACCAATGCCGCTGCCGTCGCCCTGCCCCACGGCCGCACCGCTCCCGGTGTCGCGCGGCGCCGATGGGGCCGACACCACTTCGGGGCCCGACGTGACCGGCATGGTCACCGCGGGTCGCGTGGTGGTCGTGGTCTGCGGCGTCGGCTTCTTCACCTGCGCCACCGGCTTCGGCTGCTCACGCGGCGCGACGTACGTGAGCCGCTCTTCGATGGGCGGCTCGCCGCTACCGAAGCGCAGCCACGACGGGATGCCGTGCCCGAACGTGAGCACCTGCACCAGCACCACGCCGACGAGCAGGTGGATGCCGACCGCGATGAGTACGGCGCGTGACGCGCGCTGCTTCTCGCGAACCGACCCACCCGACCGCGCCCGGGCGCTGAGCGCGCCACGTGTGCGGCTGCCATTCGGCGCGGACGATTCCCCCGCCGGCGGAACCGGCGGCGTGTCACCAGAGGGCTGGCGACTGCGGGGAGGGGGAATCGGTGACATATCTAAAAAGATACCCTGAATTTCGGCTCAGGTGCCCGCGACCACGGGATTCGACACGATACTGAGCCCCAGCAGCTCCACTTCGACCACATCGCCCGGATGCAGGGCTTTCGTCCCTGCTGGGGTGCCGGTTGCCACAATGTCGCCCGGCTCGAGCGTCATGAACTGCGAGATGAACGACAGCAACATCGGGATCGGGAACACCATGTCGGCCGCCGTGGCCCGCTGGCATTCCACGCCATTCACGCGGGTGACCAGCGTGATCCCCGACAGATCGGCCGGCGCGGCGCCTTCCGGACCGATCGGGCAGAACGTGTCCATCCCCTTCGCCCGCGACCACTGACTGTCGCTGCGCTGCAAATCACGCGCGGTCACGTCGTTCAGCGCCACGATCCCAGCAATGCCGGCGATGGCTTCTTCTTCGGTGGCCTTGGTGAGCCGCTTGCCGATCACGAGCGCGATCTCACCTTCGAACTCGATGTGGGTGGAGATGGGATGCAGCACGATCGCATCGCCTTCGCGGATGATCGACGAGGGCGGCTTGAGGAAGAACATCGGCTCTTTCGGCACATCGTTGCCCATTTCCTGGGCGTGCGCGACGTAATTGCGGCCAACGCAAACGATCTTTGACGGAGTATGCATGTGAGCTCGCGGGTGCTGAGTCGGAGTAGCGGTGAATGCGCGTGCCAAAAGCTATCCAACTTTCCGGGATTTCGTGCGGGCTAATCTCAGGCGCCACGTGAACAGCCAACTGCTTCACCGCGAATTTGCGCCGACGCGACACGGATGGGCGCCACGAAGGCTTGCCGTTTTCCTTATTCAGATAGCTGCTGTTCATCCGTGCGGTGTTCGCGTGAATAGAACCGAGACACTTCATCGCGCACCGTACCCCACGGTCCCGTCACTCTTTTTGCGGGCGGCAGCGCGTTCAGCAAATCGCGTCCGTAGCGCTTGGTGACCACGCGTGGGTCACTGATGACGACCACACCGGAGTCGGTGGCGGTCCGGATGAGCCTTCCGAAGCCCTGCTTGAGACGCAGCGACGCGTGCGGCAACATGAACTCCACGAACGCATTGCCGCCGCGCGCTTCGATCGCTTCGCACTGCGCCGCCACCATGGGCTCGGTGGGCACGCGGAAGGGCAGCTTCGCGATCAGCAAGCCACGGAGCGCGTTGCCCGGCACGTCCACCCCTTCCCAGAACGTCGCGGTACCCAGGAGCACGGCGCGGCCAGAGTCGCGGAAGCGCTGCAGCAACACATCGCGAGGCTCCTCACCGTGCACCAAGAGTGGCGTCGGTCCATCCATCCCCATCTCGCGCAGCTGCTGCGCCATCTCGCGCACGTCGCGATGACTGGTGAACAGCCCGAATAGTCCGCCGTCACTCGCGATGATCAGGTCGCGCATCTGCTGCACGACCGCCGCGAAGTGTTCACGCGGATGTTCGTTCGGCGCCGGCAAATCCGTGGGCACCACCAGCAGCGCCTGCCGCGGATAGTTGAACGGAGACTCGAAAATCGCCGTGCGCTTGGTGAACTTGCCTTCGTCGAGCCCCAGCCGCTGTTCGAGAAAGCCGAAGCCACCGTCGGTGGCCAACGTGGCACTCGTGATCACCGTGGTCTCCACGCGACCAAACAGGTCGTCGCGCAGCACCGGCGCCAGGTCGAGCGGCACGCAATGCACCGCCACGTTGCGCTCGGTGGCGGTCGGCTTCCCCTGAAATTCCATCCAGCGCACCACCGGATCCTTGTCCTTGGGCGGCTGCAGCCCGCGCGACAATGAATCACCGGCGCCCGCCAACCGACGCGTCACGGCGCGCACTTCGTTCAGCAGCGGCGCCATCTCTTCGCTGCGCTTCTGATCACTTTCCAATCGCTCGGTCACCAACCGCAGCCCGTCGCTGAGCGACGCGATCTCGATGAGCAGTTCGGCCAGCGTGTCTTCGATGCCGTTCAACCACAACGGATGCTGCTGAAATTCATCAGTCAGCCGCAGAATCGGCGCCCCGGTGCCTTCGAGCACCGCCGACAGCAGCTCGAACAGCAGCTGCGTACGATCACGCGCCGTAGCCGCACTCGACACCATGCGCTCACGCACCAAATCGAGACTGGCCACGCTGTGTAGATCGCTGAAGCCGCCCAGCCGGGCCGCGAGTGCGGGCAACAATCCCTTGCCACGGCGCTCGAGTCGGTTGAACAACCGCGCGAGTGCGCGGCGCGTGATCGAGCTGCCAAGGTGCGACGCGGCCGCATCTTCGAGATGGTGGCCTTCGTCGATCACCAGGCGTTTGTACGCCGGCAGCACGGCCGAGTCTTCCCAGTTCTGCGCCTGCCGTCGCACGGCAACGTCCGACAACAGCAGGTGGTGATTCACCACCACCACATCAGCCGCCGCCGCTTCCTTGCGCGCCTTGAACAGAAAGCACTTGTCGTAGAACGAGCACTTCATACGCCCGCACAAATCAGGCTCGGCCGCGACCTCATCCCACACATCCGGGCGCGGCGGCGTGGGCAGATCGGCCAGTGTGCCGTCCTGCGTTTTCTCGGCCCATTCGGCGATCTGCTCTACATCGCCGGCGCCGCCGTCGTCGAACAGCGCCGCCCCTGCCCCGCGCGCCTGCTCGAGGCGCATGAGACAGAGATAGTTGCGCCATCCCTTCAACAACGCGAAGCGCACCTTCTGGTCGGTGAGCGCGCGCTGCAGGAAGGGCAAGTCCTTCGCGACCAACTGCTCCTGCAGCGTGATCGTATTGGTCGAGACGATCGTGCGTTCACCGTTGGCTGCGGCCCATCGCAACGCGGGCACGAGATAGCCCAACGACTTGCCCACGCCGGTACCGGCTTCGAGCAGCGCCACGCCACCGCGATTGAACGTCTCGGTGACCGCGGCCGCCATTGCCCGCTGACTGGGCCGGTCTTCGTAGTCGCGCGAGCCGCTCACGCGCTGCATGGTCTGCGCGATCAGGCCGTAGGGCCCGAGCGTGACATCCACGTCGTCGAGCGACACCGGCAACTTCTGTTTGCTGCGCGGCACTTCGGCCACCACGTACACGCGGGTGGCCTCGTTGTCCACGATCGCGAAGCCCACACCGTTGCCGTGAATGCGCGCCGCCACTTCCAGATCGGCGTCACTGGGCTCGAGCAATCCCGACGGATGGTTGTGCAACATCAACTCGCCGCGCTCAGCCACTCCAGGCAGCGCCAGCACACTGCGCACGTCGCCGCGGAACACCACGCGCGCCGTCGTGATCAGGTTCTCGTCGTCGACGGTGCACACAAAGCACACTTCATTGCCGCCGGCGAGTTTGATCGCCACCCGCACGGCGGAGGCGGCCTTCGGTGACAGGCGCGTTTCACCCACCGTCTTCGCGCCCGCCTTCACCACACGCTTGCCCGTCACGTCTTGCGCGGCTTCTTCTTCGCAGCGGGGAACAGGACGTTGTTCAGGATGAGCCGGTAGCCGGGCGAGTTCGGGTGCAGCGACAGATCAGTGGGCGCACTGCCGATGGCGTGCTGCGCGTCTTCGGGGTCGTGACCGCCGAGGAAGGTCCACGAACCCTTACCCGCGTCACCGTGCAGATACTTGCTCCACGGCGCACCATCTTCGCTGGCGAGCACGGTCACGCCGGGCTTCACGATCGCGCGATTGAAGCTCGTGGTCACGCCGTAGAAATCGGGCACCACGGTGCGATGATTCTGCACCAGCATCGTGGCGACGGGATCGAGCTTGGCGGAGAAGTCGAACAGCGTGAACGTGCCGAGCGGCTGACGACGGGCCGGCACGTTCACCTGATGGCCGTCGATGTCGCTGAGCGCGTTGATGTACGGCGACGGTTCGACATGCGCCCCCGTAAAGGCCAGCGCCCGCGTCCAGTCCATGCGCGCGTCGGCATCGGGCGCCGGCGGGGTGCCGTCGGAGAATGGGCCGGCGATGTCGACCGTGAACGCTGCGATCGCGAGGTCGAGCGACTCCGTGGCACCGCACATGGCGAACAGGAATCCACCACGTTCCACGAAGCCACGGATGTTGTCGGCCACTGCCTTCTTGAGCGCTGGCACGTCGGCCTTGCCGAACCGCTTGGCCATGGCAATGTCGCGCTCACGCTGCGCGACAAACCACGGTGCATCGCGGTACGCGAGATACAACTTGTTGAACTGGCCCGTGAAATCTTCGTGGTGCAAATGCACCCAGTCGTACTTCGACAGATCACCCTGCATTACAGCATCGTCCCACACCGACGTGAACTCGATGCCGGCATACGTGAGCGCGAGCGTCACCGCATCGTCCCAGGGTGGCTGATCGACCGGGCGGTAAATCGCGATCTTGGGGGCGCGCTCCAGCACGACGGCGTCCATGTTGCCGCCGGCGACTTCGGCGCGCACTGCGGCCACTGCGGCATCGGTCATCAACTCGATGCTCACGCCATCGAGCGCGGCCCGACGACGCAGATCGGGCGCGTCGGGCAGCAGGAACGAGCCGCCGCGATAGTTCAGCAGCCACTCGGCCTTCTGCCCGTTCTTGAGCGCGAGATACGTGACGCCATACGCCTTCAGGTGATTGCGCTGACTGTCGTCCATCGGCAGCAACATCGACTGGGCCGACAGCGAGCGCGCCATGGTGAGTGACACCATGGTCACGAGCAGGGCCGCGATCACGCGGCTCCAGAGGGTGCAACGAACGAACGAGCGCATAGGAGAAATGTACCCGCGAACGCTCAATGAGTCACAGGCGGTACCTGCCCTTTCATCCGTTCGAGTTCACGACGCGCCTGTGGGGCCAGCGCGCTGGTGGGATAGTCCACGAGCAGTGTTTCGAAGCGGGTGGTGGCGCCGACCTTGTCGCCGGCCGCGAGCAGTGCGCGTGCCGACGCCAGCAGCGCCTCCGCCGCCTCGGGGCTCTTGGGCCACGTGGCGATGATGCGATCCCACAGCGTCATTGCGCCGGCCTTGGGTGAGAGCCGCGCCGCCATGGACAGCAGCGCCGGTGCCGCTGGCCCAACCGAGTCGGACAGCGCGATGAAGCGCGCCGCCGCGCCGGCGGAATCGCGTCGGGCCAGCGCGAGAAACGCCGCGCCGAGTCCCGGTAATTGATCGACCCGCGTGCGGGCCAGAATGCCCAACGCGTCCACCAACTCACCGCGCTGCGTTGCCGCTCGCACCAGTCGCTTGCGAGCAGTGGCGAGGTCACCGTCGTAAAGCGCCAGCCAGCCGGCCGTTTCGTCGTCGTCTTCGAGGTCGGTACCCTTCACCGTCTCTTTCGCGCGCGCTAAGTCGCCGGCTCGCAGATACGCACCCACCAACGGACGGGCCATCGCCGACCGGGCGGTTTCATCGAGCAGCTTACCCGACGCCTCGATGCGCTGTTGCGCTTCGGCGGCACGACCAAGTTCGCCGAGGGCCGCGATCTCGATCGGCAGCAGCGCGCGGGCACGCACGACGTCGGTGCCCGGTGATTTTCGCGACGTGAGTTGCAATGCCCCCGCAGCGTCTCCCGCATTGAGCGCCGCCTGCGCGGCACGCTGTTGCGCCTCGAGGTCACCACGCTTCTCGAACACCGCTGTCCACGCGTCACGCGCGACCAGCCACGACTGCGCCAGCTCGGCGCGCTCTCCGAACGCGCGCCACGCCGCCGACGTGGAGTCATCGGCTTTCACCGATGCCAGCGCGAACCACGCACGGCGGGGCTCGCCCCACGCCAACTCGAGCGCCGAGAGCAATCGACGCGGCGCCAAGAGCGCCGGGTCGGCCAACAGCACGGTGCGGATGGAGTCGCGCGTCGGCGCCGGTGCGCGATTCAGTGCGAACATTGCGGCCGTTTCGAGATACGGCTCGTCGCGCAGGGCGTCGCGGAACGCCACGGCGGCGGCGTTCCAGCGCCCGAGGGCGACATGCAGCTGCGCCACTTCACCGGAGAGGGCACCGCCAGAACCCAGCAAGCGACCGGCCTCGCCAAGCACCGAGTCGGCCGCCTGCGCTCGTCCCTGTTGCAGCAGCAGCCGCGCGTATTCGCGGAACGGCGCGCCGTCGTTGCCGGCCGCGCGACGCCAGGACGTGAACGCGATGCGTGCTTCGTCGTCGCGCCCGATGCTGACCAACGCGCGCAACTGAATGCTGCGCGCCACCGGATCGGTGGGACGCAGCTGCACCACGCGCTGCGCGACGGGGATAATGGAATCGCGCATGCCCAACTCGGCCCACACACGCTCGAGCCCGAGCAACGACAACGCCACCTTGTCGCCGTCGGAGTTGCCAGGAATGAGCGCACGCTGCAACACCTCGCGATAGGCGAGGGCCGCTTTCTTCATGTCGCCCTTGTCTTCGGCATCGAGCGCAGTACCCAACGCGTCGGCCGAGTCCACGCGCGTGGCAGGCGGCCGTGCACCGCCCTGCGATCCGCTTTGCGCCTGTGCGGTCGTTGATGCGATCGACAGTGCGCCGATCGACAGCGCGAAGATGACGCGAGGCAACTTGAGCACCTTACGGCGGCGTCGTGCCATTGAGCTTGCGGAAGTACTCGATCACGATGCGACGCTCGTCGGGACCCAGACCACGCAGTTCGTTCCACGTGGGCGGCGCAAACTTGTTGGCCGCCTTGCCCGACTGCGATCCATCGATGCGACCCGAGGCGCCGTTGCCGTTGGCCGCCTTCGCTTCACGCGGACCCTGATCGTCGCGCTCGTCCTGCTCGAGGAAGCGACCGGCATCGAGCAGACGGCGGTACAACTGCGCCTGACGGGCGGCCACCGCGGGGTCGATGCCGTTGCGTTCGATCTGCTGCGACAACGTTTGCGCTTCCTTCGCCAACGCATCCATGCGACCAGTCTGGTCGGCATCCGACACGTCGTTCAACGAACGCGCCACATCACGCTGCTGTTTGGCCAATACGCGCGACTGCTGCCGCGCCGCGTCACCCTTCGCGCCGCCGGGGAGCATGTTCAGCCCCTGCATCTGTCCGTTGAGCTGCCCTTGCTGCTGCGCGAGCTGCTTGAGCTGCTCCATCATTTCGGTAAAGCCCGACGCCGACTGCGCGCCGTTCATCTTCTCCCGATCGCGCACCAGCGACGACAGCGCCTGATTGAGCGCTTCGCTGGCGTCCTTCATCGCGTTCTGCGCCTGCTCGCTGCCGCCGGGCTGTCCCGACTGCTGCATCTGCTGCGTGGCCTGCTCGACCCGGCGCTGCGCTTCGCCCATCGCCTTCTGCGAACGCTGCGACAACAACGACGAGCTGCGCCCGGCCTTCTCGAGTCGCTCGGCCGCCTGCTGCACACCCTGCTGCAGCGCGCTCTGCTCGCCTTGCATGCCCTGCGCACCCTGCTGACGGGCCTTCTGTTCGAGCTCCGACTGCTGACGCGCCAGCTGCATCGTTTCGTTGATCGACTGATCGAGCTCGCTGGACAGCTCGGTCTTCCACGCATCGACCTGCGCATCACGCGCGGCCGACAGCTGCTGCGCGGCCTTATCCATCGCGTCAGCGGCCTTGCGGGCCTGGTCACCGTGGCTGCCCTGCTGGCCCGCTTGCGGCTGGCCGCCCTGCTGTTGGCCGCCTTGCTGCTGACCACCCGGTTGCTGGCCTTGCTGGCCCGCCTGCGGTTTGCCGCCTTGCTGACTTTGCCCCTGCTGGCCGGGCTTCGGAGTTCCCTGCTGCCCCTGCTGACCATTGGGCTGAGCGCCCGACTTCTCGGCGCCCGGCTTGGGCTCGCCACCGGGCTGCTTCTGGCCGGGGGCACCCTCTTGACCGGGTTCCTTGCCCGCCGCGTTCGGATCCTTCTCGCCCTGCTTCTCGCCGGGCTTGGCCTCGCCCTGTTCACCGGCCTTCTCGCCGGCCTGCTTCTGGCCATTCTGCTGCTGCGCCTGCGCCGCCTTTTGCATGGCATCGGCCGCCTGATTCACCAGCGGCTGCGCGGCACGCGTCTTTGAAGCACCGGGCTTGGCACCTGCTTCTTCGAGACGCTTGGCCAGCGCCTGCACTTCACGCTCCAATTCACGCGCGCGATCGGCCAGCTCCTTCGGACTCGAGGCGGCGCTCTCCTGACGACCTTCGCTCTGGCGGCTCTCCCCCTGACGCCCATCCATGCGGTCGGCCGCTTGCTTCTGTTCCTTGGCGAGATCCTTGGCGTCGTCGCGCAGCGTCTGCATCGCGCCTTCGAGCGCGGCGCGCTTCAGCATTTCGGCGCTCTTCTCCAGCTGCTCGCGCATCTGCTTCTGCTGCTCGCCGAGCTGCTGCATAGATTTCTGCGCTTCGGTGCCGCTGAGTCGATCGGAATTCTTATTGAGTTCCTCGAGCTGCTTCTGCATCTCGGGGGTCATCGCGTCGCGCAACATCTTCTGGATGTCTTTCATGCGCGACGCCAGCGCGGTGTCGAGCGCGTTCGCGTTCTTCAAGCGCGACTCGAGCTCCTTCGCGTTCTGTCGCAGCGAATCCACCTTGGCGCCCAGCTGCTGCTGATCGCGCGCCAATTGCTTCGCCTTCTCGGCGGCCGAGAAGCTCATCGACTGACTCTTGCCGCCTTCGCTCTTCGCCGTGCCGTTGGCCTTCGCTTCTTCAGAAGTACCACCACCCTTGAGATCGCGATTGCGCGCGGCGTTGTCGGTGTTCTGCTGCAGCCGCTTCTCCTGCTGCGCCAACCGCTGCGCCTGCGCAGCCAGCGAATCGGCCAGCGCGCGAGCCATCGCGCGCTGCTCCGTTAAACTCGGCACGCGCAGCAACACTTCCGCGCTCACGGTGGTCTGCCGCCATGGCGAATCGTCGGTGGCAATCGCAGTCACATGCAGGCGATCGCCGGGTTCGAGTTTGCGACCATCGAGCGTGATCGACGCGCCGCCTTCAAACAGCGGTGACGCCGGCGACGCGACATCGATGCGCTCGCGCGTGACGGCACCGCTGGCGCCGGCGCTCTCGCGCCACACCTGCAGCGACACATTGCTCACACCGTGATCGTCGCTGGCGTCGACGTACACCGGCACGATACCGGTAGGACCGATGGCGGTATCCGAGCCCGGCGACACGATGGCAACTTCCGGTCGTTTGTCCGGCACCACGGTAAAGGCCAAGGCATCGGGCAGTTCAGGCGGTAGCGTTGCCGCGTCGGCGCTCGGCGTGGCCGACGCGATCCAGCTCCAGCTGCCGTCGTGGTCGAGCGGAATGATCGCCGACACCGCCGCGCCGTTCACCGACGCCGGGAAACGCACGGTGTCGCGACCATCGGTGAGCATGGCGTCGCGCGCACCACCACGCAGCATCGCGGTGACGCGCACGTGCGTGCCACGCGGCACACGCAGCGGCGGCACGGGCTCCATCGATTCGTCGGTACGGCCCAGGTACGCCGGGTAGTCGGCAAATAAGGCCACGTCGCCGATCCAGCCGCGGTCGGCCACGGTGATGAGGCCATTCAATTCGGGAGCACGTCCGTCGTTCACGCGAATCGCAATCGGCGCCGACACGGCACCGAGCGCCAGCGTGGCCAGTCCATCGGCGCGTACACTGAGCGTCGTGTCGCGCCATGCCTCACCCTCGGCGCGACGCGAGATCGTGACGCTGTTGCGGCCGTCGGCGCGCACGCGAAGCGACACCGGCATCCCGCGCGGTACGAGCGTGGGGAGTTTGTCGAAGCCGAGTGCCGGCAGCAGCGTACCGCGCCACGCGCGTACGGGGTGCACCGTGGCGGCGAAGCCATCAGGTGCTTCGCGCGCCGACCACGAGAGCGCGCCGACGGTGATGGCGGCCAACACACCGGCCACCGTCACGCCACGACCGAGTCGCTGCGCCACCTGCGGCGCCAGCGCGCCCGGCGCCAAGCGCCGCGCGACATCCTGCGAAGCGCGCGCACCGAGCGCGCCGGTTCCTGCTACTTCGAGCGCACCGCGCAATGACCCCGAGCGCAGCGACTGCTCGCGTTCAATTGCGGCGGCAAGTGACGTCAGCGACAGCACATCGGCGTTGCGCTTGCGCAGCAACCACACGAGTCCAGCGGCGGCGGCCAACGCAGCCACCCACATCGCGATCGGTACCGCGCGCGGCAACGTCATCCAACGTCCGTCGGCCATCAGCCACGCACTCGCAACCAGCGCAAGCGCGATCACGCCAATCACCGCCAGCACCACGGCCGCCAT
This sequence comes from Gemmatimonas groenlandica, assembly GCF_013004105.1. Classification (NCBI taxonomy): domain Bacteria; kingdom Pseudomonadati; phylum Gemmatimonadota; class Gemmatimonadia; order Gemmatimonadales; family Gemmatimonadaceae; genus Gemmatimonas; species Gemmatimonas groenlandica. Next base: position 1,921,392 of record NZ_CP053085.1, read on the forward strand.
GGAGCGGGCGCGCAGCGTGGACTGCTCACGCGCGAGACGCGCGTCGAGACTTTCCGATGAAGGCGCGGCGGTGCGGAGTGCGGGAGCGGTCACGGTGTCACCCGGCTCGTGACCGCGTAGGTAAACAGATTCACGCCCATGCGGATGGCCTGTTCGTGGAGCAGCGGCGGGTCAGGATACGTGCCCACGTCTTCCCATCCGTTGCCGAGGTCGGCGGAGTAGGTGTAGTACACGGCGAGTCGGTTGCCGATGAAGATGCCCATGCCCTTCGCCGGCTTGCCATCGTGCTCATGCACTTTTGGCGGCCCATTCTCGAAGTCGTACACGAGATGGTAGATCGGATGGCTGTGCGGCACATCGACCAACGGACGATCGGGAAACACCCGCTTGATCTCGCGACGGAAGCTGTCGTCGAGCCCATAGTTGTCGTCGACGTGCAGAAAGCCGCCGCGGGTGAGATACTCGCGCAGACGCTTCACCTCGATCTCGCTGAGCTTCATCTCGCCGTGCCCCGTGATGTGCAGGAACGGAAAGTCGAAGAGCGACGAATCGGTGAACGTGACCTTGGCTTCGGCCCGCTCGATGGGCAGCGCCGTGCGCTCGGCGATCGCGCGAATCAGATTCGGCAAGCTGGACGGATTGGCGTACCAATCTCCACCGCCTTCGTACTGCACGCGGGCAATCGCCAGGCGACCCGGGCCGCGCCGCGCCGCGAATGGCGTGAACGCCAGCGACGCGCCGACCACAGCGGCGAGCAGAGCGAAGCGGAGGGAACGACGGGCCGGAAGCCGCATCAGGTGTCGTGGGCGAGTCGGTAGGCGAGATTGCGGCTGGCACCATGCTCGTCCATGAGCCGCTGGACGATTTCACGAGGACGGAACCCTTCCTCGCGCAGGGCCACTGCCACCGCCTGGAGGCCGTCTTCACTCGGGGCGACGACCGACGCGCCACCCAGAATGATCACGATTTCCCCGCGCGGTGGCGTGCCTTCGTAATACGCGGCCACCTCCTCGAGCGTTCCGCGTTTAACCTCTTCAAAATGCTTCGTCAGCTCGCGGGCCACAGCCACCGGGCGGGTTGTGCCGGCAATGGCGGCCAGATCACGCAGCGTGTCGACCAGACGGTTTGGTGATTCGTACAACACGACGGCGTGCTGCAAGCGGGCCGCGAGGGCCAACTGTTCCTCGCGCTCCTTCCCCTTCCGTGCAGGAAATCCCAGCATGGTGAACGGGTGCGGCACCATGCCCGACGCTACGAGGGCGGCCAGCACGGCCGACGCACCGGGGATCGGGACCACGCGCACACCGGCGGTTGCAGCGGCCTCAGCCAGACGGGCGCCGGGATCGGACACCAGCGGCGTGCCGGCGTCGCTGATGAGGGCGATGGCTTCGCCTTCCTTCAGCCGCGCGACCAGACGTGGAATGACGCTGGCTTCGTTGTGCTCGTGCACGGCAATCGTCGGCGTACCGATGCCGTAGCGGCTGAGCAGCGTGCGCGCGTGCCGGGTGTCCTCACAGCAGATCACCGCGCATTCCTTGAGCACCGCGAGGGCGCGCAAGGAGATGTCTCCCAGATTTCCGATCGGCGTACTGACGATGTGTAACGCCCCGGGGATGGCCGCGTGCGGCCAGAGCGTCGCCGCCCGGTCGGCGAGATCGGAGGCGATAACCTCCGATTCGGCCGAACCGGGCGCGTCGCCCACGTCGGTCAGGCGTGCTCCTTGAACTTCGCTTCGAGCGCGGGGCGCGGCACCGCGCCGACCACCTGATCCACCAGCTTGCCGTCCTTGAAAAACAGGATCGTCGGAATCGAGCGCACGTTGAAGCGCGCGGCAGTCCGCTGATTGTTGTCGACATCGAGCTTGGCCACCTTCGCCTTGCCCGCGTACTCGGTGGCCAGCGCTTCCACGATTGGTGCAATCATGCGGCACGGCGCGCACCATGTCGCCCAGAAATCCACGACCGCGAGCCCTTCGTACTGCTCGATCTCGGCCGCAAACGTATCGTCCTTCACTTCAACTGCGTTCGCCATCATGTGCTCCGTTGGCGCGGCTTCCGGCCTTTACCGGTTGCTCTCGCGCCCGTCTGCAGGATTAGAATTCGGAATTCGTTCACGCCGCCAAAAACATCGCCGACCATGACCGACTCCGTACGCCGCGGCACGCGCATCGCCCACATCGGGATCGCTGTGCGTGCCCTCGACGAGCTGCTTCCCTTCTACCGTGATGTCCTCGGCATGCCCGAGGTCCCACTGGACGATGCCGACGGTGCCACCATTGCTGGGCTGGCGGCCGGCGAATCGCTGGTGGAGCTCCTCGAAGCGAAGTCCGACGACTCCCCCATCGGCAGGTATGTCACCAAGCGGGGTCCCGGTATTCACCACGTCTGTTTCGCGGTGGACGACCTCGACGGCACCTTACAGCGCTGCCGTGACGCCGGCCTCCGACTTATCGATGAAACACCACGCCTGGGAGCGGAGGGGAAGCGGATTGCGTTTCTCCATCCAAGTGCCACGGGCGGGGTGCTCGTCGAACTATCCGAATACTAGTCTGGGTGTCCAGCGTCACCAGTCCAGCTCGCTGCGGTTCAGCGGCAAAAGTCTTTCAGAGGGAGGAGGTTGATGTCCTCCACGAACCAGCGGCCTCCCGGCCCGTTCACCGTCAGAATCGACGTCTTGGCACTGCGCGGCCCCTGAAAGAACTCCAGCTGGAATTCCTGACGACCGCCGGTCTGCAAGCGTGGACGGTCTTCCAAGAGCGCCCAGCGGTCGTGCGTGAGCGTGCATTGCATGATGATGAGGCGCTTCTCAAGATCCTCGCGCTTCATTTGATCGCGGGCGGCCCCTTTGGTGGTGCCCCAGATCGCGCTCATGGTCTGGAGATCCTGCGCCTTGACGGCCTTCAGGAAGCCTTCCACCGCGGCCTTACCCGTCACCGCCCCAACGGCATCCGGCGCATCACCCCGAACCGACGGTGCGGTCTCGCCAGGGATCGACGTCTCGGTGCTCTGGATCGTACGGGTGCACGCACTCACGCCCGTCGCCGTGGCGGTCAGGAGAGAGTACATCAGCACACGGTTCCGCATCATCTTAGGCTGCACGCAGGCCTCCTACCCACGGTGTTGACCATCTTCACGGATCGGCATCGGTCTGGCCTGTCTCTCACAGGCACCAAATACGGTCCCGTCCGTTCGTCGGGGAGAAAGGTACCCCACACGTTCTTCTACCGGATACCCCAGTGACGTCGCTTCGCTACCAGCGCCTTTATGTGAACATCGACCACGTTGCCACGGTCCGGCAGGCGCGACGCAGCGCCGAGCCGGACCCGGTGGCCGCTGCCGTGCTCTGCGAGCAGGCCGGCGCCGACGGCATTACGGCCCACCTCCGGGAAGACCGGCGGCACATTCAAGACGCCGACATCCACCGCCTGGCGACGACGGTCACGACCGCCCTCAATCTGGAGTGCGCGGCAACCGACGAGATGCTGGCTCTGGCCGAAGCGCTCCGCCCCGTGGCGGTCACGCTGGTGCCCGAGCGCCGGGAGGAGGTCACGACCGAAGGAGGGCTCGATGTGTTCCGGGCGGCCCCCCAGCTCAGAGAGTCCATTGCGCGTCTGAAACGCGCTGGGGTGCGTACCAGTCTGTTCATCGACCCGGATGCGGCGGCGGTTCGCGCGGCTCACGACTTGGGCACCGATGCGGTCGAGTTGCACACGGGTCAGTACGCGCACGCCCCGGCGGATCCGCGCACGTTGCGGGCGCTGGCCGATGCGGCTGCGCTGGCGTCGTCGTTGGGGCTGGCGGTGCACGCCGGGCACGGTCTGTCGGTGCAAAACGTCGGACCGGTGGCCGCCATTCCGGAAATCGAGGAACTGAATATCGGGCACGCCATCGTCGGGCGCGCCATCTTTGTAGGACTGTCCGAAGCCGTGCGTGAAATTCGTCAGGCCATGGACGATGCGCGTGAGGCCGACCGCTTCTAGTGCCGAACGTGTCTCACCCGATCCACCTTCTTCGTCCGAGCAGCCGAGCATGAGTGCACCGCACGCCCTCATCGAATTCTTCCAGAAGGAAGCGATGGAGTATCTCGGCCGTCTCGACCAGATGATGGCCGACGCGGAAGAACAGACGCCAGACGCCGCGGCGTTTCTCACGAACGCGCGCGCGCTCCGTGGCAGCGCGACGATGACGCGCCTCGAAGGACTGCCCGACCTCGCCTCTACCATCGAGCGGATCGCAACCGGACTGCGCGACAACGAACTGCGCTGGGATCAGCGTCTGCATTTCGCCGTGCGCGGCGCGCTCGTGGAGTTGCGCTCACTCGTGGAGCGAGCGGGCGTGTGGACCGAGGCCGAGCAGCGGCGCAGTCGTACGCAGTCGGTGGCGCTGGCGGCGGTCGCAGCCGGCTATCTCGCCACCGATACGCCAGCGGCATCTCCGGCCACACAAGTCGTGCCGATTTCGCGTTTCTTCCCAGACGACGGCATGCCGGCGATTCTGCAGCGCAACGCGGCACCACCGATCACGCTGGCGCAGCGGTTCCGCACCGACATCGCCGCCGCCGCCGACGGCGTGGCACGCGAGTCGGCGGCGCTGGCCACCAGCAACGCCGGTCCGTCGCAGCTCGCGCTCGCCGACGGCGTTCGTCGGTCACTGCTGGGATTGGCCGATGTCGCCGAGAGCTATGGCGCGGCCAGCATCGCCAACATGGCCACACGCATGGCGCGGGCGCCGTTGGCCACGGCCCATGAGCGCCAGGGCGTGCAGAGCGTAGCGCGCCTGCTGATGGACCGGGAAATCACCGACCAGCAGCTCGCACAGCAGGTAAAGCAGTCCAGCATGACGTGGGCGGGCGCACCGGACGCGCCGCCGGCCGTGGCGCCCGCGGTGATTCCGATCGAGTCCCTGCTCTATCGCGGCCACTCGGCCATCACGCGTGCGCGCGCGGTACGCGACGAACTCAAGACGCATTGGCAGCGTGGCACGCTGGCCGAACCGGCCGCGCACTCGTTGTTCGAAGAGTTGTCGGACTTGCTCGATCTCGCGGTGACGACGTGAGCGCAGTCCGGAGATGCACGCAGTGAAGTTGGATTGGAAGAGTGGCTTGGGGATCGCATTCAGCGCGGTCCTGCTCTGGTGGACGTTGAAGGGTGTGAACTTCAGCGAAGTCTGGTCGGTGCTGCGCACGTCGAATGTGCTGTTGTTCGCCCTCAGTCCGATCGTGGGCACCTGCATCTTCCCGCTGCGTGCGCGCCGCTGGCGCACGATTCTCGAGCCGGTGTCCGGCCGCATTGCGTTCGGACCGCTGTGGCGCAGCACGGCTATCGGGATGATGATGAACAACGTCTTCCCGTTTCGCGCCGGTGAATTCGCCCGCGCCTTTTCGATCACGCGTGAGGTACCTCGCGTCGCCATCACGACGGCGCTCGGCTCGCTGGCCGTCGATCGTATTTTCGATGCGATCGTCATCTTCGCGATGATGTTCGCGGCGATGCTCGACCCGCGATTTCCGAGTGGCGTGACGCTGGCCGGGCGCACCGTACCGGAGTTGGCACAGTTCGGCGTCGCAGGCATGATCGCGCTGTTGATCCTGTGCTACGCCATGGTCATGCAGGCCCCGCGCGTGTTGTCGCTGGTGCGCTGGGTGGCGCACCGCGTGCTGCCGCGCTTCGAGGATGTCGTCGTGGGCTTCGTCGAAAAGGCGATGGGCGGTCTCGCCGTACTCCGAGACGGACGCCGCTTTCTGGCGGTGCTGGCGTGGGCAGTTGCACACTGGGTAGTCAATGCACTCGCGATGCACATCGGGTTCATGGCGGTGGGTATGGATGTGCCGATCAGCGCGGCGTTCTTTCTGCAGGGCATTGTCGCGCTGGCGGTGGCAGTGCCGAGCTCCCCCGGATTCTTCGGCGTGTTCGAGTTGTCGTCGGTGCTGGGGCTGGCGGTGTACGGCGTCAGTGACAAACTCGCCGTAAGCTGGGCGCTCGCGTATCACCTGCTCAGCTTCATTCCGATCACGATCATCGGCGCCGTGTACTTCGCCCGGCTCGGGCTGAGCGTGGGCACGCTGAGCGGCAAGAGCACCTGACTCGCGCCGATCGAGCATCCATGACCTGCGAATCCCGCACCGAGCGCGCGCACGCCAAGATCAACCTGGTGCTGCGCATTCTGGCCCGTGAAGCGAGTGGCTACCACGGCATCGAGACGCTGTTCCAATTGCTCGAGCTGCACGACCTGGTGCACGTGCGCGTGGGCATGATGCCCCCGGCGCTCACCTGTGCCGGACCCACCATGCCGGCCGGCGGACTGGGTCCCGTCGAGCAGAACCTGGCGTGGCGCGCCGCCGTGGCCTACACGGCGGCGAGCGGATGGAACACGGGCTGGGAGATCGAGATCGACAAGCAGATCCCGGTGGGCGGCGGTCTCGGTGGTGGCAGTGCCGACGCGGCGGCGGTGTTGCGCGCGCTGGAGGCGTTGAGTCCCGCACCGCTGGGCATGGAGCGGTTGCTGCAGATCGCCGGGACCCTCGGCGCCGACGTGCCCTTTCTCGTGAGCGGCGAATCCCTGGCGTGGGCGTGGGGACGCGGTGATCGACTAATGCCGCTGCCGACGCTGCCGACGGCCGCTGTGCTACTGGCGGTGTTCCCCGATGGTGTGAACACCGGCGCGGCCTATGGCGCGTTTGCACGGGCGCGCGAGGCCCGCGGCGACACGGTGCAGGCGTGTGCCTATCCGGCGTCGGCATTTGCGTCGTGGGAATCGATCGCCGCCGTGGCCGCCAACGATTTCGAACCGGTCGTGAGCGAGATGCACGCGGGCGTCGCGCTGGTGCTGCCGTGGTTCCGCGAGATGGCGGCCACGGCTCGGCGCAACGGCTCCGCCGCCATCGGCATGATGAGCGGCAGTGGCGCCACCTGCTTCGTGCTGCACACCGGTGGCGTCGGCATGCAGGTGAACCTCCCGGTCACCTTCCTGCAGACGTTGACCCGCTGATCAGAACAGCGCGACGCGCTTCTGAATCATCTCGGCCAACTGCGCTTCGAACACGCCGGTTGATCCGCACGCCACCGGATCTTTCGACACACCTTCCACATCCTGTGCGCCGGCAAGCATGCCAATCCGGATGCGCGTTTCCGTGGCGGTCACTGGCTCCAGCCAGACAAAGACCGCCATCGTCACGCGCCAACCGTCGGCGTGCGAGCCGCTCATGCCCTGCCCGCAATTCAGATATGTCGACAGACGTTCGCGCCCGAGCTTGCGAATCATGCGCGCGCTACCGCTGCCGAGTACGCGCATGGCGGGATCCTGCGTCGTCACGGGGATTTTGAGTTCCATGAGGACGGCGTTGGCGGCCTTGTAGGTCACCTCACGCGACGCATGCACGACCACCGGCGCCGTGGCGACCGAGTCGACGGACATCGGCGTGAAGTAGCCGAGCAATCGCAGGCGGATTGGCGGAGACTGCGCCCGTGAGACAGCCGGCGTCGCCACGCACATGACGGCGAGCATCGTGAACAGCACTCGGGACAGCGGCATGCGCAGACTCGGCGTGAAATCGTGAGACCAATTGGCGAACGAATGCATCGGAGGTATGACCTACGGCATCACCGCGCGTTTGCGAATCTCGTCGGTCAGAAACGTTTCGAGAGCTCCCGTAGATCCGCACGACAGGGCATTCTTGGACACGCCTTCGTTGTCGTTCGAGCCAGCCACCACCGCGACGCTCACGCGCGACAGGGCCGGGCCAGCCGAATCAACCCAGACGAACAATGCCATCGTGATGCGCCGCACGTCCGCGTGCGCACCGAGGGTGCCCATGCCGCATTCGAGGTATCTCGACAGCCGCTCGCGGCCGAGCATCCGGACCGCGATGAAGCCTCCATTACCCAACAAACCATTGTGCGGCTCATCGACGCCGAGCGGAACTTTAAGCTCGGTGAGCACGGCCGCGGCGGCCTTGTAGGTGAGCGCCGGTGATGCCGGCACCGACGCCGGAGCGCTGGCGACAGAGTCGACCCAGATCCACCGCGCGTTGCCCGGCATGCGCACCCGGATGGGCTGTCGCTGCGCCGACAGTTCGCTGGCCGTGCCGGCAGCAAGTACGGCATACACGACCATCGCGACAAGCACTCGGAGAGCAAACGACATTGGCAAAAGACTCGGATGGGCGTCGTGGGAGAAGAATCGCTGCGGGAATTTATCACGCGGCGGGGAGATACACCTCGAACGTCGTACCGCTCCCGACCGTCGACTCCAACACGACGTCGCCGGCGACCTGCTTCGCGATGCCGTGAACGGTTGCCAAGCCGAGTCCGGTACCCTGCCCCAGTGACTTCGTCGTGAAGAATGGTTCGAAAATGGAATCGCGAATAGCGGCCGGAATGCCCGTGCCCGTATCGGCCACGACGAGTCGGACGTAGTCGCCCGGCGCGAGCGAACCACGCGGGCGCCCAGCTTGCGGCAACGATACCAGATCGAGCGACACGGCGATCCGACCGCCGGCATCGATCGCGTCGCGCGCGTTCGCCACGAGATTGATGACGATCTGCTCGAACTGCGCGGGATCCATCAGTAACGACACGCCCGTGGCAGAGGCGGAGAGTTGCAGCTCGATCGACGCGCCGGTCATGACGCGCAGCAGCGCGTCGAGCGAGTGCAGTCGAGAAACCGGATCGAAGCGCTCTGGCGCGGTTGGACGGGCCCGCGCGAACGTCAGCAACTGCGCCATCAACGAACGCCCGTGCTGCATTGCCGCACCGACCTCGCGATGGGCATCGCCGCGCACCTCACCGCCCGCATCACGCGGCAGACGCTCGCGCAGCGACTCCAACGACAGTCCCAACACTTGCAGGACGTTGTTCATGTCATGTGCAACCGCAGCAGCCATCCGTCCGAGGCTCTCCATGCGCTCGCCTTGCGCGATTCGCCGTTGCGCGTGCGCCAGCTCCGACGCCTGCCGTTCGACCAACACGACTTCCTCGGCCGTGCTGGCGAGCAACGCGAACACACCGGCCGCCGAGAGGCACAGCAAGTCCAGCGTGACAATCACGATCACGCCCGACAGCGGTAGGTCGGGCATACCGACGCGGAGTCCAACGAGCACAGCGAAGAACTGCCGCACCGCGAGCGCCGTCAGGCCGACAGACATGAGTTGCAGAGCGGTGCGATGTTGGCGCGCTCGCTGCCACGCGCGCCAGGACAATACGGCCGGGATCGACAGCACGAGGAGCTGCGTCACTCGGCTCCAGCTCACCGTGACCACGCGCCAATCGGGAAACAGCGCGGCCGATCCGAACACGCCAGCGGCATGAAACAGCAGCACCGCGGCGCCCCAACGCGTTGCCTGAGGTATCACCGAGGGGAGCGCCACTCCCGGCTGCAACAACGACGCAATGGCTCGTTGCACGAAAGGGATACCGGCAGCCATCACGGCAACCAGCGACGTCGTGATCAGCCGCGACAGGGTCCGATCGTTCCAGACCGCGCCGCTCCACGACGAGAAGATGTTCAGGAACGCGGCGAGCGCGAGCAGTCCCCAGTAGCCGGCAATGGCCCGCATGGCCGGCCGGTCGAAATGCCGCGCCACGCCGTGCTGCGCGGCGGCGAACCCGATGATCACGGCGCTCTGCAGCAGCGTCGAACCCAGGTTGATCTGATCGAACGACGGCAGCGAATCGAACCCGCTCAACGACGCCAATGAGACTCCGGACCACACGGTGATGAGCGAGCGCAGCGTCGCGACGTCTTGGCTAAGGTAACCCTGAATGGGCGATGTCGCTTCCCCTACCGTGTCGCCGAGGATCGATGCTCACGCCAGCGCCAGCTGCGCGGCGGGTGCGCGGCGATCATCCGCCTGTCGGTACTCTCCGTGGTCCTGTAACTCCCACGCGGTGCCGTCCCGCAAATAGGCGTCGAGAATCGCATCGAGCCGTGACTGAAATGTCGCTCCGGGCACCGGAACGAGCACCTCGACGCGCCGACGGAGATTGCGTGAGCGCAGGTCCGATGACCCAATGAGATACTCCGGACTCCCTCCATTCTCGAACCGGTAGATGCGCGAATGCTCGAGCAGGCGCCCCACGATCGACGTCACCCTGATGCGGTCCGACACGCCGGGAACGCCGGGCCGCAGAATACAGATGCCGCGAACGATCAGATCAACCTGCACGCCGGCCTGTGATGCCCGCTCGAAGGCCTGCACCATTTCGCGATCCCCGAGACCGTTGATCTTGATCGTGATGCGCGCGGGCTTCCCCGTTCTGGCATGCTGGATCTCACGTTCGATGTGTTCCAACAAGCCTTTCAGCAATTGATGTGGGGCCACCAGAGCACCATGCGGAAGGGCAGCCGGCGGCGCATGCCGCTCGGTCAGACCGGCGAACAGCACGTCCATGGCATCGGCGAGCTCGGCGCGCGCCGAGAACAGACTGAGGTCGGTATACTGCCGTCCCGATCGCGGATTGTAGTTGCCGGTGCCGACGTGGACGTACCGCACCGTCGCGCCGTGCTCGACCCGCGTGACCATCGCGACTTTGGCGTGCACTTTGAGACCCGCGATGCCGTAGGTCACGTCCACGCCAGCCGCCTCGAGCGCGCGCGACCATTGCACGTTGTGCTCTTCGTCGAAGCGTGCTTTCAGTTCCACCACCACCGCCACGCGCTTCCCCGCTTTCGCGGCCTTCACCAGCGCGTCCACGATCGGCGATGGATTCCCTACGCGATACAACGTGGCTTTGATCGCCGTCACATCGGCGTCGTCGGCCGCCTGTTGAAAAAATCGCACGACGCTGTCGTCGAAGGATTCGAAGGGATGGTGCAACAACAGGTCGTCTTCGCGCAGCAGGGCGAACATGGAGCGGTCGCCAACCACCTGCTTCGTCGGCATCGGGGGAAATTCGAGCGATGGATCATCCGGCAACGGCAGCGACTGCAAACAGCGCAGATCGAGCAGCCCGTCCACCGGCTGCACCGAGTCCACGGTGAGCTCCATGTCGCGCCCGATCGCCTCACGGCGCAGCGTCTCGAGGATCAGCGCACCGACCGAGTCGGGCATGCTGCGCTCGACTTCTACGCGTACGGCCGGGTTGTGCACGCGTCGCTCGGTCGCCAACGCGACGGCGCCGAGCAGGCTGCCGGTCTCATCGTCCATGATCGGGAGATCGCCGCCGCGCGTCACGCGGAAGAGATACGCGCTCTCGACCATCGTGCCCGGATGCAGCAGGTGCGCATTGGCGCGCAGCACTTCCTCGATGGCGATTACCGCGCCCGCCCGATCCGGCACTGCCAGCAGCCGCGGCATGTCACTCGGCAAGTCGTGTTCGGCCAATCGCAGGCGCTCACCCGGGGCCATGCGAAACAGCACGGCGAGAAACAGCCCGAGGTGCGGTAGGTGCGGCAGCGGATGCCCGGGACTGAGCGTGATCGCCAGCGGCCGCAGGTCGGGCTGGATTTCTTCGAGATACTGCACGCGCAATACATGCTGCTCGTCGATGGTCAGCTCCTGCCAGGACAGCAGTCGCACGCCTACCCACTCCGCCGCGCGCAGACAGTCCGTCGCGCAACGCGACTGACGCGCGATGAGCTCCTCGAGGCCCCGCTCTACTGTGAGCAGCCGCTCCGTGGCCGGCCCCGGCTCGTCGATCGCCGCACGGCGCAGTTCCGCCATACGCACCATGTACAGCTCATCAATGTTGCCGGTGACGATGCCCAGAAAGCGAAGCCGCTCGAGTAGCGGCACGGCGGGATCTTCGGCCAACGCGAGAACCCGGCTCTGAAAGGCCAGGAGACTCAGTTCGAGGTCGATCTCCACGTCGTCGGATGAAATGGTGGGCAATGAAGCCGTGCACGGCGGTGATCTGAGCGAAGCTACAGTCTACGCAGCCATATTGCAGCATGCCCGACCAATCCGATCTTCCCATGCACTTCGAGCCGCGCCCCGGGGACCCGACGCCGCGGCGCATCCGGCGGATCGGACGGCTCGTGGCGGTGTTCGCGCTGGCGGTGATGTTCATCGCCATGCTGTGGGTGTTCACCGGTATTCCCACACCGGTGGCCACGGCGATGGACGACGCGCTATGGGCGCCCTGCCCGGCGCAGTATCTGGCCGCCCGCACCGCGGTCGATTCCGGCTTGGCGGATGGCTACGTGCTGCGACCACGCACGCGATTCGAGCGGGCGATCACCTGTGGCAGCGAGCGCCGTCGGCGTGCGGCCAAGCGCGCGCTGGTCTTCTAGCGACGGCGCGGGCCGGCCACGCGTCTTTCGGTCGTGCGTGCCGCGGTGGATTATTCAGGATGCCCACGACGCTCCCCGCAGTCCCGACGATCGACGAAATCCGCGCCGCCGCCACGCGCATCGCTCCGCACGCGCAGATCACGCCGCTCCTGACCTCGCCGGCCCTCAATGCGCGCGCGGGTGGTCGCGTGCTGCTCAAGGCCGAAGTGCTGCAACATACCGGGTCGTTCAAACTGCGCGGCGCGCTGAATCGCCTGCTGCAACTCACCGACGACGAACGCTCGCGTGGTGTGGTGGCCTATTCGTCTGGGAATCACGCGCAGGCGGTCGCGTACAGTGCCACCCTGCTCGGCATGCGCTCCGTGATCATCATGCCGCAGGATGCGCCGGCGCTAAAAATCGAACGCACGCGCGCCTTCGGTGGTGAGGTGGTGCTGTACGACCGCTATACCGAAGACCGCGTTGCCATTGGCGGTGCGATCGCGCAGGAACATGGCCTGACGATCGTGCCGCCCTTCGAAGATCCGCACATCGTGGCCGGACAGGGCACGTTGGCGCTCGAGGCGCTTACTCAGGCCGCAGCGATGGGTTACACACCCGAGACGCTACTGGTGTGCTGCGGCGGCGGCGGCCTCACCGCTGGCTCGGCGCTCGCCGCTGCCGCAGTGTCGCCAAACACCGTGGTGCATCCGTGCGAGCCGGCGGAGTTCGACGACACCGCACGTTCGTTGCGGCTGGGCCATCGCGTGGCGAACGAGCCCGGCAAGCGCTCCATCTGCGACGCGATCGTGACCGAGATGCCCGGTGAATTCACGTTCTCGATCAATCAGCCCCGTGTCGGCGCTGGTCTCACGGTGACCGACGACGAGGTGCTCGCGGCCATCGCCTTCGCCGTGCGCGAACTCAAGTTGGTGGTGGAGCCGGGCGGCGCCGCCGCGCTGGCCGCGCTGCTGTCGGGCAAGCTCGAGACGAAAGGGCGCACGACGATGGTGGTGGTCACCGGCGGCAACATCGATCCGGCGATGCTGGCGCGAGCGATCGGTGTCGTCTGACGCCGCACCCGTGATCCTGCTGCTCCCCGGGCTGTACGACTCGGGGCCGGCGCATTGGCAATCGCTGTGGCAAGCCCACGCCACTGCCCTTCCCGTTGAACGCGTGGTGCAACAGGAGTGGGCGGCGCCGCGCTGCGTCGACTGGGTCGCACGACTCACGCAGGTGATGCAGGAGACCGCACACGATGTCGTGCTGGTCGCCCACAGCAGCGCCTGCGCCATGCTCGCGCACTGGGCGCGCGAGGCGCCGCTGACGCTCATCATGCGGGTGCGTGGCGCGCTGCTGGTCGCGCCCAGCGACCCCCTCGCGCCGGCGTATCCGAGTGGGCCCACCGGATTCGCCCCCGTGCCTCTGCACGCGCTGCCCTTCCCCAGCACCGTCGTGGCCAGCCGCAACGACGAGTACGTGACGTTCGCCCAGGCCGAGCAGTACGCCGCGGCGTGGGGCAGCAAGCTGTGGGATCTCGGCGAGGCCGGGCACATCAACGCCGACGCCGGCTTCGGCCCGTGGCCCGAGGGCTGGCGCGCCGTAGAGGAGATGGCCGCGGCGCCGCAGTGTCGGGTCGCCCGCTACAGCGACGTCGCGGCACTGACCGCGTTGATCGACGCGTCGGTACGCCGGTTGGCGGCGGGGTACTACACCGACGCGCAGATCGCGTCGTCGCTGGCGTACGTGTTCGGCGTCGACTCGAGTCTCATTCACGATCGCAGCTACTTCGTACTCGAGCAGCACGGCGAGATCGTGGCCGGCGGTGGCTGGAGCGATCACCAGACCCTGTTCGGCGGCGACCAGTTCCATAACCGCGGCGAGGGACGCCTGAACCCCACCACGTCACCGGCGCGGATCCGTGCGTTCTACGTACACCCCGACCACGCCCGGCGCGGCTACGCCAAGCGCCTCTTGCGCGTCTGCAGTGCCGCCGCGCGACGCGCGGGATTTACCTCGCTGTCGCTGATGTCGACGCTGCCAGGTGAGCCACTCTATCGGGCGCTGGGGTTCGTGCCTGACGTGGGAGTGGACTATCCCATGCCCGACGGGACGACACTGCCGCTGATTCCGATGACGAAAGGGATCGCGTAGGGCTCGACAGCAACGGCAACGGCAATGGCAACGGCAACAGCCAGAACACGGAGGCCACCGATCGCACCGAAGCTGCCACAGATAAGCAAACAGCGCCTTTTGTTTATCTGTGATCGTTCGGTGCGATCGGTGGCCTCCGTGTTCCGGTTGTTACGGAGCTTTCGAAGGCACCGCGAACCGTTCGAATTACAATCGGCCCAGCCGGAAACCGGAGAGCTCAAAGCAGTGTTTCATTACTGAGGCATGTTCTGCCCAAGCAATCCGTTCCTTTCCGACACCAAACCCAATCCATGAACGCTTCCGCACACACCGCCCGCCTCGCCGCCGGCGTTGCCCTGCTCTTCTCTGTCACCGCCGCCGGCGCGCAGACCACGCAGCCCGACTACGCCGCGGCCATGCACCGCGAGCACATGAACGAGACCCCGACCGCATCCGCCGGCGCCCGCATCGCGCCGCGCCTCGATGTCGTGGGCGAGACGGTGACCTACGCCACCATCAACGGGAAGGCCATCAAGGGCTTCCTCGCCAAGCCGGCCGCCGGCGCCAAGACGGGCAAGGCGATCATCATGGTGCACGAGTGGTGGGGCCTGAACGAAGGCATCCAAGCCATGGCCAAGCGTTACGCCGGTGAAGGCTACACCGTGCTCGCCGTCGATCTGTTCGGATCGGTTGCCACCACGCCCGATGCCGCAATGAAGCTGTACCAGGCGGGTATGGCGGATATTGCTGGTGGTGAGAAGAACCTCGGTGAGGCCATCACGTACCTCAAGAAGGCCGGCGCGACGTCGGTCGGCTCGGTGGGCTACTGCTACGGCGGTCACTGGTCGCTCCGCACCGGCCTCGTGGGCGGCGCCAACCTCGACGCGGTCGTGATGTACTACGGTGCACCGATCACCGATCCGGCGCAGCTCGCGCGTCTCAAGGCGCCGGTGCTGGGCCTGTTCGGTGGCAAGGACACCGGCATCCCGCTCGATAGCGTGCGCGCGATGGAAGCAGCCATGAAGAGGGGCGGCCGCAAGGTCACCATCAACGTGTACGAGAACGCCAATCACGCGTTCGCCAACCCGACCGGCCAAGCGTACGACAAGGCGGCGGCCGAAGATGCGTTCGCCAAGACCGTGGGCTTCTTCAAGGCCAACCTGAAGTAGCTCGCACGGCCCACGCGTGACCTGATCCGTCGGTGGCGATACATTCGTGACATGACTACTCGTCGCGATTTTCTCGTCACCGGCGGCGCCGCACTCGGCGCGCTGGCGATCGGTCCCAGCGCTCTGCGGGCACTGCCCGGATTCAAGCCGCTCCCCGCGCTCTACACCGACGCGGCCACACGCGAACTCATGATGGAGGCGCTCGACGCCGCCAAACGCTACGGCGCCTCATGGGCCGACGTGCGCATCTCGCGCAATCGCAACAACAGCATCCAAACGCGCGAACGCCAAGTCACCGACGTCGTCGACACCGACACGATGGGTTGTGGTGTGCGCGTGCTGGTTGATGGCTGCTGGGGATTCTGCGCGACGCAGGAGCTCACCAAGGAAGGCGTCGGTACGGCCGCGCAGGAAGCGGTGGCCATTGCCAAGGCCAATCGCATTGCGCGCGACCGTCGCGTCGAACTCGCACCCTCGCCGGCGCATCCGAACGCCACGTGGCGCAGCGCCTATCAGATCGACCCCTTCACCGTGCCGGTGGAAACCAAGGCTGATCTGCTTCTGCGCGCCAACGCCGAGGCACTGAAAGTGCCCAACGTGCGCTTCGTGAACTCCGGTCTCTCGTTCGTGAAGGAAGAGCGCAACTACGCGAACACCGACGGCTCGGTGATCACGCAGGACTACGTGCGCAGCTGGGTCACCATGAGCTGCACCGCCGTCGCGCCTGATCGCTCCGGCACGGCCGTGCGGGGCCCCGAAGTGGTGCAGCCGGCCGGTCGCGGCTGGGAATACGTGCTCGAAGCCGACATCGTGAAGAACGCCACCAAGTGGGGTGAGGAAGCCGCCGAGAAGCTCACGGCCAAGCCGGTGGAACCGGGCCGCTACGATCTCATTCTGCATCCGTCGCAGCTGTTCCTCACGATTCACGAATCGCTCGCGCACCCCACCGAACTCGATCGCGCCATGGGCTACGAAGCCAACTACGCCGGCACCAGCTTCATGGCACCGCCGGAGAAAGTGCTCGGCTCGCTCAAGCTCGGACCGCCCATGATGAACCTCGTGGGCAATCGCAACGAAGTCGGCGCGCTCGCCACGATCGGCTACGACGATGACGGCGTGCAACCCGACACCTTCCACATCGTGAAAGACGGTATTCTCAACGACTACCAGACCACGCGCGAACAGGCGCCGTGGCTGTCGTCGTGGTACGCCAAGAACGGCAAGCCGGTGCGCTCGCACGGCTGCTCGTACGCGCAGAGCTGGGCCGACGTGCAGTTCCAGCGCATGCCGAATGTGTCGCTGCAGCCTGGGGCCAAGGACCTCAGCTGGGATGATCTCATCGCCGCCACCGACAAGGGCATCGCCATGATCGGGCGTGCGTCGTACTCGATCGATCAGCAGCGTTACAACGCGCAGTTCGGCGCGCAGCTCTGCTACGAAGTGCGCAAGGGCAAGATCGTGGGCCAGGTGAAGGACGCCGCATACCAGATGCGCACGCCCGACTTCTGGAACACGCTCGACATGCTCGGCGGCAAGAGCAGCTACGAGTTCGGCGGCACCTTCAACGACGGCAAGGGCCAGCCCGGACAGGCGAATGCCGTGAGCCACGGCTGCCCGCCGACGCGCTTCAAGAACGCGAACATCATCAACACGGGACGCACGGTATGAGCGAGTCCTCGAGCGACACCATGCGCGATAGCATAAGCGACACGAAAGCCATGGCTGCGATCGGCGTGCTTTCGCGCGAACAGGCGCAGGCGATCGTCGAGCGCGCCGTGAAGTTGTCCAAGGCGGACGCCGTGCGCGTCTCGGTGAACAGCTCGCGCGAAACGAATCTACGCTTCGCCGACAATCAGATGTCGACGTCGGGCGTGACGACCAACAGCACGATCCGGATTCAGAGCGTGTTCGGCAAGCGCAAGGCGAGTGTGGTCACCAACGATCGCAGCGACGAAGGACTCCGTCGTGCGGTCGAACAGTCGGAAGCATTGGCCCGATTAGCCCCGGAAGACCCCGAGTATCTCGGTGAGCTGCCGCCGCAAACGTACGCACCCGTGAACGCGTGGTTCGATCGCACCGCCGATCTGTCGGCGGAAGACCGGGCCAAGGCCGCGATGACAGCCCTCGCACCGGCGCGCGCGGCGAAAGATCTCACTGTGGCGGGCTTCATCATCTGCAACGCCAGCGCGAGCGCGATCGGCAACAGCGCCGGTCTGTTTGCGTATCATCGCGGCACGAGTGCCAACTACACGCTCACCGCGCGCACCACGGACGGTACGGGCTCGGGCTGGGTGGGCAGTGAGAGCACCGACTGGAGCGCCATCGACTTCCAGTCGGTGGCCGACCGTGCCATCGACAAGGCGCGTCGCTCGCGCAATCCAGTGGGCATCGAGCCCGGTCGCTATACCGTGATCTTCGAGCCCGAGGCCACGGCCAATCTCGTCAGTCTGATGGGCGGCGCCTTTCAGGCCCGTTCCGCCGACGAAGGACGCTCGGCATTCTCGAAGGCCGGTGGCGGCACGCGCCTCGGTGAAAAGATCGTGGATGAACGCGTCACGCTCATCAGCGACCCGGGCGACGCACTCATTCTTGGCTCGCCGTTCGATGGCGAAGGCATGCCCACGGGCAAGCAGACGTGGGTGCAGAACGGCGTGCTCAATCAGCTGGCGTACAATCGGTTCTGGGCCAACAAGCAGGGCAAGACGGCCACCGGCGGTGCGCAGTCGCTGCGCATGGCCAGTGGCAAGGACTCCATCGAGTCGATGATTGCCAGCACCACGCGCGGTGTACTGGTCACGCGGCTGTGGTATCTGCGTCCGCTCGACGCGCGCACGCTCATGTACACGGGACTCACGCGCGATGGCACCTTCCTGATCGAGAACGGCAAGATCGCGCGTTCGATCAAGAACTTCCGCTTCAACGACTCCCCGCTGTTTATGCTGAATAACCTCGAAGGCGTGGGAGCCGCGGTGCGTACGGCCGGCGGTGAAGGTGGGCCGGGCGTCGCGATGCCGCCCATCAAGGTGCGCGATTTCAACTTTTCCAGCTCGTCGGACGCGGTATGATCGACCCGCGCGCGGCGCGCCGCACAAAACGGGCGGTGCGCTTCGCCGTGGGGCTGTTCTTGCTGGGCACGATCTTCCTTTCGGGTCCGCGCCCCAGCGTGGAATGGACGGACACGAGTCCGTACGCGGCCACGATGCACGTGGTCGCGTCAGCGCTTCCCGACAGCATCGCTGAGTTCCCGCAGTGGTTTGCAACGCAGGAGCGCGCGGCGGGCGTCACCGATCCCGACGTCGCGAAGCGCGTGATGTTCGCCGACAGCGTGCACCCGTCGAAGACCGCGTGGAGTGTGGTCTATCTTCACGGCTTCTCCGCCACACGACAGGAAACGTCTCCGCTCAGCGAAGAAGTGGCGCGCGCGCTCGGAGCCAACCTGTACGAAACGCGACTCCGCGGCCACGGGCTGCCTGGCGATTCCTTGGGTCACGTCCAGGCACGCGACTGGATGGGCGATGCCGCCTTCTCGCTCGACGTGGCGCGTCGGCTTGGCGACTCGGTACTCGTGATCGGCACCAGCACCGGCGGCACGCTCGGCGTGTGGCTGGCCACGCTGCCCAAGCCCGTGCGTGAGGGACTGCACGCGCTCGTGCTCATCTCACCAAACTTCGGTCCGAAAGATCCCGACGCCGGCTTGCTCACGCTGCCCTGGGCCGAGGTCGTGCTGCCGCGTTTCATTCCGCAGCGCGAATGGACCGCGAAGAATGACGAACAGAAGCGCTTCTGGACGATGCGCTATCCGTCGGCGGCGCTCTTCCCGATGCAGGCGCTCGTCGAGCATGTGCGCGACGCGGCACTGAGCGGCTATGACGTGCCCACGCTCGCGTTCTACAACGAAGGCGACAACGTCGTCGACGCGAAGCGCACCACGACATGGCTCGATGCCCTCGACGCCGAAGGGACGGTGAAAGCGCAGCGTGTGGTGGTCATTCCGACCACTGGCGAAGATGGGCACGTGATCGCCGGCCGCATCGTGTCGCCCAGCCAGACGGCCACGTTCCGCGATCGCATCGTGGCGTTCGTGCGCCCGTAGTTGCCGCCGCGGGACTACGCGCCGTATTTCCAGTTCCGCGCTTTGCCCTCGGCCAGCATCTCGATCGCCTGCTCCACGCGCTTGGCTTTCGTTTCGTCGCGTTTCGCTTCGGCGATCCACTCGCAGTACTCGCGGCGGTGCGAGGGGCTGAACGCGTCGAAAGCCGCCTTGGCCGCTTTATCACGAGCCAGTGCCTTCGCCAGCTCTGGCGGCACGACCACCGGCTTGGGCGCAGCGCCCTTCTTCGCGGCGGGTCGCGCGAGCTTCACGCCGGCGTCATTGAGCGCCATCGCCTTTTTGATGTACTTCTTGAGCGTCGTCTTGTTCGGCAGATCCTTGATGCTCGTGATTCGCCCGAACTGCCCCATCGCCTCGTCGGTCATCTCCTCGCCCAGCACCTGACGACCGAGCCAGAAGTTGAGTGCACAGTGCGCCTTGAACGACGCCGTGCTGCACATCATGCCATGGTAATCGAAGTGCGGGAAACTCCACTTCATCGTTTCCTCCACCTCGGGACACGCCTCGTGTACGATCTCGCGAATGTGTTCGAGAATCGGCTGGGCAAAAGGCGCCGACTTCGCGATGTATGCATCGATGCGGGGATCGCGTGAACTCATGGGGAATCCTCAGTGATCGCGGAGCCTGATCAGCCCTTCCTGTGCCACCGACGCCACCAGCGTACCATCCTGCGTGAAAATCTCGCCGCGCACGAAGCCGCGCGCGCCAGCGGCCGCTGTGCTGTCCATGCTGTACAGCAACCACTCGTCGGCCCGGAACGGGCGGTGCATCCAGATCGTATGGTCCAGCGAGGCGAGCTGGAGCCGCGGGTCGCGATACGACACCTGATGCGGCAACAGCGCCGTTGGCAGAAAGCCGTAGTCCGACGCGTACGCGAGAATCGCCTGATGCGTGATCGCGTCGTCGGGGAGCGTATCGATCACTCGGAACCACACGAAGCGCTTCGCTCCGCGCGATTCGTCGGTGCCCGGTACATGTGACGTGAACGAGCGGAAGTCGATCGGACGATCCTGCGTGAGCACCGTGCGCAGCTCTGGCGGCAGCACCTCGGCGCGCTCGCGAATCTGGTCGAGTTCCGGCATCAGATCTTCGGGCGGCGGTACCTCGGGCATTTCGCTCTGATGCTCGAGCCCGTCGATGTGCACGTGG